>NZ_DATGFH010000024.1:0-4457 GCF_035309285.1 Bradyrhizobium sp. | reverse complement strand
CGGGCCTTCGCAGCCCTCCGGAACTCTACCAACAGCGTTCTGAGCGCTTTATGGACCTACAGCATGCCCCCGCAGGCCGTTTGCCCTCAACAGCAGGCTCAACTGGCCTGACGACAAGTTCTTGCCCTGCCTCGTCGGGTCAATTGGTTGCGGAAGCGCAGGACTGCGCCGCGACGATGAACGCACGACAGGCTATTGATTCAGCACCGACGCGATTGCGCGCCCCATGACCCAGTCCTTGTTGCTCTTAGTGAGGAACGGAAGCTCCCAAAACACCATCAAATTCGCGGGATGCGCCAGTCGCGACCACCAAAGCATGCTTAAATCTTCATTGCTCTTGCCGCCTGTTCTAGACTGGCCCGCACAATCACGCGATGAAACGGTGCTATCGTCGTAAGATAGATACGCCCCAGTCGGTTATGGCAATGCACCACGGTACCCGCGACCAGCTCGCGCCCATCTGCTGCATCGGCGCCAAGTTGGATGGTGACGCGAAAGTCGAGATGCCAGTCATCCGCGCCCACTACCAACTCCGTCGCGCTCTTTGACAGCACCGGGAAGAAGCCGATAACCGGCCCACGCGCCGCTGCGGCAAGACCAACGGCGCGCGACGATTTGACGGCGACTGTCGCCATCACCACATCGCGGACACGAGTGAGCGCACGAATCCACCACGCCTGTCGCTCGAGCGCGGCGCGTGCCAGCACCTCTAGATCATCGCTGGCCCCCGCCGGCAGTTGAATTGCAAAGGCGTCCAAAAGGTCCGCGCCCGCGTAAAGCGGCGCAAGCACGCTGTTGCTGGGCATGGGCACGGCGCGCGCTTTGGTCATGCGATTAGGTACCGGATGCTGGGGAGGGGCGCAGCGCCGTTGGCGTTGCGGACGATCTTGCCGCCGTAGTCCTTTTTTATATCCACGCGCTCTGCATCGCAACAATCCTGCGGCGCACATGTCGCAGTTGGGTCAAAAGCGGCTGTGCAGGCCAACCCTGCCGCCTCAAAGGAGGCGAAGGCTCGGACAGGAGAGCGTGCCGGTGATAGTCTACGCGGGTCATCGGACGGAGGGCGAAATGGATTTCACCGGCAAGGTTGCACTGGTCACCGGCGGCGGTAACGGCATCGGCCGCGCGACGTCCGTGGCGTTCGCGCGGCAAGGTGCGAAGGTGATGGTGGTAGACCGCGACGGCGACGGCGCCCAAGCGACCGTCGGTATCATCCGTCAGAACAACGGGGACGCCGTTGCGGTGACGGCCGATGTCACCAAGGTCGCCGACGTGAAAGCTTACGTGAAAGCGGCTATCGAGACATACGGGCGCATCGACTGCTTCTTCAACAACGCCGGCATCGAGGGAAAGCTAGCACCAACCACGGAATATGACGAGGCCGTGTTCGACGCCGTGATCGGCGTGAACGTGAAAGGCGTATTCCTTGGCCTGCGCCACGTGCTGCCAGAGATGATCCGGCAGGGCGGCGGCGCCGTGGTCAACACCGCCTCGGTCGCCGGCCTAGTAGCGACGCCGGGCATGTCGGCGTACGTGGCGTCGAAGCACGCGGTGATCGGGCTCACCAAGACGGCGGCGGGCGAAGTCGCGCACCAGGGCATCCGGGTGAACGCCGTGTGCCCCGGGCCAGTCGACACGCGCATGATTCATGCGCTGGAGGAACAGATCTCGCCCGCTGACCCGGCCGCGGTCGGCGCTCGCTATCAGGCCGCGATTCCGAGCGGGCGCTACACGACGGTGGACGAGATTGCCAACATGGTGCTCTTCCTCTGCTCCGACCTCGCCTCCAATACCACCGGCGGACAATTCGTCGTCGACGGCGGGCGCACCGCGACCGGTGGCGCTGTGACCAATCCGGTGAGACAGTGAAACCAAGAACGATAAGCCACACGGCGCGATAACGTCGAATAAATCTCTGTGTTGCGGTTGCGGCGGCATGATCGAATAGCGAAGATTTTGGTGCGCTGCCGGAATCCGCTTAGGGTCATTCGCGCGCTTCTGGCATGGCCGCCGATGTCCGCTCAGCGGATGTCTCCGGACATGCGCCGCGCCGGGGGTAACCGTCGCGAGAGGCTTTCAATTGTTTCGCTTCGCCCCACTCCATCGTCATTCCGGGGCGCCGCAACGGGGCGAACCCGGAATCCATGGTCCAGCAGAGTATGCGGAGCAATGGATTCCGGGCCCGCGCCTTACGGCGCGTCCCGGAATGACGATAGAGAGGGAGTGAGATCAATCCGGCCGGGCCATCTCGAACATGGCCTCGGGCCGAATTTCGAAATAGTCGCCCTGGCGGCCCGCGCGCACGATCGGGCGCGCGAGCCCGGTCTCGTAGACGCCGTCTCTGATCATGGCCTTGTCGATATGGACGGCGACGACCTCGCCCAGCGTCAGCCAGGCCTGCGCTTTCTTGCCGTCTGCGCCCTGAAGCTGGAGAATCTGGCAGAGCTTGCATTCAAAGGACACCGGGCTTTCGGCGACCCTGGGTACGCCGACAATCTTGCCCGGTACCGGCGTCAGGCCCGCGAGCTCGAACTCGCTAACATCGCGCGCGACATGGGCGGCGGTCGCGTTCATGTGCTTGGCCAGATCCATCGTCGCGAGATTCCAGACGAACTCGCCGGTGTCCTGGATGTTCTGGACGCTGTCCTTCCACGAGGTCGAGGAAAATCCGATGATCGGCGGCTTGTAGCAGAAGGCGTTGAAGAAGCTGTAGGGCGCGAGGTTGACGTTACCCTTGCGATCCCGCGACGAAATCCAGCCGATCGGCCGCGGGGCGACGATGGCATTGAACGGATCGTGCTTCAGGCCATGGCCGTTCTTGGGCTCGTAGAAATGCAGGTCTTTTGCGGTCACGGGGGTTTCATCCTCTTCAACCATCATTGTCGTCATTCCGGGATGCGTGCAAAGCACGCAGGCCCGGAATCCATAACCACCGCTGGGGGTTATGGATTCCGGGCTCGCGACTTTGTCGCGCCCCAGAATGACGGTGATATTTAGCCCGCGCGGTTCCTTGAACCAAGCCCCGCCAGCACGAAATCGATCTGCTGCTCGATGGTCGGCCCGGGCTTGTCGGCGCATTGCGCGATCATCTGGGGGTGGAAGAAGCGCATCATGGCGGTGCAGACACAGAGTGCCGAGGTCAGCGCGTCGCCCGTCTTGAACTCGCCGGAGGCCACACCTTGGGCGATCACGCCCGCGACATTCTCGGTGATGAGCTGCATGTGGGCTGCGCAGACCTCCCAGCTCTCCTGCATGGCGATCTCGACCATCTCATGCAGCTTGTTGTCGCCGACATAGCGCTCGGTGTTCATGCGGTTGATGGTCGTGAGCATTTCCCGCAGCCGCGCGGCTGCGGGACCCTCTCTGTTCACGATCGCCTGCGCCGCGCCTTCGACTTCGCCCATCAGGCCGCGCGCGACGCCCTCATGGATCGCCTTCTTCGACTCGAAGAAGCGATAGACATTGGCCGGCGACATCCGCAATTCCTTGGCGATGTCGGCGACCGTCGTCTTCTGGTAGCCGATCTGGCGGAACAAACGCTCCGCCACCACGAGAATTCGTTCTCGCGTGTCCGGCTCGACATGTTCTGCAGTCAGTGTCATCGGCATACCCAATGTTCAATTATTCAGCGGCTTCCGCAAGCGGAATAACCGGTCTTGCAGGGCCGTAATGCTGCGGCGCGAGATCGGGCTGCTCGTTCGCGCCGGTTTCCTCCAGGCTCTTGCGGAACCAGAGGGCGTAAAGACCCGGCAGGTACAACAAGGTCAGGAAGGTTGCAACAAACAGGCCGCCCATGATGGTGATCGCCATCGGGCCCCAGAAGGCCGAACGCGACAGCGGGATCATGGCGAGGATCGCGGCGAGCGCGGTCAGCACCACCGGCCGGGCGCGCCGGACGGTCGCTTCCACGATCGCCTCCTTCCGCGTCAGGCCATGCGCCACGTCGCTCTCGATCTGGTCGACCAGGATCACCGTGTTGCGCATGATCATGCCGGCAAGCGCGATCAGGCCGAGCAGCGCCACGAAGCCGAACGGCTTGTTGGCGACGTTGAGCCCCAGCGAAGCGCCGACGATGCCGAGCGGCGCGGTGAGGAACACCAGGAACAGCCGCGAGAAGTTCTGGAGCTGCACCATCAGGAGCGTCAGCATCACGATCACCATCACCGGGAACAGCACGAAGATCGAGGCATTGCCCTTGGCCGACTCCTCGAACGCGCCGCCCGCCTCGATCCGGTAGGCCGGCTCGAGATGGTTGCGGATCTCGGCCAGCTTCGGCCAGATCTGGTTGGTGACATCAGGCGCCTGCACGCCGTCATTGACGTCGGAGCGCACGGTGATCGCCATGTCGCGGTTGCGCCGCCACATGATCGGTTCCTCGTGAGCGTATTCCATCTTGGCGATCTGCTGCAGCGGCACGGCAACGCCGTTGCGCGAGGTCACGGTGAGATCGCCGACAC
>NZ_DATGFH010000023.1:0-2443 GCF_035309285.1 Bradyrhizobium sp. | reverse complement strand
GTGCACGCCCCGATGCCACACACCGTGTCGCCATCTCAAACCGTCGTCTGATCGCGCTCAACGCGCGGCGCGTCACCTTCAAGGTCAAGGACTACGGGATCGAGGGACCGCGCCGATACACCACGATGATGCTCGACGTCGGCGAGTTCATCCGCCGCTTCCTCATCCACGTCCTGCCCAAGGGCTTCCACCGCATCCGCCACTACGGTCTGTTCGCCAGCAGTAACCGAGCCGAAACGATCGCCCGGGCGCGCGAGCTTTTGGGCTTAGCCCCCATCCGTCGCCGACCAGGCAGTCGAAACCGATCCGGCCGCAACGCAACTGCTCGCCAACCCGTGTCCCTGCTGCGCGGCGTGCTAGCCCGGATCATGCGCCACGCGAGACGTTTTTGTCCGTCACTGGCGCGGGCGCGCGTTAGCGTTCCGACCGCTGATCGGTGCGAACCCACTCACTATGCAACGCGTTTGGGGTTGATCTGCCTTCGTCGGCGGCTCGTCGGGGCACGATGCCCCGCAAGTCACGGCGCTGACGGCATGATCCCGAGCGCGATGGTGCGGAACAGTGCACCCTGCGGGCAACTGGTCGGCAGTTGGATGCGAATTCGCGCGAGGTGCTCGATCACACGCGCGCCGATCTTGATTAGGCGCTCGCGGATGGTGGCGAACTCAGCCGTCGCGAGCGGGTCTGTCTGCGGAATGGCGGCACGCACGGCATGCATGAGCCAGAACGCAGCGGTGTGGAACGCGAGACGCACCTGATTGGCTGTCGCGCTGTGACACGACATGCGGTCCGACGCCAGCTGCGCCTTGTGCAGCTTGATCAGGTTTTCCATCTGCCCGCGCCGGCAGTAGACGTTTTCGTAAAGATGCTGCGCCGAGCCCTTGAGAGAGGTGACGACATAACGGATGTCCACCTCCTGGCGCATGCCGGTCGAAGTGGCTCCTCCGTCGTCCGGCTGCAGCGAACACTCCAGCCGCGCCACCACCCTGCGCGGCCGTTTCCAGCTGCTGGCCCGGTAGGTGAAGCTCGCAAAGGTGCGCACCTTCTCCTGACGGCTTTGGGCATGATGGAAGCGCAGATCGTCGGCGGTTTTGGCCACGATTGCATCGAGCACCGCATTGCCGGGGAGGCCGAAGATATAATCAGTATCGTTGTCCTCGGCCCATTCCATGGCTTCGACGCGGCCGTAATGACTGTCGCCACGCCAGACGATCCGGGTATTGGGCCAGTGCTTGCGCAGGCGCTGGGTCACATGCTTGATGACGGTGCACACCTCCGTGCCGTTGGGCGTGCGCGCCGGGCGCAGGATGGCCGCCACCGGCGTGCAACTCGCCACGTGATAGATGTGCATCGATGCAAAGCCGCGTTCGCCGTAATGCGCGTTCCAGAATGCCAGTTGCTGGCCGCCATGCGCCGCGCAGAAGGTGTCGTCGATGTCGAGGATCTCCATCCTACCCGGCTTTACCGTCGTGCCGAACTGATCGAGCAGAGCGACAGCGAGCCGTGCCGCCTCGGTCTTGCTCGGCGCATTCTCCAGGCGGGAGATGGTCGATTGCGAGGCCAGCGGCGCGCCGCTCTGCGGATGGCGGCCGACCGCGACCTTCATGAGCGGATCGTGGCGCAGCCGGTCGTGGTCGATGGCGTCCTCGTATCCGCAGGCGATCGCAGAGGTGCGCGCCATCACCAGCTCGAACATCTCATGGAGGATGCGGTCTGGATCGCGGCGATCAGGCATCGCATCGGCGAGCCGCCGGCACACGCCGAGCCGGCGCTCAGCCTCCCGCAGCAATAACAAGCCCGCGTCGGAGGATTGATTGCCGCCCTCAAAATCCACTGTGAGTTTCTTGCGGCGGACGGCTGGTAGGTCGAAGGGAAGCAGCGTATCGGTGTTCATGGCGGCTGTGGCGGAGCGGCGGTTGCACGAGGCGGTTCGTCTGCACAACGATTGCCTATGTGAATCGCGGCTTTCACGCCACTGCCGTCACTCAAAACTCACGGCTCACGCATAATCCAGGCTAAAACGTTCGAACGTGGAGCGACGTGAGCGATTTGAAACGGGCGCGGAAGCGAGTGCGGCCGCCCAGTATACTTGTCGGCCGCTTAATCCAAGAGGTCGTGCAATCATCATGTGACGAATGGTCAAACATCTCTGGATGCGGCTGCGATCGCGCCGATCTGGCATCGCCTTGGCGGCGCTTGCGCTCCGCGTCTCTCCGAAGCAGCAAACTGGCATGCGAGAACAGGTCGCCGCCCTCAAAATCGAGCGTGAGTTTCTTGCGTCGGACAGCTGGAACGCCGAAGGGGGAGCAGCGTATCGTCGATCACAGCGGTTGTGGCGGAAGGTTGGTATGCGAGGCAATTTGTCTGGTCAGCAATTTTCTACATGATTCGGCCGCTCGCATAGTCGCCCCAAATTCTCCCCCTCACCGGTAACCGCATAATC
>NZ_DATGFH010000022.1:0-3800 GCF_035309285.1 Bradyrhizobium sp. | reverse complement strand
TGACCTGGCGTGGCTTTACCGGCTGCGCCGGATGGGTCCAGTCGTCGATCGGCACGGAGACGAAGGTCGGGCCGCAAGGCGGCTGCATCGCGGTGTAATAGGCCCGCGCAATCGCGGCCGGCACGTCCTCAGGCCTTGCCGGCTCGACCGCAAACTTCACATAAGGCCGCGGAAATTCAGATGCGCGCTCGGCAAACAGGAAAGGCTGCAAGGGCAGGATCGAGCGCGCCTGCTGGCCCGCGGTGATCACGAGCGGGGTCTGGTTACGAAAGGCCGTGAAGACGTTGCCGAGCGCATGTCCGACGCCGGCCGCCGAATGCAGGTTGACGAAGCCGGCGTTGCGGGTGGCTTGCGCATAGCCGTCGGCCATGCCGATCACGGAAGCTTCCTGCAAACCCAGCACATAGTCGATGTCGCCGGGCCAGTCGCTCAGGAAGGGCAGCTCGGTCGAGCCGGGATTGCCGAAGACTTTTTTGATGCCGAACGCGCGCAACAGGTCGAAGGTCGCCTGCTTGACGGTGATCGTGCTCACCACGTCGCGGTGCCTTTCATGCTCGGCTGTCCTTCGGAATTGGCGGTCCAGGTTTCCAGGCCGGCCGCGGTCTCGTTGGCATTGACGGAGAAATTGCCCTCGAACAATGGCTGCACACCGCGATAGGAAAACTTCTTCGGCACCAGGCCGCGCAGTTTTGCGGCGAATTCGATCTGCAACGCCGCCTGCATCGGCCCGTGGAAGATCAACCCGGGATAGCCCTCGACCTTGGTGACGTAATCGCGGTCGTAATGGATGCGATGGCCGTTGAAGGTCAGCGCCGAGTAGCGGAACAGCAGCACGGGATCCGACACATGGCTCTCGCGATGTTTCGCGACCGGCGGCGGAGGCGGAGCCTTCGCTGCCGCAGCCGGCGCGCCGCCCAAGGAACGATCCATGTCGCGATAGACGATGTCCTGGCGTTCGCGAATCGCAACGCCACGCGGTGTCGTCACCACATGCTCGACCGCGACAAAGCAGAGCGTGCCGGTCGAGCCGCTCTTCACTGTGACGTCGGCGATCCGTGAGGTGCGTTTGGCTTCGTCGCCGACACGAAGCGGATCGAGAAACTCCAGTTCGCCGCCGGCCCACATTCGGCGCGGCAGCGGCACCGGCGGCAGGAAGCCGCCGCGGGTGGGATGCCCGTCGGGCCCCAGCATCGACATTGGAAACACCGGTTGCGCCAGGCACCAGTGGACCGTGAACGGCGCGGCGTCACCTGTCTTCGGCTCGCCGACCTCCTGGAACAGCGTAGCGCGCAGCCCCTTGACGAGCTGCGCGGTGACGATGTCGGACGCCTCCTGGGAGCGGCCAATCCACTGCTGCAGATGATCGAGGTCGAGCTTCTCGGTCATGACGACTTCCGCACCTTCGACTCCGGCATCTCCTCATGCTCTCCGATCGCAGGCACGCGGCCATATTTGCGCGGCTCGCCCACGAAGATTGGCGCCGGCGCGGAATAAGTGACGACCCCCTTCGGGGTGTCGACCTCGATGCGGCGCAGATGCGGATGCACCGTGAGGTCGGCCATGGTGTTGACCTCGGCAAAAGCGATGTCGGCGTGATCGAGGCGCTTCAACAGCTCGTCGCGGCTGAGCGAGCCGAAGATGTCGCTGACGATCTTGTCCGTAAGCGCGCGGTTACGTACACGCTCGAGCACGTTGGCGAGGCGCGGATCATTCGGAAGCTCTGGTTGACCGAGCACCTCTGCGCAGAGTTTCTTCCATTCGCGCTCGCTCTGGATCGAGATCAGAATGTCCTTGCCGTCCCTGGAGCGGAATACGCCGTAGGGCGCGATCGAGGGATGGGCGAGGCCCATCCGCTTCGGGGGATTGCCGGCCTCCGAGTTGAGCAGCGGCACCGCAAGCCAATCGGCCATCACGTCGAACATGGAGATGCGGATGTCGGCGCCCTTGCCGGTGCGTGTCCGCGCAAAGAGCGCTTCCACGATGGACGCATGTGCGGTCGCCCCGGTGGCGATATCGACGATGGATACGCCCACGCGCGAAGGGCCCTCCGGCCCGCCGGTGATCGAGGCAAGGCCGCTATCCGCCTGGACCAGGAGATCATAGGCCTTGCGATGCGCATAGGGGCCCTCGTCGCCGTAGCCGGTGATGGTGCAGCAGATCAGCGCCGGATAATCCTTCTTCAGCCGATCCAGCGAGAAGCCGAGCTTGTCCATCGATCCTGGTTTCAGGTTCTGCAAGAGCACGTCGGCGCCGGCGATCAGCTCCTCGAGATGCGCGCGTCCTTCCCTGGTCGTAAGGTCGACCACGACGGACTGCTTACCGCGGTTGAGCCAGACGAAATAGCTGCTCTGGCCTTTCGCGGCCGCATCGTAGCCGCGGGCGAAATCGCCCTCCGGCCGCTCGATCTTGATAACGGTGGCGCCGGCATCGGCCAGGCGCGACGAGCAGAACGGCGCGGCAACCGCCTGTTCCACGGCAATGACGGTAATTCCCTCAAGCGGCAGCATGATCTTTCTCTTGTTTGCGCATGTCCTTCATCGGCGAACCGGTTCGGGTTTGCCGGGAAAGGCGCGTTTCTCAATAGGAGCGGGGCATGTCCAGCACATGCTCGGCGATGAATGACAGCACCAGATTGGTCGAAATCGGCGCCACCTGGTAGAGCCGCGTCTCGCGGAATTTGCGCTCGACATCGTATTCCTCAGCGAAGCCGAAGCCGCCATGGGTCTGGATGCAGGCGTTGGCCGCGTCCCAGGACGCATCGGCCGCGAGCATCTTGGCCATGTTGGCTTCCGCGCCGCAATCGAGCCCCGCCTCGTATTTGCGGGTCGCTTCCTTCACCATCAGCTCGGCGGCGCGCATCGCGGCGTAGGCCTTCGCGATCGGAAACTGGATACCTTGATTCTGGCCGATCGGCCGGCCGAACACCGCGCGCTCCTTGGCGTAATCGGTTGCTTTGGCGATGAACCATTTGGCGTCGCCGATACACTCCGACGCAATCAGAATGCGCTCCGCATTCATGCCGGAGAGGATGTAGCGAAAGCCCTTGCCTTCCTCGCCGATCAGGTTCTCGGCCGGCACCTTGAGGTCGGTGAAGAAGACCTCGGTGGTGGAGTGGTTCATCATGGTGCGGATCGGGCTGATCGAAAGCCCGTTACCTTTCGCAGCCTTCATGTCCACGATGAACACCGACAGGCCGTCGGTGCGCTTGCTGGCCTGCTCCTTCGGCGTGGTGCGCGCCAACAGGATCATCAGGTCGGAGTATTCGGCGCGGCTGGTCCAGATCTTCTGGCCGTTGACGATATAGCTGTCATTGCCTTCGCGCTTGGCAAAGGTCTTCAGCGACGAGGTGTCGGTGCCGCTGGTGGGCTCGGTGACGCCGAAAGCCTGCAGCCGCAACTCGCCGCTGGCGACCTTCGGCAGCCATTTGGCCTTTTGCGCTTCGCTGCCATGCCGCAGCAACGTGCCCATGGTGTACATCTGGGCGTGGCAGCCGCCGCCGTTGCAGCCGGCGCGCTGGATCTCTTCGAGGATCGCGGCCGCCGCGGAGAGCTTCAGGCCCGCTCCGCCATATTCCTCGGGGATCAGCACCGAGAGGTAACCGGCCTGCGTCAGTGCATCGACGAACGCCTTGGGGTAGGCCATCTCGCGATCGAGCTTGCGCCAATATTCGCCTGGAAATTGCGCGCACAGTTTGGCTACCGCATCGCGGATATCGGCATGTTCGTCTTGATCGGGTGCCGTCATCTTTTCTTCAGCCAAGGCGGAGGCAACAAACGCCCCTCACCCGATTTGCTTACGCA
>NZ_DATGFH010000021.1:0-37471 GCF_035309285.1 Bradyrhizobium sp. | reverse complement strand
GACAAAGCGCGCGACCTCAAGAGCCGCAAGGTGCAGCAGCTCGGCGAACTGGTGATCGCCACCGGCGCCGATGCGCCCAGCGCTAATGAACTGGCGGGCGCGCTGATCATGCTGGCTGAGACGAAGGACAGCGGAAAGAGGGAGGCATGGGCCAGGCGCGGGGCCGCGTTCTTTCAGCGACGGTCGCGGCGAAATGCACCGGCAACTGACCGCGACACGGACGGCGCTCCGGCGCAACCGAGCGGGGCGCAACCGGCGTCAGGCCGCAAGGGCCCGACATAACATGCGCACCTGGCAGGTCGAGCGCCGCAAGCGCACGCGGCATCTCATTGAACTCGGCGGCCTCGTCGTGAAAGCTGGACTCGTCAACCTAACCGGCGATGATCGCGCCACCATCCTTGGCGCGCTGCTTTGGATGGCCGACAAGCTCCAAAGCGATCGGGGCGAACAGGCGCGAGCGCTATGGGCGGCAAAGGGGAAGCAAGCATTCGACGCAGACCCAACGACACACAAGGGGACAGATCGAACTGTTTCAGCAGTTCGTCGTTGATGCACGACAATGGCATGTCAGCCGAGCGACCGTGTGCATGAAGCGTCGTTCGAGCATGCGATGGGCGCTGGAAGCGGGACGACGGAATTCGCGATCCGACGCGCTCGAAGATAGTCGTCGCCATCCCCACCAGCCAACGCGAACATTTCAGGGTTGCTGTTGGAGTCAAATCACCAAACGAAACGAGCGAGTCTCCCAACACGCCCGAGCGTTGAACAACGATAGGGCCAGCCATGGCCGTCAAGGTACCCGCGATGCTTGCAGAATTTCGGTCGAAATAGCTTGCCTACCAGCGCGGGCAAGAGCTCGAGAATCATGAAAGATTGGGCGCAATTCCTGGCAAGATCAAACGCCGTCCGCTTTCGCGAAGTTGGCTGATGTAGAAAGCGGGGAAAACCGTCTCCGGATCGCTAGTCCTGGCGATGCGAGACGAATCGAAAGGTCGGCCCGCAAGCTCAACATGACGGTGCCACCTATTGTATTGTGGACAGATAAAGACTCGGATCGAAATATTCGGAAGCGCGCCTCGCATTGGTGACGCCTGCACCCCTGATAAAGAATCACTGACCTCCTGCAGCCATTTCGCGACCGTCCCATCGGAATAGAGCTTCTTCCATTGAAAGGCGAAAACGCCCTTTTCTGTTCATCACGGGCGATGGGCTGCAGCATTTTCCCTCCTTGTTCCGCAGAAGACCAGTGCTGCAGAAGCCAGTCTCAATCGACAAGCTACGGGAAACGATCAATTCCCTCCTGACGACGGATGAAAGAGATCAGTAAAACGGGATGGCGAACTTATTCAGTCCGGCGTGGATAACGTGAGATGCACGGCCATCATTTGGCGATTCTCAAACAGAAAGCCTCCTCAGGCTGCACGAGGAACAACGCCGGTGCTTCTAAGGTGTCCTCGGTAGGGTGAATCCGGTGATGAGTAAATGAGAGACGGCAGTCACCAGTTGTGCCAAGGCAAATGGCTTCTGCAGAAGGACACTGCTCGGGACACCTTCCGAAGCCCATTCGTTACCAGCGCCTGCGGTCATGTACACGACCGGCAAATCCGGGGCAATCTTCCTCGCCTTCCGAGCCGCTTCCCAGCTGTTCATACTGCCGCTCGGGTAAATATCGATCACGAGCGCCCGGTAGTTCGCCTGCCTACTTTGGAGTAGGGTCACCGCTCATGGGCCGATGCCACCATTGCCGGTTGGTCACCGCCTTCCGCCAGGGCATCACGGACGAGCTCCTGGATCGTCTCGTCAACTTCCACAACGAGAATGATTGGACGTTCTTCCATTCGCCTTTCCCCCTCAGCGACACGCATCTATCCAAAAGACATAGCATCGGCGTTTGGTTCCCTGGCATCGTTCACACTTAGCATTGGCCTCCTCGCACGGCCGTAAAGGCCGCGCGCATCGGAGTGGGTACGCCGATATCCCCAAGATACCCTGTGCAATACCGCGCCGGGATGTTCATGCAACGGCAGAATGCGATGGCGAGATGCGCAAAATCCCGGCACACACCGACGCGTTCGGCATGCGCTTCCGAGGCGATGCGATCGCCTCGAGCATGCTGGTATCCGAACTCGATATGATTGTGCACATAATCGCAGATCGCCTGCACGCGTCGCCAGCCTTCTGGGGTGGCGCCAAACAAAGACCATGCGAGGTCGGAGAGCTTTTCCGTGTCGCAATAGCGACTTCCCAACAGATAAGACAGTGCGCCATCGGGTAACTGATCTATCTCCGATTGCTGGGCGAAAGGTGCGACCTCGTCGGGCTGACCGCTGTGCGCAATCATGAAATCACTGCGGATTTCGAGCAGACCTCGCGGCGCCACTAGACGCGTGCAGATATTCCCGAACGCATCGCAATAGTTGCGGATCGCGACCGCCTTCGAGAAGCTGATGCGATGGTCGGTTAGAAGATCGGTTCGACGGGACGGATGGACGCTGAGCATCAGGACAATTGGATTGTCCTGACAACAATCAAAGGTGATATCGAAGCCAGCTCGAATTTTCAATGAAATCTCCACGGAATCTCAGCGGCAGACAAGCGTTAACTTCGTCGCTCGCTCATTCGTTCCGCCAGAGTGCTCTGGCGATGGTGCGGCCTGGTCAAATCACGCCTTGCACTGGTCTGGTATCGTTGACACCATTCGACTAAGGCAAGAAAGCGAACACCGCGACCGTTAAGTTGGAGGGGACCGCCTCTCGGTCGAATATCATGGGCTTTCTAGCGATCCGTCCGAAGATTATTGCTGAGGTTTGACGACCGTCTTGCTCGAGCCTTGGGGAGCAGCTTGCATCCCGGGCGGGCTTTGCCCTTGAGGGCTCTCGGCCGGCGCGCCGCCGGACGAGGTATCGATCGGTCCAGTCCAACCCTGTGGCTGCAGCTGTCCTTTTGGCTCCGGAGGCGTGCGGCCCGTGGTGGCCTTGAGAGAATCCTCCTTCGCTTGACTTGTCTGCGCTTCGACCGACGGACAGGACAAACACCACAAAGCTAAAGAGATCATCACTATGATTGGTCGCACCGGACTTCTCCGCAACCGATTTCCCACGGATTGTTTTGGCCGCAAATTCATCGACGGCGGCCGACGGCCACACCCAACAAAAACGCCACCAACAGCGAGCCGAGCGGCGCTTCGCGGACGACGTTGCTCAAGATGCTTAGCGGCATCCCAGGCCTTCGAGCGGTGTCTATCGCGTCGCCGACACGATGAGCGGTGTCTTTCACAGCGTCGGACATACCCGCGATGGTTGATTTCGGCTCTACCGCTGGGCCCGATCCCTCGTAGACCAAGGGTCGCGGTTGGGAATCGTCGCTCATCACCCATCTCCATCAATTGTTTCAATTGATCCGATCAAGGATTGTTCCATTGCTCCGAACCCTTAGACACGAGCCAGCTTTTCTTGCGAAGATCGGGTGACTCGCAGGCGCAGCCAGCGGGCTTCCGATGGAGCCCGGAGCCGTCGACAGTCGGATATGCAGGGCCCCTTTTCGCCATAACACTTCGAGCATGCGCAGCCGGACGCTGGAGCCGTCGCTCCCAAAAACAAGGCGCGAGCTTAACGAGATCTGGGCCGGGCAGAAGGAAGGCGGCGAGCTAGGACGAAGAACGCTCCGATCTAGGTTCCGATCGGATAACCAGCCAAATCCACGGCGACGTCACGATATAGCAATTCGTGAGGCGGTGCGGATTGCAACGCCGTAACTGAAGCGCCCACCGGGCCAGCCAGTTCGCCTATCTGGCTACCGCCGAATTCATCGTAATTCAATATGATGGACTCTGATTGCCGCCCTTTTGCGTTCGGTCTCCTCTCCGATTCGGCCCGATCGGGCGGATCCCAATTGTCAGAGGCAAACCGCGGAAGTGCCGCGAGCAAACCTGCTCTCGCATGGTCGCAGGCGAGTCACATATCGCGGGAATTCGGACAGGTCGAGTACCGGGGTTCCCATGACAGACGTCCGAACCATCGAAACGCTTCAGCCGCGACTGGAGGTTCTTGACAGACATCTGCTTGAGCTTCCCGATTGCCTTTGGGAGTCATTGCCGGCCGCAATCTACATATGTGATAGGAATGGTCTGATCCTGCGTTACAATCGCCGAGCCGCCGAGGTCTGGGGCCGGGCGCCCAGGATCGGTGATCCCGAGCACAGGTTTTGCGGGTCGCTCCGCCTGCATCGTCTCGACGGGGGACCGCTTCCTCATGCCCAGAGCCCGATGGCCGACGTGCTGCGGACCGGCATTCCCGCCCGCGACCAGGAAGTCGTGATCGAACGCCCGGACGGCGTGCGGGCCGTCACGTTGCTCAACATCGAAGCGCTAAAGGACAATGCCGGCACGATCGTAGGCGCGGTCAACTGCTTCCATGATATCAGCGAACGCAAGCGCGTCGAAAATGATCTTCAGACAAGTCAGCAAGACCTTGAGGACTTCTTTGAAAACGGAATCGTCGCGCTGCATTGGGTTGCGGGTGACGGAATGATCCTTCGAGCCAACCAGGCTGAACTCGACCTGCTCGGCTATGCGCGCGAGGAGTATGTTGGCCGAAGCATCACCGAATTCCATGCGGATCGCGATACGATCGAAGACATACTCGGCCGGTTAGCGCGTCTTGAGAAGCTCGATAAGTACCCGGCCACACTTCGCGCGAAAGATGGCGCGATCAAGCACGTTCAAATCAGCTCGAGTGCGCGCGTCCAACACGGCGAATTCGTCCATACGCGCTGCTTCACGGTTGACGTGACGGCCCAGCACCATGTTCAGGCGGCATTGCGCGAAAGCGAGCGCTACTTTCGTGAGTTGCTCGAGTCATAGCCGGCGGCCGTTTACACCACGGACGCCGAGGGACGCATCACGTTCTACAACCGGGCCGCGGTCGAGCTCGCTGGCCGCGAGCCCACGCTGGGTAGCGATGAATGGTGCGTGACCTGGAAGCTGTATTGGCCCGACGGAACGCCGCTACCGCATGACCAATGCCCGATGGCCACCGCGCTCAAGGAGAACCGAATGGTTCGCGGCGTGGAAGCGATTGCAGAGCGTCCCGACGGCACGCGCATTTCCCTCATGCCCTATCCCACCCCTTTGTATGACGCATCGGGCGCTCTCGTTGGGGCGGTTAACATGCTGGTCGACATTACTGACCGCAAGCGGGCGGAAGAGCTGTTGCGGCAGCAAAGCGCCATCATCGAATTTTCCGATGACGCGATCATCAGCGTGGATCTCAACGGCACGATCGTCAGTTGGAACGAAGGAGCGGAGTGCCTTTACGGCTGGTCGGCCGAAGAAATTCTCGGCAGGCCCGTCACAACGCTGGTTCCTCTCGAACATCAAGATGAAGAGCCGAAGATTCTTGGATACATCCGTCGAGGCGAGCACGTCGATCACTATGAAACCGTCCGTCGTCGCAAAGACGGAAGTCTCGTCGATGTCTCGCTGTCGGTTTCGCCGGTAAAAGATGCGCGGGGCACAATCGTCGGAGCATCAAAAATCGGCCGAGACATCAGCGAGCGCAAACGCGCTCAGGAGCAGCAGAACCTGCTGGTGCGGGAGATGAGTCATCGCATCAAGAAGCTGTTCGCGGTCACGGGCGGTCTGGTGTCGCTGAGCGCTCGTTCTGCCCGCACCCCGGAGGATATGGCCGAGTCGGTTCGCGAGAGGTTGATGGCCCTGACACGTGCCCATGAACTGACAAGGCCGGGTCTGATGGGGGACGGCAAGGCAGCCAGCCGGGATACGACCTTGCATGCTCTGATCCGCACGGTCTTCGCTCCCTACGTCGATTCGACGTCGAAGGGCCGTGAGCGCATCGTCCTTAATGGGCCGGACCTGCCCATCGGAGCCAACGCCGTTACAAGCTTGTCCCTCGTCTTGCATGAGCTCGCCACCAACGCCGCAAAGTACGGGGCTCTATCGTCTCCGGATGGCGTGGTGCACCTCGACTGTTCGCTGGACCCAGATGCGCTGTTGCTGAGATGGAGGGAGGTGGATGGACCGCGTCTCCAAGGAGAGCCTGACGACGAAGGGTTCGGTGGGTTGCTGACGCGGCGGATCATACGGGATCAGTTCGGCGGTGAACTCTCCAAAGCTTGGCATCCCGACGGCTTAACTATTGAGCTGTCGGTCCCCGCGAAGCACCTGTCGGGTTAGCCTTCGAGGGGGGAGAGATATGATGGCCGCACTCGCGACCGACCAGCGCATCTTCATTTCGCGGCCAGGTGTTTCGCAAAAACCATCGCCACAACGGCTGCTATCGCGCGGCGCGGCCGCCTATTGCGCCATCACGCCCGCCTAATGCGACAAGAGGGCGATCAGAATAATGATCGGAATCGGCACGCCGAGCAGCCAGAGCAGAATAGAACGTCCCATGATATGTTCCCTTCCTATCCAATTGAACCTAATCGGAGACCCGGTATTTCCAGGTGCCGTCTCGCAGACCGCCGCCCTCGGTTGCGGCGAGGCTGGCACAGAAGGCGCCAATCACCAGCGATGCGGTTAGCCAAAGCGAAAGCTTGGCCGCGGCCTTGCGTGCATTATCGGCCGCTGTCTTCGCTTGCGTGATGACCTCGGAAACGCGCTTTTCCGCGTCAGCCTGGCTCAAGCCAGTGCGAGTTGCCACCAACTGCGCGAGATAGGTGCGGTCAGCGGGATTGAAGTCGCCACCCTTGCGGAACGTTGCGACGAAAAGGCGGCCGATTTCGCTGCGGGAATCGGCAATGTCAGCCGCGTTCCGGGTTGTCCCTGCGTTTGCGCGCAACAGCGTGTCGACATAGGGGTCGAGCAAGCCAACCGATTGGCCCGCCCCTTGTGCGAGGCCGGTGGTGGCCCCGCTCACAAGGTGGGTCGCTGCGGACGTCAGCACGCCAGCACTTAAGACGGTCGCGAACGCCCATGCCAGGAAGCCGTGAGCCGTATCCCGAAAATAGACCTCGTGGGTATGAGCGCCGACCCACCTGCTTCGCAACCGTCCCGCCAGATAGCCTCCGATGCTGGAGGCGAGCATCGCAATGACGACAAGATAGAGACCCGTCCCGATGCGGAACGTGGTCGCGGACATCCCGCTACTTTGCCAGGGCGAAACGCTTGAGAATCCGAGTCCAGCGCCGAATGCCAGAAGCACGAGTGTTGCCGCAGCGGCCGCCAACCCACCCGCGATGATTGCGCCCCAGGACACGGCCGAAACATTCGACTCTTCGGCCGCTGCCGGCGCGGGCCCGCCTATCGCATCAGTCATGGCTGTCCTCCCAAGATCCGGCGGGGCGTCTCGTCCCTGCGGATCGCTGCCGTTTCACATTCCCAAAGCATCTTATTCGGCTTCCTGGTTGACCACCGTGTCCGCCAACGCCGATAGCGCTGCGTCGGTTTTTTTCTCTTCGCCCAAGGTCGCGTCGAGCAGCTTGGCTGCATCGGAATGACCCAACTCCTTGGCCCATGTTTTGAGGGTGCCATAGCGCGAGATTTCGTAATGCTCGACGGCCTGCGCGACCGCCAAAAGACCTGCATCGAGAGCCGGCGAGCCCTTGTACTCGTCCGTGATTTCTTCCCCTTCCTTTACGATGCCCATGATCGCGTCGCAGGTCTTGGTTTGGGGCTTCTTATCGATAATGTCGAATACCTGCTCCAGGCGGGTTACGTGCCCTTCAGTCTCGCCATGGTGCTTTTCAAAAGCCTTCTTGAGTTCAGCGGAGTTCACCGCTTTGGCCATCTTTGGCAGGGTAGCAAGAATCTTCTTCTCGGCAAAATAGACATCTTTTAGGGTGTTGTGAAAAAGATCTTCAAGCTTCTTGGGGGCCTTTGACATTCTCAGTTCTCCTATCGCATTGGAATACAATTTTCTGCGCTGGCCGGCAGCATGCGCGCCATGTCACCCTTCGGCCAAGGTGATGCCTGCGGAATGCGCCGCAATCCTGTCGCAGCGTCACGCGCTCGCATCCGAAGCGGCGCGACAGGTAACGCTTCAGTCCTGTCGCCCCATGCGACCGATGACCCAGCCGATGCAAAGGGCAATGATGGCGGTCGTGTAGGGTCTCTTTTCGATGATCTGGCGAACGTAATCATCAGTATCCGCCGCGCCTTGACGCACGACGGCGGCGGCATCGGCAGCCGCATCTTTCGCCTGGCCATAAAGGTCCTGCGCCGCCCCTGCAGCCTGCTCGACGAGTCCCTCGGCTTGGCTCTTGGGGTCCCCGGTCACGCGGCCAAGACCTTCTTGGGCTTTGCCGGCGAGATTCCGGGTCGTGCCAGCGATACGATCTTCATTCATGGAAAGACCTCCTGTGTTGCTCCACTAACTGAAACGGGCCGCAACTAGGAACGGCGACGATTGGCTAACCCGATGAGAACCCCAATTCCTGCCGCCACCGCGAGTGTAAGGAGGGGGCGATATTGGATCTCTTTTGAAACTCTGCGCATCGCCTCGTTGCCAAGCCGCGCGGCTTCATCGCCGATCTTGGCTGCATCGTTGCCAAGCAGATCGGGGTTGCGGAATTTCTCGGCGATCGTGGTCAAGGCTGAGGCGAGGGCGTCACGCACATCATGAGCCGCCTCGCCAGCATCCTTGGAGCCCCGCGTGGCCAGCCGCTCCACCTGTCGTTCCAGGGACCGCAACCGGCGTTCGAGCTCTCTGGCGCTCGTCGGCACGCGAGAATAGTCCCTAAAAAACATCCGCTGCTCCAACACATGATTGGAATGGTCCAGTTTCGTGTGCTCGCTCGACGCCTACAGCTCCCGAGCGTGTCGCGACGGGCCTGGCGACTCCTCACGGCCAGGCCTGTCGCCTCCACGCGTCCGCTATTTTTGCGAGCTGTACCAGTCGTCTATGTCCTTCTTGACTTGATCCTTGCTCAAGCCGTAGCGCTCTTGCAGCTTGCCCTCCAATTGGTCCCTCCGGCCCGCGATCTGGTCCAGATCGTCGTCCGTGAGCTGGCCCCATTTTTCCTTGATCTTGCCTTTGAACTGCTTCCAGTTTCCTTCGACACGATTCCAATCCATGGTGAACTCCTATCGCTGAGGTTGTGCTCGAGAATCCATGACTAGCGCTCGACGGCCAGGCGCAGGAGCTGCACTCGCCCCCATAAACGCGCGGCAATCGCTCCGGTTCCATCGCCGCGACGTGCGGCCGCGGCGATGCCGTATTGGCTTATTTGGTGTCGGGCATCCATTGCGTCTTCGACTTGTCGTACTTGTAGCCGGGCGCCGCCTTGAGGGCGTCCTTTGTGGCATTCATGACGAGGTACCACTTGCCGTCCCTTTGGGTTCTGCGCACCGCACTGAACGGCACGGCGACATCCTTCTCGCCCGCGCCAAGAAAGCCCCCGGCCGACACGATTACCGCAACTGCGCGGCCGTCCTTGTCTACGAGGACGTCTGCAACCTCCCCGATTTTGGTCTCGGACGGATCGTAGACATTTTGCTTGTAGTAATCCGTGACGGTCACCGCATCGGCAGGCAGGCTCGTGAGCGCGTGAGTCGCCTCCGGGGGCGTTGCGGATTGTGCAAGGGCCGCGGTGCTCAGGACGGTGGCCATCGTGGCGGTTACGGCAATTCTCTTCATCTCTCACTCCTTGTCATCTCTCACTCCTTGATGTGCCGCTCCGACGGAGCGGTGATGAACCCGCCGGCAATCTAACGACGTCGCCGGGAGCAACAAGAGATGGAAGTACCAATCGAGTTGGTCTGTTTTTCCTATTGTGGATTGCCTCCTGTGCGGTATCGTTCCGTTGCGATCTCGTAATAGGATGAATTTCAAGGGGGTGTGAGATGTCTCTCGGCACGATCATCTTGATCATTTTGATCGTCATTCTGCTTGGGGGCATTGGCGGCATCGGCGGCAGCCCGTTTTACGGAACGGGGTATTTCGGCGGCGGCGGTCTGGGGCTGGTGATCGTCGTCCTCCTGATTTTGGTCCTTCTCGGGAAACTCTGACCTGGAAGGCCCCGAGAAGAAGACGGCTCGGGGGCCGAGAACGAAGCAGCCATTGAAGCAACCAAGCCGCGACTATCGCCAGCTCCAGCAGATCATCGTCGGACTGACCGACGGTGTCATTCTGGTTGGCGCGGACCAGAAAATTCTCTGGGCCAACGATGCGGCGCTTGTCATGCACGGCGTTCGCGCGATCAAGGAGCTCGGCGCGACAGTCAGCCAGTATCGAAAGCGGTTTCGGTTGCGCTACCGCAACAATCGGCCGGTTGAGCGCGGCAGATATCCGATCGAGCGCGTGGTGTCCGGCGAAAGCTTCAGCGACGTTACCGTCGAGGTGACACGCGCCGGCGACCCCGAGCAATCCTGGGTTCATTCGATCCGGAGTCTGGTGATCACCGATGATTCAGAGGTCCCCGACTACCTCGTGCTGATCATCAAGGACGAGACGGAGCGCTTTCGCGCCGAGGAGCGGTTTGAAAGCGCATTCAATGCCAATCCTGCGCCGGCCATCATCTGCCGGGTGTCTGATCAATGCTACGTTCGCGTCAATCCCGGCTTTCTTGAAATGACCGGCTATGCGCATAAAGACGTCCTCGGCGCTTCGTTCGCGCACATCGACATTTTGAGCGATGCGGAGAAGCGCGATCTTGGGATCGAGCGCTTGAGGGAGGGCCGCACCATTCCTCAGATGGAGGCCCGCTTGCCGCTGCCGAACGGCGGCGCCAAGTGGGTGATCGTCGCGGGTGAACCGATTGAGATCGGTGAGGAAAATTGCATTCTCTTCACCTTCGCCGATCTCGACCCGCGCGTGAAAGCGGAAAGCGCCTTGCGTCAAAGCGAGGAGCGGTTTGCAAAATCCTTCCGTCTGTCTCCGGTGCCGATGGCGATTTTTGCTTTGAGCGGGTTCAAATGCATCGAAGTCAATGAAACGTTCAAGGCAATGACCAACTATGCCGACGAGGAAATCGTCGGGCGAAGTCCGACCGACCTCCGCCTGTGGGTCGACAAGGCTGCACAGCATCACTTTGAGCGAACGATCAAGGAGACCGGCAGCGTCCCCAACGTGGATTTGCAGGTAAGAGCCAAGGATGACGTCCTCGTCGACTGCCTCGTGTCCGCAGAGACAGTGACCATCAACGACGAATCATGCGTGCTCTGCGTTATGCAGAACATCACCGAACGCAAGCGATCGGAAACCGAGTTGATTACCGCGATCGAAGCCGTGATGGCCGACACCTCGTGGTTCAGCCGCACGATCGTGGAGAAGCTGGCGGCCTTGCGCCAAAGCTCGCAGCCCCGCTCGCTCAGCGCCGATTTGGGGGATCTGACAAGTCGGGAACGAGAGGTGCTTGGTCTGATCTGCCAGGGCCAGAGCGACAGCGAAATGAGCGCAACGCTGAAGCTCTCAGGGAATACGATCCGCAATCACGTCTCCTCGCTCTATCGCAAGATCGGCGTCAAGCGGCGGGCCGCGGCCGTCATCTGGGCCCGCGAACGCGGTATCACCGGCATGGACGCAATCTCACCCAAGAAGCCATTGCGCGGTCGATGACCACGTCGGAAAGTACCAAGTGACTTGGTACTTCGTTCTCTTGGCGCCGTTCGGCTCGGCTCTTGGCTCTCCACGGCCACATTGAGATCGAACGATCGATCGCAGTGGGCGTCACGTTTTTCATGGAGGAATTTATGACCCAGCAGGACAAGGACAAGCAGCAAGGACAGCAGCAGGGCGCCCGACAGAGTGGTGGAGAGCAAAATCCACGACAGGAGCCAGGACAAGGCGGACAGCAGCATCCCGGTCAGCCTGGCCAGCACCCCGGGCAGGGTGGCCAGCAAAAGCCCGGCCAACCGGGGCAGCAGCAGGGCGACGAGCCAAAGCCCGGACACGGCGGCCAACGGTAAGAATGAAAGCAAGCGAGAATTGGCTTTTCTTGAGCCCGGCTTCGGCCGGGTTCTTTTTTGCCAACCGGCCGGGCTGCGCACAACTGCTGATGGAGCTCTCGGTGTTCGAGTCGGTTCTTCGAAGCGTCGACGAAACTACCAAGCGCCCTGGTATTTCCTGATCTTGTTGGAACCTATTTTGCGTCTCTAACTTGATCGGGAGCCGCGAAGTGAAGCTGGCTCTCGACGTTCGGCACGAATGCGGTCAGGAGCAAGTCATGGATAAGGATCGGATCAGGGGCAGCGCCAGGCAGGTGAAAGGCTCCGTCAAGGAGGCGATCGGCAGGGTAACCGGGAATAAACGGACGGAGGCAGAGGGCGCCACCGAGAAGGCGGCTGGCAAGGTCCGAGGGGGAGTTGGTAAGGCGAAGGACGCTGTCCGCGAGACAATAAGGACAATAAGGAAGTGACGACACCCTGACGAAAGCATGACCAAGCCGTGCCCTTCCAGAGTTTGGGAGTCGGACCAATGACTGAGTGCCCAACCACAACCGATCGTGCCGCCGCGCAGGCTGCTTCGCTCCTCTTGTAAGGTCATCAGCATCGGAAGGAGAAGACTATGTCCATCATCGGTTGGATTGTTCTGGGACTTATTGCTGGGTTCATTGCAAGCCAGATCGTGAACCGTACTGGTGCAGGGGTATTGATGGATATCGTTTTGGGCATCGTGGGAGCGCTGGTAGGCGGTTTTCTCTTCAACGCTGTTGGGTCCGTCGGCATCACGGGTTTCAACATTTGGAGCATGTTCGTTGCCGTGATTGGGGCGATCGTAGTGCTGTGGATTTACCACGCGTTGTCGGGGCGCCGGGCGCTATGATGATTGCTGGCTCTAATAACCGGGAGGAATCGTGACAACATGTCGACCTGTGCACCAGTTGCGTCCGCGTGAGCTGAGTCCGCAGGAGGAGGCTAAACGGCTTGCGGCAATTCGGCGGTATGACATCCTCGACACGCCTCCCGATGGCTCGTTCGATCGGATCACGGCGATCGCGGCTCGGCTCTTCTCAGTGCCGATTTCGATCATCAGCCTCGTCGATCACGATCGTATCTGGTTCAAATCGCATCATGGTCTCGACGTGCGCCAGATCGAACGCGAACCGGGCCTGTGTGCTTCCGCGATCCTCCAGAATGCTGCCTGGGTACTGACCGACGCCAAGACGGATGTGCGCTCGCTCGCCAATCCGCTGGTCGCCGGAGAGTTCGGGCTACGCTTTTATGTAGGCATTCCGCTGCGCACCCACGATGGATTCAATTTGGGGACGCTCTGTGTCATCGATCGGGCACCGCGCTCGGTGAGCAACGAACAGATTGCGCATCTCACCGACCTTGCTTCTACGGTTATGGATCAGATGGAGCTGCGCCTTGCGGCGCGTCGCGCCATTGCCGACCTGTCGCAGGTGATAGACGAGAAGGCGGCGGCCCTTCGACGTGCGGAATTGATGGCGAAGGAAATCGACCACCGGGTGATGAACAGCCTCCAATTGGTCTCCGGCTTGCTCAATATTCAGAGCCGCGCCACCGACAACTCAGAAGTAGCCGAGCAGCTGACGCTCGCCTCAACCCGGATTTCGGCCGTCGCTCGCGCGCACCGGAACATCTACCGGAACAAGACCGTCGGCCGAGCGAACGGCCAAGACTATCTCGAGCGCCTGTGCAGCGACCTCTCCGACATGTTGGGCCTAAACGGCCGGGAGCGGATCGTGGTCGATGCAGTCGACGCCGAATTACCAACGGAGCAAATCGTCCCCCTCGGCTTGATCGTCAACGAGCTCGTGACAAATGCCGCCAAGCACGGCGCGGGCAATATCACCGTCAAGCTCGAGGACGCAACGTCAAAGGGCTACATACTATCGGTCTCGGATCAAGGAACGAGCTTGCCTGCGGACTTCGATCCCGCAAGGACCCGTGGCCTTGGCATGAAAGTAATCGGCGCACTCGCGCAGCAACTCGGCGGGGAGCTGCGTTTCGATGGCAACGAGACAACCGGCGAAACCAGGTTTGCAGTCCTTTTTGGTCGACAATCGGCCCGCAGCCTAAGTGATGCAAGGAACAGCAATTCTCTCTCTAGTAGTCCTGGCGGTGCCGCTTGACGTGTTGCGGGCTGCCAGGAACGCTCGTACTGTAAGTCGCGCATGCCGCTGGGGACGGCGCAGCGAGTATAACGAGCCTGAAGAGGCCGAAATCCGTGCCGCCTCTGAAGTGGTCCCTTGATTGTATCGTTGCTAGCCTAGGGACGGAGCATGACAGACGTTTCTTCCCCTCTGAACTTTAAAGCTCGACGACCGGAGATTTCCACGCCGCGTTTATCGTCCTCAAGTGCAGGCGCGGTGTTCGTAGGGCTTGCCATCGTAGCGGTGCTCTATTTCGGCCGCGACATATTCGTGCCGATTGCTCTCGCGATCTTGCTGAGCTTCGCTCTGGCGCCGCTGGTGCAACTCCTTCGCCGATGGCATGTGCCACGGCTCGGGGCAGTCATCGTGACGGTCCTGGTCGCCCTTCTCGTGATCTTTGCCATCGGCACAACCATGACCCGCCAGATTACGCAGCTCGCCGAGGATATTCCTAGATATCAAATAACGATCAGCCAGAAGATCGAATCGGTGCGCGATGCAGCCGGCAGTGGCGGCATAGTCCAACGGATCACAGGAGTATTCGAGAATCTCAGAAACCAGATATCTAGGCCCACAACGCCGAAGGAAACCGGAGCGCCGAAAGCGCCAAGTGACACGGGTGAGCAATCCGAGACCAAGCCCGTCCGCGTCGAGGTTCAGCGGCCCTCCCCGAAACCGATCGAAATCATTCAGAGCGTCGTCGGTCCGATTTTGGGACCGCTGGCAACCACCGGCATTGTAGTCATCTTTGCGATCTTCATTCTGCTCTATCGGCAAGACCTGCGGGATCGATTGATCCGGCTGGCCGGCTCGCACGACCTGGGACGAACGACGGAGGCCATGGACGATGCTGCTCACCGGTTGAGTCGCTACTTCCTGGCGCAGTTGGTCCTCAATGCGAGCTTCGGCGTCATCATCGGCACCGGTCTCTTGTTCATCGGTGTTCCAAACCCATTGCTCTGGGGCATCTTCGCAGCACTGATGCGCTTCGTGCCCTATATTGGCGCCTTCATTGCGGCGCTCTTTCCGGCCGCTTTGGCTATCGCTGTCGATCCAGGCTGGTCAATGCTGATCTGGACCGTGGCCTTGTTCGCGGTGGTTGAGCCGGTGATGGGCCAGCTCGTCGAGCCATGGCTCTACGGCCATAACACCGGGCTTTCACCGGTGGCAGTTGTTGTCGCCGCGACGTTCTGGACGTGGTTGTGGGGCCCCATCGGCCTACTGCTTTCCACGCCACTAACGGTGTGTCTGGTTGTGGTCGGCCGCCACGTCGAGCATTTGGCTTTCTTGGAAGTCATCCTAGGCGATGAACCCGCTTTGACGCCGGAGGAGAATTTCTATCAGCGCATGCTGGCGGGAGATCCTCACGAGGCCGCGGATCAGGCCGAGGTGGCCCTCAAGGAGCGATCGCTCTCGGCCTATTACGATGAGGTCGCGATGAGGGGGCTCGCGTTGGCGCAGGCCGACCTGAGCCACGGCTCTATTGACCTCGAAAAGCTCGTGCTGATTCGGGACACGGCTTATGAGGTCATCGACGATCTGTCGGACCACGATGATGAGATTCCATCTGCAAAGCGCGAAATGAAGGAAGGGGAGTCGCCGTCCGGAAGCCGACCAAGCGCGGAAACGAATGTTGTGCCTGCGGTCGTGCAAAAAGAGCAGCTTGCACCTATCTGGCGTGAAGGCACGCCCGTTCTCTGCATTGGCGGACGAAGTCCGCTCGATGAAGCCGCTGCGGCGATGTTGGCGCAGCTTCTTGAGAAGCACGGGATGGGTGCCAGGGTCGAGCCGCGCGAGGCCCTTGAAACGGTGAACATCTTTCGCCTCGATGTAACTGGCGTCGTGATGGTCTGCCTCTCCTACCTTGACGCGAGCAAACCGGCGGTGGCGCGATATCTCGTCCGACGGCTGCGTCGGAAGTTGCCGAAAGCCCTGATCCTTGTTGGCTTTTGGGGGCTGAAAAAAGATGGAGTCGGTAAGGAGCTGCAAACCTCTGAAGGGGCCGACTTGTACGCGACCTCGTTGGTCGAGGCTGTCAATCTTTGCATCGAAGTGGCGCGGGTGGCGGTGGAGCACGAAGCGCCCGCACGCCCCGGTGCCGAGTCGTCGACCAACCAACAATCGAGTGCCGCTTAGTGGATCGATGAGAAAGCGAAGGTCCTCAGGAACACAAAGTCTGTATGAGGCGGAGAAGGCCGGAACTAGGTTCGAGCGCTGCGGTGAAGAAGGCAGTGAAGGGTTGCAGTACCCGGAAGGAGCCGCGCGGCCCGGGATCGGCTATTCGATTGAGCGACCAAGGAGAGCATCTTGCCAGAGGAAAACGACGTGGAAGGTGCCCAAGATTACGGCAAAAAAGCACGATCAGCGGGCAGGCCGAAGCAATCATCGCGCCCGAAGCCACCTGAACGCGACGAGGATGCGGTCTCCGAGGATGTGATCTCCAAGAGCAAGAGGTTGGTCCGCACAGAAGAGGGCCGCTGGTGGCGCTCAATCGGGAGGTTAGGACCTTACCAATCTTTGGCTCTGCTGGCCGTGCCTGTGTGTCTCGTTGAGCCTCTAAAGCTGCTCGCGCTGGCCGTCGCCGGCGATGGGCATTGGCTCACCGGCACCGCCATGATCATTGCCGCCTATGCTGTCAGTCTACTCGTCATCGAACGATTGTTCGTGATCGTACGACCCCAGCTGCTGACCCTTCGGTGGTTCGCCAAGCTGTGGACGTGGTTCGCTGGTCTACGCAGGAAGACCATCAGACCGTTTGGCGGTGTCTAATTCAATCGGCAGGTGCTTGGGCGAGACTCATTCGTCCGCGAAACTTAATAGAAACCAAACGACGCCACCAGCGTTAACATTCCACGAAAAGAGGAAACACTTTCGGCCCCGTCGCATCGGCGCAGGGCTTTTCTTGTGCCGAGTATGAACAAGCTTGGCCGAGGCGCTCTCCACCCATTTTATCCAGTGACGCGGCCCGGCAGCCATATGGCCCTTGGTGGCTCGCCGGCGGTCAGCTCACCATTGGCTCTGCCGCACAGCTTCCTTGGCCCCGTCCGCTTGGTTCGATAATAATCGCTGAACCGCGGGATACGGCCCGGATGTTCAGCAGTCTCGCGGCGAAGTTGACGGCGTCTCCCCCATCCCGATTGCGTTCTCTTAACACACGCCACCTGAAGCGATGCGTCACGTATTGAGATGCACGTAGAAGGAACCGCGAGTTCCTAGAATTGTTGTTTGGCGCGCGGGCAGTGAAACAAGTGAGGAGACATTCGATGAGCAATCGTTTCTTGATCTCGGTCGCTGCGGTGGCCTTGTTCGCCGGAACCGGTTTCGCCAACGCACAAGGAACTGGGGCTGCGCATGAGCCGGGCGGAGGTGCAATGCAACAGAGCGCGCCTTCGGCGGGCGGATCGGCTTCCGAACGTGCCGGCGGCGCGGCGCAACATCACGAATCTCAGTCCGATATGAAGTCGACGCAGTCAGAGCAGAAGTCCCCGGCTGGGGGCAAGGACATGAAGTCAACCCAATCGGAGCAGAAGTCACAGCCTGGTTCCAAGGACATGAAGTCGACGCAGTCGGAGAAGGACAAATCGTCGACGGTCGGCCAGAACCCGCGGAGCGAAGAAGCCGCTCCGGGTCAGAAGTCGAAAGGCATGAGCTCGGAACACGAGACCAAGGGCAGCAAGGAAATAAAGGCCCAGGGGCGTGAAGGCCGCGATGAAAATACGAATGCTCAGCGCGAGCAGGGCCGCACTGGTGAGATGAAGAGCCAGACGCAGACCCAAACCGGAACCGAGCGGTCGCAAACTACCACCACTGGCCAGGCCGGTGCCGGCGCCAAGCTCTCAACAGAGCAGCGCACCAAGATCACGACGGTGATCAGGGAGCAGCACGTCGCACCTGTCAACAACGTCGACTTCTCCATCTCGGTCGGCACCCGCGTTCCCCGCGAGCGCGTGTCTCTCCACCCGCTTCCGGCCGAAGTGGTGACCATCTATCCGGAGTGGCGCGGATATGAATTCATCCTGGTCCGCGACCAGATCGTGGTGGTGGATCCCCACACTCTGGAGATCGTGGCCATTCTCGAGACTTGACTTTCTTGAGGCTACGCGTCTTGGGCTGGCAGAGATGCCCGCCCATTTTTGCGCGTAGCGGCGGCTTGCGAAGTGCAGTCTTAGGACCTGGCATGAGCTTTCATTCCAAAAAGAGCGATTTTGGTCAGCGATGCTCTCCAACAAATTAGCGCAAGCTGTCGTATCAATCTCGTTGTTTCAATGACATACGAATCCGCTTCTTGATCCTGAATGGGACCAAATCGCCGCTTTTCAGAATAACCGCAAACGCGCGTAGATGCCTGTTCAGACAACGCGAGCTTCGTTGGCCGTTCAGAGAAATTCGTAATTCGCATAGAGGCACCTCGCGCCGAGCTTTTCGGAGACGGTTGCGAAGTCCGCGTCGCCCTAAAGACATCCGAACTGTCGCCTAATTGGTGATTGCGGTCTCGCAGCTACTGACGAAGGCACGACCCTGACTTTGCGGGCGGGATACGGGCAGACCGCGGAATGCGTGGCCGGTCCTTTGCGACGAGAATCGCCAGCCGAGACAATGCGCCGGCCGTTCAAATCTACCAGCTTCTTTTCAACCATGATATTTTATGGACCGTGAAGGATCTCGTAGAAGCGCGGCTGAAGGGTACACTGGCTTAGGGTGATCACTTTGACCCATCCGTACATCAACGATCCAAAGTATTGGCTCGAGCGAGCTGAGGAGCTTCGCTCCATCGCGAAACTCCTGGATGACACAGACGGTAAACGGCAAATGCGCGCCATTGCTGCGAGCTATGATCGTCTCGCCGATCATATGCAGAAGCGGTCCAAAGAGAACAAAGTGATGAAGCCCGCGCGGCGTCAACCTTAATCAATGGAGCAGAACATCTCATGCTGGACCAACTAAAGGAAAACAACCGCGCCTGGGCGGCGCGGATGACCTCCGAATATACAGATTTCTTCCGGCGACTCGAACGCCAGCAGGCGCCGAAATACTTGTGGATCGGCTGTTCCGATAGTCGCGTACCCGCCAACACGATCGTTGGTCTTGATCCAGGACAGCTTTTCGTCCACCGGAATGTCGCGAACCTCGCCTCACCCCAGGATGCCAACTATCTGTCCGTTCTCCAGTTCGCGGTCGATGTGCTCAAAGTGGAGCACATCATGGTGGTGGGGCATTACGGTTGCGGAGGTGTCAGCGCGGCGGTAGACGGTCAACGGCGTGGATTGGTGGATCACTGGTTGCATCCGATTCGGGAGGTCTACAAGGCGCACTGTTCTGAACTCGATGATATCGCCAACCCTCACGCACGCCTCGATCGACTTGCGAGTTCAACGTCATTCGGCAGGTGAGAAACGTGGCCTCGGATGTCTTCGTGCTCGACGCCTGGACACGCGGCCAGAAGCTCGCGGTCCACGGCTGGATCTATTCCATTTCCGACGGTCTCATCAGAGACCTTAACGTGACCGTCAGCCGGCCGGAAGATTTGTAGATTATGTGGAGTGCCGCGGTCGACACAGCTCCACAAAACTGCGTTCACGGCACCACTTCGCATAATTGATCCCCTGATCGATTAGCCGAACTTGAGTTTCCCAGTAAACGCTATATCCCACCCCGGCAGTTAGACCGGGATGGTGCTTGAGTTATAGCAAGAATGGTTACACGGGCAGGCTTTAAATCTCCACGGCCAACAAGTGTCGGTCTCGGTCAAAACCTGCCCGGCCATGACGAGGGAACTGGGTGCAATCTTCCCGGAATCCGGGTGGATCGCAATACTTTCCAAGCCTAGATTCCGCATCAAGACGAGCATGAGGCCTATGAATTTGGAGGCAACCATGACCGACCAGCATTATTGCCTGTTCGACACCGCGATCGGAGCCTGCGGCATCGAATGGGGCCCGCGTGGCATCAACGGGGTGCAACTGCCGATGGGCAGCGAAGGCAAGACCCGCGCCCGCATCCGCCAGCGCCGCGGCGATATCGCGGAAGCTGAGCCGACAGCCGCGGTGAAAACCGCGATCGGCCGCATTGTCGATCTGCTCGCGGGCAAGCCCGACGACCTCACCGATATTCCGCTCGACCTCGAGGGCGTGCCGGAGTTCAACCGCGGCGTCTATGACATCGCCCGCACCATCCCGCCGGGCAAGACCATGACCTATGGCGATATCGCAAAAAGGCTCGGCGGCGTCGAGCTGTCACGCGACGTCGGCCAGGCGCTCGGGCACAATCCGTGCCCGATCGTGGTGCCCTGCCATCGCGTGCTCGCGGCTGGCAACAAGCCCGGCGGCTTCTCGGCGCGGGGCGGCGTTTCGACCAAGCTGAAAATGCTCGCGATCGAAGGCGCCGCGGTCAATCACACGCCGAGTTTGTTTGATTGAGGTGAGGTGATTGCCGCAAGTTGTAGGGTGGGCAAAGCGAAGCGTGCCCACCAACTTGCACTTCAGGAAAATGGTGGGCACGGCGCAAGCGCGCCTTTGCCCACCCTACGGACCCCCGATGCGGCGACAGCGTCTCAAACCATCTCGCACGTAAACCCATTCCCCTTGCGCTTGATCTTGCCTGATGACGGCGAGGGGAAATGCGCTGTGCAGCACAGCGTGTCGGTGTCGCAATAGCGCTCCAGGAAGCTGCGCCGCGTCACCCCGGCCTGCTTCGGATCGACGTCGAAGCGCGGCGACAGCTCCGGATAAAGCGTCTGCAGCGGCGTATGCATGAGGTCGCCCGAGAACACCACGTCATCCCTGGCCTTGCCGAAGGTGAAGGCGACGTGGCCGGGCGTGTGGCCCGGCGTCGGCAGGATGCGGCCGTGATCGCCGAGCGCGAAGTCATGAGCCACGATCTGCGACTGCTTCGCCTCGACCACCGGCAGCACGCTGTCGGCGAAGGGCGGCACCTCGGCTTTGGCGTTCTGCTCGGTCCAGTAGTCGAACTCGTTCTTCGCAAAGACGTAGCGCGCCTTCGGGAAGGTCGGCACCCAGCGGCCGTTCTGCAACCGCGTATTCCAGCCGACGTGATCGACATGCAGATGCGTGCACATCACGAAATCGATGTCGCTTGGCGAGAAGCCCGCGGCGTTGAGCGCCCGCATGTAGGTCTCGTCCGTCTTCATGTTCCATTTCGGGCGGGTAGGCCGCGGCTTGTCGTTGCCAATGCAGCTATCGATCAGAATGGTGTGATGCGGCGTCTTCACAACGTAGGACTGGAAGCACAGGATCAGCGTATCCTTGTCGTCGAGCGCGCCGGCTTTCTGCATCCAGCCGCGGTTTTCGGCGAGCATGTCCGGCGTCAGGTCTGGCAGCATGTCACGCGCCTCCAGGAAGGTGGTCTCCTGCTCGATGACGCGGTGGATGGTGAGGTCGCCGACGGAAAATTTCAGTTTCATCGCACGCTCCTTTTTTTGTTTTATGCGCTCGGCGGCAGCGAGATCTTCACCGATGGCCGCTCCAGCATTGTCTGGTGGAACTTGTCGAGCCTGGGATAGGCCTTGCGCCAGCCGCAATCGGCAAAGCGGAAATCGGCGTAGCCGAGCACGCAAACAAGCCCGATCTGCGCGATCGTGAGCGGGCCGTTCAGCACGTCATCGCGCGCCGCGAAGCGCGCCATGCCGGTCCAGACCCTGTTCCAGTGGTCATCGGACCACGCCTTCCAGCGTAAACCTTCGGGCCGCACCATGCCCTCGTAGCGGCAGAGCAGCATGGAATCGAGCACACCCTGCAACAGCGAGTGATCGCTCTTCACCTTCCAGCGCGTTGGACCGTAGCCGGGGATCAGATTGCCGCCGGCAAGCTCGTTCAGATATTCGACGATGACATAGGAATCGAGAATGACGTCGCGGTCCCTGAGGATCAGCACCGGCAGCTTCTTCAAGGGCGTGATGCGCTGATAGTCCTCGTTGGCCTGGCCGGGAGCGACGGTCGCCGGCACCAGTTCGATCTTGTCGATCAACCCGAGCTCGATGGCGGCGATGCGGACCTTGCGCGCGAACGGCGAGGCCGGAGAAAAGGTGAGTTTCATGATGGGCCTCTTGATGACTTTATCCGTCGTCATGGCCGGGCTTGACCCGCCTGCGGGGCCGAAGCCCTTTCGGCGCGGCGTAGGCCCGGCCATCCATCCGCTTCGTAAGAGTCCCTTAGTGATGGATGCCCGGGTCAAGCCCCGGGCATGACGAGTTGTTATATCGATGTCGGCTTAACTCACGCCGCGACGATCTCCTGGCGCTGCTCGCCGAGGCCGTCGATGCCGAGCGTGACGACGTCGCCGACATTGAGGAAGGTTGGCGGCTTCATGCCAAGCCCCACGCCGGGCGGCGTGCCGGTGGTGATGATGTCGCCGGGCAGGAGCGTCATGAACTGCGAGACATAAGAGACGCACTTCGCCATCGAGAAGATCATGGTCGCCGTGTTGCCGGTCTGGCGGCGCTTGCCGTTGACGTCGAGCCACATTCCGAGCTTCTGCACGTCGGCGATTTCGTCCCTGGTCACGAGCCACGGGCCGAGCGGGCCGAAGGTGTCGTGCGACTTGCCTTTGGTCCACTGGCCGCCGCGCTCCTGCTGGAAGTTGCGCTCGGAGACGTCGTTGCAAACGCAATAGCCGGCGACATGGTTGAGCGCATCGGCCTCCGACACATACTTGGCCTTGGTCCCGATGATGGCTGCGATCTCGACCTCCCAGTCGAGTTTCGTGGAGCCGCGGGGCTTCTGGACGGCATCATTCGGGCCCGACAGCGAAGTGTTGGCCTTGATGAAGAAGATCGGCTCGGTCGGGATCGCCGATCCCGTCTCCTTGGCATGGTCGGAATAGTTGAGACCGATGGCGACGAACTTCGAGATGCCGGTGACCGGCGCGCCAAACCGCGGCTTGCCCGAGACGGCGGGCAGCGAAGCGGCGTCGAGCGCAGCAAGCTTTTTCAGGGACGCCGGGGCATAGCCCTCGCCATCGAGGTCCTTGAGCTGCCCCGAAAGGTCCCGCAACTGGCCGGATTTATCGATCAGACCGGGCTTTTCCGCGCCCTTTTCGCCATAACGAACAAGCTTCATGTTTCATCACTCCCTTGGGAAGGCCTGGGTTTTGTCTGGATTTCGGCACGCTTCATGGAACAGGCGACGGGGAAATTCAACTCCCATGGCATATTGCATGGCAGACGACCGTGCGGCGCGGCCCGGGGAATGATCACCCCAGGGTCACGAATTTGAAGGTGTCGCCGTCGCGTCTGATATGGCCGGCGCTGTAATGCCCGCCGATCACCAGGGTCTGTGTGTCCGCAAAGCGCGAGAACAGCTCGCGCCGCGCCTTGACCGATTGCCGGGGGTCGGAATCCACCGTCGAGGACCAGTCGAGGTGCGCCATCTGGCAGGGATGGTGGGCAACGTCCCCTGTCAGCAGGGCTTCCTCGCCGTCTGATTTGATGTGGATGCTCATATGGCCCGGGCTATGACCGGGAGTCGAGATCATGCCGATCTCGTCGGTGAGCTTAGCGTCGCTTGCGATGAGCTCGGCTCGGCCGGCATCCATGATCGGCTTCACCGAATCGTTGAACACGGCGACATGCGCGGGCTCGACACTGTGGTCGCGCCAATAGTCGTATTCGGTCCTGCCGAACAGATAGCGCGCGTTGGCAAACGTCGGCATCCATCGGCCGCCGACCAGCTTCGTGTTCCAGCCGACATGGTCGACGTGCAGATGCGTGCATAGCACCGTGTCGATCGTATCCGGCGGGTAGCCGGCGGCCGTGAGCTTTTCCAGGAACGGCTCGTTGCGGTTGTTCCAGGTCGGCACGCCGCGCCCCTCCTTGTCGTTGCCGAGCCCGGTATCGACCACGATGCGATGCTTCGGCGTCTCCACGACCAGCGAATGGATCGACATTTTCAGCCGGCCCTCGTCGGTTGCGAAATGCGGGATCAGCCAGGGCAGCTTCAAAATCTCTTCACGGCCCGCCTGCGGCAGGATGAAGCGCGTGGAGCCGACAGTCTCGAGCTCGACCACCTGGGTGATTTTGACCTTGCCGACCTTCCACTGCATGACGCTTCCCTCTCGCGCCTCTTATCGCGCGCAATCGACGATCACGGTGCCGAGCTTGTCGCCCTTCTCGACCGCAAGATGTGCCTGTGCCGTATCAGACAGCGCAAATTGCCCGGCGATGTTGTGCAGGCGCTTCCCGGTCGCGAGCCACTTCGTGATGTCGGCCTGTGCTGCCGACAACAGCGGCCAGGGCAGCGCGAACAGCACGAGGCCACGCAGATTGACACATCTCTCCATCAACTCGCGCACCGGCACGACGGGCGTGCGGTTGCCAACGGTGGCATAGACCGCGATGGTGGAGTTCATCGCCATCAGCTTTGGCGTGGTCGCGATATTGCCGCCGAAATCGACATCGACCACATGGTCGACGCCGCGCTTGTCGGTGAAGGCGAGCGCCTTGGCGACGACGTCCTCGGTCTTGTAGTTCACGACGAGATCGGCGCCGGCGAGCCGCGCCTGCTCGGCTTTCACCGCAGAGCTCACGGTCGCGATCACCTTGGCGCCACCCCATTTCGCAAGCTGCACGGCATAGTGCCCGACCGCGCCGGCGCCGCCGGTGACGAGCGCCGTCTTGCCGGCGATCGGGCCATCGGCGAAGAGAGAGCACCACGCGGTCATGGCGGGAATGCCCAGCGTCGCACCTTGCGCAAAGGACACTTGATCCGGCAGCGGTGTGACGAGCTTTTCGTCGAGCGCGATATATTCAGCCGCCGTGCCGAGCGCGCGGCCATTGCGCTGGCCGTTGAACAGCCAGACACGCTGGCCCACTTTCAGTCGCGTCACGGCATCGCCGACCTGATCGATAATCCCCGCGCCATCGCTGTTCGGGATGACAAGCGGAAATTCCAGCCCGCGATAATTGCCCGCGCGGCGGCCGACGTCGGCCGGATTGACGCCGGACGCTTCCAGCCGCACGCGCACTTCGCCGGCACCGGCCAATGGCGCCGGCCGCTCGCCATAGGAGAGCACCTCCGTCGCCGGCCCGCAGCGCTCGTACCAGACCGCTTTCATGATCAGAGCGTGCCGGGGAAGGCGCCGCCGTCGAGCAGGATGTTCTGGCCGGTGATGTAACCGGCCTTGGCGCCGCACAGGAAGGCGCAGAACAGGCCGAATTCTTCCGGCGTGCCGAAACGTCCAGCCGGATTGAGCTTGGCGCGCTCGGCCATGATCGCGTCAACGGGGACACCGCGCTTCTCGGCTTCGGCCTTGCCGGTCGAGCGCAGCCGATCGGTATCGAAGGGCCCCGGCAACAGGCCGTTGATGGTGACATTGTTGATCACGGTCTTGCGCGACAGACCGGCGATGAAGCCGGTGAGGCCGGCGCGGGCGCCGTTGGAAAGCCCCAGGATCTCGATCGGCGCCTTTACCGCGGCCGAAGTGATGTTGACGATGCGGCCGAACTTGCGCGCCATCATGCCGTCGACAGTGGCCTTGATCAGCTCGATCGGCGTCAGCATGTTGGCGTCGATCGCCTTGATCCAGTCGTCGCGGGTCCAGTTGCGGAAATCACCGGGCGGTGGGCCGCCGGCATTGTTGACCAGGATGTCCGGATCGGGGCAGGCCTTGAGCACGGCCTCGCGCCCCGCCGGCGTGGTGATGTCGCCCGCGACCTCGGTGACGGTGACGCCGGGGTTCATTTTGCGGATTTCGTCGGCGGTCTTCTTCAGCGCCTCGGCGCCGCGCGCGGTCAGCGTGACATGCACGCCCTCACCCGCGAGCGCGATGGCGCAGGCGCGTCCCAGTCCCTTGCTCGATGCGCAGACGATGGCGCGGCGGCCCTTGATGCCCAGATCCACAGTGTCACTCCCTGATGTCGCGGATGGTTTTTGCGGGAGCGGACTTTAGCCAACCCGGGCCGCCCTGATAAGGGCTGCGCGCATCACCAAAATGCATAACAGGGGGCGCCGCTATCGGAGACGATCGATGGCCGCGACCGCCTCGGGCGGCAGCGACTGGAAGCCTCGTTTGCCGATCTCGGAGAACAGCGGCCTGAGCTGCGAGCCCTCGAGGAACGCAGGCTCGCGGCCGACCGGAATGATACGGTCGAACACCACGACGAGCGAGGTCGCGACCAGGCCGACGCGGAGCACGCCGAGCGCGGCACCTCCGAGCCGGTCGGCGATGGAAGGGTCGTCTCCGATCACCTCGTCCACCGGCATGCGCATGAGCTTGCCGAGCACCATGCCGGTGACGAGAAACGCGCCGAGGAAGAAACCGGTGTTGTGGCCAAGCGGAGAAGAGTATTGTTCGTCGAGCGGCGGCACGTAGGACATCGCCCACACCGCGACCGGCATCGCGACGATATAGGCGATGATCGTGAGCAAGCTGCGCAAGAGGCCGGTCGAGAAGCCGCTGAACACGGCGACGACGAACCCGATCATGACGGCGAGATCGAAGGTGTTCATGGCGATCGTCCCTGCCTGCTCCGATGCAATCCGACTTGGTCAATGAAAGGGGTCTGTGATCGTTAAAATCGTGCGCTTCGTCGTGGCGCGTATTTTCGAGGCTTGTGACGTGTTGTGTATTCGAGGTGGGTAAAGAAAACCTCCCCATACTCTTTCGTCATTGCCGGGCTTGACCCGGCAATCCATCGGTTTCGCAATGAGTCGTTTTAGCTGATGGATGGCCGGGTCAAGCCCGGGCATGACGAGCTGAGAGCCTTCGCGCCGTCACATTGCATTTGAAGTATTTGCGAAAACCTTCCTCAAAGCCCGCTTGCTATGCAGCCTCGCATTGTAATGTCGATCGGGGCATGACCATGAGAGTTTTTGTCTGTCTGGGCTTGCTGCTCGCCGCCACCGCGGCCAATGCCCAGGGCTATACCACCACCGTCAACCGCGCGACCAACACGGTGACCACCACCGGCAACGGCTACACCGCGACCACGACGCGGACCTCGAACTCGTCGGGCGGCGCGACCTACACCACCACCGTCACGCGCGCCCCCGGCGGCTATCAGCCGATGGGCTCCGGCGGCTACAACCCGATGGGGCGTTGAGGTTCAGGCGAGCCGCTATCAAGTCGCTGTCATTGCCGGGCTTGACCCGGCAATCCATCCCCTTCGCAAGAGTCCTTTTGAATGATGGATGGCCGGGTCAAGCCCGGGCATGACAATCACTTGCTGTCGGCACACCTCCGGCGAGGCTACACCCGGATCTCCGCCTTGATCATATCCGCGGCCTTCTCGCCGATCATGATGGTCGGCGCGTTGGTGTTGCCGCCGATCAAAGTCGGCATGATCGAGGCGTCGACGACGCGCAAGGCCTCGAGGCCATGCACCTTCAGCTTCGGATCGACCACGGCCGCAACGTCGGTGCCCATCCTGCAGGTGCCGACGGGATGATAGACCGTATCGACGCGTGCGCGCAGGATATTCCTGATGTCGTCGTCGGTCTTCACGTCTGACGTGACCATGTCCTTCGACTGCAGCCTGCGAAGCGCCGGCGCTTCCATCAGCCGCCGCGTCATCTTGAAGCCGCCGACCATGGTCTCGAGATCGCTCTCTTCGCCGAGGAAGTTCGGATCGATCGCGGGCGGCGCGAGCGGATCCGCGCTCTCGAGCCACACACTGCCGCGGCTCTTTGGCCGCAGCAGGCAGACGTGGCAGGAGAAGCCGGTGCCCCAGCGCGGCTTGCGGCCGTGGTCCTCCACCATCGCCATGCAGAAATGAAGCTGGATATCGGGCAGCGCGAGCTCGGGCTTCGTCTTGAGGAAGCCGCCGCACTCGGCGACGTTGGAGGTCATCGGCCCGCGACGCTCGCGCCGATATTGCAAAATGCCCTTGAAGATGCGGCCGATGCCGCTCCAGGACAGGCCGGAGAAATAGGGCGCGTCCGATGCGAAGCCGAACACGAAGTCCGGATGATCCTGCAGGTTCTGTCCGACGCCCGGCAGATGATGCCTAGAGGCGATGCCGTGCTTGCCAAGCGAAGCGGCGTCGCCAACCCCCGACAGCATCAAGAGCTGCGGCGACTGGAACGCGCCGGAAGAAAGGATCACCTCGCCCCTGGCGCGGATCACTTTCTTCTCCTTGCCCTGGACATATTCGACGCCGACCGCGCGCTTGCCCTCGAACAGGATTTTGGCCGCCTGCGCGCCGGTCTCGACCTTGAGGTTTCCCCGGCTCGCCATGAAGGGATGGACATAGCCGCGCGCCGCGCTCCAGCGCTCGCCGTCCTTCTGCGTGAGCTGGTAGGTGCCGAGCCCTTCCTGCTCGGCGCCGTTGAAATCGTCGCGGATCAGGAATTGCGCCTCGCGGGCTCCTTGCAAGAACATCTCGCGCACCGGATTGTCCGAGCGCGAGCCCGTCACATGCAACGGTCCGCCCTTGCCGTGATACTCGCCGTCGAGCTCGTCATTGTCTTCCGAGCGCTTGAAGTAGGGCAGCACGTCCGCGTAAGCCCACCCGGTGTTGCCGAGCGCGGCCCATTGGTCGTAATCGGCCTTGTGGCCGCGGATATAGACCATGGCGTTGATGGCGGATGAGCCGCCGAGGCCCTTGCCGCGCGGCTGGTAGCCGATGCGGCCGTTCAGGCCCTTCTGCGGCACGGTGTTGAACGCCCAGTTATTCACCTTGCCGGAGATCATGAAGATCATCGCGCCCGGCGTGGTCACGACCCAGTTGTCGTTCCTGCCGCCGGCATCGAGCAGCGCCACCGAAGTTGCGGCATCTTCCGACAGCCGGCTCGCCACCGCGCATCCGCCCGAGCCCGCGCCTACAACCACAAAGTCAAATGTATCCGTCACGTGTGTTTCCCCCGTTTTGTTTCGTCATTGCGCAGTAAACCCGCCGTCGTCATTCCGGGGCGCGACGAAGTCGCGAGCCCGGAATCCATATCCCCAGCTGTGGTTATGGATTCCGGGCCTGCGCCCTTCGGCGCATCCCGGAATGACGACGTTAATTAGTCACGACATAAACCGCAGCATCTTTTCCAGCCGCGCGATCTTGCCGCCATAGGGCGGGTAGAGATCGGCCATGCGGTTGAGCACCGAGCGGTAGAACACCGGCTTCAGCTTGCTCAGATTGTTGAAGCCCCATTCGCCGTGATAGGCGCCTGAGCCCGACGCGCCGACGCCGCCCATCGGCTGGTTTACCTGGGTGAAGTGGAACAGGCAGTCGTTGATGGTGACGCCGCCAGAGATGGTCTGCGTCAGCACCGCGTCACGAGCCGCGTTGTCGCGGCCGAACCAGTAGAGCGCGAGCGGCCGGTCGCGCTTGTTGATGAAGGCGATCGGCTCCTTCGCATCCTTGTAGCCCATGACAGGCAGGACGGGTCCGAAGATCTCCTCCTGCATCAGCGCCATGTCCGGCGTGGCGCCGACCACGATGGTCGGCGGGAATTTGCGCCGCGCCTTCCAGTTCGGGTCGTCGGGTTTTGCGGGCTGCAGGATCTTCGCGCCCTTGGCCGCGGCGTCGGCGACGAGGCCTTCCAGCCGCGCAAAATGCCGGTCGGAGATGATCGCAGTGTAATCCTTGTTGTTCGGCTCGGTGCCGAACATGCGCCGCGTGTGGGTGCGCACCTTCTCGGCAAAGGCCTGCACCTGCTCCTCCGGCACGAAGGCATAATCCGGCGCGATGCAGGTCTGCCCGGCATTGAGCAGTTTCGCATAGCCGATGCGTTCGGCGGCCTCGTTGAGATCGGCGGAGCGATCGACGATCGCGGGCGACTTGCCGCCGAGCTCGAGCGTCACCGGCGTCAAATTGCGGCCCGCCGCTTCGGCGACGATGCGCCCGACCCGGCTCGAGCCGGTGAAGATCAGATGATCGAAGGTGAGCGTCGGGAAGGCTTTTGCCACGTCGTCCTCGACGCCGGTGATGAGCAGTTCGCGCGCGTCGAATTTTTGCGCGATCGCTTCCTTCAGCAGGCCGGCGAAATGCGGCGTCAGCTCGCTTGGCTTGATCATCACGCGGTTGCCGGCGGCGATCGCGCCGATCGCGGGGGCGAGCGTGAGCTGCAGCGGATAATTCCAGGGCGCGATGACGCCGACTGTGCCGAGCGGCTGCGGGATCAGGCGGTTCTTCGCCGGCATGAACTGCAGCGCGGTCATGACGCGCCGCGGCGCCATCCATTTCTTCAAATGCCTGACCGCATGCTTGATCTCAACATAGAGGAACAGCGTCTCGGCGATCGTGGTCTCGACCGATGAGCGGTGGCCGAAATCGGCCGAGATCGCCTGCTCGAAATGGCTCTCGTTGGCCTCGACCACCGCGCGCAGCCGCCTCAGCCGGTCGATCCGCACCTCGCAGGAGGGTGTGGGGTCGGCGCGCGAAGCGTCGAACTGGGCGTGGAAGGCGTCATCCAGGGCGGAAACGGCAGGGCTCTTCAGCGACTGGTCCATGGCATTCCCCTTTGGCTGCTTTTCAGGCGCATGATCCGAAAAACGCCTGCCGCGGTCTTTGGATCGCGGGGAGGGCTCTGCTTTTCCGGCGAGCCTGCTCCCGGGCTTGAGCCCTAAGGGATCATGCGCCAGTCATTAGACCCCAAGGCTCGAGACCCCAAGGCTCGCGCTTTGCGGCCATTCTGGCAAGTGAAGGATGGTTTCGGCGCGTTTTCAGCGGGTTTCGGCTGTCATAAAAAGCAAAAAAGGCTGGCTTTGACCCTTTCCAAAGCGGGGCGGCGTTGGTACATACCGCCCGCACCCGGTTGGCCCAAGGGCCGCGGGACGCCTTCTCAGGAAGCCTTTCGAGACGGAGGATCGGCGCGGCTGCCGCGTTGGTTCACCCCGTTTCGCCGCCGGCTTTCTTTAAGGAGGCACGCAACGGCTTATCGCGGGGTGGAGCAGCCCGGTAGCTCGTCAGGCTCATAACCTGAAGGTCGCAAGTTCAAATCTTGCCCCCGCAACCAAGCCTTTATCTTCCGTGCCATGAGTTACCACCGGTAGCAGCGCGCCTCTGGTCGCATCCCTATTGCTAGACAGAATGAAACCCCTGCGTTGCCGGATTTAGGTCGCACTGCGACCTAGGTCGGCGTCAAAGGTGGCGGTGGAGGCGGGGCGCAACACCGGGGGACTCCATGTCCGGTCACTTGCGGTTTGGGTTTGCCGCGTTTCTTCTCGTTGCAGGTCTCTCGACGCCTGCGGCGGCAAATCCCTTCACCGATTTGTTCTCGTCCAATGCCGCGCCCGAACCAGCGGCTGCGGCGCCTGCTCCCGCTCCCGCCGCAGACGCGTGCTTGTCGCAACCCGGCGCGTCGACGGCTCCCGGCCAGCGCTGGGTCTATCGTTACGATGGCCACCGCAAATGCTGGTTCCAGGCCGAGGCGAGCACAGCGTTGGCGCGAAAATCTGTTCATCGTCACGCCGCGAGGCAGCCCGTCGCCGCTCCGGACGAGAACGGGCCCGCGCCGCGCGCGCAGAAGGCGGTCGAGGATGCGCGTGACGAGATGCTGAGCTCCGCGCCGGCGCAGACGCCGCAGCCGGCGCCGTCAGCGCAAACGCCACAGGGTACGCCGCCGACGCAAGCGTCCGAGACAACACCGCCCGCGATCAAGCTGGTCAAAGTCGTTCCAGTCCGGATTGGGGCCGCGGCGCAGACCCCGCCGGCGCCGGTCCCCTCCACGCCCGGCGCCGATCAGCCTACGCCCGGCCAACCGGCGCCGCCCGCGCCCGCGCTCAAGGTGGTCGACGCCGCTCCGGTCCCGGTGACGGCAGCCGCGGCGCAGGTCCCGCCGTCACCCGTTCTCGCCAAGCCCGGCGCCGATCAGCCCGCGCCCGACCAGCCGGCGCCCGCGCGCCATGTTGACGTGGAAAAGCTTCTGGCGGACGCGCCGGCCGCGAGCGATCAAGCCGCCTCCGTGCCTTCGGCAACGCCGGTCGCTGCTCCCGGCGCCGCGACCGGTGGCGGAAGCTGGATGACAGGCGGAAGCTCGCCGACACGATGGCTCGGCGCGCTGCTGATGGCGCTGGGGTTCGTCGCCCTCTTGAGCGCGACGCTCCGGCGGGCGCTGTGGCCTGCGCGACCTCTCGAGTCCGGAGCTGAGTTCGAGGGCATCGCGGAGGACAGCCGGAACGATCCCTCCTTCGATCGGAGTGCACCAACGCAGGATGAGCGTTGGTTGAACGAGCCGGCCGCGAACTCGGTTTACCTTCCCCCAAGGGAGAGAGCTCGGATTGCCAGCCGCTCGGCGCGAAGCGCCGCCTGACGATGAACTCCGCAATTCGGGTGAGGGATCGCAGCTCGCTCGCTCGAGCGTAACCCCTCACCAGATTTTGCTGCGCAAGGCGGTCTCTTTCGACCAACACCGCCAACCGGCGATGGGGCGTGATCTATTGGGTGTAGCCCTGACTGGTGCGCCACCACGAGGCCACGGCTACTGTCTCACCGTGCTCTATCACGTACTTGCGGCAAGCCTCGTAGTCCTTGGGCAAACGTTGGTGACACGGTACGGGCAAAATAGTCCCGCCCGACCACGAGCATTGCTGTCTGCATTCGCCGACGAACTTGACAGGACCGAGGCGGCAACGTTCGCCACAAGCAGCAATAGGCTTTTCATGGCGATCTCTCCCTAGTGTAAAGGTCAGCCCTCGATCAGGTTAAAGCAGAGGTTGTCTCGGCGTTCTTCCGCGACGCTTTTCGACTTCAGGAATTTCCGCGGAGAAGCGATCGTGGGACGGCGGTTGGCTGGCGACGCGAAGCAACACCAGCACATCATCGCCACCGATGAAGGTACGATGCCAGCCTCTTTCAGGCACTGAGGATCAGATTCGGGGCCTTGGCCTCATAATAACTAAACACGTATTCGCGGTATTATGGCGCAAACGCCACCGGCCAATTGGCCGGTGGCTTTCTAGATCGCGGGAGTGGGCCGTGAGCTAGGAGAAGCGCCGTGTGGCGGCGCGCGGCTTGGGCCGCATGTCTCGTTATCTTGACCGGCTTTCCCTCAATTGAGGTCGCCGGCCACCAAGATATTCTTAATTCGCAGGCGGTCGGCGGGAAAAATTTGGTCCGAACTGATGGGGATGTATGTTTCACGCGGCAAGTCTTCCCACGGCGCCTCAAGGGACATTGTAGCGACGAACGAAGTTATGAAAGGCTTGGCGTGGTCCTCTTTAGAGGGCAATTTGTAGAGGACGCACCCCACTACGCCGGGTGTGTATTTTTTGCCAGCGGTGAAATCAGCCTTAAGAACCGGTTCGACATCATACAAAAACCTGTCATTTGGCAGAACGATCCATTTCAGGTTTTCATTCTGAAGCGGGTGCTTGCACGCTTCCTTCTGAGCTTCCCAGGCGTCCATCGTTTTTCCGTCGGTTATGATGACGGCGGCGCGAACAAGGACTTGTGCTGGCGATTTGCCGAGGTTCTTAAGATCGAAAGTCAATTTGTAGGTAGCGCGGTCCTTGGTGTGGATCGGCCACTCACGAGCTTCGATGCCGGTAATTCCAATCCATGGCCGCTGATCGGCCTCCATGGAATTCAACTGACCTTGGAATATAATGGCAGAGACGCCTGCTGCGACGGTGGCGAGAAGGGCGAATACCGCAGTGGCTCCGACAAGTACAATACCTATCTTCTCGCGTTTATTTTGTTTATGGCCATCGGCCTTGCGACTTTGATGGTAGGAATCTATTGCATCCTGTATCGCCGCAAAGCCCTTGTAGCGGGTATTATTCTTCAATTCGGTGGCAGTATCATCTTTTTTCTCAGCATTACCGGTCTCATCGGATACGTCGTCACTTACGGCCATTGAGATCAAACTGAGCAGCCAAATAAGAATGGCGAAAACGCCCATGCATGAGAAGAAAACAACCGCTCGCACTCGGCTTCCCCAGCCCGCTAAATCTCTTCCAACACTACCTGTTCGAGTTCTAGAGCCGCAACACACGCCAGAAAGAATATTGCGGAAAACGACCCCCGCTTTAGTTTCATGGTGATTCCGGCCTCTGTCTCTTTAAGGCCATGCTTTTTCAGGCGCTTCATCATCTCGGCATAGGTTAAGTCGGCCTTCTTCATTTCCACCTTGAGGAAGGCGGCGGCGCGCTGCCCCCATTCCTCCTCAGCCTTGAGCAGGACCATGGCTCGGAGCCGCCCCTGCCCCTTCCGCCACCCGAGCCGAGGGAATAGCCATGTCAGTGCCCTTCGTGCCAGTCATCGTCGTCGCCATTTTAGGAGCTGTTGCAGTTGCCGATCGCCGCCTCAAAACGGCCGCCCAGCCTCTTCGTCTTCAGTTGGCAGAGACGCCGACCTCTAGCCCGAGGAGCTTCGTGTCTACTTGGCCGAGGATAGGGTGCGAAGAAGAAAAAGACTGCCCCAAAACCTCGATTTTCATCAACGAAATCAACCTGATTTGCCTTGTCCAGCCCTCCGCACAAAAATATTTCTCTTCCGTTTTCCAGAAAATCATGTTTCTCTCTCCGCATCCTGATTCCACAGGAGGGGCGGCTCGCGATCGTCACGGACGTTGGGATGAGGATGCGGTGGCCGTGAGGGTGTTCAGCGCGCGGATGTGCGCCGACGAAAACGTCTTCACGGGCGACAAAAGCGTGTGGTCCTGATCTCCCGACGCTGGGATCAAGCCCCGGGATGGCGATGTCGGCCCTTCGGACGCGACACGCCGAGATGATCACGGGGCGACGGTGGCTAACAAGCCGGTACACCGGGGAGAGCACGTCATACGTCGCAGAACCATCGCGCGGGGAATGCCGGGATGTTCCGGCTGCCCTGTTGTTGCTTGCGTGCGCAAAGTGCACTTCCTTTGCACGCAAGGCTCGCGGGTGCGGCCAGCACCCGGCATTCCCTGCGCCCTCCTTCTCGAAGGGCGACACGATTGAAGCATCACTCGGGCAATTCATGCCGCGGGAATGCGGACGTATGCCCTCCTGCTGTTTGACATTGGAAAATTGACCATGTCCCGATCTTCGCTCCATCGCGGAACTTTTGGACGCTGCGGGCATGATAGGATGAAAGCCATCAGGTGTCGTCTTGCCCTGCAGCGAGGCCGGCTGTCGATCAAGCCGGCCGCTTTGGACGCTTCACATGACCGAGTGGTATCTCGTCTGGGTCGAAGGCCTGCGCGGACCGGAGCCGCAGAAATGGTCGTCGGAGGGGCTGTGGGGCCAGATGAGCCGGCAGGACGTCATCGTGCGCTTTCCGCTGTCGGAGCGGGAGGCGGAGTTGCCGCTGGATCAGCTCGCGAGGCTGCATCCCGTGCCGCCGGGGTGATGGTGCGGCCTTGGGCAACAGAGACTTTCCGCGCATCGCTTCGTCGACTCAAGCCTTGCGGCGGGTCGCCTTGGGTGACGCGACGGGCGTCGGTTGCTCGGCGCGAATGGCAGGCAGCTCACGAAGAAAGCCGGCTGCGTAGTCGAGAAAGGCGCGCGTCTTGCTCGGCATATGCGACGCGCTTGGCGTCACAAGCTGCACCGGGAATGGCGCGGGCTCGTAATCGCGCAGGATGCGCACGAGGCGTCCGGCGGCAAGGTCGTCCACGACCTGATAGGACAGCACTTGCGCGATCCCACGGCCGCCGCGTGCGGCAAACAGCATGCCTTCGACATCGTTGACCCTGAGCCGAGGCGAGAGCCGAACGCCGGCGACGCGGCGCCCGCGGCCAAAGCCCCAGCCGCGCTCAATGGACGCGAGCTGGCTGAAGATCAAATCATGGTTCGCAAGATCGGCCGGCGTCTGCGGTGTGCCATGCGCGCGAAGATAATCAGGACTTGCGACCGTCATGCGTCGCACTTCGCCGACCTTGCTCGCGACCAGGGTGGAATCGGCCAGCGCGCCGATGCGCAATGCGACGTCGATCCCTTCGTCGATCAAGTCGAGATTGCGGTCGTTCAGGACCAGCTCGATCTGGGTGTTCGGATAGGCATCGAGAAAGCCCGTCACAAGCGGCATCACGTGCATCCGACCGAATGGCACGGGAGCGGTCACGCGCAACAGCCCACTGACGGGCGCGCCGGCCTGCTTGTGCACCGCCTCGTCATAGTCGCTGAGCACCGCACGCGCCCGGCCCGCAAATTCGCGGCCCGCATCGGTCAAGGACAGGCGCCGGGTGGTACGCTCCGCCAGCCGAACGCCGGCCCGATCCTCCAGCCGCGCCAGCGCCCGCGTCACCGCCGATGTCGACAGTCGCTGGCGCCTTGCCGCACCGACGAGACTGCCGGAGTCGGCGATCGCCACGAAGATCGCCAATTCATCGAGCCGATCCATCGATTGTTGCCTCTGATGAAACTCTGTCCTCCGGGGACGTGGTGTTTCATGACCCGAAAGCAAGAATCATGTGAGGCAAAATTGTTGAAGAAGCCGGGAATGATGACGCCCCATGGACTAGCCTGCGCAGCAGGACAACTTGGCGACGTCCTTGCTGAAAGCGAGCGCCGCAAGCTTCAGGCCCTCGACCGTGGTGAGATACGGAAAAATCGTTTCCGCGAGATCATCGACGGTCAGGCGTTGCCGGATCGCAAGCACCGCAGTTTGAATGCTGTCGGCCCCTTCCGGCGCGAGGATATGCGCGCCGAGCAGCCGGCCGCTGCCGCTATCTGCGACGAGCTTGATGAGCCCACGGGTGTCACGCGCGGCGAGCGCCCGCGGCACCTGGTCGAGACCGATCGTCGAGACGCGAACCGCATGACCGGCTGCACGCGCCGCGGCCTCGGTCAGCCCGACGCTCGCCACCTGCGGGTCGGTGAACACGATGGCGGGCATCGCGCCGTTGTCATAGCGCAGGCTGTCGCCGTTGAGTGCGTTCCTGGCCGCGATCCTGGCGCCGTAAGCGGCCATGTAAACGAACTGATCGCGGCCGGTGACGTCGCCGGCGGCGTAGACACCGGCCCTGGTGGTCCGCATGCGATCGTCGATCGTAATGCCGCCCCGCGGCGAAAGCGCAATGCCCTGTTCGGTGAGGCCAAGGCCTTCGACGTTGGGTGCGCGGCCGGTGGCAATCAGCACCTGATCGGCGTCGATCGTCGTGGTTTCGCCGTCGCGTGCGATCGTGAGCACGACGCCGTTCCCGGTCCTGCGGATCGCGCGGTAGGATACGCCCGAAACAATGCTGATCCCTTCGTCTGCAAAATATCCCGTCAGGGCCGCACCGATCTCGGGCTCGGCCTCAGGGAGCAGGCGAGAGCGGCACACCAGCGTCACCGTGACGCCGGCGCGGGCGAACATCTGCGCGAGCTCCGCTCCGACGTACCCGCCGCCGATCACGAGCAGCGATCGCGGCAGCTCCGCAAGGTCAAGCGCGGTCGTGCTGGTCAGATAGGGTACTGTCTCGATACCGGGGATGGCAGGCACCGCCGGCCGCGCGCCGGTCGCGATGATGATCTTGCCGGCGCGAATGGCCGCGCCATCCACCTCGACGCCAATGTCGGCGAGGCGGGCCGATCCCTGGCGATAGGCGATGCCGTTATGGGCCGGGAGAATGTTCACGTATTTGGTCTGGCGCATGTCGGAAAC
>NZ_DATGFH010000020.1:0-94030 GCF_035309285.1 Bradyrhizobium sp. | reverse complement strand
GGCGGCGTGCTGGTCGAGGTGCTCAAGGACGTCACCTTCCGTCTCGCCCCGGCCACCAAGGACGACGCCTTGTCGATGCTCGACGGCATCCAGGCCCACGACATGCTGAAGGGCGTCCGTGGCGGGGATCCCGTCAGCCGCGAGGCGTTGGCCGACGTCATCGTCAAGGTATCGCAGCTCGTCAGCGACTTCCCCGAAATCGTCGAACTCGATCTCAATCCGGTGTTCGCCACCAAGAAAGACGCGATCGCGGCCGACGTGCGCATCGTCGTCGACTTCGATTACAAGCCGCGGCCGAAGCCGCGTCCGACCGAGGAAATCGTCAAGGCGATGAACCGCATCATGCAGCCGAAGGCGGTCGCAGTGATCGGCGCCTCCGCCGAGGACGGCAAGATCGGCAACTCGGTGATGAAGAACCTCATCAACGGCGGCTACAAGGGCGAGATCCTGCCGATCCATCCCAAGGCGGACGAGATCCTTGGCTACAAGGCCTATAAGAGCGTCAAGGACGTACCCGGCGTGATCGATGTGGCGGTGTTTGCGATTCCCGCCAAATTCGTCGCGGGCGCGCTCGCCGAATGCGGCGAGAAGAAAATCCCGGGCGCCGTGCTGATTCCGTCGGGCTTTGCCGAAGCCGGCCATCCCGAATTGCAGGCCGAGATCGTCGAGGTCGGCAAGAAATACGACGTTCGCCTGATGGGACCGAATATCTACGGCTTCTACTATACGCCCGCCAGTCTCTGCGCGACCTTCTGCACCGCCTATGACGTCAAGGGTCATGCGGCGCTGTCGTCGCAGTCGGGCGGCATCGGCATGGCGATCATCGGCTTCTCGCGCTCGGCCAAAATGGGCGTCTCCGCGATCGTCGGTCTCGGCAACAAGTCCGACATCGACGAGGACGACTTGCTTGCCTTCTTCGAGCAGGATCCCAACACCAACCTGATCGCGCAGCACTGCGAAGACTTGAAGGACGGCCGCGCGTTCGCCGAAGCCGCCAAACGCGTGTCGAAGAAGAAGCCTGTCGTGGTGCTCAAGGCCGGTCGCACTTCGGCCGGCGCGAAGGCCGCTTCGTCCCACACCGGCGCGCTTGCCGGCAACGACAAGATCTACGAGGACGTGTTCAAGCAGTCCGGCGTGATCCGCGCCCGCAGCTTGCGGCAACTCCTGGATTTTGCGCGCGGCGTACCGGTGCTGCCGACGCCGAAGGGCGAGAACGTCTTGATCATCACGGGCGCAGGCGGCTCCGGTGTGCTGTTGTCGGACGCCGTCGTGGACAACGGCCTGTCGCTGATGCCGATGCCGCCGGATCTGGATGCGGCCTTCCGCAAGTTCATTCCACCGTTCGGCGCCGCCGGCAATCCCGTCGACATCACCGGCGGCGAGCCGCCGATCACCTATGTCAACACCGTCAAGCTCGGCCTGTCGGACGAGCGCATCCACGCGCTGATCCTGGGCTACTGGCACACCATCGTGACGCCGCCGATGGTGTTCGCGCGCAACATGGTCGAGGTGAAGAAGGAGATGGAGGCCAAGGGTTTTGTGAAACCGATCGTGGCGTCGCTCGCCGGCGACGTCGAGGTCGAGGAGGCGGCCGAATATCTCTACCAGCACGGCATCCCGGCTTACGCCTATTCGACCGAGATTCCGGTCGAGGTGCTTGCCGCCAAATACAAATGGGCGCGCGGAGCGGGCCTGCTTTAAGGCCTGTAACGGGATCGACGGCTTGAAAATCCTTGCGGTACTTCACGCCGCGGGGATTTTGTCAGTGCGCCTTGCTGTCAGTGAGCCTTGTTATCAGTGGGCCTTGGCGTGCTGATGCAACTGCATCAGCCGTTCGACAATAACGGCGAGTGCGAAGCCGGCGAGGGCGGCAAGCGCGTCGACAACGAAGTCCTCGAGCCGCGCGTGCCGTCCGGGCACCAAGAGTTGCAGCAGCTCGAGCACGCCGGTCAGAACAACGGTCAGGCTCGCGACCATTGGCCGCTGCCTTGGATAGGCAAGTGCAAAGGCAAGACCGACCAGGACGAAGGCGAGCCCATGCTCGCCAACATGCGTAATGGGGGCATGCGGGCGGTAGGCCGGCGGCCCCAACGTGGCGAAAGTGACGGCGGCGGCGAGCAGCCAGGCGAAAAGCCGCAGGAAGATAGTCATGGTCATGGGACCGCCATAGCACATTTGCCGCCAGGGTGGCCTTACGCTTCGTTCACGATATGCGTGTGGTTAACGCCTTTGGTCACAGCGGCTGCCGCACGCCCATGCCGTGCATAAAGCGTTCCCGGATTTGCACGGGGTCGCGCGGCGTGGTTCCCACGCCCGGCTTGTCGTCGATACGCACGCCGATCAGGGTCGGGGCCGAAGCCGACATCGATTGCTCGATCAGGCGCTCAAAATCCTCCTCATCGGCGGCCCAGGCGCTATTGGCGATGCCGCTTGCGACCGCAACCGCCACGATATCGCTTACCGCCGCGGCCGGCGTCGGCTGCGCGCCGGTGATCTGGTAGATGCCGTTGTCCATCACGACCATCGTGAGATTTCTCGGCGCAAGTGTTGCGATCGTCGAGAGCGAGCCGAGCTGCATCAACAGCGAACCGTCGCCTTCGAGCGCGAACACGCGCCGCTTCGGCTGCGCCAGCGCAACGCCGAGCGCGATCGGGAAGGCGAGCCCCATGCTGCCCAGCATGTAGAAGTTCTGCGGACGGTGGCCGGCGGCCCACAGATCGAAATTGGTGTTGCCGATGCCGCCGATCACGGCCTCTTCGTTCTTGAGCTTGCCGATGAGGCGCGAGGTGATGTCGAAGCGGTTCATCACCTTGGTGTTGCGGGCAGGGGGGTTGCCTGTTGCGTTCATGGCGGCACTCACTTGTCGAACACCTTGCCGCCGGTCAGGAGCGGCGACAGGATCAGCGCCACCGGCGCTTGCGTGGTGATGGCTTGCTTGATCGAGCGGTCGACGATGAACTCGAACTCGTCGAGCCGGGTCACCGTATGATGCTCCATCGCCAGCGAGTCCAGCACAGGCCGCATGGTGCGGCAGACGAGCGACTGGCCGTAATTGAACTCGCCCAGCGTGCCGCGCTCGGACACGAACATGATGAGCGGGATCTGGTAGGGGATCGCGAGCGAGGCCAGCACGTTGGCAAGCGTCGCAAAGCCCGAGGTCTGCATCAGCACCGCGCCCTTCATGCCGCCCATCCAGGCGCCAGAGACGATGCCGACGGCCTCTTCCTCGCGCGCGGTCGGGAAGGTCGTGAAGAAAGGATCGGCGTGCAGGCTCTTGATCAGCGTCGTCAGCACGCGATCGGGGACATAGGGGACGAGCCGGATTTCGTTGCGCTTCAAGGTCTCAAGCACGATGCCGTGCCAGCTTTGCTCCTGCGCAGCCTGTGGCGAAATTCTTTGCTCCGCGACTGCCATCGCGTACTCCCTCATCCTTGCGACCATCGTTGAAGCCGGCCGTGCCTGGGCGCAACTTGACGCAGCGAGCGGGATTGTCAACATGCCGCGGAAAGGATGTGGTCTGCATTTCGAAGGCGTGCGAAGCCGTTCGTCCCTGTGCAATAAGAAAATTCCGCCGCCCGATGCCGGGCATCTCTTCTAGCTTTTTCAACAATCGACGCCGGATCCGGCAACGCGCGAGCGCATCCTGGGCGCCAATCCGGCAAAGCTCCACGGATTCTGAAAACTGAAAGCCGATCGATGACTGTCAACAACAAGCGCGTGTTCTACGTCAAATATCTCGCCCACCCAATCTACGCCGATATCCTCAAAACGCGCTCCGACGTGCGGTTGGACCGGCTTGAGAACGAAAGCCCGGAAAACGATTTCGCGCCGGTTCTCTCCTCCGCGCATGCCTATCAGATTGGCGCTGCGCGCGACGAGCTCGCGCCGCATTTCCATGTGCATGACGAGTTCCTCAAGCACACGCCGAACCTCTTGATCGTCTCGAGCAACGGCGCGGGCTTTGATCCCGTCGACGTCGACGCCTGCACCAGGGCAGGCGTACTTGTCGTCAACCAGTCCGGCGGCAACGCCTACTCGGTCGCCGAACATGCGCTTGGCATGCTGCTCACGCTGTCGAAGCGCATCATCGAGGCCGATCGTGCACTGCGCCGCGAGCGCGACGTCAACCGCAACGCGCTGATGGGCACGGAAGCGCAGGGCCGCACCATCGGCATCGTCGGCATCGGCAATGTCGGCCGCCGCATCGCCGAGCTGTGCAGCGGCCTGCTCGGCATGAAGGTGCTGGCCTATGATCCCTATCTGTCGGCGTCCGAGATCGAAGCGCGCGGCGCGGAGAAGGTCGAGCTTGACGATCTCCTGCGTCGCTCCGACTACGTCTCGATCAATTGCCCGCTGACGAAGGAGAGCCGCGGCATGATCGGCGCGAAGCAATTTGCGCTGATGCAGCCGCACGCCTATTTCATCACGACCGCGCGCGGCTTCATCCATGACGAAAACGCGCTGTTGGACGCACTGCGTGCGAAGACGATCGCGGGCGCCGGTCTCGATGTCTGGTCCAAGGAGCCGCCGGCGCCGGAGCATCCGTTGCTGCAGCTCGACAACGTGCTGGCGAGCCCGCATACGGCTGGTGTCACCCGCGAGGCGCGCGAGAACATGGGCCGGATCGCGGCCGAGCAGCTCCTCACCGCGCTCGACGGCAAGAGGCCGCCGCGCATCATCAATCCCGAGGTCTGGCCGCATTACAGCGAGCGTTTCGCACGGACTTTTGGCGTTGCCCCGAAATAGGACGGTCCTTGCGGAGAAAAATTTCTCCGCTGCTCCTTCTTCGAACGCAACAAAGCCACTGCCACTCGAACCGCGGATGGCAGTCCATTGCTATTTTTGCAGATGTCTCGACAGTCGGGTTGCGAGCGACCATTTTCCCTTGTGCGCCATAGCCTTAAGGGCGGTTCCGCCGCCGGCGCAGAAGGATTTTTGCAATGGAACGGGTTCGCTCATTGCTCCGCTCGACGCCGAAGCTCCGCCGGCGCATCGCCGAGCTCGTGGCGATTGCGGCCGCGAGCCTGCCCGACGCGGGCGCCTAAAGACTCTCGCAGAAGTACGGCATCTATTGGGGCCGGCGCAGCATCGCCGACCTGGAGCTTTGTGGCGCGGCGCCCGGATATCGGTCGCGCTGATGGATCAGCACGACGGCAATACGCTCGCGCAAATTACGCACATTCAATCTCCGCAAGGTTCGCGCTTGCCTGCACTCGCTGGCGCTGTGGTGGCGGCGTCGTGGGGCCCCCGCGCGTGAATTAAACTTGACTCCGGATCGGCTCCGATCAACTTTCCTCCCAGATTGTGGCGCCTGATCTCGATCAGCAAGGCTGGCGCCAGACCGGCCATGATAGGGAAAAGATACTGCCCATTCAGCGGGGAGGGTTCCATGTCAAGGTACGTTGTCCTGTTCAAGAAAGACGTGCTCGGCGGCAATGGCCGCCAGATCGAAATCTGCCAGAGTTCCCTCGAAATCGACGCGTTGAACGAGAACCAGGCTACCGAATTGGCCAAGAAGAAGTTCTGCGAAAGCGAGCGGCTGTGCGAGTGGTCGCTGCACGCCGATCGGGTCGAAGTCAGGGCAGCCTAGGCTGGACGCCGCGCCAGCGGCACGCATTTGAGCGAGAAGCGGGCGCCCTTGGGTTTGCGGTTTTCCACGGTCACATCGGCGGCGTGCAGCTCCGCAATCCGTTGCACGATCGAAAGCCCGAGCCCCGTGCTGCCATGCTTGCGGCGATCGCGCCTCCAGAAGCGGCGGAAGATCAGGTTCCGCTCGTCCTCGCCGATGCCGGGGCCTTGATCGAGCACGCTGACCGTGCCGTTTTCCTCGACGACGAACTCGACCGTTGATCCCGCCGCCGTGTGATTGATGGCGTTTTCGGCGAGGTTGAGGATGGCGCGGCCGAGCATTTCCGGATTGCCCCTGACCCAGACCGGTTGCTCCGGACCCGACAGCGCGACGTCCTTGCCCTGGGCCAGCGCGAGCGGCGCCACGAATTCGGCGACTTCGGTCGCCACTGCGTGAAGGTCGGCCTTCTGCTCGGGATCGATGACGAGCGTGTCGAGTTCGGCGATGTCCAGAAGCTGGCCGATGATGTGGGCCATGCCGTCGACGTTATGGAGCAGCGCCTGGCGCATGCCCTGATCTTCCAGCAGATCGATGCGCGTTCTCAGCACCGTCAGCGGCGTGCGCAGCTCATGGGCAGCGTCCGCCGTGAAGTCGCGCTGGATGCGGAATCCTTCCTCGAGCCGGTCGAGGCCCTGGTTGACCGCCGACACGAGCGGGCGCACCTCGCGCGGCATTTCACCGGTCGGCAGCCGCACGCCCGGCTTCGACGGCCCAATGTGCTCGGCAATTTCGCTCGCCTCGCGCAGTGGCCGCAGCGCACGGCGGAAGATCGCGATATCGGCCATCAGGAGAACGAGCAGGATCGGCAGCGTGATCCAGCCGACACTCCGATAGAAGTCGGCGACGATATCGTCGGTCAACACGTCGCGGTTGGCGAGATCCTCGCCGGCCTGGATCCAGACAGTGTGGCCATCGATGGTGCGCCTGACGCTGGCGCCCGACATGGTGGCGCCGCCGCGCCGCTGCTGCAGGAACGCGGTGCTCGCCCCGCGCGGATCGGCGGGAAACAGGGCAGCGTGATCCTCTCGCGACGAAAACAGCACGGTGCCGCGATCATCGACGACGGCATAGGCATAGCGGCCATAGGGCTGCGAGTAGAGGCCGACGAGATCGAGAGGAAGATAAAGCTTCAGTTTGCCGTCGGGGAAGGCGCTCAGATGATCGCCGACGGCCATGGCCTGCTCTTGCATCGACTTGTTGTGGATATTGTCGGTCGCATAGGAGAGCAGCCAGGACAATGCGAGCGACATCAGGATCGAGGTGATCGCCACCGCGACCACATGCAGAAAAACGATGCGCGAGATGACCGACTGGAATCTCGGCACGTTATTTTTCCTCCGCAATGAGGTAGCCCACGCCGCGAATGGTGTGCACCTGAACCCTGGCGCCGCGCTCGGAGAGTTGTTTGCGCAGGCGGTGCACGTAAACCTCGACCGCGTTCGAGGCGACCTCGCCGGAATGTCCGAAGATGTGATCCTCGACCTGCTTCTTGGACACGACGCGTCCCTTGCTGCGCATCAGCAACTCGAGCACCGCGGTTTCGCGCGCCGACAAGACCTGCGGCTCGTCATCGATCGAGGCCTGCCGGTTCTGCGTGTCGAAGGCGAGGTTGGCGATGCGCAGGCTCGAGCCGAGCAACTGGCCCGGGCGCCGCAATTGCGCCTCCAGCCGCGCGATCAATTCCTCCAGCGCAAACGGCTTCACCAGATAGTCGTCGGCGCCCCTGCGCAGGCCCTGCACGCGGTCGTTCAGGCCGCCGCGCGCCGTCAGCACCAGCACCGGCATAGGATTGCCGCGCTGCCTGAGCTCGCGTAACAGCTCGAGCCCGTCGCCGTCGGGCAGGCCGAGGTCCAGAATCAGGGCGGCGTAGAACGTCGTGGTGAGAACCGCGCGCGCTTCTTCGACCGTCGACAATACGTCGGCCTGGTAGCCGGCCGTCTTCAGCCCCTTGGCCAGGAGGTCTGCGAGCTCTTCATTGTCTTCCACGATCAACAACCGCATCTGGCAGTGCTCCACCCGGCGAGACCGGGATCGAATCGCCCCCCTTCGCTCGGCTCGATCAAGCAGCGCGAACCTCGCCACGCGGGGACTGTGCAAAAGATATTAACTCTCAACACGTTGAAAGGCGAAAAAATGTTAAGGCTCAAAGCCTTGAAAGCCGGTCTGTAAGGTGTGCGTAAGCGCGATGAATTAGGTTTCGCCGCGTGGAACGACCAGCTTGACTAACAGCGCAATTTGCGGCTTTCGAGCGCTGTTTGCCGGCGGAACGATAAGATAACAGGGTGAATATCTTGCTGAATGCGTCGAGGCGCTCACGATGGGTGCTTGTCATCGTGGTGGCGGTGGCCGGTGCTGCGCTGATCTGGGGCAGGGACCTTATCGGTCTTGCCGACGGTCAGACCAGCCGGAAAGCGCTTACGACGGCGAGCACCGATCGGTCTGCCGACACTAGTGGTGGCAGTGGCGGCGCCGCCGCCGAGCAGTCGCTCGATCTGTCCGAGAAGCAGACGACAGCGCTCAAGGTCGGCCCACTCGGCACGCATGAATTCCAAATCCAGAAGACGGCTGTCGGCGCCGTCGACTTCAACGAGAACATGCTGGTTCAGGTCTTTTCCCAGTATCCAGGCAAGATCCTGAAGGCGTTCTACAATGTCGGCGACGATGTGAAGCAGGGCGATATCCTGTTCACGATCGACAGTCCCGATCTTCTGCAGGCGGAATCGACATTGCTCGCCTCGGAGGGCGTGCTCGAATTGCAGAAGAAGACGCTGGCGCGCGCGACGGGATTGCTGAAGCAAGGCGGGATGGCGCAGAAGGACGTCGATCAGGCGACGTCGGATGAGCAGACGGCGGAAGGCAACTTCAAGGCCGCCCAGAATGCCGTGCGCATCTTCGGCAAGACCGATGCCGAAATCGAGCAGATCCTGATCAACCGCAAGGTCGATTCCACGCTGGTGGTCAAGAGCCCGATCACGGGACGTGTCGTTGCGCGCAATGCCGCGCCGGGATTCCTGACGCAGCCCGGCAACGCGCCGGCGCCGTTCTCGGTCGTCGACATCTCGACGATGTGGATGATCGCCAACGTCATCGAGACGGACGCTCCGGCCTACAAGCTCGGGCAGGAAGTGCAGATGACCGTGCCGGCTTACCCCGACAAGGTCTTCACCGGCCATGTGACGAATCTGGGGTCGACGATCGATCCGAACTCGCACCGCCAGCTTGTGCGCTCCGTGATCGATGATCCCGAGCATCTCCTGCGCTCGGGGATGTATGCGAGCTTTGTTGTCCGCGTGGGCGACCCCGTCACCTCGTTGGCAGTGCCGGCCGACGGCGTGGTCCGCGAAGGCGACGGCACGATGACGGTGTGGGTCACAACCGACCGCCGCCACTTCGTCAAGCGAACCGTGACCACCGGCCTCAGGCAGGACGGCTGGGTGCAGATTCTCGACGGCCTTCAAGCGGGTGAAACCGTCGTCACCGAGGGCGCGGTGTACCTGAGCAACAAGCTGCTGCTGGGCGAAGCAGGCTAAGCCGCAATCGTGCCGATTGAAAAGAACGACGACAGGTACGGCAGGTTCTCTTGATCAAGTCTCTCCTTGTATTCGGTTTGACGCGCAGCGCGATCATCGTGCTCGGCATCCTGGTATTTTGCGCGGCGGGGCTGATCGCGTTCACCAAGCTCAACGTCGAGGCTTACCCCAATCCCGCGCCGGTGATCCTCGAAATCACCGCCCAGGCCCCCGGCCTTTCCGCTGAGGAGATGGAGAAATACTACACGATCCCGATGGAGGTCGGGCTCTACCCGACGCCGGGCGTGGTCAATATCCGCTCCACTTCCTTTTATGGCCTGTCGTTCGTCCGCGTCACCTTCGCCTATGGCGTCGACTATTACTTCGCGCTCTCGCAGGCCCAGGTCATGCTGACGCAGAACGTCACGCTGCCGCAAAACCAGATTCCTCAGATCCAGCAATCGAGTCTGGTCGGCGAAATCTATCGCTACCAGATCGTGGGGCCACCGCATTTCGGCCTGACCAATCTCCGAACCGTGCAGGACTACATCGTGACACGGCGCCTGCTCACCGTCCCGGGCGTGGTGCAGATCAACTCCTGGGGCGGAACGACCAAGCAGTTCAACGTCGACGCCGACCTGGAAAAGCTGGAGGCCTACAATATCACGGTGCCGCAGCTCATTTCCGCGCTCGGCAACGCCAATATCAATGTCGGCGGCCGCGAGATCCAGATCGGGCAGCAATCGGTCAACATTCGTGGCATCGGGCTCGTCGACTCCGGCGGCGCCGACGACGTGACCAAGGGTTACAAGATCCGGGACATCGAGAACGTCGTATTGACCCAGTCGAACGGCCTTCCGATCCAGATCAAGGAGGTCGCAAAGGTCTCCGTCGGCTATGTGCCGCGGCTTGGCATAGCCGGAAGGGATCACCAAGACGATATCGCCGCGGCGATCGTCGTGATGGGGCGCACGCAGCACACCAACGACGTCATTCCCAAGGTTGAGGCGGAAGTCAAAAAGCTCAACAGCGATGGCAGCCTGCCGCCGGGCGTGAAGATCGTTCCCTATTACGATCGGACCTCGCTCGTCGGCGTGACGACGCACACCGTCCTGCACAACCTCATCTTCGGCTGCCTCCTCGTCTTCTTCATCCAGTGGGTGTTCCTCGGTGACCTCAGGAGCGCCATCATCGTCGGCATCAACATTCCCTTTGCGCTGTTCTTTGCCATCATCATCCTTGTGTTGCGCGGCGAAGACGCCAACCTCTTGTCTCTCGGTGCGGTCGATTTCGGCATTATTGTCGACTCCGCCGTCATCATGATGGAGAACATCTACCGGAATTTCCAAGCCAGCGCGGAGGAGCGCACCAGCCTGCTGCAGCGCCTCGCCGATGGCTATTGGGGACCGGACCCGACGTCGTCGAGCTCGCCTGGCGGTGGAGGGCAGCCCTGGCCCGAGCGGCTGCGCATGATCCTGGTCAGCGCGCTGCAGGTCGACAGGGCGGTGTTCTTCACCGCCGCGATCACGGTGACCGCATTCATTCCGCTATTTACGATGCAGGGCGTCGAGGGACAGATCTTCGGGCCGATGGCGCGCACCTACGGCTATGCGCTTGCCGGCGCTCTGCTTGCGACCTTTACGGTGACGCCGGTGCTCGCACGCTTGTTGCTTCCCCAGCACATCCAGGAGGTCGAGACCATTTTTGTGCGTGCCTTGCGCGCGAGCTATACGCCGGTCCTGAGATGGGCGCTCAGCAAGCTCAAATGGGCCGTGGTCCTGGGCGTGGTGTTTCTCGGCCTGAGCCTTCTTGCCGCCTCTCGGCTCGGCAGCGAATTCCTGCCGGCGTTGGAGGAGGGCAATTTCTGGATCAGGGCATCGATGCCGCCGACGATGTCGCTGGAAGCCGGAACCGAGCCGACCCGCAAGATGCGCGAGATCCTGCTGCGGCATCCCGAGGTCATCACCGTGGTGTCGCAACACGGTCGGCCGGACAATGGCAGCGATGCATCACCCTTCTCGAATGTCGAGCTGTTTGCTCCCTTGAAGCCGTTCGATGAATGGCCCGCGGGGCTCACCAAGGAGAAATTGACGGAGGAGCTGCAGAAGGAATTCGAGGAGGAGCTGCCCGGCATTAACTTCAACTTCTCCCAATATATCCAGGACAATGTCGAGGAAGCGCTGTCGGGCGTGAAGGGCGCCAACTCGGTCAAGATCGTCGGCCCGAATCTCGAGGTGCTGGAGAAACTCGGCGCGCAGGTGATGGCGGAGATGGCGAAGGTGAAGGGGGTCGAGGACCTCGGCATCTTCCACCTCATGGGACAGCCCAATCTCAACATCAAGATCGATCGCGAGAAGGCCGCTCGCTACGGGCTCAACACCGGGGACGTCAATACCGTGCTGCAAGCTGCGCTTGGCGGCACCAATGCGACGACCGTCCTCGAGGGCGACCGCACGTTTGCGCTCGCTGTGCGTCTCCTGCCGAAGTATCGCCAGAGCATCGATGCAATCCGCAACCTCAAGGTCGCCTTCAACACGCCGGGACCCGGTAACGGCTACGTCCCGCTCAGCGAGATCGCGGACATCTCGCTCGATACCGGTGCTTCCTTCATCTACCGCGAGCGCAGCCAGCGCTATATCCCGATCAAGTTCAGCGTGCGCGGGCGCGATCTCGGCAGCACGGTCGCGGAGGCGCAGGAGCGGATCGCCAGCGCGGTCAAGCTGCCGAACGGCTATCATATCCTTTGGTCAGGCGAGTTCGAGGATCTGCAAAAGGCCAAGCACCGGCTCTTGATCGTGATCCCGATAACGCTTCTGTTGATCCTTGTGCTGCTTTACGGCCTGTTCAACTCGATGCGCGACAGCCTGCTGGCGCTCGCCGGCATTCCGTTCTCTGTTGGGGGCGGCATCATCGCGCTCTACCTTGCCGGCCTTGATTTCAGCGTCTCGGCCGCCATTGGGTTCATCTCGTTGTTCGGCGTTGCCGTCATGGACGGTATTCTCAACATCACCTATTTCCGCGAGCTTCGCGCCAGGGGCATGGACGTGGCTGAAGCGGTGTTCCGCGGCGCCGAGCAGCGCATGCGGCCGATGCTGATGACGGCGCTGTCGGCCGGTGTCGGCCTGTTCCCGGCGGCGATCTCGCATGGTATCGGCAGCCAGGTGCAGCGACCGCTGGCAACGGTGGTCGTTGGCGGCATGTTCATAGGGCCCTTATTGTTGCTGGTCGTTGCCCCGGCGCTACGGCGGATTTTCCTGGCGAGGGATACAACACCAGCCATGGCATCTTCCGGACCGCCGGATGAAGCGGCGACCGATACGGACGCGATTTGATCAACGGGGGTGATGGACTCGTGCGTGTGAAGCGGATGGGGCGCACTGTTTCGCGGGGGTCGCTTGTGGCACCGCGTCGGGGGTCTTCCGGGAGGACGACCCGCGCCGCCGCATGGACGTTCACGGCTCTCCTGGCGCTGGCCTTAGCGGGCTGCGTCGGGCCGAACTTCGTGCCGCCGCCGGCGCCGGATGCCAAAGGCTACCTGCCGGGCCATCTTGCGGACGCCAGCGGCGGAGCCGGCGAAGGCTCCCCCGTCGCCTCCCAGCATTTTGTCAACGGCGCAGCCGTCTCGGCGCGCTGGTGGGCGGCGTTCAGCAACCAGCCGCTCAACGATCTGATCCGCCAATCGGTCGAGCAGAATCCGACCCTCCAGTCGGCCGAAGCCGCCATCAAGATCGCAAACTACAATGCGCTGGCCCAACGCGGCATCTGGTTGCCGCAAGTCACCGGCAACTCGACGAGCTCCGAAATTCTCAATTCCAATGCCGGGACCGTGTTCGGCGTCCCGCTGGACTCGGTGGATCAAACCCGGTTCTCGCTGGTCACCCATCAGCTCACGGTCAGCTTCATACCGGACATCTGGGGCGGCAATTTCCGCGCGGTCGAGAATCTCGATGCCGTGACCGAGCAGAACGTGTTCCAGCTCGAGGCGGCCTACCTCACGCTGACGGGCAATGTCGTCACCGCCGCGATCCAGGAGGCCTCGCTGCGCGGACAGATCGCCGCGACCGAGCGCGTCATCGCGATCGAGCGCCGCCTGCTCGGCATTCTGAAAGACCAGGAGAAGGCCGGTCAAGCCGCGCGCGCCGATGTGCTGGCGCAGGAAGCGCAGCTTGCCGCGGCCGAGCAATTGCTGCCGCCCCTCGCCAAGCAATTGGGGGTGCAGCGCGATCTCCTGACCGCGCTCGTCGGCCAGCTTCCCGCCGACGAGATCATGCAGAAGTTCGATCTCGCCCATCTCAAGCTGCCAACCAACCTGCCGGTCAGCCTGCCGGGCAAGCTGGTCGATCAGCGGCCGGACGTACGCGCCGCGGAAGCCGCCATGCACGCGGCAAGCGCCCAGATCGGCGTCGCGATCGCAGCGCGCCTGCCGAACGTCTTGATCTCGGCCAATGGTGGAACGTCCGCCTACAATTATGCCCAGGCCTTTACCCCGGGAACCGGGTTCTACACGATCGCGGCGGGCGTCACCGCGCCGATCTTCGACGGCTTCACCCTCTACAACAAGCAGAAGGCGGCGGAAGCCGCCCTCAAACAGGCGGAAGCCGTCTATCGCCTGGCCGTCATCACCGCGTTCCAGAACGTGGCCGACGCGCTTCGCTCGCTGCAAGCGGATGCGCGGGCCCTGAAGGCGGCTGTCCATGCGGAAGAGACCGCGAAAGCAAGTCTCGATATCGTCGAGCAGCAGCTAAAGCAGGGGCAGGTCAGCCAGGTGCAAGTCTTCAATGCGCAGCAGACCTATCTCAACGCTCTCGTGACAAAGGTGCAGGCGGAAGCCAATCGCCTCTCGGACACGGCGGCCTTGTTTGTGGCGCTAGGCGGCGGTTGGCCGACATCATGCAGGAGCCCGGTGTGGCGCCAATGCGCGCTGGGCGAAGCTTCGGTCACGCCACAACCCGTGGCTCCGCTCACGCTTCAACCGAGGACGTAAGCGGTCCGATAAGCCTACCAGACGACGATGGTGCAAAGCACTGCCAATGGCACCAGCACGGCTCCAAGATAAAGCCAGTTCCTATAGGCCTCGGTATCCTTTGGCAGAATAAAGAGATTGATGACGCACCATACGCAGACCGCAAAGCCCAGCATGATCCGAACCAGATCGCTTGGCGTATCGAGCAGTGTTGAGAGTCGCTCCATTTGGGGGCTGGCGACGATGGCGGTCAGCACAGCAAGCAGGAGGATAACGATTGTGCGAGCGACCAGGCCGGCCGTTCTGACAAAGGAAAACGAGCCTGGCTTCAAGCCCCTTCCTGCTTCCGTGGGCATTGCCTGCTTCCGATCTGCGCAAACCCGTGCGCTGGCCAAAATAGCAATTCGTACCCGGCGAACAGCAAGAAAATAAGCCGATCGCGTGGTGGCCACAAGAGACGAACTGGCGAAATTCCAAGTGGTTGTCCTGCTATCTTTCGTAGGGGGCCGCCGCCGAATCGCTTTCGGACCGCTGTGGCGCGCGAAACATCCGAAAGTCGATACGATGGTCCGCGGCTCGCGCGGCGCGACTCAAGCGATGGATGACCAGTGAGCACGCAGCGCGCTGTGGTTAAAAAATCGAAAGCGAAGGGATATGAAATTTCCAGATCGGCGCGGATGTTTGTTGTAGGATTTCCGCGAGCGGGCAGCAGGCAGGAGACTCTGGTGAAGCGTTCGATCGTTGCCGTGATGATGCTGGCCGGCGTGGTGGTTCCGGGCGCAGCGAAGGCGGGACAGGTTTACCGCAGCGCCATGCAGTCCTGCCTTGTCGAGGTGCTCTATTCCGAGGAGCTGCCGGTCGGGCTCGCCTTCCACCACACTTACCGCGCCACCTTGCGCGTCACACCGGCGGGTGGTCAGCCGTTTGTGACAACGGTTGAGCGAGAGATCCCATGGCAGGCGCCGCCGCCACGTCAAGGCCAGCGGCTCAGGATGGCCTGCGACCCGGCCTTGTTGGAGTCATCCTTCCGCCTGTTCTGAACGCGACAAGCCGCGTGGGCGGGCCTCGCCGGAGGCAGACGCGGTTTGTCGTCCTCCCGGCGTGCCGTCTCAATCGTGCTCGTAGCCGTAGACTTCCGGCAGGATGAAGATCGCGGCGAGAAGCCCGATCAGCGGGAAGATCGCAACGAACAGCGTGGCATTGGCCTGTCCGATCGCCGCGAACAGCGAGGGGAACAGGAAGATCGCAAGGAACGACGGCAGCTTCACGAACATGTAGGCAAAGCCGCTCGCCGTTCCCCGATATTCCGGCTTCGCCACCATGGTCGGAATGGTCATGCAGTTCGAGGCGTCCCAGTAGTGCCCCCACAACATGGCGGCCGCGGCAAACGGCAGGACATATTTGTGACCGGTGTAGAGCGCGGCCGCCGCGATCAGGAGCGACACCAGCACGATGGCAAAGCCGGCGATGCCGATGCCGCGATGGCCGATCTTTGGCGTCAGCAGCGGTCCGACCCAGCCCGACACCGCGGCGATAGAGAACAGCGCCATGGTCACGAGATTGTTGCCGAGCACACTCGCCACGCCGACCATTGCAAACAGCACCGGCAGGTAGAACGCGAAGGTCGAGAACTCGCTCGCCTGGGCAAAGCAGGCGATCCAGCCGTAGAGCGTGGCGCGCCAGCGGACCGGATCGGTGCGCAGATCGGCGAGGAAGGCGCTCGTCCGCGCCTTCGGCAAGGTAACGTCGTGGTCCGGCAGCATGTCGAGCGGGTCGTTATACATCTGCCGCGCCACCTGCTTGGCCTCGCGGAAGCGGCCCTGCTGCACCAGCCATACCGCGGTCTCCGGCACGTCGTGACGCATGATCAGGATGATGAGAGCGGGCAAGGCGCCGAGGCCGAGCGTGATGCGCCAGACGATCTCGTGGTTGAGATTGGCGATCAGGAAGATCGCGATCACCGCCAGCGTCAGCACCTCGCCGACCGCGAACATGAATTGCCAGCGATTGCCCATCACTTCGCGATCGCCCTTGGCCATCGACTCCATGATGTAGGTGTAGCCGGTCGAGATATCGCTGCCGAGCGGAATGCCGAGCAGGAAGCGGATGATGATGAGCGAGGTCACGCCAGGCACAAAGGCCTGGGCCAGCGCCAGCACGATGAACATGATCATCGTTGCGAGAAACATCACGCGCCGGCCGATCTTGTCGGAAAGCCAGCCGCCGATCAGCGCGCCGATCATGGCGCCGCCCTGTGTGCCCGCGGCCGCGAGCCCGAGCATGAACGGATCGGGTTGGTACTGATCATGGATGAAGATCAGGACAAAGGCGATGGAGTAGAGGTCCCAGGCCTCGACCAGGATCGAGGCCATCATCAGCCAGCCGACCTTGTTGCCCTTGGGGCTGTAGTTCTGGATCAGATGGCGAACCGCGCCTTGCATGATTGCCTGCTGCTGCGGCAGGCTTGCTGCTGTTGACATGTTTTTTCCCCGTATCGCTCTTGTCGTGTTTACGTTCCCGGCAACGGCTCGATGCTGCAATCGAGCAGGCCTGGGTCAATTCCGGATTCCATCGCCTCGAACATCTGATCCATGAAGTCGATCAGCGCGTCGCTGGCGGCAACCGCGCTCTCGAGGCGACGGTTGGCCACCGCATGGAGGATCGCCAGGTGGGCGTTGATGGTGCCGGCGAGATCGGTGTGTCCGGGCAGATGCTGGTGGAAGATGTAGCCGATCCGGCGGTAGATGGTGTGAAGGGGCCGCAGCGTATGCGCCAGGAAGGGCTCGCCCGCGGCTTCCAGGATCAGCGCATCGATCCGGCGGTCGAGCTTATTGAAGTCGTCGATCGAGAGCGTATCGTGCCGCTCGCGCAGCACGCGCTCGATATGGAGGGCCTGGTTGCGGTGGGAGAGGCTGGCGCGCTCGGCCGCAAGGCGAATGACGAAGCGCTCCATGTCGCGGCGAAGCGCAAGCAATAGTCGCTCACGCGCGAGATCGATCGGGGCGATCTGCAGGCCATGGCGCGGGTGGATGATGATCAGCGTGTCCGCGGCGAAGCGGTTGACGGCGGCATGCACCGGGGTGCGGCCGAAGCCGGTCAGGTGCTGCAATTCCTGCACGGTGAGCGCACGGCCGGGTTTCAGCTCGCAATTGACCAGCAGGTCCTCGATCCTCTGGTAGGCGAGCTCGAAGAAGTTGACGCGGTTCTGCCGCGCGGGCGCGCCGCCTTTGTCCGGATGCACGACTTCGAGTGCGTTCTTGCGCCGAGCCAATGAGGTTTCCTCCGGCCGCATCTGAAAAGCGCAGCCCTGACCTCACAATAAACATATTGTGATATATTACAAGGGTCGTTATGACTTTGCACTTGCGTCGGCCGAAAACGGCCGCGATTAGAACAGCTTAAGGTGCTGGGAGGAGGTTAAGCGTGAAGATCAAGTCGATCGAGACTCTGCGCACCGACGAATTCGCCAATGTGCTGTGGGTGCGTCTGCATACCGATGCCGGCCTGATCGGGCTCGGCGAGACTTTTTATGGGGCGGGCGCGGTCGAAGCCCAGATCCACGACACCTTCGCCGCGCGCCTGCTCGACCGCGATCCCCTGCGGATCGAGGCGATCCACCGCGACCTCCTCAATCTGCCGATGGCGCAATCCTCGACCGGCGTCGAATACCGCGCTGCATCCGCGATCGACATCGCGCTATGGGATCTGTTCGGCAAGGTCTGCGGTCAACCCGTGCACCAGATGCTCGGCGGACTCTGCCGCGACAAGCAGCGCATCTACAACACCTGCGCCGGCACCAGATATGTGCGCTCCACCAACATCCGCCCGGTTTCGAACTGGAGCCTCGGCGAAAGTGAAGGTCCCTACGAGGATCTCGACGGCTTCATGAACCGCGCCGATGCGCTCGCCGAAAGCCTGCTCGAGAGCGGCGTCTCCGCGATGAAGATCTGGCCGTTCGATCCGCCGGCGCAGGAGAACCAGGGCCTTTTCATCACCGCCGAGCAGATGAAAAAGGCGGTCGCGCCATTCGAGAAGATCCGCAAGGCCGTCGGCGACAGGATGGAGATCATGGTCGAGTTTCACTCGCTGTGGAATCTGCCGGCCGCCAAGCAGATCGCGCGCGTGCTGGAAGCCTACGGGCCGACCTGGTACGAAGACCCGATCCGCATGAACTCGCCGCAGGCGCTCGCCGAGTATGCGCGCTCGACGGACGTGTGGGTGTGCGCCAGCGAGACGCTCGGCTCGCGCTATCCCTATAAGGACATGCTCGATCGCGACGCCATGCATGTGGTGATGGCCGATCTCTGCTGGACCGGCGGGCTCACCGAGGGGCGCAAGATCGCGGCCATGGCCGAGACCTATCACCGCCCGTTCGCGCCGCATGATTGCATCGGGCCGGTCGGCTTCGTCGCCGCCATCCACATGTCGTTCAGCCAGCCCAACACGCTGATCCAGGAATCGGTGCGCGCCTTCTACAAGGGCTGGTACAACGAGCTTGTCACGACGATGCCAGTGATCAAGGATGGCTATGTCTATCCGATGGAGGGAGCGGGCCTCGGCGTCGATCTTAAGCCGGCGGTGTTCTCCCGCTCCGATCTCACCGTGCGCCGCACCAACGCCTGAAGGAATTGAAATGTCGACCAGTCTGTTCGATCTGTCGGGCCGTACCGCGCTCGTGACCGGCTCCTCGCGCGGGCTCGGCCGCGGCATTGCCGAGGGCATGGCGAAGGCCGGCGCGCGGCTGGTCATCAACGGCACCGATCCCGCGCGCGTCGAGGCGGCAGTCAAGGAGATGCGCGCCGCGGGATTGAGCGCGGAAGGCTCGGCCTTCGACGTCACCGATGAGGCCGCCATCGTCGGCGCCTTCGAGAGCTTCGACCGGGCAGGCATTGCGATCGACATTCTCGTCAACAATGCCGGCATCCAGCGGCGCAAGCCGCTGGTCGAGTTCACCACCGAGGAGTGGCGCAAGGTGATCGAGACCAATCTCACCAGCGCCTTCGTGATCGGCCGCGAGGCGGCCAAGCGCATGATTGCGCGCGGGCGCGGCAAGATCATCAATATCGGATCGCTCGGAAGCGAGCTCGCGCGGGCAACCGTCGGGCCCTACACCGCGGCCAAGGGCGGCATCAAGACGCTGACGCGGTCGATGGCAGTGGAATGGGCGGCGAGCGGAATCCAGGCCAATGCGATCGGCCCCGGCTACATGGCGACCGACATGAACCAGGCGCTGATTCAAAATCCCGACTTCAATTCCTGGCTGATGTCGCGCATTCCGTCAAAGCGCTGGGGACGTCCCGACGAGCTGGTGGGCGCGGCGATCTTCCTCGCGTCATCGGCGTCCGATTACGTCAACGGCCAGATCGTCTATGTCGATGGAGGGATGCTGGCCGCGATGTGATCGCAGCCGGCGGGAGGACCAATCATGCGCGCAGTCGTTATTCATGCTCCGAAGGACTTGCGGATCGACAATTTCCCTGATCCCGCGCCGGCCGCCGGCGAAGTACGCGTGAAAATCGCGGCCGGCGGCATCTGCGGCTCGGACCTGCATTATTATCACCATGGCGGCTTCGGCACCGTGCGCATCAAGGAGCCGATGGCGCTGGGCCATGAGATTGCCGGTGTGGTCGAAGCCGTCGGCAGCGGTGTTGCGCATCTTTCGGCGGGCGCGCGCGTCGCAGTCAATCCGAGCCGGCCCTGCGGGACCTGTATCCATTGCCAGGAAGGCATGCGCAACCAATGCCTCGACATGCGCTTCATGGGCAGCGCGATGCGCAATCCCCACGTGCAGGGCGGCTTTCGCGAGCACGTGACGGTCGAGGCCGCGCAGGCGATCCCGATTGCCGAAAAACTCTCGCTGGCCGAAGCGGCGATGGCCGAGCCACTCGCGGTGTGCCTGCATGCTGCGAACCAGGCCGGGCCGCTGATGGGCAAGCGGGTGCTGGTGACGGGCTGCGGCCCGATCGGTGCGCTGATGGTGGTGGTCGCGCGCTACGCGGGCGCGGCGGAGATCGTGGTGACCGATGTTGCGGATGCACCGCTTGCGGTAGCGCGCAAGCTTGGCGCGAGCCACGCCATCAATGTCGCCACGCATGCCTCTAACCTCGATCCCTGGCGTGCCGGCAAGGGAGTGTTCGACGTGCTGTTCGAGGCGTCCGGCAATCAGGCCGCGCTGCGGCTCGCGTTCGATCTGCTGCGCCCCGGCGCTGTCATCGTGCAGGTCGGCCTCGGCGGCGAGATGACGCTGCCGGTCAACGCGATCGTGACCAAGGAACTCAAGCTCCGCGGCACCTTCCGCTTCGATCCCGAATTCGAGCTGGCGCTGCGGCTGATGGGCGAGGGCCGGCTTGACGTCAAGCCACTGATCTCGGCGTCGCTGCCGTTCGAGCAGGCGGTCGAAGCCTTCGAGCTCGCAACCGACCGTTCGAAGTCGATGAAGGTCCAATTGACGTTCTAGTTGTCGAAGGCGCGCTTTAGAGGCAGTGCCCCGATCCGCGCTCGGGACAGAGTTTCAGCGCGTTGGAGACCGAGAACAACAGCCGCGCGTTGCGCATTTCGTTGTCGGGCGCGCGATAGCTGAGGGGGAAGGCGACGCCGATGTCGGCCCGCAGGTGGTCCCACAGGAAGAAGCGAACGCCGCCGCCGGCCGAGGTCAGCGCGAGGCCATCACCAACGCGATAGCCGTCGTTCCAGACCGCGCCCGCGTCGACAAAGCCATAGAGCTGGTAGCCCGCAAGGTAGCGGAAGTTCGGGTGCCGGTCGAAGCGCAGCTCGAACGAGCCGGCGAGCCCGTTATCGCCGGAGATTTCGGCCGCGCCATAGCCGCGTCCGAAGGCGGCTCCTCCGAGATAAAATTGTTGGGACGTGTAGAGCGGACCGGAGGCGGTCTGGCTCGCCATCGCGATCCTGGCCGACCATGCATCGTTCAGCGTCTGATAGCGCGTATAGTAGAAGTCGAGCACCGAGAAATTCGGCGCAGCCCCGAAGTGCGAGACGAAGTTGTCGCCGAACTGCGAGGCGCCGAAGATGTCGAGCCCTTGCCGGTACGTCGTCGTGGCGTAATTGGTGCCACCGAACTCATCCTTCAGCCGGTAGGCAGACGTCAGGCTGACGGCGCGGATATGATCCATGTAGATCGGTCCGAACACGTCGTTTTCGCTGACATTGCTGAACCCGGCGGCCGCCGTCAGCGTCAGCGTCGAACGCTGCGACTGCACGGGAACGATGCTGCCGTGGATTTCATAGGCTTCGGTGCGTGTGTTGTCGTTGGTGAGGCGGCGGTCGTCGCCGGGGTGGACTTCGCTAAAGAGAGCGGATCCGCCGATGCGCAAGCCGTCGGTGCCGACCGGCGTGTCATAGGCGATGCGGCCGAATCCCAGCTCGCGCGGGTCGTTGGCAATCGTCGAGAGATTGACCGCGAGCGTATCGCCCGGTCTCAAATACGAATTGAACGCCGCGGCGGCATAGGCCTGCCAGGGGCCAACGGCCGCCGAGCCCAGATTGTCCAGCCCCTGGGACGTATAGACGTGCCAGGTCTTCAAGGTGAGGACGAGACGGAACGAACCGGTCGGTCCGCCGATCTCCTCGATCGCAGAGTCGGTGATGCGCACGCCGGGCCGGCCGTTGATCAGCAGCAATTGCCGTTCCAGCGTCGCGAGCCGCGACGGATGTTCGGCCAGTACCGGGTCGAGCAACGGCCTGACGCCGAATTGCTCGGCGCCGTCACCCTTGAGCGTCACGTCGGTGATGCTGCCTTCGATCACCCGGATGCGCACACGGCCGTCGGCAATGTCCTGCGGCGGAACGATGGCGCGGCTCAAGTGAAAGCCGGCGGCGCGGTAGAGCTCGCCGATAGCCTGTGCGATCGTCGTAAGGTCGGCCTGCGACACCTGCCGTCCGAGATAGGGCCGGTAGCTGGCGGCGAGCTGCTCGGGCGGGATGACCGTAGCGCCGGTCACAACGACGCCGCGGAGCAGGAATTTCGGTTTGTTGTCCGCGGTGACGGTTTGCCGCGCCAGCGACGGCACCCGCAGGGACGGCCACGCGGGATGGCCATTTGCGGATTGCAGGTCCTCAAAATGTTTTTCGGTCTGGCGCGGATCGAAGCCGGGATTGGCCTGCTGTGCGTTCGCAGGTCCTGTGATCAGCGACAGCGCGAGCCACACAGCGGCAAAAAGGGTAGCCCAGTGTGGGACGACTGACGCTCGCGCGGTCGCCTCTCCGTAGAACCACGGAGGAAACTGCACGAACGCCCGGAAGAACCTTAGCCGCATGATTTTTCATAGATTTTTATGGTCAATGAATGGTTAATCCGGCGCCGGAAGATCGCGCGCACCACTAAGCGGATGTTGAAACTTTTCCGGTAGATGCTCGGGCTTGACGGTGAGAAAGCCCGAGGAATCACGATGCTCAGAACGAGTGGAATGTGCTTCGCCTTGACGATGGCGCTGACGTGTCTCGCAGGCGCGAGCGCGCTTGCCGGCGATGACGGCGTCTGGTCGGTCAGCAAATCTTCCGGCGAGGTGTGGATCAGCACGACCGGCGCGCAAGCGGCTTCGCTGAAGCAGGAAGACACGCTCAAGCCCGGCGACACCATCCGCACCGGACGCAACGGTCGCGTCCTTCTCACTCGCGGCGAGGAAACCATCCTGATCGCGCCGAACTCGGTGATCGGCGTTCCCGTCGAGAAGAAGGACGGGATGTCCACGACGATCGAGCAGCAGGCCGGATCGATTCTGCTGGACGTCGAGAAACGCAACGTCAAGCATTTCGAGGTCGAGACGCCTTACCTCGCCGCGGTCGTGAAAGGCACGCACTTCAGTGTCACCGTGACCGGCAAGAGCGCACACGTCGAGGTGCAGCGCGGGCAGGTCGAGGTGTCCGACTTCAAGTCGGGCCAGATCGCAGAAGTGATGCCCGGCCAGGCGGCGACGACCTTGATCCACGGCAAGCCGGGCCTGTCGTTGAGCGGATCGGGCCCCTTCAACCCGATCGAGCAGGGTAAGCCGCGCGCCTCCACCCTCCAACGGATTCCGGTGCCGAAGGGCGGCCTGCCGGCGCCGCGCAATGCCGGAGACGGCCGAACCATCCTTGCGCTCGCGCCAGTCGGCAAGCCGCCGGGCGCGCCGGGCTCACAGCAATCCAGGCTCGAGAACGGATCGGCGAAACACAACGTCATGCACATCTCGACGGCCCTCGGTGAAGTCAGGCTGAACGTCCAGAAAGCGACCCACGGTCTCGCCCATGGCTCGACGGCGCCCGGCCTCTCCCGACGCGCATCTCGGGGTTCCGGCAGGGACACCATCTGGAACAACAGCAACTCCAACGCAAGCACCGTCACTGCCAGTGGCCAGAGCACGGCCGACGGCGGCGATGCAGCGGTCGCGGGTGGTACCGCCAATTCGCCGTCCGCAACGGCGACCATGGTCGCCGCGACGACTGGCGCTGCAAGCCATTCCAACAATGGCAACGGCGGCAATAACGGCAATGGCAACGGAAACGGCGCGACCGGCAACGGCAAGACCGCCGGCAATGGAAACGGTAACAACGGCAACGGCGGCAATAACGGCAACGGGAATAGCGGGAACGGAAATGGCAACGGCAATGGCGGGGCCGGCAACGGCAACGGGAATGGCAACGGAAGGCACTGACCGGGCCCGCTAGCGCATGATCGAACGGGGGAACGCGCCTCAGAAGGAGGCGCGTGGGGGTGACAAGTTGAAGCACTATCGGCCGCATGTTCTTGTGGTGATCGCGCTGGCGGTCATGCTGCTGTCCGGTTGGCACGGTCCGTTCCGCTACGCTCTCGCCGATCTTCGCTTCAGTTGGCTGCAGCGGGAGGCCAGCGGCGACGTCGTCATCGTGGCGATCGATGCTCCCTCGATCGAAAAAATCGGCGTCTGGCCTTGGCCGCGGAGTTTGCACGCCCAATTGCTGCGACAATTGGAAAGGGCAGGCGCCGCCGACATCGCCTTCGATATCGACTTCAGCACGCCCTCGGATGCAGCGTCCGATCGGGATTTCGTCGAGGCCTTGCGGGGAGCGGCCGGATCGGTCGTGCTGCCGTCGTTCAAGCAACCGGGTGCAAAGGCTGGCGATCCCGCGGCCGTTCATATCAATCGCCCGCAAAAGCCCTTTGCCGATCAGTCCTGGGCCGCCATCGTCAACGTCGAGGTCGGGCCGGACGGCCGGATCCGGCGCTATCCGCTCGGCGAGAAGCTCGGCGGCGAGTTTCTGCCTTCGATGGCGGCGGTGCTCGCCGGCAAATACGACAGCACGGGTGCAGCCTTTCTGATCGATTTCGGCATTCGCGCCGCCTCGGTGCCGATGGTCTCCTATGTCGATGTGCTGCATGGCGATGCGGCGACGCTCGCGAAGCTGAGGGGCAAGAAGGTCATCGTCGGCGGGACCGCGCTGGAGCTTGGCGACCGCTTCAGCATTCCAAATGGCGGCATCGTCTCAGGTCCGCTGCTGCAGGCTCTCGCCGCCGAATCGATCCTGCAGAACCGCACGCTGCACTGGACATCCGACGTCGTCACGCTGGTCACGACCTGCCTGCTGATCCTGCTGATGATGCTGGCCTGGCGTCGGCTCGCCGCCGGCCACAGGGTCATCATGCTGCTGGGTACGGCGCTCGTGGTCGAGAGCGCAGCCCTGCTGCTGCAGGCCGAATGGCCGATCATCCTCGACACCTCGCCGTTGTACACCGCGATCGCGGCCTACCTTGCTGCGATCGCGCTCGACGAGATCGCTTTCCTCGGCCTGCTCGGCCACATTGCGGAGAGCCGCTTTCATCGTATCGCGATGTCGCTCGGGGACGGCTTGATTTGCACTGATCAGCAGCATCGGATTACGGTCTGGAATCCCGGCGCGGAAGCGATCTTTGGTTATACGTCCGGCGAGATGATCGGCCAGCCCTTCGACATCATCTGCGCCGGGGGCGCCAGGGGCACGCCGTTCTCGATCCGCGACGCGGCCAATTCCGCATGGGCCTCGCCCGGCGGCGCGGTGATGGAATTCGAGGGGCGGCGGAAGAGCGGCGAGGTGTTTCCGGTCGAAGCGTGCTTCTCGGGCTGGCAAGGCACGGACGGTTTCCAGTATGGCGCCGTTCTGCGCGACATTTCCGTGCGCAAGCGCGAAGCCGCGCGCATCCGCTACCTGGCCGAATATGACTCCCTCACCGGACTTGCCAACCGCGATACGCTTCATGGCAGCCTCTCGGCGATGGTTTCCTCTGCGGAGGGGTCCGGAACCGGAGTCGCGTTGCTGGTGCTGGGGCTGGACGGCTTTCAGCACATCAACGACATGCTGGGCCACGCCTATGGCGACCGTGTGCTGCAGGCGGTCTCGGAAAGGCTGGTCGAGGAGGCCGGCAAGGAGGCGCTGGTGGCGCGCCTCAGCGGCGACGAATTTGCCATCGCTATTCCTTGTACGGCGCTTGCCGGTGAGGTCGCGGCGTTCGCCGAACGCATCACGCGCGCCTTTGACAAGCCGCTTGTAACCGGAGCGCGCGAGCATCGCGTCAAGGTCTCCGTTGGCGTTGCCGTCTATCCCGAGGGTGGCCGCAACGCGGACGAGCTGCTCGCCAACAGCCATCTGGCGTTCTGCCGCGCCAAGGCAACCTGCCGCGGCGGTCACGTGATGTTCGAGCATGCGATCCGGCAGGAGCTCGAAGCGCGGCTGACGCTGGAGGCGGAACTGTCGCTCGCGATCGAGCGCGATGAGTTCGAGCTGTTCTACCAACCGCAGGTCCGGCTCGTGGACGGCGGGCTGATCGGAGCGGAGGCCTTGATCCGCTGGCGTCATCCCGAGCGAGGCCTGGTGTCGCCGGCCGAGTTCATTCCGGTGGTCAACGCATCGGCGATTTCCGAACGGGTCGCCGCGTGGGTGATGCAGACGGCGTGCAAGCAGGCGCGGCGCTGGGAGCTCGCCGGCCATGGTGTCCGCGTCGGCATCAACCTCTCGCCGTCGCAGCTTCAATCGGGTGATCTCGCCAGGACCGTAGCCGACATTCTCGATGCGACCAAGCTCACGCCGTCGCTGCTGGAGCTCGAGGTAACCGAGGACATCCTGCTGATCGACGAGAAGCGGGTGCTCGACATCTTCCTGCGCATCCAGGCTCTCGGTGTCCGTATCGTGTTCGACGATTTCGGCACCGGCTATGCCAGCCTCTCTTACCTGAAGAAATTCCCGCTCGACGGGCTCAAGATCGATCGCTCCTTCGTGCTCGACCTCCTGGCTGACAGCGACGACGCTGCAATCGTCTCGTCGACGGTGGGACTGTCCAAGCAGCTCGGCCTGTCCGTCATCGCCGAGGGCATCGAGAACCGCGCCATCGCCGACTTGCTGGTGAGCATGGGATGCGGGGAAGGGCAGGGCTATTTCTTCGGCAAGCCGATGCCGGCGCACGATTTCGAGGCGCGATTCCTGGCTGAGCGTGAAGAGGCGATGGCGGGCTAGGGGCTGCGGTTGCGGCGAGCATCCGGCATTCCCAGCGCCCTCTATTCTGAGGGCGATTCCTTTGCACAGCTTGGGCGCGGCGGAGCCGCGAGGCTACGGATTCATGCCCTGTCGGCACAATTTGCTGTCAAATCAAGAGCATAAGGCACTAATCCAAAGCGTAGTTCCAATAGTCAAATAATATGACTAGTCGCGCGGGATCATCCGTGGAATAGTGAATCGCCGCCCACAGACCAAGGACGGCCTGTGCCATCGCTGCGGGAGGCGCGCGAGCGGCACGGAGTAACAAGCGGGGAGAGTGCAGCCTATGATTGTCGACGTCCATCCCGCGTCTCCCGCGATCGGCCATCAGATGATCCGATAGGCGAACGGTCTTGACGTGGCGGGCTCAACCGGTGCGTTCCGGCCATGATTGCCACACGCCCGCCCGAACTTCTGTGGCAATCTCGCCGCAAACAAGAAATCACATCACCAGAGGGAGTGAAGCATGCTCAAGTTGAAGACCATCACGTTGGCGCTGGCGCTAGCCGGCGTTGCGGCATCGCTGCCGGGCGCCGCTGTGGCGCAGGACAAGGGGACCATCGGCATCGCGATGCCGACCAAGTCCTCCGCGCGCTGGATCGCCGACGGCAACAACATGGTCAAGGCGCTGAAGGAGAAGGGCTACGGCGCCGACCTGCAATATGCCGAGGACGATATTCCGAACCAACTCGCGCAGGTCGAGAACATGGTGACCAAGGGCGTGAAGGCGCTGGTCATCGCGGCGATCGACGGCACCACCCTCTCGGATGTGCTGAAACAGGCCAAGGCCAAGGGCATCACCGTGATCGCCTATGACCGCTTGATCCGCGACACGCCGAACGTCGACTATTATGCGACCTTCGACAATTTCAAGGTCGGCGTGCTGCAGGCGCAGTCGATCGAGGACAAGCTCGGGCTGAAGCAGGGCAAGGGGCCCTTCAACATCGAGCTGTTCGGCGGCTCGCCGGACGACAACAACGCCTACTTCTTCTACAACGGCTCGATGTCGGTGCTGAAACCCTACATCGACTCCGGCAAGCTCGTGGTCGTGAGCGGCCAGATGGGCATGGATAAGGTCGCGACCTTGCGCTGGGACGGCGCGACCGCGCAGGCGCGCATGGACAATCTGCTCTCGGCCTATTACGGCAAGAAGCATGTCGACGCCGTGCTCTCGCCCTATGACGGGCTCTCGATCGGCATCATCTCCTCGCTGAAGGGCGTCGGCTATGGCAGCGCCGACAACCCGATGCCCGTAATCTCCGGACAGGACGCTGAAGTGCCTTCGATCAAGGCGATCCTGCGCGGGGATCAATATTCGACCATCTTCAAGGATACCCGCGACCTCGCCAAGGTCGCCGCCAACATGGTCGACGCCGCGCTCAACAGCAAGAAGGTCGAGGTCAACGACACCAAGACCTACAACAACGGCGTCAAGGTGGTTCCGTCCTATCTCCTGAATCCGGTTGTGGTCGACAAGGGTAATTGGGAGAAGGTCTTGGTTGACTCCGGCTACTACAAGAAGGCTCAATTCGACTGAGCAGGAATGATGCGGCAGGCGCGTCGATCCGCGCCTGCCGGCTTTGCGGGACATGACGATGACGGCCATGCTGGAGATGCGCGGGATCGCCAAGAGCTTTGCCGGCGTGCGTGCGCTCAGCAACGTCAATTTTACGGTGAACGCAGGCGAGATCCATGCGCTGGTCGGCGAGAACGGCGTCGGCAAATCGACGCTGATGAAGGTCTTGAGCGGCGTCTATCCCGCCGGTCAGTACGAGGGAACCATCATCTTCGACGGCGAGGAGCGGCTCTTCCGCGATATCAACGATTCGGAAGCGCTCGGGATCATCATCATCCACCAGGAGCTCGCGCTGATCCCGCTGATGTCGATCGCGGAAAACATCTTCCTGTCGCATCCGCCGTCGCGGGGCGGCGTGATCGACCGTGACACGGTCTACCGGCGAAGCCGGGAGTTGCTGGCGCAGGTGGGCCTGCGCGAGTCCCCGGATACGCTGATCACCGATCTTGGGGTCGGCAAGCAGCAGCTTGTCGAGATCGCCAAGGCGCTGTCCAAGAGGGTGCGCCTTCTGATCCTCGACGAGCCGACTGCGAGCCTGAACGAGGCCGACAGCGCCGCGCTGCTCGGCCGCCTCGTGACGTTCCGCGAGCAGGGCATCGCCTCGATCCTGATTTCCCACAAGCTCAACGAGGTCGCCAAGGTGGCCGACCGCATCACCGTGCTGCGCGACGGCCGCACGGTGGACTCGATCGACTGTCACACTGAAAAGGTCGAAGAAGACCGCATCATCCGCAGCATGGTCGATCGCGATCTGGCGCACCGCTTTCCCGAGCGACAGGCCAAGATCGGCGAGCCCGTGCTGCTGGTGGAGGACTGGTCGGTGTATCACCCGGTCCATCCCGACCGGCAGGCGATCAAGAATGTCGATTTTGCCGTGCGAAGTGGAGAGGTCGTGGGCATCGCCGGACTGATGGGGGCGGGACGGACCGAATTTGCCATGAGCCTGTTTGGCCACGCCTGGGGCACCGGCATCAGTGGCCGGGTGCAGCTTGACGGCGATGAGGTCCAGCTCGCCAGCGTTTCCGCGGCGATCGAAGCCGGGCTCGCCTACGTGACCGAGGATCGCAAACAGCTTGGGCTGATCCTCGCCGACGACATCCGCAAGAACATCACGCTCGCCAGCCTCCGTCAGGTCGCCCCAAACGGGGTGATCGACGATATCAGGGAGCTGAAAGCCGCCAACGAGTACCGGAACCGGATGCGGATCCGCAGCCAGGACGTTTATCAGGAGGCAGGCCAGCTTTCCGGCGGCAACCAGCAGAAGGTCGTGCTGTCGAAATGGCTGATGACGGACCCGAAGGTCCTGATCCTGGACGAGCCGACACGGGGCATCGATGTCGGCGCCAAATACGAGATATATTGCATCATCAATGAACTGGCGGAAGCGGGCCGGGGCGTCGTGGTGATCTCCTCGGAGATGGGCGAGTTGCTTGGCATCTCCGACCGGATCTACGTCATGAATGACGGTGCCTTTGTCGGCGAGTTCGCTGGACGCGAAGCGTCGCAGGAAAAGATCATGCGCGCGATCATGCGCAACCAGCGGATCGCCAAAGCCGGCAGGCAGAAAGCGCGCGTGGGAGAGCTACAGCCATGACCGACAAGACGGTGTCACTCCCTGAGGAACGCAAGGGCGGTGAAGAGCGCAAGGGCGGCAGCTTCATCAAGAACAATCTGCGCAACTACGGCATGCTGCTGTCGCTGTTTGCGATCATGCTGTTCTTCGAGATCGTGACCGACGGCACGCTGCTGCAGCCGCTCAATCTCACCAATCTCGTACTGCAGAACAGCTACATCGTCATCATGGCGCTCGGCATGCTGCTCGTGATCGTCACCGGCCATATCGATCTGTCGGTCGGCTCGGTGTCCGGCTTCATCGGCGCCGTCGCCGCCGTGCTGATGGTGCAATATCACCTCGATTTTCCTCTGGCTGTGATCGCATGCCTCCTGGTGGGGGCGGCCATCGGCGCGGCGCAGGGCTATTGGGTGGCTTATTTTGGCATTCCCTCCTTCATTGTCACGCTCGCGGGCATGCTGGTGTTCAAGGGGCTCGCGCTGGCGGTGCTGCAGGGCCAGTCGGTCGGGCCGTTTCCGTCGACATTCCAGAAATTGTCGTCCGGCTTCATGACCGAGATGCTCCCCGACTTCGGCACATTGCACCCGACCTCGCTGTTGATCGGAATCGTGCTGGCGTTGGCGCTGGTCTATGCCAGCGCCAAGGGCCGTGCTCGCGAAGCCTCGCATGGCATCGAGGTCGAGCCCTACACGCTGTTCTTTACGAAGAGCGTCGCCTTGGCCGGCGTCGTGCTCTATTTCACCTACGTGATCGCGTCCTATCGCGGCTTTCCGAACGTGCTCATCATCATGGCCGTGCTGACCGCGCTCTACGGCTTCATGACGCGGCGGACCGTGATCGGCCGGCAGATCTACGCCGTCGGTGGCAATGCCAAGGCGGCCAAGCTCTCGGGCATCAAGACCGAACGGCTGACCTTCCTGACCTTTGTCAACATGGGCGCGCTCGCGGCGCTGGCAGGGCTCGTCTTTGCCGCGCGGCTCAACACCGCGACGCCAAAAGCGGGCTTGGGTTTCGAGCTCGACGTCATCGCCGCCTGCTTCATCGGCGGCGCGTCGGCCTATGGCGGGGTGGGGCGTGTCGGCGGCGCCGTGGTCGGCGCCATGATCATGGGCGTGATGAACAACGGCATGTCGATCCTCGGCGTCGGCATCGACTACCAGCAGGTCATCAAGGGTCTGGTGCTGCTCGGCGCGGTTTGCTTCGACGTCTACAACCAGCGGAGATAGACGTCGTCCCGGTGAGCTTGCGTGCAAGATCAAACCGCGAGCTTCGCGAGCCCCGTCCAGTCGAAATTGACGCCGTGGCCTGCGCGCGTCGGCGCAATCGCCTTGCCTTCCTCGAGTACGAGCGGATGCTCGATGTAGCGGTCGAGGCCGAATCCATGCGCCTCCAGGTAGGAGCGGTTGGGACAGGCGGCGAGCAGGTGCACGGTGATGTCGTGGGCGCCGTGGCTGGTGACGGGAAGATTGAAGGCCTCGGCGAGGCGCGCGATCTTCATGAAGGAGGTGACGCCGCCGCAATTGGTCACGTCTGGCTCGGGGTAGGAGACGGCGCCACCAGCGATATAGGTCTTGAACTCCCAGAGCGAGCGCAAATTCTCGCCCGCCGCAATCGGCACGCCACCCGCTGCGAGGATGCGCGCGTGGCCTGCGACATCGTCAGGAATGATGGGTTCCTCGAGCCAGGTGAGATCGTAAGGCTGCAAGGCACGCGCGGCGCGCACGGCTTCCTCGACCGTCCATTTCATATTGGCGTCCGCCATCAGCGGAAAGCCTTCGCCGAGATGCTTTCGCATCGCCGCGACGCGTGCGACGTCGGAAGCAAGGTCCGGCCGACCCACCTTCATCTTGATGGCGCGAAAGCCCTTGGCAAGATTGTCGTCGGTCTGCCGCAGCAGGGCCTCGACCGAAAGGTCAAGGCCGATGCCGCCGGCATAGCAGGGGACGCGAGGGTCGAAGCCGCCAAGCAGGCGCCAGAGCGGCAGGCCCGCGCGGCGCGCCTTCAAGTCCCACAGCGCGATGTCGATCGCCGAGAGCGCCAGCACGACCGGCCCGCCGCGGCCACCGTAATGCAGGCCCCACCAGATGTGATGCCAGATCGCTTCGGTGTCGGCGGCATCGCGCCTCGCGATCAGCTCGGGGATTTCGCGGCGAAGGATGTCGGCGACCGCGCCGCCATTGCGGCCGACTGTGTAGGTGTAGCCCACGCCCTCGGCGCCATCACCGTCGCGGATGCGCACGGTAATCAGCTCGAACGCGGTAATCTGGCCGTGCGTGCTATCGGACAGAATGACGGAAAGAGGAATCCGGAAGTGTCCGGCTTCGATGGTCTTGATGCCTGTCATCGCGCTCCCACTTATTTTTCCGGAAGAGTAGGGTGCGGGCGCGAGCCCTGCAATCGGCAAGAACGAAGCCGAGCAATCACGTGGACGCATGCGGCGGGGCGGCAAGCAGTCGATCTGGATGCGCACTCTCAGTCGTCAAACCGAGTGCCGTGCGCTGGATCTGAAATCGCGTGGGGTCATGCCGAAAACCGCTCGGAACGTCCTTGTTGCGTGCGCCGCGTCGGCGAAGCCACACCGGGCCGCAAGCGCCGCGATCGAGGCTTCGCGTTGGGTGCACAGCAGCTTTCGGAACCGCTGGGCCCGAAGATGAAGCACACGCCGCTCGAACGTGGTGTCGCGATCGGCGAAGACGCGGTGAAAGGTCCGCTCCGAAATGCCGAACCCGGCCGCAATGAGTTGGACCGGCCGGATCGCAGCGATGTCGGCCTTCAGATACGCGTCAAGGAGGCCGAAGAGGCTCGATCGCGCCAACTCGTGCCGGCCGCCGTTCGCCATCCGAAGCAGCGCGGACAGATAGTCGACGATGTCCGCTTCGTCTTCAGCGGCTTGCGGCTCCGGCGCATCGATCGCAGCGCGAACGAAGGCGGCGACGGCGCGCGCCACCGTCGCCGACAGCGGGATCGGCCTCGCGCAAAACTGCTCGGCTTGCGGAAACGCGCGCAAAAGCGATGTGGCCGGGACGGTCACGATCAGCACTTCCGAGCGGTGCTCGGGGCCGTAGAGGCGATCCTCGAACGGGCGCCGCGCGTCGTAAAGCACGCCGTATCCGGGCGTGATCGTACCCTCATTGCGGCCCTGGACCATCGCGCTCAGCCCGCGCCGCTGAAAGTCGAACATGAACTCGTCCGAGCCCGTCCGACTCACGAGCCTCGCGTCGCGGCGGTAGCATTGCGGGCTGGAATCGAAGCGGACCAACTTGGCTGCGCCGCGCCCGACAAACTCGAAGTGCCCGCTGACCATGGATGGTCCCAGCGGGCTGGTTTCGACCGGCGCAAAGGACCGCGAGATCGCCTCGGTCCAGAACGCGTGGCGCTCGGTCGGGCGGATTTGATCGGTGGAGACGCTGATCGGCATCGGTCGAGTTCCGGTGGTGGTGCAAGCGTCGCCCAGGGCCAGCCGGCTCGCAAGGGCCTTGGCAGCCTGGTTCAAGACAGCGCCCGGCTGCCGTCCTAGCCTTGCTGCGTCCTTGCAAGATTTGGTCCTGCCATGGGTCATTTAGAACAGGTCGCCGGGGCGACTGCCCTGCATCCGCTCAATCCGCTCAGCGAGGCCGAGGTGATGCTCGCCTTCGACGTCCTGCGGCGCGAAAAGCGGTTGGGCGCCGATATCCGCTTCACCCACGTGCAACTCGAGGAACCCGCGAAGCCGGAGGTTCTGCTGTGGAATCCGGGTGCGAAATCGCCTCGCCGGGCGGCCGCGACGCTGTTCGACTGCAAGACCGGGGTCACCCATATCGCAACCGTCGATCTCGAAGCGCAAACGGTCATCGCATGGCGCGAGCACTTGACCAAGGTTCATCCCTATGGCCAGCCACCGGTCACGATCGAGGAGGTGTTCAAGGTCGGCGACATCGTTAAGCGCGATCCCGCTTGGCGCCATGCGATGCAGCGGCGGGGCTTGAGCGACGCCGATATCGAGCTGGTCCAGGTCGATCCGTTCTCGGCCGGCTATTTCGATCGCGAGGTCGAGAAGGGGCGGCGGCTGGTCAGCGCCGTCTCCTATTGGCGCAAGGACGCGAAAGACAACGGCTACGCTCATCCGATCGAGGGCGTGGTGGCGCTGGTCGACCTGATTGAGAACCGCGTGGTTCATCTGGTCGACGAGTCCGACATCGTTCCGATCCCGAAACGCTCGCGCAATTACGACCGTGCCTCGATCCCGCAGACGCGTGAAGTCAAGCCGCTCGACATCGTGCAGAAGGAGGGGCCGGGTTTCTCGGTTGAGGGCTGGAAGGTGAGCTGGCAGAATTGGTCGTTCCGCGTCGGCTGGACCGCGCGCGAGGGGCTGGTGCTGCACCAGATCGGCTTCCGCGACGGCGACCGGGAACGGCCGATCATCTACCGCGCCAGCGTCACAGACATGATCGTGCCCTATGCTGATCCGACCGCGAACCATTTCTGGAAGAGCGCGTTCGACGCCGGCGAATACGGCCTTGGCAAGCTCGCCAACGCACTCGAGCTCGGCTGCGACTGTCTCGGCCACATCCACTATTTCGACGTGGCAGTCGCCGACGACTACGGCAAACCGATGGTGATGAAGAACGCGATTTGCCTGCACGAGGAGGACTACGGCATCCTCTGGAAACACTATGAATTCCGCAACGATACGTTCGAGGTGCGGCGCTCGCGACGCCTCGTGATCTCGTTCTTCTCCACGGTCGGCAATTACGACTACGGCTTCTACTGGTATTTCTATCAGGACGGCACCATCAAGCTCGAGGTCAAGCTGACCGGCATCATCCAGACCGCTGGCGTCGCGCCCGGCAAGACCTATCCATGGGGCGGCATGGTCGCCGATGGCCTTGGCGGTCCGACGCATCAGCACTTCTTCAACGCCCGCCTGCACATGATGATCGACGGCGAACGCAACAGCGTCACGGAGCATGATTTCAAGCCGCGCCCGTTCGGTCCCGACAACCCCTACGGCAATGTCTTCGAAACATCCGCGCGAACACTCTCGCATGAGCGCGACGCGGCTCGCGAGGCCGATGGCAGAACAGGGCGCTACTGGAAGATCATCAATCCGAATACCAAGAACAGCGTCGGCGCCCCGACCGGATATAAACTCGTCGCCGATGCCGCGCCCGTGATGCTGGCGCAGGAGAATTGCTTCATGACGGCGCGCGGCGGCTTTGCCACCAAGCATGTCTGGGTGACGCGCTACGCGCCCGAGGAGCGCTACGCCGCCGGCGAGTTTCCCAACCAGCATGCCGGCGGCGACGGCTTGCCGAGATATGTCGCGCAGAACCGCGGAATCGAGAACGAGGACATCGTGCTCTGGCACACATTTGGTGCAACGCACGTGTGCCGGCCTGAGGATTTCCCGGTGATGCCGGTCGAATATGTCGGCTTTTCGCTGAAGCCGAACGGGTTCTTTGCCGAGAATCCGGCGATGGACCTGCCGCCCGACCGCAACGACGCAAGCCATGACAACCGCGGCCGCGGCTCGTGCTGCGCGTGAGATCTTGTCGCAAGCCGCCACCACCGGGGGGAGGACCTTGGACATCAAAACCGGCCGGCCGGTGACGCTCGCAACAAGGGGCTTAGTGACGTCACCGCATTCGCTGGCGTCAAGCGCAGGCGTCGACGTGCTGCGGGCCGGCGGCTCGGCGATCGATGCCGCGATCGCGACAAGCGCCATGCTTGCCGTCATCTATCCGCACATGACCGGGCTAGGCGGCGATGCGTTCTGGTTGATTCACGACGGCAAGACCGGCGAGGTGAGATACATCAACGGCGGCGGCAAAGCCGCTGATGCCGCAACACCGGCGGTCATGGCGGCGAGGGGACTTGGCGAAATCCCTTTGCGGGGAATCGTGCCGGCGACGCTGACCGTGCCCGGCGCGGTCGCGAGCTGGATCGCGGCACATGCGACGTTCGGTCGCCTGCCGCTGACGCGCGTGCTGGATAGCACAATCCTTTCGGCGCGCGAGGGGTTTCCCGTGACTGGACGGCTGTCGAGCTTCATTGCGATGATGGGCGATGAACTTGCTGCGAATGCAGAAGCCGCAGCGATATTTTTTCCCGATGGCGCCGTGCCTGCGCCCGGCTCCAAGCTCACCAACATGCATCTTTCGCGGACGCTGCAGGCGATCGCGGACCAGGGCTGGGCCGGCTTCTACCAGGGTGCCGTGGCGGCCGAGATGGGGCGATTCTCGCGCGAGAACGGCGGCTTGTTTCAGCCGACCGATTTCGCCCGGCAGCAGGCGACCTGGGGCCCGCCGCTCGTCGGCCGCTATCGGGATGTTGAGATTTTCAACACGCCGCCGCCGACGCAGGGCTTTACCGTGCTCGAAATGCTCAACCTGATCGAGCCCCATGCACCGCAGCGGATGGATTTGTTGGGGCCGGACCGCGTGCATCTCCTCGTGCAGGCCAAGCAGATCGCCTATCACGATCGCGACAGGCTGCTCGCCGATCCAGCCCTTGCCGCTGTGCCGGTCGAAACACTGATCTCCAAACCCCATGCCGCACGGCGAGGCGCGCTTATCGATCCTGCATCCGCGCTGAGCTGGGACAAGGTGCCGTCCTATGGCAGTCTCGCCGGCGACACGGTCTATATCGCGGCCATCGACCGCGACGGCAACGCCGCATCGTTGATCCAGAGCCTCTACGGCGCCTTCGGCGCCTGCGTGGTAGCCGGCAACACCGGCGTGGTGCTGCAGAACCGGGGCGCCTATTTCTCCCTCGACCCCAACCATCCCAATCGTCTCGAGCCCGGCAAGATTCCGCTGCATACGCTGATCGCTTCAATGGCCAAGCGCGACGGCAAGCTCTGGAGCGTGCTCGGCTGCATGGGCGCCGACGGTCAGCCGCAAATCCAATTGCAGCTTTACTCGGCCATGATCGACCACGGTCTCGACGTGCAGGAGGCAATCGAGATGCCGCGCTTTTTGTCCGGCCGCTTCGCGCTTGGCGAGGCGCGCGACACCTTGCACCTGGAGGGGCGCTTTCCCCGCGAGACGATCGATACGCTGGAAGGACGCGGCCACATCGTCAACCGCTGGGAGGCGTGGAACGAGATGGCCGGCCATGCCCACGGCATCACCATCGATCCGCGCTCTGGTGTCCTCTCCGGCGGCTCCGACCCGCGCAGCGATGGCGCGGCGATCGGGTACTGACCAGCGACCTGCTCCGATTTGACTGGCCGGCGATCTCCGCGCAAACTTGAGCATCGTTTGCTTGGTGTCCTCATGAAGCGTTTCGCGAATCTGAAGAGGTTGGGCTTTTTCACGCGGCTGCTCGATGAAGCGACGCCGGCGGAACGCTATCGCCTGGCGGCCGAGCAAATCAGGCAAGCGGAAAAAGTCGGCCTTGATTCCGCATGGATCGCGCAACACCACTTTCATGAGCATGAGGGCGGGCTGCCGGCGCCATTCGCCTTTCTCGGTTTCGTCGCCGCGCAGACCTCGCGCATTCGGCTCGGGACCGGCATCGTCACTTTGCCGCTGGAAAATCCGGTGAGGGTGGCGGAAGATGCGGCCGTTCTCGACTTGTTGGCGGGCGGCCGGTTCGAGCTCGGGGTCGGGACCGGCGGAAACCCCACGGCCTTTGCGGCCTTTGGTCTCGACAGCGCGCAGCGCAACGAGATCTTCGCGCGCAATCTCGATATCGTTCGCAATGCGCTCGCCGGACGTCCGCTTGCGGGCGGCGATACGCTTTATCCGCTCAGACCGCAACTCTGCGACCGCATCTGGCAGGCGACCTTTTCCGTGAGCGGTGGGGCGAGGGCAGGCAAGGCGGGCGACGGCTTGCTGTTGTCGCGCACGCAGCCGCGCCCCAAGGAAGCGCCGCGCACGTCGCTTGCCGAGATTCAGCATCCCATCATCGACGCCTACCTTGACGCGCTGCCACCGGGACGCGAGCCGCGGATTATGGCCTCGCGCAGCGTCTTCGCGGCCGACGATCACAAGGAAGCGATGCGGCTCGCGGGCGTTGGCCTGCGGCGTGCACGCCCACATTTGCTCGCCGGCGGTCACGCCGACCCGGGAGAGGCGCTGACGGATATGATCACGGCGTTTGACGTCCATGTGGGGACGCCTGCCGACGTCATCGCCTCACTTCGTGCCGACAGCACGCTCGAACGAGTGACCGATCTCGTATTTCAGGCGCATTCGATCGACCCGCCGCATCCCTACATCCTGCGATCGATCGAGCTGGTCGCCGAATACGTTGCGCCGACGTTGGGCTGGACCAAAGCCACTGCCGCCGACGTCGCGCTGTTCGATTGATCGAGACGCGAAATCGTCGATTACACTCAGCGTAGTGATGAGTGCGGAGACACGGTTTGGTGCAACGCCAGAGCGCGGTCTCCAGCACGTGCTCCGCGGCTGACGAACCCGCCGCGGCTTGCTACACGTTATCCCGCTTGCGATGGCGCCTGATATTCGGCCGCCGCGGTCTCGTCGGCTGAGCCGCTGCGCAGGGGAGTGAACAGCAACGTCAGGACGACCGTCACGACGAGATTGACGATCACCGCGTACAGCGCGGCATAGCCCGGAAACGTGAGATGGCCTATCGCAAGCGCATAGGTCGGGGTGAGGTTCGCCGCAATGAACATTGCCGTTCCGGTGACGATCCCCGCGGCCCAGCCGATGAGCAGCGCCCAATCGTTGAACCAGCGGGTATAGACGCCGAGCATCACGGCAGGCAACGTCTGGATGATCCAGATGCCCCCGAGGAGCTGCAGGTAGATCGCATATTTCGACGGCACGAACACGATGAAAACCAGCGCGCCGAATTTCACGATCAGCGACACCCACTTTGCCATCTGAGCTTCCTGCCGATCCGTGGGCGCGCCGTTGATGAACTCGCGATGGATGTTGCGGGTGTAGAGGTTGGCGGCCGCGATCGACATGATCGCCGCAGGCACAAGCGCCCCGATGCCGACGGCCGCAAAGGCGATGCCGACGAACCACGACGGGAAGCTGTGGAGGAACAGCGCCGGCACCGCAAAATTGTTGCCGAACTGCTTGAAGCCGTCCGCATACTCCGGAAGCTTGCTGACGCCGGCGGCGATGGCGAAGAATCCGACGAGTGCAAGCAGACCGAGCATGAACGAATAGGCGGGCAACAGCGCCGCATTACGGCGCACGGCACGTCCGCTGCTCGCGCTCAGGATACCCGTGATTGAATGCGGATAGAGGAAGAGCGCAAACGCCGAGCCCAATGCCAGCGTCGCATAGGCGCCGTACGAACCCGTCGTGTTGGCGCCGGGGGTAGCCAAAAGCAGTTTCGCAGGTGGAATCGCAGCGAAGATCTTTGCAAAACCGCCAAGCTGGATGGGAATGACCACGACCGCGGCAAACGCCGTGAGGTAGATCAGGATGTCCTTGACGATGGCGATCGAGGCAGGCGCCCTGAGCCCGCTCGAATAGGTGAAAGCCGCGAGGATGATGAACGCAATGACCAGCGGCAGATCACCGGCATAGCCCGCGCCGGAAATGCCCAGGCCTCCGATCACGACCTGCAGCCCGACGAGCTGCAGCGCAATGTATGGCAGCGTCGCGATGATGCCGGTGACCGCCATTGCGAGCGCGAGCCAACGGTTGCCGAAGCGTCCGCGGACGAAGTCGGCTGCGGTGATGTAGTTGTGGCGATGGCAGACGTACCAGAGCCGCGGGAAGGCCAGGAAAAGGATCGGATAGGCGACGATGGTGTAGGGGACGGCGAAAAACGCGACCGCGCCCGCGCCGAAGGCCAGCGCCGGAACGGCGATGAAAGTGTAGGCGGTGTAAAGGTCGCCGCCGATCAGGAACCAGGTGATGAGGGTGCCGAAGCGACGTCCGCCAAGGCCCCATTCGTGCAACTGATCAAGGTCGCCTTTGCGCCAATGCGCGGCGGCAAACCCAAGCCAGGTTATGAAGGCAAACAGGGCCAGGAAAATGAAGAAGGCGGTCCAGTTCACGTTCTGCACGGTACCCCTCCGGTTAGCTTTCCTCGTTACTTCGTTCTTCCCTTGGCGGCGGCCTCAGCGGCGCGATCCGCTGCTACGCTTGGGCTACTCCTCGGTCGCGAAATAGACAATGGCGGTCAGGATGGCTCCAATGATGATCCAGAGGAGCTGATACCAATAGAAGAACGGCATGCCGAACAAGGCCGGCTCGGCTTTGTTGTAGAATGGGGGCCAGAGCACCGCGATGAACTGAATGAGAAGGAGCAGGTACCACCAGCTCCATCCTGTGCGCTTGCTGAGCTCTCGATTCATATGTCCTCCCACGCGGTCGTTGTCAGGCGGAAGTGTGCCCGCCGGCCCGGCTATTCTTCAAATAGTATATCACTCCTGGCGAAACTTGACCTCCCAATCATCGATGACTTCGTGGAGGCTATCGATCTCGCTGACGGCCTCATGAGCAGAACAGTCGCAATAGAAATGCGGCAGGTGCGAACAAGGTTCGGACCGGTGGGCCCGATTGAGCCCGGAGACGCGTCTCACGGCGACGGCATTGTCCTCATGCTCGCTGCACGTGCGTTGCTGCAATGCGGGGAAGTATGGCGACATCGCCTGACCGGCTCATCACGATGGATGGCAGCTCTTTCACCATTGTCGATATCGAGGGCTTGTCGCTGCTGTCGGACTTCGGGAATCCTATCTGGTGAGGCCGCCCGAACGCTGCGAGCCGTGATGGATTCGGCCAACCCCGAAGGACTGCGGCGACGTGGCGGGACTGCGCCGTAGCGCCTTCCAACGTGCCGCCAGAGAGACGCGATTGATCCAGATTTATATCCGGCATCAAGGCGCTGGCATCGCGTGCCGCCAACCGCCTGTGATCAAGTTGGTCGCGAGCCGACCTTAGCAATGGTTGAGGAGGAACTTGATCCAAAGAACGAAGGTTAGGTCAACGCGCAAGCGTCGCCACATCTCTGTGGTTGCACACATTGCAAGCGGCTAATCACGATCAGGAGATACGCGGTATCCATCATGAATGAAACGACCCAGACCGTCATCGTACCGGCGTCCGACAAATCCACACGCCGCGATTTTCTTTACATCGCCACTGCGGCCTTCGGCACACTCGGTGCTGCGGCATCACTTGTTCCGTTCGTTAGCAACATGAACCCCGACGCTTCGACACTGGCGGCCGGCAGTCCGGTGGAGCTTGATCTTACGAAAGTCGCGCCGGGCCAGCAGGTGGTGGTTCGTTGGCGGAGCAGGCCTGTCTTCGTCACCCACCGCACGCCGGAGGCTGTGCAGAAGTTGAAGGATCCGGCGCTGCTGGCAATGCTGGCCGATCCCAAATCGTCCGAAGTGCAGCAGCCGCCTTACGTGGAAAACTGGCATCGCTCCGTCAAACCCGAGTTCGGTCTCGTGATCGGCATCTGCACCCATCTCGGATGCATTCCGATATTTGAACCGCAGCCAAATCCGACCACGCCCGCACCGAATTGGCCGGGCGGCTATTTCTGTCCGTGCCACGGCTCAAAATATGATCTCGCCGGACGCGTCTATCAGGGAGTCCCGGCACCGTATAATCTGCCGGTTCCACCCCATCATTTCCTGAGCGATACGATGGTCCGCATCGGCGAGAACCCACCGAATTCCAACTTCGAGTTCTCTTCCATCGAGCAAATCTAGTTGCAGCGCTCACGACGGCAGGCGCGGATCTCGATGCCGCGCTTGCAGTTCTTGATCAGCTACTGCGGTGGATGATTTTGTTGCGGGGGCTTTGGCGCGCTGCCCGAGTTTTGCTGCGGCGAGTTCTGGCCGCTGCCGGTGGTTTGCTGCGATGGCGGCTTTTGCGTATTGCTATTGGTGGAGCTTGATGCAGTGGACTTCGGAAGCGGCACCGGATTATCCGACTGGGTGCGCAGATAGGCGATCAGGTCCGCGCGCTGCTTTGCACTCTGGATTCCGGGGAACGTCATCTTGATTCCGGGAATGTAGCCTTGCGGGTGGGTGAGGAATTTGTCGAGCTCGTCAAAGGTCCATTTGCCGCCTTTCGCTTTCATCGCGGACGAATAGTCGTAACCCGGATGCGAGGCCCTCGGCCGATCGACCACCCCCCAGAGGTTCGGCCCTATCTTGTTGGGCCCGTTCTTCTCCAGGGTGTGACAAGTCATGCAGATCTTGGTTTCCGACTTGCCCCTATTGAGATCTGCACTGGCAAGTAGGGTGTCGAGCGACGCCGCAGTCTCGGGCTTCGCGGCGGCTTGCTGTGGCGGCTGTTGCGCGCCGCCCGAATTTTGCTGCGGTGGGGTCTGGGCGTTAGCGGTCGCCGGCGGTTTTTGCGCATTCCCCGAGGGGGCTGGCGTGGCGGCCGGCTTCGGCAGCGGCACAGGGTTGTCCGACTGGGTGCGCAGATAGGCGATCAGATTCGCTCGCTGATCGGGGTTCTGAATCCCGTTAAACGTCATCTTCGTTCCGGGGATGTAGCCTTGAGGGTGAGTCAGGAATTTATCGAGCTCGTCGAACGTCCACTTGCCGCCCTTTGCCTTCATCGCAGACGAATAGTCGAAACCCGGGTGCGAAGCCCTCGGCCGGTCCACCACGCCCCAGAGATTCGGCCCGACCTTGTTCGAACCGTTCTTCTCCAGGGTATGGCAAGTCATGCAGACTCTGGTCTCCGGCTTACCTTTGTTGGCATCTGCGCTTGCCAGTCGTGTCTCGATTGGAGCGGCCGCCTCGGGCTTGGCAGCCGGGGCGGTCGAGGCAGTCTCTTGCTTGGCCTCGATCTTGAAACCCGGCTTTGCCGGCCGAACCGGGGCGAATATCGCGTGTGAAAACAGGCTCACGGATAGCAGCACAATGCAGCTCGCCAGAACTGCTCCGATCACCTTGTTCAGTTCGAAGGAGTTCATGTCGGTCCAAGCTGATGCCGATCAAGGGAGGGTCCTGTGCGCACTCCTTACGGGAGGCTGGCGTGCGGTTGCGCCAGGCGCCGCTGACGACGTGCTCAACGAAAGCCGGTCGCCCAGCGTTCCTACGGGTGCGACCAAAGGATGACGGCGGCCGACCCTCCGTTTCCGCGCCGGTTCCAAGGGAGCGCCGGCCAGGCCCTGCGGAACAATTCCGCGCGAGGGTGAGACCGAAGGCGTAGCTTTCGCGTTAACGGGTGCCGTTCCACGGCGTGGGATTCCCGGATGTTTCGCCGCATGACCATCATGCTGGTTCTTGTCGGCGCCGCTTTCGCGGCGATCTTCGGGTTTGAGACTTTCAAGGCCAGGATGATACAAAAGTCTATGGCGGGCCTGCGCAATCCGCCGCAAACCGTGTCCACCATCACCGCCGCGACGCAGCCCTGGCAGAAGCGGCTCGAGGCCGTCGGCAGCACCAGGGCGGAAAGAGGCGCAGACCTCAGTCCGCAGGTGTCTGGCATCGTCAAGGCGATTCACTTCAAGTCCGGCGATAAGGTCGAGAAGGGAGCCCTGCTTGTCGAGCTCGAAGCCGCCGACGATATCGCGCATCTCGATGCGCTCAAGGCGATGCAGGCGCTCGCACAGCTCAACTACGATCGTGACACGCGTTTGTTGAAGACCAACGCGATCAGTCAGCAAACGGCCGATACGGACCTTGCAACGCTAAAGAGTGATCAGGCGCAAGTGGCCCAGCAGCAGGCGCTGGTCGGATATAAATCGATCACGGCTCCATTCTCGGGTCGGCTCGGAATCCGGCAAGTCGATCTCGGCCAGTACATCGCACCCGGCACTCCGATCGTGACGCTGCAGCAGCTCGAACTGATTTTCGTCGATTTCTATCTGCCACAGCAGGCACTTGCACAGATCAAGGTCGGGCAGGCCGTCACGGCCAAGGTCGATACCTATCCCGACATGAAATTCGACGGAAAGATCCTGGCGATCAATCCGCTTGTCAATGCGGCGAGCCGCAATGTCCAGGTCCGGGCGACTTTCAACAATCCCGACGAAAAGCTGCTGCCCGGCATGTTCGCAACCGTCGACATCGAGGTGGGCGCGCCGCAGCACTACGTGACCCTGCCCGGGACGGCGATCTACCACAACTCCTTCGGCGACATCGCCTACGTGGTCAAAAACAGCCCCGAGGGTAAGGACGGCGAAAACCCAAAAGGCGGCCAAAAGCAGTATGTCGCGCAGCAGGTGTTCGTGAAGACCGGCGATACGCGCGGAGACCAGGTCGCAGTCCTGGTCGGCATCGAGCCCGGTGACGTCGTGGTGAGCGCGGGACAGAACAAGCTCCACAATGGATCACCTGTCCGGATCGACAACAAGATCAGCGTACCCTTCAGCGCCAATCCGCAAGTCTCCGAAGAATAAGTGCGGCCATGCATTTTACCGATCTCTTCATTCGCCGGCCCGTTCTCGCCACCGTCGTCAACCTGATGATCCTCGCGCTCGGCTTGCGCGCGATGGGCTCGCTGCCGGTCCTGCAATATCCGCGCACGCAGAACGCGGTGGTGACCGTGACCACGACGTATTACGGCGCCGATCCCGACGTGATCGCGGGGTTCATCACCACGCCGCTCGAGGCGGCGATCGCCCAGGCCAATGGCATCGATTATATGAGCTCGCAAAGCGCGAGCGGCGTGAGCACCATCACGATCTATCTCCGCCTGAACTACGATGCCGACAAGGCGCTGACTGAGATCAACACCAAGGTCAACTCCGTCCTCAATCAGCTTCCCTCCGGGTCGCAGCAGCCGGTCTTGACGGTGCAGATCGGTCAGACCATCGACGCCATGTATCTCGGCTTCGATAGCGACGTTCTCGCGCGCAACCAGATCACCGACTATCTCACCCGCGTCGTGCAGCCGAAGCTGCAGGCGGTGCCGGGGGTGCAGACGGCGGAGATCCTCGGGGCTCAGAATTTTGCCCTGCGGGCGTGGCTCGACCCGCAAAAGCTCGCCGCCTACGGCCTCACGGCGGCCGACGTCTCGGCGGCGCTGACGCAGAACAACTACATTTCCGGGCTCGGAACCACCAAGGGGCAGATGATCGAGGTCAACCTCACCGCGTCGACCGGCCTGCACAACGAACGCGAATTCGCCAACCTCATCGTCAAGCAGTCAGGCGGGGCGATCGTGCGGCTGAAGGACGTCGCCAACGTCTCGCTGGGCGCCGACAGCTACGAGACGCAGGTCGCCTTCGACGGGAAGCCCGCAGTCTATATCGGCATCCAGGTGGCGCCGACCGCCAACCTGCTCGACGTGATCGCCGGGGTGCACAAGATCTTCCCGGCCATCCACGCGGCGCTTCCGAACGGTCTCCATGGCCAGATCGTCTACGATTCGACGAATTTCGTGCATGCGGCCATTTATGACGTGGCGCGGACGCTGGCGGAAGCGCTGCTGATCGTCAATGTCGTCGTCTTCCTGTTCCTGGGGTCGGTGCGATCGGTCGTTATCCCGATGGTCGCGATCCCGTTGTCGCTGGTCGGCGCCTTCACGATGATGCTGGCGTTCGGCTTCTCGATCAATCTCCTGACCTTGCTCGCGCTTGTGCTCGCGATCGGGCTTGTCGTCGATGATGCGATCATCGTCGTCGAGAACGTCAACCGGCATCTCGAGCAGGGCACGGCACCGGCGGCCGCGGCGATCGCGGCGGCACGCGAGCTTGGCCGCCCGATCATCGCCATGACCGTCGTGTTGATCGCAGTCTATGTGCCGATCGCGTTTCAGGGCGGCCTGACCGGTGCGCTCTTCACCGAGTTTGCGTTCACTCTCGTCGGTACCGTCACGATATCGGCGATTGTCGCACTGACGCTGTCACCGATGATGAGCTCGCGCCTCTTGAAACCGCCGAGCACGACGAACGGCTGGCAGGAGCGACTCGCACGGTTGATCGATCGCGCGTTCGAGGCCACGCGCCGCTTCTATCTGAGACGGCTGCGCAACAGCCTCAACTACCTGCCGGTGACCACCCTCTTTGCGCTGCTCGTCCTGTCGAGCATCTATTTCCTCTACACGGGTGCCAAGAGCGAGCTCGCACCTCAGGAAGACCAGGGCGTCGTGATTACGACGTCGACCCTGGCGCCCGACGCCACATTGCAGCAGAAGGTGATGTACGCAAAGCAGGTCTACCAGATCATGAAAGAGTATCCGGAGACCGATCACGTGTTCCAGCTCAATTCGCCGCAGCGAGTCGTCGCGGGCATGGTGCTCAAGCCGTGGGACGAGCGCGAGCGAACCAGCAACCAGCTCCAGCCGATCGTCCAGCAGGAGCTCAACAACAAGGTGGTTGGCGCGCGCATCGCGGCGTTTCAGCTCCCTCCGCTGCCGGGGAGCCAGGGCCTGCCAGTGCAATTTGTGATCAAGACCACGGATTCGTTCGAAAAGCTCGACGCTGCCGCTCAGCAATTCCTGAAAACTGCGATCGACAGCGGCATGTTCATCTTTCTGGATACGGATCTGAAGATCGACAACCCCGAATCGACTGTTGAAATCAATCGCGACAAGGCCGCCCAGCTCGGGCTCAAGATGAGCGATGTCGGCAGTGCGATGACGGCGATGCTGGGCGGCGGCTATGTGAATTATTTCAGCCTCGATCAGCGTTCCTACAAGGTAATCCCGCAAGTGCAGCGGCAGTTCCGCCTGAACACGGATCAACTGCTCAATTACTATGTGGCCAACGTCTCCGGCGTTCCCGTGCCCTTGTCGACGATCGCGCGGATCACCACCAGGACGGTGCCGGAGACGCTCAATCATTTTCAGCAGCTCAACAGCGCGACCATCCAGGGCGTCGCGGCGCCCGGCGTCGCGCAGGCCGACGCGCTCGATTTCCTCAGAGATCTCGCCGCCAAGACGTTACCTGCGGGCTATACCGTCGACTACAGCGGCCTGTCGCGGCAATATATCCAGGAATCGACCGGCTTCGTCGAAACCTTCGGGTTCGCCGTCCTCATCATCTTCCTTTCGCTGGCGGCGCTGTTCGAAAGCTTCCGCGATCCCTGCATTATCCTGGTGTCGGTGCCGATGTCGATTGCCGGTGCGCTGATCTTTGTCAGCCTCGGGATCGGCGGCGCGTCGCTGAACATTTACACCGATGTCGGCCTAGTGACATTGATGGGCCTGATCAGCAAGCACGCGATCCTGATTGTCGAATTCGCAAATGACCTGCAGCGCCGCGGCGTCGCAAAGCGCGAGGCGATCGAGCAAGCCGCCGGAATCCGGTTGCGTCCCATCCTGATGACGACGGCCGCGATGGTGCTTGGCGTTGTCCCGCTAATTCTCGCCAGCGGCGCTGGCGCCGTGTCACGGTTCAACATGGGGCTCGTCATTGCGAGCGGGCTTGCGGTCGGTACGCTGTTTACATTGTTCGTGGTTCCTGCGGTTTATCTCTTGATCGCTGCCGATCATACCAGGGAAGCCGAGCAGGTCACGGCCGGTGGGGCGATGAGGACGGTCTGAGTTGGCGGTTTCATGCGTCCATGCGCCTCCGGCGCTTCTGAAAGCCGACGTGCCATGATACCAAGCTCGCCCCGGCACAGAGGAGCTTCCCGATGACAATCATCGATTCCCAAGTCCATGCCTACGAGGCGAACACGCCGAAGCGACCCTGGGACACCGTGCCGAACTGGCCCGCTCATGTCACCGGCGACGAGATGGTGGCCGCGATGGACAAGGTCGGGGTCGCCGGCGCGATCTTCATCTCCGCTTTTTCCATGTACCGCTATGACGCGAGCTATGCGGTGGAGGTGCAACGGGCCCATCCGGGCCGAATGGCGATCGTCAAGCCGGTCGACCCGGATGATCCCGGCGTGGCCGATGTCGTCGCCGACTGGAAGAAGACGCCGGGCGCAGTCGGCATCCGCATCATGCTGAGAAAAGGGGAGAAGCGCGATCCGAACGATCCGGGGCTCGACCGGATCGCCCGCGCAGCCGTTCGCTACGACTTCCCGCTGAACATGCTGTGCTGGGACAATCTGGACGCCGGCGCGGCGCTGATCGATCGCCACCCCGACACACGCTTCATCCTCGACCACCTTGGCATCCTGCAACCGCGCGTGCCGCCGGCGCCGCCGCAGCCCTGGGCCGATCTGCCGAAAGTGCTCGCGCTCGCCAAACGCCCGAATGTAGTGATCAAGGTCAGCGGCGCCTGCACATTGTCACGGCAGCCGTATCCGTTCCCGGACATTTGGGATCCTCTCGCTCGCGTGTTCGACGCCTGGGGTTTTGAGCGCTGCCTGTGGGGCACGGACTGGACCCGCGCGTTCGCGGTCGTCAACTACGAGCAGGCCGTCAAACCCTTTATCGAGACCGACCGCCTGAGCGCCGGCGAGCGGGCCATGCTGATGGGCGGCGCCTGTGCCAAGGCCTATCGCTGGTCGCCGACAAAAGATTAGGCGCTCACGCGGGAATTCGTGACATGACTGGCGCTGCGGCGATATCGATGATCGCCGCGACGCTTTGCAGCGTCTCGAGCGACGAGCACAATTCGACCAGCCGGTTGCGCGCACCCGGCTCAAGCAGGCAATCGACGTTGGATTTGAACTTGCGTTCGACGTCGGGTCGCGCGATCGGATTCTCGGGGCTGCCGCGCCGGTGCAGGACTTCCCGCGTGAAAGTTCGGCGATCCGTCGTAAGCACGCGGAGGCGGGCCGCGTGGCGGAAGGCCGGGCCCTTGCCTTCGAGCTCTGCGTCTTCTTCGATTCTGATCTTTGGGATGAACGCCAGAATGGTGGGATCGGCAATCCGGGCTTCGCTGTAGTCGGCAGCCGAGACGTCCTTTCGGAGCACCATGACGCTGAGGCCGTAATACATGTTCATCTGCGCGGCGGTGACGCCGGCAGGACGATAGTCCCATGCGGTGTGGACGAAGGTCATGTGACCGCAGCCGACATGGATTTCGCGGATGTCGGATGCTGCGAGGTCTTCTTCGATGAGGATCGACCGAAGCGCGTCGAGGGCAGCGTGGATGCTGGTCACGTTGGGATACATCTTGAAGCCGACCTTGCCGGCCTCCCAATCGCTGCCGAGCCCTTCCAATAAGCGCGGCGGATTGGGCGTTCGCGAAAACGCGCTCAGGAATCCCCCATAGCCCGCCTCGACGACATCGGAAATCCCGGTGAAGCCGCGCCTTGCCAGCAATGCCGCGAGCAGGCCGCCTTGCGCCGCACGGCCGGCGTGCAGGCGTTTGACCATGGCGCCTTCCTGCGCCGCCATCAGTCCCGCTGCCATCGATCCGGCGATGCCGAGCGCATTCTGCATCGCCTCAGTGTCGAGCTTGAGCAACTTTCCCGCCGTCGCCGCTGCGACGAAAGCGCCTGAAGTGCCTTGCGGATGGAAGCCATTCAGGAACAGCGACATCGTGGCCGCATTGCCGATGCGAAGTCCGACCTCGTAGCCCACGGCCAAAGACAGCGCCACGTCGCGCCCGTTAAGGGAAGGGTCGGCCTCGGCGAGCGCCAACGCCACGGGCACGGCAAGAGAATTCGGATGGATGATGGATTCCTTGTGGATGTCGTCCATCTCGAAGGCATGGCCCGCCGTGCTATTCACCAGCACCGCATTCGTGAGCGACGTGCGATGGCCGCTCCCCCAGATCGACGCGACCGGCTTGCTGCCTTCTTCGTGCGCGATGTCGTGGACGATCCGTGTCCAGGGCAATGTCGATCCCTGCAGGCAAACACCGAGACCGTCGATCAGGCTCAGCTTGATGCGTTCGACAACGTCGATTGGGATGTCCTCGAACCGGATCGCCGCGGCGAATCTTGCCAGGTCGTGTGTCGCGCCGGGAAGCAGGGAGGGAAGGGTGCTACTCATGGTTTCGACCGAGCTTCCCGCCAATGCGGGCAGGGCGCAACGGAAAAATGTGGTGACTTGCAACGTCCTACCGCCGCTTTGGCGAGGCAGGAGCGCCGTGCGGTAAGCGCGATGCCCACTGTCTCACCAGCCGTGTGATGCGATCACTACTTGTTCGGTGACATCAGCGGTCACGACTGGGGCCGAGTGGACAACCTCCTGAAAGTTTGCATCTAGCGAGTGGTTCCGGCCGCAGCAAGCGGACTTTCCGTCCGAGCTTGCCGCGAACGCTGGTTGCCTTGGGAAAGGATCACCCGGCCGCGGAAAATGCGGGCGGACCGTGATTCGAAATATCGCCGCACCTCCTTGGGGTAAAAACCGATGGCTGGCTCTTCGTTGAACTCAAGCCCAATCGTGCCGCCGGGATTCAGGTAGTTTTCCTCGAGATCTCCGAGGAAGAAATCCCATTCGCCTGCTCCCCAAAGCCACTCCGTCTTGTGACCGTTGAAGCAGATCTGGTGCGCGGTGATGACGTCGAACCGCCTGCCGAGCTGCGGCAGGTTCTTGTACGGCTCAATCCTGAATCCGGTCCGGGAAATTCCGAACAGCGCGATCATGTCGCGGTAGAATTCGTAATCCGGAAGATCGAGTCCGTGAACGCGATGACCGAGGTATTTGCAGCAATAAAGGAAGTAGCCGGCGCCGCAGCCCATGTCCAGCACCGAGGCGTGCGCCGATTTGTCGAGACCGAGCTCGACGACGCGCATCATCTTCGTCCGCAACCAGAGTTGCTTATCGAAATATTTGTAGCTGTCGTAACCCTCGGAAGCGTGTTTGGCGACCACCTCCTGAAACTTTGCCTGATCAATGGCCGCATCGGCCTTTGCGGCAAGGGCGCGTGCCCTCAAGAAATTCGGGATGTCCGAGATCGAATACTGCAGGCGGCCTGCATTTGCGAACAACATGGGCAATACTCCATCGAGCCTGATGATTGTTATGTGTCGGCGGCGATCGGCGCTTCATGGCGGAACGTCATTGTTCAATCCTTCCATGGGGTGAACATCTTGCTCTCTCCGGGATTGAGGCCGCCGAGATGGCGGCGAACATCGTCGTAGCCCCGATCGGTGGTCTTGTAGGTCAGCGTGTCATCGACATCCTTGCCGTCGCTGGTGAGGCGCAGGTGCAGCACGATCGCGCCATCGTCCTGCATGGTGGCCGTGCCGGAGTAGGGCATCGACGCCCGCGCATCGGACGTCGATGGCGTCATATCGCTAGCAGATGCGGCGCTGCCAATACCAAGCATCACCACGATCATGAGCACCAGAGTCTTTCTGTTCATGCGCGGCTCAATCTGCGCGTCCGCTGGTGGAGGGATCGGAACGCCGGGCCTTCGTGAAGGCCCGCGCCATCGCGCCCCACAAGGGTTTTGCCTTGTATTGGTCGTCATAGGGCAATGGCCGGGGAAGCCGCGTCGAGAGCGGATTCCTGTCGCGGGCCATGCCGCGATAGAACGAATAGTTGTCGGCGAACTCCCAGGTGATCAGCGCCTTCACCGCGGGATGGCGCAACGTCGGCTCCAGAAACTGTTGCGCCGTCCTTGCCACCGCCGCATCGCGTGCGGCGATATCATCGGGGAATACGTCGTCGCAGACGTCGAATTCGGTGATGTAGATGTCGACACCGAGATCGGCGAGCTTGTGAAGAAATTCGTTGAAACGGGCCGGGTCGTGTGGATATTGCGGCTGCAGGTGGCCTTGCAGGCCAACGGCATCGAGTTTCACGCCGGACTGCTTGAGGTCCGCGACCAGCTTCAACAGCCCGCTGCGGACGGCGAGCCCGAGCTCATCGTCGCGTTCGGTCTGCGCCTCGTTCAGCACCAGCTTGGTAGCCGGATCGACCCGGGCCGCGCGTTCAAAAGCGCGTCGCACATAGTCAGGCCCGAAAGCGTCGTACCACGGGCCGACGCGAAAGCCGCCCGGCGCCTTGTGGCCTGGCCAGAAGGGCTCATTCACGACATCCCACGAATGCAACTTTCCGACATATCGCGCAACGACCTCTTCGATGTAGGAGTCGAAATACATGCGCCGTTCGCCGATCGTCATGTTCTTGACCCAGTCCGGCACCCATTCGTTCCAGATCAGGCAGTGCCCGCGCATCGCGATGTTGTGCTGACGGCAGAATGCGAGCAGGCGGTCGGCTGTCTCGAAATGTTTCGGGCCCGGCTGCGGTGCGATCCGTGCGATCTTCAGCGCGACGTCAGTCGTGATCAACTTGGCCTGCGTGACGTAGAGATCGCGATAGGCGGCATCATTGTCGATGCTTTCGGCGGCGGCGGCGCCGAACAGGCAGCCTTTCTTGGCCGCGATCGCGCCGAGACTCGGCGTCAGCGGTGCGCCAGCGGCCATTCGGCCGCCGGTCGCGGCCAAGCCGGCGGCGGCGATTTGAAAAAGACGGCGGCGCGAAACGAGGGTCATCTCACTCAAGCCCCTTGATCTTCTGGCACGGCGTCGATGCGGTCGACCGGATCCTGACGATCTCCGCGATCGATCCGGTTTCGTGCAGCTCCTTTTGAGTGAAGAAATGCAGCGTGGCATGGGGGTAGGTGTCGCAGAATTGCGAAAGCGTTGCGGCAGTCGCCGCTACGTCGTTCTGCTTGGGGATGACGGCGATCCCGCCATCCCTGAGGATATACGCCGCCTTGATGTTGCTCATGGCTGCCGTCGCCAGGCACGTCTTGAAGAGATCGTTGTAGGCGTGCGGCGGAAGGGCCAGATCGCCGGCGAGGCCGCCGAGCACATACTCGCGGCTTTGCTCGCAGCTTTCGGCGTGCGCGCCGGTCGCGGCAAGCGCAAGACAGAATGCGATGAGGGTGAGCTGCTTCATGGTGATGATGCGGAATAAGCCTTAATGGCAGACGCGGGCTCGCGCGGCTGGATTGCCGGCGGGACATGATCGGGAATGCGGTGTGAAGGCCGCGCCGCCGGTTGCAGGCCATAGGTCCGGGCGGCGCAGCGCGCCCACGACAGTTCGCGGGCATGGGCCAGGGCGCCCGCACCGAGTGCGGATCGCAAGTCGGCATTCTCGGCAAGCTTTGTGATGGCGCGCGCGATGTCGTCGATCGAGGACTGCACGAGGAGGCCGCTCCTGCCCGCCAGCACCGCGTCCGGAACGCCGCCGATGGATGTCGCGACACTCGGTAAGCGCCCGGCGCCCGCTTCCAGATAGACAAGCCCAAAACCTTCGACCCGACCGGAAGGATCGTGCACGCCGGTGAGGCAGAAGAAGTCGGCCGCGCCATAGATGTCGCGGATTTCGTGATCCGGCAACGCGCCCATAAAGCGCATATCACAACTGATCGAGCCGGCGAGCGACCTCAATTCCCTGACATAGTCGGCTTCTCCGTCCGGGCCAATCACAAGCCAGGTGAGGTGATTGCGCAGCTCCCTGGAGAGGTCGGACAGCGCGGCAAGCGTGGCCGGATGTCCCTTGCGGCGCGTGATCCGCGCGACGGTGACCATGACAATCCGTTCAGGAGGGATACCATAGGCTGCGCGCGTCGCAGCGCGGTCCTTCCGCTCACCGAACCAGAATTCCGACACCCCGAGCGGAATGGCGTGGACGCGTTGCGCCTCAACGGCGAACCGCTCGCGAAACAACTCGCCGGTGTATCGGCTGTTGGCGATGATTTCGGTTCTCAAGCCGAACACGCCGGTGCATTTGATCGCGAGCCGCTTGAGCAGCGTCTGCGTCTCATTGATCTCCGTGCCGTGCACGCTCATAAAGATGCGCCCATCAGTCAGATGCTGCGACAGCGCGACGGGTATGAAGAACGGCCAATCGGCGGCGTGAACCACGTCGTATTGGCCGGAAGCCATGGAACGCCGCGCAAGCCGGATTTTGGACGGAAGGTCCCGCATCGAGTGCAGGCCGCCGGCAAAGCGCCGCACCTCGAACGGCAGGCGACGGTCCTCGACCGTATTGTCCCGCCCATAGTCGGGAGCGATCACCTCGATGTCGGCGCCGAGAGCAGAGGCCGCCCTGGCGACCTCGCGCGCGTAGGTTCCGATGCCGCCTCGGACCGGCGCGAATTCGCTCGTAAGCATAAGAATACGCATGCTTGCAGCCTCAATGCGCCGAGCTCGACATCGCCATGCCGCGCGCATCCTGAATCTCGCGGTGGTAGCGAAAAACACGGGCGAGCTGCCGTCCCGGCGTGAAGTCGGAGATCGCGCCCGCTATCCTGGCGGGGTTCATCTCGCCGGAAGCGACCGCATCTCGTACCGCGATGAGTCGTTGGACAAGCGTGTCGGCAATATCCCCTCGTGCGCCGTGTCGCGTGACCAGAAAGCCGTTGTCGCCGTCGCGGATGGCCGCTTCGAGCTGCGGCAAATGCATCGCGACGACCGGCCGGCCAACCGCCAGCGTTTCCAGGACAAAGCGCGGCATGCCTTCGAATTCCGACGTGAGGATGCCGGCATGCGCACTGGCGAGCGTCGCCGCCATGCCGACGGCATCCTTGAAACCGTGACGGACGGTGATGTCTTCAATCGCAGCAAATTCGGAGAAGCGGTTCGGGTCGCTGGTTCCGATGTAGTGGAATTCGATGCCGCCGTTCATTTGCTGTCGCAAGCGGTCGATCACACGAAACATCAGCATGGGATTTTTGAATTCGTCGAGCCTGCCCGCAAACACGATCCGGAACGGCGTTAGGTCGGAGGGGAACGGCTGCGGCTGAAAGATGTCGGTATTGACCCAGGTCCAAAGCGTATCGATCTTGTCCTTTCGGCGTGGATAGGTGTTGCGCAGGCGCTCGGTGATGTGGGGATTGACACAGAGAAATTTTTCGCTCGCCGCCACCGCAAACCGCTCGCCCGCGTGATGGACGAAGGCGTATCGCCGTAACAGCGAATCCATCTGAAGCTTTGGCACACCCTCGCCGTGCAGCATCTGGACGAATGGGAGACCGAGCACCTTCGGCAGCCAGGAATACTCGACGCGACGCAAGTCGATGCTGCAGCGTCGCGAACGCACAAGCCGCGCGATGGTGCCGAAATGGCGCATCAGCGCCACGAAGAACTGACCCGTCAGCGAAGTTCTGATGCTGCGCGCGGCCTCGCGCGCCTTCAGGTCGGAATATTGCAGGATCGGGAGGAAGTCGAAGGTCCGTCCTCGAAACACAAGCCGATGAATTTCACCGAGCTTCAGATCGCCCGCAGAGTCGACGCCGATGAAGAGAAGGTCGGTATCCGGCGGATGAAAGCCGATGAAGTCGCGGATATAGGTCTCGAGGCCTCCTACCTTCTGACCGCGCGGATCAAAGGGATGGATGAGGCAGATCTGGTAGCGGCGTTGGTTGTAGTGGGCGTTACGGGCGCGCAACGCCAGCGTCAGCGTCGAGGTCATGCCGCCTTCCTTATCCGTGCATCGACAATCTGCGGAATGGTGCGAATCACCAGTCGCGGAACCTCGGCCATGCAGCGTGCATAGCGTGGTCCCAACCGGCGCGGCTCGCGCATCATCCGCCACGCCCATTCGAGTCCCGCCTTCTGTGTTGCGGAAGGCGCGCGGCTCTTCGTTCCCGCGATGAAGTCAAGCGCGGCGCCGATACACAACATGCCGGTGCCGTCGAGCTCGTCCAGGCAGCGCGCGGCGAACAATTCCTGCCGCGGAGCGCCGAGGGCGACAAAGCAGAGCTTGGCACCTGAGGCTCGGATGCCCTCGATCGCCAGGTCGGCCTCCTCCGAGTGCGGATCGAAATTCGGGCCGGGAGCGTGAAAGCCGGCGATCCGCAATCCTCTGAATCGCTCCGACAAACGCCTCGCGGTTGCTGCGAGCGTCACATTACTGGAACCGAGCAAGTAGATCGGCAGACCTTTGTCTCGAGCCTGCTGACAGACGGGTTCGACCAGATCCGCTCCGGTCGTGCGACGGATTTGGGTTCCGAGCAAACGGCCCAGCACGACGATCGGAAAGCCGTCGGCTGTCACAAAGCGTGCCCGGCGATAGGCCGCGCGAAAATCGGATCGTCGTTGCAGCTGAACCACATGATCGAGATTGAGCGTGCAGACGCTGAAGTTGTCGCCGTGCTCGGCCGCTGAAACAATCGATGCGACTGCCTCGCTAAGCGAAAAGACGTTTATCGCGACGCCGTCGACGGTAAGGTTGCGCTGGTACGGTGGCGTTGTGTCCGACATGCCGATCTCCTGATGAAGTCGTGATCGAGTAACGCATGCACAAAACACAAACAGAGTGCCCCTTGCGGCAGCAACCGGAACCAGAAAGTCGAAGCGACGCGTCGTCTTCGACGAGCGTCGAGAACTCATCGCACTATTGCGACGCAACGATGGCGGTATCGTCGCGCGGCATGATGCGAGCGATGATAATTCATTCACTGAATTGAGAGCTGCCATGCGCGTTGCGACTCGGTGGCAGTTTCTCGGTTCCGATGATCGCGCTTTCTTCAAATTCTAATCGCGACGAGCGGAACAATTTCATGAGTGACGTTACGTAGAGCAGACCGATGCAGACGATGTAGATGGTCGCGCCTGCCGCGATCTGTCCCGCAAGCTCGACAAGGGAGCGTGGCTCCTGAAATCCACTCAAGACAACCATCATCACCGTCGTCGCGAGTGTGATGGGCGCGAGATGATTGATCGGCAGCTTCAGATCGAACCGGACGAGGCCGATCGCGAAGCTCACAACAGCGGCGGCGAACGCGGCGACCACCGTGGCGCCGGCGGCGCCAACCAGTCCCCAGTGGGCAATGAAGGCAGGCGTCAGCACGACGGTCACGCCGGCGTCGATCGCCGTCACAACGATCATGAGGCCGGTGCGGTTGTGCAGCAGGAACGCCTGATCGACGAAATGCGCTCGGACGCTGCGGATCCCGCCGGCCAGCGTCGAGAGTGGCAAGACCGCCAATGTCATTTGCTGGAACGGGGTTGCGATCAGGAGATGCACGAACCCCATTCGCAGAATGAAGATGCCGGCAACGCTCGGAACCAGTATCGCGAGCAAAAGTGCGCCATTGTCGGCGAGCTGGCGCATCGCGACCACGCTGCCGTCCCGTTCCATGCTCTTGACGGCAAGTGGAAACGCGGCGGCGGTGACCAGCATGGCGGCGAACGTCGCGGCGCGTTGACCGAGCCCGTAGCCCACGGCGAACAGGCCGGTCGCGCCGACGCCGAGCACGTCGTTGACGATGAAGCGGGATGCATTGAGGCCGACCCAGCCGAACGCGCCGCCGATGATCAGCGGGATGCCGTATTTCAGCGCATGGTTGACGATCGCGCGGTCCGGCGCCCAAATGCTGCGGCTGTGGCCGATCACGGGGAGGACCACGACGACGGCGGCCAACTGCGCAAGCGCATAGCCGGCCAACGGCCATTCGGCTGAGTGGCCGAGCAGCTTGATCAGCAAGAGGCCGATTACGAAGCCGACCGCAGGACCGACGATCTGCTGGATCGTATAGACCCAGACCTGATGGTCGACGCGGGCTCGATCACCGACATAGAGATTGAGCGTGCGCGTGATCACGTAGCCGACCGTTGCGACGAGCAGGCCGGCATTTCCATCGGGGGCGATGACGAGGAGAAGGACGGCAACGACGATAAGGCTTTGGACGAGAACGGAGGCCAGCAAGAGCGAATTTTCCGTCTGATGAAATCGCTGCACTTCACCTGTATCGTGATAGCGTCCGAGAAAACGCAGGGCATATTGCGACCACCAGGCGAGAAAGGCGATCTGCAACAGTTCGTGCGTGGCGGTGACGAGCGTGATCACGCCGAGCGTGTGCTCGTCGACAACGTGGGTCCAGACGATGACCGAGATGAGCTGGAACAGCGGTCCCACGATCTGCGCCGGCAGGTAAAGCAGGGTGTGTCGGATCAGCATGGCTCAGGCTCCGAGCCAGCGTGACAGGCGCGGAGGAACGTTGGCCCTGACCGCCAGTAGTGCCAGAATGCTGCCGAACGCTGTCACGACATAGGTGATTGCGAAGCTCGCTACCGATCCGAGCCGATCGAGCGAGGCGTGATCGCGCAGCGCCATGACGATGAAGATGTGCCACAGGTAGATGAAATAGCTGCCGGAGCCGCAGCTTGCCAGGAACGGCACGCGCGCATCGAGCAGGAATAGCGTCAGGCAAAGCAACGCGGCATAGCCGAAGAAGGCTATCGAATCATAATCGGCGGCGTCGCCAAGGCGGAACAGGCGGACCGCTGCATAGATGCTGTAAGCCAGGAGTGCTGCGCCGAACATCAGTGCCGGCGTGGCGGCCAGTCGATATCGCATGTCGGTGAGTCCGACGAGCGCACCCAGCGCCATGAAGGAGAACCAGAAGGGAATGTCGCGCATCCGAAGCTCTTCGGTCAGTGCTTCGGGAAGGCCCAGACGAGATGCGAGAGGGTCGAGGTAACTGCCTGCGATCAGGGCGAACAGGATCGCCAGCAGGAAGGCGACAACTCGACCTGAGGGCCCGGCCGCGTTGCCGGCGGCGGAAAACGCGAGCCACAGCGCAATGGTGCAGCCAAGATAGACGAAGACGTAGTAATAGACGAACACATAAGCGAGCACGAACCTCGCAACTGTCGTGCTGAGGCGATGATCCATCGCGGGATTGTGCAAGGCCATGTAGACATACGCCGGGACGAACGCGATCGCGTAGGGCACGATGGCTGTCTTCAACCGGCGGACCAGAGGTACGCGTCCCGAGAGCGCAGTCAGATAGCCGGAGGCAAAGAGGAAGATCGGCACGCACGGCCGCAATGCCGCATCGGTCAACGTTTCCCACGAACCCAGCGGTTGTCGAAAGGAATGAATGCCGACCACCATCAGGATGGCGACGCCGCGCATCGTGTCGATGGCGACATCCCGGTGTGCAACGGCCGCCGGGACAGATCGCGCCGGCGATGGGTCAATGGCGTCTCTAGTGACCAAGCTCATGTCGTGCCGTCCAGCCTCGCTTCGTTGGCGCCGGGCTGAATGGTCGGTGCAGCCATGCGCGGAGGGGCTTGTCGGCCCGCGAGCTTGGCGATGAGGGCGATGACCACGTTGCGGTCGGAAGTCGCGAGCGCGTTCCAGCGCGCCAGATTCCGCGCGGCAAGTTCGACATAGCGAGCGCGCCAGTCCGGTTCCGACAACATCGCCGCTATTCTGGCGGCAGCAGCGTCCGGCTCTCCGGGGTCGATAAAAATGCCGGAGCCATCGAGCACTTCGCGGAAAATCGCCGCATCGGGCGCAGCGATCGGCAGGCCGGCATATTGGGCTTCGAGCAGCGGCAAGCCCAGGCCTTCATCATGGGATGTACAGATGAGGAGATCGGCATCGTGAAGTAACTGTCTGACGCGATCGGCAGGTTGGTAGCCGTGCAGCTTGACACCGGGAAGCCGCTCGAGCATTCGCCATTCGTCGCCCCAGCCGCGCCGTCCGACGATCTCCAAGGTCGCATCAGCATAGCCAAGCGCACGCAGTGCACCAACGATTTGCGCGGCTGCGACGAAATTCTTTCTGGGCTCCACAGTGCCGAGCGCAACCAGCCGCAACGGCTTTTCCGCGCGTTCGGTGCGCCCTGTTACATCGAGATGAAAGACATTGCGGACTGTCGGCCGATACAGCGTTATCGTCGCGTCGGGCCGGCAATGCGCGGCGAGCTTTCGCATCGTGTCGCTGGAATTGGCGAGGAAGCGTGGGTAGTGGCGCAGTGCCAGCTTGAAAGGTGCCGACATATAGAGACGAGCGCGTGGGTTGAGATCGGCCGGCCGCGACAGCAGAAAAATATCGTGGATGTAGGGAAGCACCCGCGACGCGAAGGGGCGCAGCAGAGGCGATGGCGGAAAGCCGGGGCACAGCAGGATCGACGAAGAGGCCGCAAGGCGGAACGGCAGCCCGAACGTTTGCCTCATGACCATCTGCGTCACTCCGCGGGCGGTGACGGGGACGACGTCGAGCGGGGCAAGCGCCGCAGCGGAGAACAGCTCCAGGGTGATGCGCTCGAGGCCTGTGATGTGGCGGCCGAGATGGGTGTGGTCGACATAGATTGCCATGTGGTGCTCCGGGCTAGACGGACATCGGAGCCGGCCGATATCGGCCGCCGATGGCACGGACTGGCGCGACGCGCTGGCGCGTTCGCGGCAGGAGCAAGGTGATCAAGAGGACGAATTGGGCGAGCTGGATGTTCTTCGAAGAGAAACTGACCGAGCTCACAGCGACGATCAGGATCAAGACGACGATCGCCCACGCCGCGCCGCTCGCGCGCTGCAGGACTTCAACGAAGAAAGCGGCAAGCCCGATGCTGAGCAGGACGGTGTGAACAAGTCCGAACTGCACGATGCAGGAAATCCAGAAGTCTTCGATTCCATAGTTGAGGCCGTAGGCGGTCTGGAGCGCGCTCGCCCGTACCGGATCCGGACCCAGGATCAGTTCATGCCAGTCGAAATGGGAGAGCAGGGCGAACGTCGCATAACGCGCCAGCGTGCTGCCGTGGTCAGATCCGAACCGCACCAGCATCTTGTCGAAAATACCAAGATCGAGCGCGACAACGATGCAGGCGCCGGCGGCAAATACGACGCAGATCGCCATGGCGACGAGCAGAAGAGGGATGCGGCCGCCGCGCAATATCCGGAAGACCTGGACACAGGCGAGGACGCTGCTGATCACCAGGACGGTGATGAGCGCGGTCCGGCCGCCGAATGCCATCAGCGACGCCAGGCAGAATCCGATCAGCGGCAGGCGCAGGGCCCGCCAGGGGCACAGCGATGGGCGCAGAATGAGCGCGAGGATGTAGGCCGCAACGACACCAGACGCCGTGAGCGGATGGCCGAGGAGAGCGGAAGAGCGCCACTCGCCATGTACGATCAGGTTCGCTCCCAGATTCAGTTCAAACAGCCGATGGCCGGAGAAATATTCGTAGTAGCCGAGGATGACATTGAGCAGGATCGCAAAATGGATTGCCCAGATCAGCGGTCGCCGCTGTGCCGGCGAAAGATACCAGATCGAAAGGCACAGCATCACCGGCAGCAGGAAAGTGTCGATGATCACCGTGAACGGCCGTTCGAGCGCCAGCATTTGCAAGAGCAACAGGAACCAGCAGAACAGGTAGATCAGCAGAAGTTTTGCCTCGGCGAACATCCGGTTGATGGCGCCGATCGGATCGCCGTTGCGAATGAGGAGCAGGACGAATGCGAGGCCGGTGAAATAGGTCGCCGGGTGAAACTTCTCGAGGACGTTGCCCCCTGTGGTCAGGTAATGGATCTTCCAATCGGTGAGCATCGCCGACGAGATCGTGAAGATCGATATGACGGCGAGCAGGAGCAACCCGACGATAGCGCCGTCGATCAAGCCGGCTACCTCCCTGGGCCGGGCGAGGGGACGACGTTGCGGTCGGTTGAATCTGGCCGGGCCGACGGCGGGAACGCCGAACGATCTCGGGGCGTGATCGCCTGCCGGTGGGATGGCGCGCGGGGCCGGCATCATTGCGCCGCCTCCATCGTGAGCCTGGAGGCTGCATACGGCTTGATATAGGCCGAGCTCTGATAGTAGTCGTAAAAGCGCAGGCGGTTCAGATCGACACGCGTCAACACCGTCCCGAGGATCCGCTCTCGCACCGGCGCGAGCAGGTCCATCGTATGGGCTAGCACTTCGCTCGGGGTCTGGTCCCAGGCGACCGCGAGGACGATGCGATCGGCGAGTTCGGCCAGCGCACGGCCGTCGACCAGCGGCACCAGTGGCGGTGAATCGACCACGATCAGTTCGTAGCGATGACGGAAATGATCGAAGACGTCGACGATCCGCTCGGAGAACATGAGCTCGGTGATGATGTCGACCTGCTTGACGCTCGTTGACGGCAGAATCACGAGCCCGGTTGAGTGGTCGACCACCATGGCGCGCTCCGCGTGGACCTTGCCTATCGCGACCTCCATCAGACCGGCCTCGGCGTGGGGGCACAGGGAGCGTGTGAGCTGCGGGTTGCGCAGGTCGCCATCGATCAGAAGCGTCCGGATGCCGAGTGTCGCCAGCGATTGCGCGAGATTGACGGAAAGGGTCGTCTTTCCTTCATTGTCGAGCGCCGAGGTCACGAGCACGACCTTGATCGGCTGAACGCGCATGGTGCGTTGAAGCGCGAGCCGGACGGAGCGAATGGCTTCGGCAAAGAAAGTGCCGGGCGCCTCGATCGCGTAGCGCATCAACGGCGGCTGCAACAAGGGCGGCAGCAGGCGTTGGGCTCGCGGATCGTAGTGGCCAAGCTCCCGTCGTCCGCGTTTCGCCAGTCCCGCGAGTTCGCCCGCACTGATCGAGGGGAGGGCGGCCAGCGCCGGCACGCCGGATATCTGTTCCGCCCGCTCGAGCGTCTTCAGCTTCGAGTCGAGATAATCGACAAGAAAAGCGACGATGCATCCGATACCGAGGCCGATTGTCAGCGCGAGACCGAGAATGAGTGAACTCTTGGGCCAGGACGGCGCGACCGGTGTGCTGGCCGTCGTCACGACGCGGGATTCGGGCAGATCGAGACTTTCCTGCGCCGTCGTCTCCTTGGAGCGGGCGAGGTAGGATTCATAAAGTGTGCGGTTCGCTTCCGCCTCGCGCTGCAGCTCGCGCAAATGGACCTGCGCCTGGCCGGACGAGCTCGAAACGCCCTGCAGCTTGTCAAAGCTCTGTTGCAGGGCGGCCTCGCGCGAGCGCGCGACCTCGTAGTCGTGCTTCGTGCCTTGCAGGATGCGGTGGATCTCTTCATTGATCAGGCGTTGGGTATCGCGGAGCTGCGCGCGAACGTTCGCGACGGCGGGATGACGGGGACCATATTTGCTCAAGAGATCGGCTTCGTTCTTGGCGATATCGGCATACTGCGCGCGCAGCTTGGTGATCACTTCAGAGGTAATTGCCGCGCTGATTCCGCCGGGATCGCCGCCGGATTTGGACATTTGCTGGGCTTGCTCGAACTTTGCCTTCGCTTCGGCGGTCTGGACGTGGGCCGCGACGAGCTGGTTGTTGAGATCGGTGATCTGCTGATCGTTGACGGTCACGCCTTGCGAGACGGTGAGATTGTTGGCTGCGCGAAAATCCTCGACGGCTTTTTCGGAGGCAACGACGCGGGATTTCAGCTCGTCGATCTGGCCGGAAAGCCAGTTCGATGCAATCTTTGTGGCGTCGTTCTTGGCGCGGACCTGCTCCTGGAGATAGACTTCCGCGACGGCATTGGCGATCGCGGCGGCTTTCTGGGGCGAAGCGGAATTGACGTTGATGTCGACCAGGAAGGTTGTTCCCTGGCGCGTCACCTTCATCCGCCGCTGCAGGATGTCGACCGCGCGCGTTCGCGCGAGATCCTCCGCAGCGGCGCTCGCGCTCGAGCCGCGGTGGGCGAACAGCCGTTTGATTGGATCGAGCAGGCCGGGCGACGGGCCAAATTCGGGATCTTTGGTCAGCTTCAACTTGTCCACGACGCCCTGCAGGATGGCGATCGACTGGATCAGCAGAGCCTGGCTTTCGATAGTGGCGTCGTCGGTTCCAAAATTCGACGTTGAAATGGAGGACTGGTTCGCTTCGATCGCGGTGGCGCGGCGTGGATCGACGAGGACCGTGGAGGTCGCCGTATATAATGTCGTCGTCGTTGCCAGGTAGACGATCGCCAGGATGAGCAGCGCCACCGGCGCGGCCGCTGCCTCCTTCCAGCGCCGGCGCAGGATCCGCGCCATTTCGCGCAAATCGACGGTTGGCTGTTGTGGTGCCTCGGCCGGTTTTGCCGGCGGGTCTTCCACGATGTAAGGCTGGTCAAAACTGCGCTGTAACATTCAACCCAACCTGGTGCTTGTCGTAACTGAAGACGGGAATGTCGCTGTTGCGGATGGTGTATCGATAGAAACCGGAGATCACCCCATAGCGGCTGAGAAGGTATTTGACGCCGGCATCGGCCGTCGTGACGTCGTCCTTGCGCGTTTGGCCGAAGAAGCGGTCGACCTCGTAACCGCCATTGACGGAGAGGACGACGTTGCGGCGAAGCTCGTAGTCCGCACCGAGTTGCGCGGTGTCGGCGAGCACGCCGACCGAGCTCGTCACCGCAGTCTGCGTGACGAGTTGCTCGGCGTTGGCATGGATGTCGAGCAGGCGCGTCGGGCTCCATGTCAGCCTCGCGCGATAGGACGGGCCGTCGATGGTGCCGATCGTCGGATCGGCGAAATGCTGTTGCACATAACCGACGCCGAATTCGCCGGTAATGAGCGAGGTCAAACCAACCGTGACGCCTGACAGCGTCCGATAACCTGCCGAGTCCAGGGTGTGACCGGAAGTGCCACGGATATCGCGCTCGTTGCCTTCGACGCCGGTAAACCAGCCGAGCACCGGTGAAAACGCATAGTCGACGCGGCTGTGCAGGGAATAGATCTGGCCGTCTCGGCTGCTCTCGTCGATGAACGTGCCGTCCTGCGCCCGCGTCGAACCGAAGTCGTAGGACTCGACGCGAAGACCCGTCGACGCCGTGAGGCGATTGAATTCCTTGCGTAGGCTGAGGTCGCCCGAAAACAGGTCGTACGGCGTCGGCTGCACTGCGTTGGCGGGCGAGCTCAAAGTGCCGACGCCTTCATTGAGATGGGCGACCTGAAAGCTTCCAAGGACAGCGAAGTCGTGAGTGACATCGTACCAGCCGTTGCCCTTGAGACTGACACTGTTCTGATCGAGGCTGGAGTTCTGATGATAGAAGGTCGATTGCGCATCGAGCGTCATATCGACGCCATACCGGTCCGTGAGCGTTCGGGCGCGCAGCGACGGCTCAATCACGCCCGCGACATCAGAGCGTTTGAGCGTGTTGGAGGAGAAAACGTTGCTGTCGTAGAAGGTGCCGGCCGTCAGCGACGGATTGAACAACCAGGAGCCGGAGCGAATCCCGACTGGCTCGTAGCCCGGCTGCTGGCGGGTCTTCACCGGCGTATCTTCCGGCGCCACCGGCTCGCTCGTTTGCGCGTCCGTCAGCATCGGCAGCGGCGTCGGGTCGAAAATCCGCTGCACGTTCCAGGGCGGAGCGAGTGCGTCGTTGCCGGTTTGAATCACTTGCGCGTCCGCAGGGGTTACGACGGCGAGCGCAATCACAGCGACCGGTGCCGAAGCGAAACCGCATCGGAGAAGGGAACTGTTCGGACGTGGCGTCGCCGAGCGACACGCACTCTCCCAACGACAAGGGGCAACCGTGCGGCTCATCGGCGGCCCTTTGCGACGGATAGTTTTCCACGATGCAAATCGCTGCCCGGAAAGCAGTCGCAGCCTGCCTGTGAAGGCGGCAGTCCAGAGTCATTCCGCGCTGTCGTCATCATCGGCATCACAGAGCATCGCGTCGTTGGATCGGAGGGATGGTCCCCAGTTCAATGCAACGTGAATGAAACGAAAAAGTTTTCTGCAATGCGCAAAAAAATTTGCACCGCAACCGGCCGGCACTATGACGCGCTTGTTCACTTGCGCGTCGGCTACGATCAACGGCCGATCACGTTTCCGTTCGCGGGGAAATTTCGAACACGGACGAGAACTAGAAGAAGCGTTCGGGAATACGAATGTTGTCGCCCGGATTGACCAGAATGGGAATATCGAGTGAGTAGCTCTCTTCGGCACTGGACCCGGCGCGCCGCAGATAAACCTTGTTTTCGTTGGCGCGATAAGTGAAGCCGCCGGCGCTTGCGACTGCGTCAAGGACAGTGAGCCCGAGACGATAAGGGTATTCGCCGCTCTTTTTGACTTCGCCGAGAATGTAGTAGGGCCGATACAAGGCCACTTCGATATTCACGCGCGGATCGCGCACGATTCCCTTCGACAATGCGGCGGCGACGGCGCGCTCCAACTGTCTCGTCGTGAGCCCCGCAGCATTGATGTGACCTGCGAGCGGCACCGAGATCTGTCCTGTGTTGTCGATCTCATATTCGCCGCTGATATCGGGCTCGCCGTAAACTTTCAGTCGAATCCTGTCGTTTGGTCCGAGCACGTAGTCGGCTGCCGAAGGAGGCGGTGATGTACTCGGCGGTTGTTGTTGCGCCAATGCGGGCGACACCGTTCCGGGTGCTGTTGCTGACAGCACCAGAGCGATGGCGAGAAGAGCGAGCGCGGCTGCGCGCATTCGACCTTGCTGCATGACGGCATCTCCGGAACCAGCTCATTGACGGCCGCGGATGATTGTTTGGCAAAGAAGGCAAAAAAATGTGGTGACGAGTTCCGTGAAACTGCCCACAAACGAGGCGTCGCTCACAAAAAAAGAATCGATGTTCCCTCGAGTGCGAGACAAGTGAGTGTTCCCGTCCAGCACGCGCCGGTGTCGATGTTGATTCGATTGTGATGAATATCAGGATGCGGAACCGGCGAGTGCCCATGCACGATCAGCTTGCCGTGATCACGTTGCGAGGTGAGAAACTCGTCGCGGATCCAGAGCAAATCGCCGAGCTTCTGGGCTTCCAACGGAATGCCCGGCCGAATGCCGGCGTGAACGAACAGGTAATCTCCGCAAGCGCACCATGGCTTGAGACATTGCAGAAACAATTCGTGAGCGCGGGGAAAGGCTTCACAAAACCGGCGATGCAACGTCTTGTCGCTCTCAACGCGATCGGTGCGTGGAGTGACGCCGTAGGACGCCAGCGTCTGCAGGCCACCGAGTTGCAGCCAGGCTTCGAGGTGGATCGGGTCACGCAGGAACCGCTCCATCAGATCCTCATGGTTGCCGCGCAGGCAGACGGCCCGTCCTTCAACAAGCCGCGCGGCCAACACATCGATAACGGCCTTTGCGTCGGGGCCGCGATCAACGTAGTCCCCGAGATAGATCTCGACGCTGGAGCGGATGGGCCTGCGTTCAAGGTCCCGTTCAATACGCTCGATCGTCTCGATCAGGAGATCGGCACAGCCGTGAATGTCGCCGATGGCGTAAAGACGGGTGTCCGGTGGCGTCGACGCCGCGATCGGGTTGGAACTTGCTGCGGACCGTGCACGCATCATCCGCGCTAGCGATCACGGAACCGGTCTGCGGTCAAATGGAAGCTGGCTGGGGCGGCAAAGACGATACTAGAAGAAAATCGCTCGGACGATCACGACGATCACAATCCAGGCAACGATGTTTCCTGCGATGATGAGGTTCCGCAATCGCCGATCGGGTGATTCGTTCCGTGGAGCGATGACGGGGCAATCGGCCGGATCAGCGGACGCCCGCGTCTGGCTTCGTTCACAAGCGGGCAGCTCGCTGAAAGAATCTGTAAGAGTTCTTTGAAGCTGCGGGATCATCGGAACACTTGTGAAGGCCAAGGGGCGCTGCTTGCAATCCGGCAGACTACGGGTGGCCGCTTAGCTTTCAGTGAAGATTGTCGCTAAAAATGCGCTACAACGATGCGTGCGATTGGAGTTGCCGGTATCGAATTCAGTTTCGCATCCGTGTCAGCAGAAGTTTGTTCCTGATTTTCAGATTATGCATAGCAGTGTCGAAGCGAGCGCAGCTCATTTCATGAGCAAAGCGAACTAACCGTCTCTCGACACAAAAATTTTTGCGCGGTGCACCGGCGGTTCCGATCTCGCGCTGCAAATGTGTGTCCAGCAGCGCCGGTTTGCCGCCCCATTTCGCTCAAGAACTTTCGGAAGGTTCGAGCAAGGCGGATCGTAGCGCATTCCGGGCGGATGGGGAATCTCGAGTCTGAGAATGTTTCGGCGGCAGTGTTGTCGCCCGAACACGGATTGTTTTGCGCTTCGTAAACGTCGCGTTACCAGGATTTGGTGGAGACGAAGAAACTAATGGCGCCCACTCTTGCAGTTCGTTTGTACCGGGACAACGTCACGCCGCTCCGCAGGGAGCGGAATTTCATATCGGTACGCCCGATCGAATGCAGCTCCGGCGGAGTCTACCGCAGCCGGCGTTCGCGCCGGCTGAATTGGACCGAGCCGGCAGCATCGGTCGGAAAGAGGGTCTTCGACCTCGCGGTTGCCGGCGCGGCCCTGCTGTTCCTTGCGCCACTGCTGATGGCAATAGCGGTTGCGATCAAGCTGACGTCGCCGGGACCAGTTCTGTTCTTTCAGTACAGGTACGGCTACCGCAATCGGCGCTTCAAGATCTACAAGTTCCGCTCGATGCGCGCGGACACGGGTGACGCAACTGGCGTGAAGCAAACGGTCCGTGGCGATTCCAGGGTGACGTCGATCGGCAGGATATTACGCAAGACCAGCCTCGACGAGGTTCCGCAGCTCTTCAATGTGATCAAGGGCGATATGTCTCTGGTTGGTCCCCGTCCGCACGTTCCGGGGATGCTTGCGGCCGACCTGCCCTACGAGGATCTCGTGCCATATTACTTTCAGCGCCACACCGCACGTCCCGGCATCACGGGCCTGGCTCAAGTGAGCGGTTGCAGGGGCAGCACGGTCGAGGCTGGCCGTGCCATCTCGCGCATCGACTATGATCTCCACTATATCGAGAAATGGTCATTGCGCATGGACGTCATGATCATCATGCGGACCATCCGCAACGAATTCCTTTCGGGCAGCGGCTTCTGATCGACAGGCGACGATGCCGGTGAGCAGGCGCATCGACGAAGCAATTCGAATAGCAGCACAACCTCATTCGTCCGGTCGAGGCCGGGCAGAGCCCTCCACCTTCAACCCGTTTATCAGAGAGACAGCGGAAATGGGCGCACGACATCGAACCAAGGAAATCCTCAAGGACGCGTTTCCGACAATTTGGCTTCACTGGCATCTGATGCATCATCCGAAATCGGCGGATCCCGAGTTGCACGTCCTCGACAGAATCGTTCCCGAAGGAGCCGTCACAGTCGACGTCGGAGCGAACTGCGGTCTCTACACCCGCGAATTGGCGCGTCTCTCCGCGCAGGTGCACGCCTTCGAGCCTTCGCACAGGATGGCCGATCTGCTCCGGCGGACTTCGGCTGCAAATGTGTGCATCCACGAGGTCGCGTTGTCAGATCACAGCGGAAGCGCAGAGCTGTTCATCCCACAAGGCGATGAGGAGCTGATCCACGCTCTCGCCTCGCTTGAGCCGAGGGTCGGTGGCCTGGAAGGAGGAGGCGTATCCTTCCAGGTGCCGACGGCTCGGCTTGATCGCGTCGTCGATCAGGACGTTGCCTTCGTGAAGATCGACGTCGAAGGTCATGAGTTGCACGTCCTCAACGGCTCGATCGAGCTGATTGAGCACTCGCAGCCCGTGTTCCTCGTCGAGGCCGAGGATCGACATCGAAGCGAAGCAACGCGCACTGTCTTCGAGTTCTTCGAGGAAAGAGCGTATCGGGGATTTTTCCTCAATGACGGGGCGGCGCTGGCTGTTGCGGATTTCCGCTCTTCCGCCCTGCAGGATGCCACCGCGCTGTTGCCCAACGGGGGCCGCAGGCAGGGGCGGTTCTATGTCAACAATTTCTTCTTCTTCCCGCCGCACCTCGACGGAGAAGCGATCCTCAATGCCTAGCCGACGATGGTGCCGAAGGGTCTTCGCCGGGGGCGTTGGTGCAGGAGCAAGTCAAGTGAGGCGTCAATGCGTATTGCCATGATCGGTGCCGGCTACGTCGGACTTGTGTCCGGAGCCTGCTTCTCCGATTTCGGACATCATGTCGTCTGCGTCGACAGTGACAAGGCCAAGGTGGCGGCTCTGAAAGGGGGAGAGCTTCCGATCTACGAGCCGGGTCTTGCCGAGCTCGTGGCCTCCAATGTCAGGCAGGGCCGTCTTGTCTTTGGACACGACCTGAAATCGGCAGTCGCCGATGCCGAGGTTGTCTTCATCGCGGTCGGAACACCATCCCGGCGCGGCGACGGTCACGCCGACATGTCTTATGTCTATGCGGCGGCGCACGAGATCGCCTGCGCGCTCACGCAATTCACGGTGATCGTGACCAAGTCGACAGTCCCGGTGGGAACCAGCGATGAGGTCGAGCGGATCATACGCGAGGCCAACCCGGCCGCGGAATTTGCCGTGGTCTCAAATCCGGAATTCCTGCGCGAGGGCGCAGCGATACGTGACTTCAAGCACCCGGACAGGATTGTAATCGGATGTAGCGACGCGCGGGCGCGCAATATTGTCACCGAAGTCTACCGGCCGCTTCATCTCAACGCGCCGCCGATTCTCCACACGGACCGCCGCACCGCCGAATTGACCAAATACGCCGCGAACTGCTTCCTGGCGACCAAGATCGCATTCATCAACGAGATAGCCGACCTCGCCGAAAGAGTCGGGGCCAACGTTCAGGAGGTCGCGCGCGGTATCGGTCTTGATAACCGCATCGGTCAGAAATTCCTGCACGCCGGGCCGGGGTTCGGAGGCTCCTGCTTCCCGAAGGACACGCTGGCGCTGATCAAGACGGCGCAGGACAACGAGGCGCCGCTGCGCATCGTCGAGACAGTGATGGCGGTGAACGATCAGCGCAAGCGCGCGATGGCGCGCAAGGTTGCGCACGCGTTCGGCGGCAACGGCAATCTGCGCGGCAAGGCCATCGCCGTCTTGGGCGTGACATTCAAGCCAAATACCGACGACATGCGTGACGCCCCCTCAATTCCGCTGATCACCGCCCTGCAGGACATGGGGGCCGCTATCCGCGTCTTCGATCCGGTGGGTATGTCGCAGGCGAAGAAAGTGCTGCAGGACGTAACCTTCTGCGAGAGCGCGTATGATTGCGCGAAAGGCGCTCACGCACTGGTCATCGTGACGGAGTGGGAGCAGTTTCGCGCACTCGATCTGAAGGAATTGGCGCTGATCATGGCAAGCCCGGTGATCGTGGATTTGCGGAACATCTATTCGCCCGAGGAGGCGGCGCGACACGGCTTCCACTACTGCGGTGTCGGGCGACCCAGGCCGCTCGCCTATTAGCAACCGGCGGCGGGACTCACACCCAGCCGCCATCCACGACGTAATGCTGTGACGTGCACGCCGATGCTTCGTCGGACGCAAGGAAAACCGCGAACTTCGCGATTTCATCCGGGACGAGCTTGCGCTTCAGGCACTGACGGCGCATCAGCTCTTCCTCGCCCTCCGGTGTCAGCCATTTCTCGAGTTGGCGCTGCGTCATGATCCAGCCGGGCGCGATCGCGTTGACGCGGATATTGTAGGGGCCGTAATCGCGCGCCAGCGAGCGGGTGAGACCGAGCATGCCGGACTTGCTCGCGGTGTAGGCCGCCATGCCGCCTTGCCCCGCCATCCACGAGATTGAGCTGAAATTGATGATGGCGCCGGCCTTCGCCGCCTTCATGTCCGGCAGTACGGCCTGCGCAGCGAAGAAGCTATGCTTCAGGTTCACGGCGACGCGGTCGTCCCAATATTCCGGCGTCATCTCTTCCGTCGCATGCCGCTCGTCATGGGCGGCGTTGTTGACCAGAACATTGATCGGACCGTGGGCCTTGCGCGCGTCAGCGATGCCGCCGCGCAGCGCCGCGATGTCGGTGAGGTCGACTTTGAAAAAGTGCGCGCCAAGACCTTGGCCCGAGAGGTCGCGCGCGAGGCGCATGCCTTCCTCACCCTTGATGTCGAAGAACACGACAACCGATTTCTGCTGCGCGAAGCGCCGCACGATCGCCTCGCCGATGCCCGATGCACCGCCGGTGACGAGAACGACCTTGCCGGCGAGATCCGAATAGATGGCGGCCATGACTTCCTCCCTAATGACGTTCGGGGCGCGCCATGCGTGCCCCGAACGGTCCGGACCTTAGCCAGTCCATCCCTGAGGTGTATAGATCAGAATTCAGTTGCGTACCTCAGAGACCAGCGCCCTTTCCCGTAGCCGCATCCAGACAGATCAACGTCTTGCCGGACTTGGGTCGGGCAACGGTCTCAAATTCGGGGTTGACCAACCGCCCGTTCTGTTCCTATTTTGTTCTCATGCGGCTTAGTGAGCCGACGACGGAACCAGGCTCGGTCAAAGATCACGGATAGACGGTCGGGATGGCAACAACAGCCACCATCCTTCATGCCGACCTGGATGCTTTTTATGCTTCGGTTGAACAACTGCTCGACCCGTCGTTACGCGGCAAGCCCATCGCCGTTGGTGGCGGGGTTGTGCTTGCCGCTTCTTACGAAGCCAAGGCGTTCGGCATCCGTAGCGGCATGTCGGGACGGCAGGCGCGCGAGCTGTGTCCGCAGCTCGCCTTCGTCGGAGGCCATTTCAAGGATTATCAACGGCTTGGTGATGCCGCCATCAAGGTGATCGGCGATTTCACCCCTCTCGTCGAACGGATTTCCATCGACGAGGCCTTTGCCGACGTTGCGGGCTGCACTCATCTCTTCGGCACGCCTGCCGAGATTGCGGCGACCATCCGCCGCCGTGTGCGCACCGAGCTTGGCCTTCCGATCTCGGTCGGGGTTGCGCGCACCAAACACCTGGCGAAGATTGCCTCGCAAGTCGCCAAGCCCGACGGGCTCGTTGTTGTCGATCCCGACACCGAGCTTGAGTTCCTTCACGAATTGACTGTCGAGCTGATGTGGGGCGTGGGTCCGGTCACGAAGGCGCGGCTGGCCGCGATCGGCGTCTCGACCATCGGGCAGCTCGCAAAGACACCCGGATGGTCGCTTGAACGATTGCTGGGTCCGGCCGCAGGAGAAAAACTCGCGGCGCTGGCGTGGAATCGCGATCCGCGGCGCCTCAAGCCTCACCGCCGGGCCCGATCGGCGGGCGCGCAATCAGCGCTCGGCAGGAAACCCGCCGTCGCGCGCGTCATCCGGCCCACTCTGTTTCATCTCGCGGATCGCATCGCCACACGGCTCCGGGCGAAGTCCAGGCCCGGTCGAACTGTAACCGTCCGCGTTCGCTTTGCCGACCTGAGCTCGGTCACGCGCTCGGTCACGCTCGACGCGCCGATCTGCGCGACCGTGATCCTCGCTGAGTTGGCTGAGGAACTGGTGCGCGCCGCCCTCGCGGATCACCCCGACGAGAAAACCATCTCGCTGCTGGCGATCTCCGTGTCGCATCTTGAGGAGCACTGGGATCTGGACATGGAACTTCCGCTCGGACTCGGGGATGAAGCGCGCCGTCCCGGCTCCAGGAAAGGGCTGGCGCGTTGGGCGGCAGACTGTGCCATCGACAAAATCCGCGACCGGTTCGGATGGGATGCGATCGGATACGGCTCGGCAGTGCTCGGTCTTTCCCGTTCCGTGCCCGACGATTTTCGCAAGCTCGCTGAAAGGGATCTGTAACGGTTGCAGGCAAGCCCTCCCGAACGACGTTCGAGCCCAGCGATATCTCGCCTTGTGAAATAACGTCTGCGCCGCAGCCGAGCAGGGATGCCAGCATCGACCCTGGTCTTGCTGCCTCGCAGCAAGTGGCGAATGCAATTTGTGGCTGCGCGTATGTCGGTCGTCTGCACAACCGCCACAATTTTGTGGCAAGGAGGGGCTGTCCAAAAAGAATATTACGCTAACAGGGAGGACGACATGCTGCAGCGTTGTGCGAGAGTCCTTGGCGCGTTGACGGTAGGACTTCTTTTGACGGCCGCCGGGGCGAAGGCGGGTGAAGCTCCGAAAGAGATGAAGCTCTATGTCTTCAGCTCTGGCGCGCTCAACCTCGACAAGTCGCTGATCCAGAACGGCGCCAGCGGTAAGGTCCAGATTCCCGTGGGCTTCTTCCTGATCCGTCATCCCAAGGGCGACGTGCTGTTCGATTGCGGCAACAACGACAAGATCATCACCAATCCAGACTATTGGGGACCGTTCGTGAAGGCGCTTGATCCGGGCCGCTCGCCCGACATCGCCATCGATGCCCAGCTCGCCAAGATCAACGTCAAGCCCTCCGACATCAAATATGTCGTGCTTGGGCACTTCCACGTCGACCATGCCGGCAATATCGGCAAGTTCCTCGACTCGACCTTCGTGTATCAGCGCGATGAGATCAAGAATGCGTTCTGGCCGGCGCCGGGCTATGCCACCTTCTTCATCACTGACGATTTTTCCATGCTGCGCAACGGCATCGGGGGCCCGATGCCGAGCAAGTACAAGACGATCGAGCTCGACGGCGATCTCGACCTGTTCGGCGACAACAGCGTCTACATCCATCGCGCCGTGTCACACACGCCGGGCAGCCAGATCATGGTCGTGCGTTTGCCCAAGACGGGAACCGTCGTGCTGACCAGCGATGCCGTCTATCTGCAGGAGAATCTCGACAAGAACATCCTGCCGAGCGTTGGCAGCGTCTATGATCCTGTCGGCATGCTCGATGCCTATGCCTGGGTGAGGCGCGTCCACGACGCCGAGGGCGCCGACATCATCTTCGCGCACGATCCGGACGTCTACAAGGCTCACAAGCACTCGCCCGAATTTTACGAGTGATCGAACGGCGCGCCGCGAACTGTTTCCGATCCCGCGCCTTGCGCGCGGGATCGCGTTCGGGCCGTTCGGCGCGCGCGTTTCCTTGCGGCATCTGGATCCTGTAAATCGATGTCACCGCTTGTGCAGGCGCAGCATGTCACCAAATGGTACGGGCCGCGCCGCGCCGTCAGCGACGTGTCCTTTGCCGTCGAACAGGGCGAGATCGTCGGCCTTCTTGGGCCCAATGGCTCGGGCAAGAGCACGATCTTCCGCATGTTGACCGGCTACCTCGTGCCAACCTCCGGCCAAATCGAGGTCGTCGGCCATGACGTCGTGACCGACTCCCTCGCGGTTCGCCGCGTCATCAGCTATGTTCCGGAGGACGCACCGCTGTACGATCACATGCGGGTCGGCGAGTTCCTTCGCTTCATGGCCAACCTGAAGGGATTGCGGGGGGCGGCGGCCAAGGCCGCGGTGGACGCCGCGGTCGAGCAGCTGGATCTCGCCCGCGTCATGTTGCTCCTGACCGGAAAACTCTCTCGCGGTTTCCGCCAGCGCGTTTCGATCGCGCAGGCGCTATTGGGAAGTCCGCAACTGCTGGTGCTGGACGAGCCGACCAGCGGGCTCGACCCGCACCAGGTCATTGGCGTTCGCGATCTCATTCGCTCGCTCGCTGGAAGCCAAACCGTGCTAATCGCCTCGCACATCCTTCCCGAGATCGAAAAGGTCGCCTCGCGGGTCATGATCCTGCTCGATGGCATGCTTCTGACCGCGGATGCGCTGAAGGCGAAAACGGAAGGGATGATGTTGCGGCTCGCAGCCGACGCTCCGGAAGCGACCGTGCGAGGCGTCGTCGGCGCCGTCGCCGGCGTGCGCGAGATCGCCGTCGAGCCGGACACCGGCTCGGCGGCGGTGCATTACCGGATCCGGGTCGAGCCGCGCGCGTCTCTCGCCGCCGACATCGTGACGGCGCTGGTTGAAGCCGGTGTCGCCGTCTCGGAGCTGACCGAAAGCCGTCCGGACCTCGAGCGCATATTTCTCGACCTGACGCGCCAATCGTCGAGGGCCGCCGCATGAGGAGCTTCGCGATACTCCTGCGCAAGGAGGAGATGGCGCTGTTCTCCTCTCCGATCGCCTATGCCGTGATGACCGTGTTTCTGCTCATCATGGGCTACAGCTTCACACTCACATTGTTCATCAGCCATCAGCCCAGCATGGTGCACGTCTTCTTCCAGATGTTCGTGCTGTTCATGCTGACCGGGCCCCTGATCACAATGCGGCTTCTGGCCGAGGAGCAAAAGCTGCGGACCATGGAAGTGTTGCTCACTTCGCCGGTCTCCGAGGTTGCGATCGTGCTGGCGAAATATTGCGCCAGCATGAGCCTGATCGTGGTCATGCTGCTGTTGTCGGGCTGCTACGCGGCGGCGCTGATCTGGTTCGGCGACCCCGATTTCGGTCCGATCTATAGCGGCTATCTGGGCTTGCTCCTGTTCGGCTCCGCTGTGGTCGGCACCGGGCTATTGGCGTCTGCGCTGACCGCGAACCAGATCATCGCGGCGCTGATCTCGCTCAGCGCCTTCCTGCTGCTCTGGATCATCGACAATTTCGGCTGGCTGCTGCCGAGCCCGGCGGACACACTGGTGGTGAACCTCTCGCTCGCCGTGCATTTTCGTCCCTTCGCCGTCGGTTCGGTCTATCTATCGGACGTCGGCTTCTTTCTCAGCGTCACGCTGCTGACGTTGCTGTTGACCGTGCGAGCGCTGGCGCGGCGGTGAGGGTGCGAGATGTCGCGGTTCGCCAGATCCGATCTCGCTCTTGGCGCACTCGTCGCCGCCGCCGTCCTGTTCGGAGCCCTGGGCTTTGCCGGTTTCAGCGACAGGATTTCGAACAGCTTCCTCTTTGTGGCCTGGCTTCTCACTCTGCTGACGCTGTTTGGGCTCGCGGTCCGCCTGCCGCTGCGCGGCCGCGGATCGCGTTGGTCCGCGTGGGCTGGCAATACGCTCATCGTCTGCGCCGCTGTCGGCGTGGTGATCGCCGCCAATGTCGCGCTCTATCGCCACGACGTTCATTTCGACGCAACTCGGGAGGGCCGGAATACGCCACCGCCGCAGCTCACCGATGTCATCGATGGGCTGCATGCGCCGCTGTCGTTGACTTACTTTTACAACGCCAGCGACGAGAACGCGCTCGCGACGCGCGACATGATCGAGATCGCGGCCCGCGACCATCCGCTGCTTTCGTTCCGCGCCATCGATCTCGACAAGGAGCCGGGGTTGGCGCGCGACGCCGGCGTCCATTCCTACAACACGGCGGTGCTGCAGGCCTTGGACCGCAAGGTGATGGTAGAGAATGTCACCGATGCCGCGCGGCTCGGCTACGCAGCGCTGCGCGCCCTCCGCCAGCGCGCCCAGACGATCTGCTTCGTGACCGGGCACGGCGAAACATTCCGCCCGATGCGAGGCCACTATCATTTCAGCCATGTCGAGACGCTCCGCGGCCACGACATCCGCGGTGCGGACGATGTGCTGGTCGCCGAGCCCGAGCAACTCGACCGCTTTCAGCTCGCGCTGCACGAGATCGGCTTTGCGATGCGCGAGCTGGTCACGGCCACGACCGACGCGATTCCATCCGATTGCAACGTGGTGGCCGAGCTCGGTCCGCGGACCGCGCTCGCATCGGGCGAGGCGGATCTTCTGGCCGACTATCTCAAGGGCGGCGGACGGCTGATGATGCTGATCGATCCGCAATTTCCCGTCGGCCCCGACCTGCAAAGCCGCGTGCTCGAACCTTTGGGTCTCTCGACCGACTCCGCCATCGTCATCGACCCGCTGAATCACTTCCGCACCGATCCCGATAAGGTTGCTGTTCCCTATTATCCCTCGCACCCGATCACGGCGCGTCTGGCGCTTACGGTGTTCGCGCAGGCAAGGCCGATCCGTGTGTCGCAACCACCGGCGACGGTAAAGGGCACCGTGCTCGCCGCGAGCAGCCAGGACAGCTATTTGCGGCCGCCTTCCTCAGCCGGCGGGATGATGGTTGCTACGAGCGGACAAGCCGCCGGGGAAGATGGCCGCGGCGCCCATCCGCTTGTGGTCGCCCTGGAGGGAAGCTTCCCCGGCGCTGAGCCCGGCAAGACCTTTCGCCTGGTGGTCGCCGGCACCAGCAAGTTCGCTACCAACGAATATTTCCCTTACGTCTCCAACGGCGAGCTGTCGGTCGCCATCGCACGCTGGCTCGCCGAGGATAATGCCGCCCCAAATCTCGCGCCGCGCACCTACAACCTGCCGGAAATCGTGCTCACCGGCCGCCAGATGCGCAACACCTTCGTCGTGCTGGAGGTGCTGCTGCCGCTCTCGACCGCGTTGTTCGGCATCGGGATGTGGTGGAGGCGGCGTTGACAGGCGCGGCGCCCGCGCGATGGCAGGCGCCACTCGCGGCGGCCGTCCTGCTGGCGCTCTTGCTTGCGCTGGTGGTTTCGGGAGAATGGCCGGAGCTGCGCAAGAAGCTGGTATCCGCTCCGAAGGGACTCGTCACCGTCGCGGCGAACGAGATTCGAGAGATCGAGATCCGATCGGGCGCCGACAATGTCGCGCTGCATCGTCAGCGGGCGGGCTGGTCGATCGATGGTGCAAACGGGACTGTGGCGACCGAACTGGCGGCCCACCTTGGCACCGCACTCAAATTCCTCAACGTGAGCCAGCCTGCGCGCGAGATCCCACCGAGCGAGCTCGCCGCCGAAAGCTTCGCTTCATTCGGGCTTGATCCACCCGCCTTTGTTGTGGTGCTCGACGCCGCGGCAGGCGTGGCGGCGACCTTGAACTTCGGCGCGCCCAACCCGGCAGGCACATCGCACTATGTCCGGGTCGGCGGCGCGCCGACTGTCTACCTGATGCCGCGCCACGTCGAGGAGGAGTGGCGGCTGGTATTCGACATCGCGCGGCGTCAGCAGGGCAAGACGCTGGTGGCGAGCCGCGGTGCGGACCTTTTGCTTCCGGTCTCGATGTCCGAGATATGGGCCGTCGAGATCGTGTCCGGCGGCAAGCTCACCCGCTTCGAGCGCGATGCCGCCGGCGCCTGGTTCAAGCATGTCGGCCAGCATAGCCATGCGGCCGGCGGCGTTGTGCACGTTGCCGATCCCGCGCAGGCGCCCATTATCGATACCGCCTTCCGCGCCTTCGACACCGCCGTTGCCGAGAGCCGCGTGGCGGCGGCCGATCCTTCGCGTCTCGCACAATACGGCCTCGCCCTGCCGACCTTGATCGTGCTGTTCTACGCGCGCGACAGCTCGACGCCGCTGGCCCGGCTCGAGTTCGGCGCGTCGGCCGACAAGCTCGACCGCTATGCCCGTCTTGCGCCTGACGGGGCGGTGATCACCGTTGCCGAGTTCGAGCCGCGACGCCTGACCGAACTGCTCAAGGCCGTGGGAGCGGGCTCGTGAGCCTCATGCGATTACTTCTATTGGCCGCGATCGCGCTTGGCATGGCCGGCGCGGCCTCCGCGCATCAGGTCAACCTGTCGACGGCGCGGGTGATATTGAAGGGCAATCGCACCGTCCACGTCGAGATCGGTTTGAAAGGCAGCGACGCCGATCGCCTCGCTGCTACGAAAATCTTCGATACGCAGCGCGACCGGGTCGATCCGGCGCTGGTCGGAGTGTCGGCGATGTCGATCATCGCCTACGTCAGTGCGCATGTCGCCGTGACCGGTGGCGACGGCAAGCCGTGTGAGCCCGGTGCGGCGACGCTTGTGCCCGACGGCGACGGAGTTCTCTTCCGCAACAGCTTTTCCTGCCGCGCGGCGCCGGGCGATATCGTCTACCGTTCGACGGTGCTGACCGACACCGATCCCTCGGCGCGCCAGGTGGTGTTGGTCGGGGAGGGTGACAACGCCCCTCAGGCGCTGCTTGACGCCGTCAACACCACCGTCACGCTTTCGGCGCCGGCGCCATCGCTGCTCTCCACCCTGCAGCGCTATCTCGTTACCGGCATCGAGCACATCTTCCTTGGCTACGATCACATCGCGTTTTTGGTCGCCGTCGTCCTGTGGGCGCGCCGACTTGTGCCGGTGGTCAAGATCGTGACCGCATTTACGATCGCCCATTCGATCACGCTCTCGCTCGCCACGCTCAACGTCGTTGTCGTTCCCGCCACCATTGTTGAACCCGCCATCGCGGCGTCGATCGTGTATGTCGCGATGGAAAACTTCTTCACGCGCAACATCGACGGCCGCTGGCGGGTGACTTTTGCGTTCGGGCTCATTCACGGTTTCGGCTTCGCCGGTGCTCTGCGCGAGATCGGCCTGCCTACGAACGCTGTCGTCACCGCGCTTGCGGCCTTCAACATCGGCGTCGAGATCGGGCAGGTGGCCATCGTCTCGATCGTCGTGCCGGCGCTGATCGCCCTGGACCGGCTCATGGCCGTCGACAGGACCAAACCGGTGCGGGTCGCGCCGCTGGTCTACGCGCTGTCCGCACTGATTACCGTACTCGGCAGCTACTGGTTTCTCACGCGCGTGTTCGAGGCATAGCAGGCGGGCCCGGATTTCGGCTAAGATGTGCGGGAAAGTTGCGACATGGGATAGCTGATGCAGATCAGGCCGGATGATTTGCTGGTTGTGGTCGACGTGCAGAATGACTTCTGCCCGGGCGGTGCGCTGGCGGTGGGTGAGGGCGATGCCGTCGTGCCGGTGATCAATCGGCTTTCACAGCAGTTCAACCATATGGTGCTGACGCAGGACTGGCATCCGGCCGGTCACAGCTCATTTGCGACGGCCCATCCCGGCTCGGCTCCGTTCCAGACCATCATAACGCCTTACGGCGAGCAAACGCTGTGGCCGGACCATTGCGTGCAGGGCACGAGCGGTGCGGCCTTTCATCCGCAACTGGCGACCGAGCGGGCGGAGCTCGCGATCCGGAAGGGGTTTCGCAGCCAGATCGATTCCTATTCCGCCTTCTTCGAAAACGACCGGCGCACGCCGACGGGGCTCGCGGGTTATTTGCGCGACCGCGGCCTGCAACGGCTGTTTCTGGTCGGACTGGCGACCGACTATTGCGTACATTATTCCGCGGTCGATGCGCGCAGGCTCGGCTTCGAGACCATCGTCGTCGAGTCCGGCTGCAGGGCAATCGATCTCGCCGGCTCGCTTGCATCCGCGTGGAGCGCTATGCAACAGGCCGGCGTGCAGCGGATCGGCGACATCAGTTAGGTCATCCTCGCCTTGCGCCATGCGGTTGCCGCGATTCGGCATGCCGCCGAGCGCGATGATTTTGCGGCGAGCCATTCGCGGGCGGGAAGCAGCATGTACCTTGGTATCGATCTCGGCACATCGGCGGTGAAGACCATTCTCGTTGATGATGAGCAACGCGTGGTCGCAAGCCGAAGCCGATCGCTTGCGACGATGTCTCCACGTCCCGGCTATTCCGAACAGGAGCCGGCGGAGTGGATCGATGCAACCTTTGCAACGCTCGATGCCTTGAAGGCGGACCGTCCTCGCGAACTGGCGGAGGTTGACGGTATCGGCCTCTCGGGCCAGATGCATGGTGCAACTCTGCTTGGCGCGGACCTCAAGCCGCTGCGCCCCTGCATCCTTTGGAATGACGGACGCTCCGCCGCTGAATGCCGCGAACTGGAACGACGCTGGCCAGCCTTGCGTGTGACGACGGGCAACAAGGCCATGCCCGGATACGCTGCGCCGAAAGTGCTCTGGGTCGCGAAGCACGAGCCGGAGATCTTCGCGGCCACCAAACTCGTCTTGCTGCCGAAAGCCTATCTGCGCCTGATCCTGACCGGTGAGGCGATCGAGGATGTCTCGGACGCGTCGGGATCCTTGTGGCTCGATGTCGCGCGGCGCGATTGGTCGGATGAAGGGCTGTCCGCGACGGGCTTGTCGCGCAGTCAGATGCCGCCTCTCATCGAAGGGTGTGCGCCTGCAGCGCGGCTGCGGCGCGACATGGCGCTGCGTTGGGGAATGACCAAACGGCCGATGGTGGCCGGAGGCGCCGGCGACAATCCGGCGGGCGCTGTCGGTATCGGTGCAATAAGGTCCGAAAGCGCATTTATTTCGCTCGGAACCTCGGGCGCATTGCTGGCGCCGACCGACGTCGTCGCTGCCAACCCTGAGCGAGCTGTCCATACGTTCTGTCACGCGATCCCTGGAATGTGGATTCACGCCGGGGCAATCCTCTCTGCGGCGTCGTGCCTCGCCTGGATCGCGCGGTTATTTGGGGCGTCCGAGGCTGACCTGCTTGCGCCGCTGGGTCCGCGTCCGGAGGCGCCCTCGGCTGTGAGCTTCCTGCCTTATCTGTCCGGCGAACGTACGCCACACGATGACCCCGCGGCGCGTGGATTGCTGGCGGGGCTCAGTCATGGCACCGATCGCGCCGCCATCGGGCAAGCCGTGCTTGAGGGCGTGGCCTTCGCACTTGCCGACTGCAGGGATGCGCTCGCGGACACCGGTATCGTGATCGAGGAAGCTGACGCGATTGGAGGCGGTTCCCGTTCGCAGTTCTGGCTGTCGATCCTGGCAAATGTTCTGAACCTCCCGATCCATCGCTTTGCCGACGGTGATACGGGAGCGGCCTTTGGAGCGGCAAGACTGGGGCGTCTTGCCGTCACCGGGGAGGCGATCGAGGCCATCTGCACACGTCCTCGACGCATCGAGACATTCGAACCTGTGCCTGCGCTCGCCGATGCCTATGCCGAGCGGCTACCGCAGTGGCGCAAACTCTACAGGCCGCGCGACTAGCCGGAACAACCAACTCGGGTATACCCGAGTTGGTATTGCCTGCACTGCCGCCTTTTTGTTTAATGAATAGGCCGCGCGAGCCTTCCAAACGAGACGCGGATCACAAACGCATTGTGCACGGGAGGCACGATGGCCGAACCGATCCTCGAGATGCGCGGGGTCTCAAAATCCTTCTTCGGCATCAAGGCGCTGCGCGGTGTCGACCTCACCGTCTATGCCGGCGAAATCCATGCCTTGATGGGTGAGAACGGCGCCGGCAAATCCACCCTGATGAAGATATTGTCGGGAGCCTACAGGCCCGATCCCGGCGGCGAGATCCGGATCGAGGGCAAGCCGGTGCGGATCGAAGGCCCCCTGGGTGGGCGGGCAGCCGGCATCTCGATCATCTATCAGGAACTTTCGCTGGCCCCCAATCTCACCGTTGCGGAGAATATTTATCTCGGCCGCGAGATGTCGCGGTCCGGGTTGCTCGCGCGCGGCGCCATGCGCGTTGGCGTCGGCCCGATCCTGGAGCGGCTGGGCGCTGATTTCTTGCCATCGACCCTGGTGGCGCATCTATCCATGGGCCAGCGCCAGCTCGTCGAGATCGCCCGCGCGTTGCATGCAAGGTCAAAGATCCTGATCATGGACGAGCCGACCACTGCGCTTTCGGCGGGTGAGAGCGAGCGGCTGTTCGCGCTGGTTCGCCAGCTTCGCGCCGAGGGGCTCGCCATCATCTACATCTCGCATCGCATGGACGAGGTTTATGCGCTCGGCGACCGTGTCACGGTGCTGCGCGACGGCCGGCTGGTGGGCTCGCTCGACAAGCCCGAAATCCGCGCCGACACCATCGTTCGCCTGATGGTCGGGCGCGATGTGTCGTCCTTCTACAAGAAAGATCATGATCCGGAAGCGGGGCGGGGGCATCCGGTGCTTGCGGCCATCGACATGGCCGATGGGCAGCGGGTCAAGGGCTGCTCGCTCACGGTGCATGCAGGCGAGGTGGTCGGCCTTGCCGGCCTGATCGGGGCGGGACGCACCGAGCTTGCGCATCTCATCATCGGTGCATCACCCAGGACCTCCGGCCATCTCGAGATCGAAGGCCGGCCGGTCACTATCCGCACGCCAGGCGAGGCGCTCGACGCCGGAATTGCCTATCTGACCGAAGACCGCAAGGCGCTCGGCCTGTTCCTGGACATGTCATGTCTGGACAACATCAACCTCGCCGTATTGGGCCGGGACGCCAGGCTCGGCTACGTCCTTGATCGGGACAAGGCCCGCGACCGTGCCAACAGGGCCTTCGCTGCGCTCGGCATCCGCGCCGCGAATGTCGGCGTGCCGGCCGGCGGGCTCTCCGGCGGCAACCAGCAGAAAGTGCTGCTGTCACGGCTGCTGGCGACCACGCCAAAAGCCCTGATCCTCGACGAGCCGACGCGCGGCGTCGATGTCGGGGCCAAGTCCGAGATCTATTCGATCATCGATAATCTCGCGAAATCGGGTACCGCGATCCTTGTCATCTCGTCCGATCTGCCGGAGATTATCGGCATCTGCGACCGCGTCATTGTCATGCGTGCTGGACGGATTGCCGGCGAGATCGAGCGAACCGCGGCATCGCCGTTGAACCAGGAGGACATCATGGCGCTCGCAACCGGGACGGAGCACGCTCATGCATGACAGTTCTCCGCAGGCGGGAGCCGCGCCGGCCACGGCCAATGGCGCCGCGGCCGCGCAGGAGACGAAGCGCCAACGCATCAGGCTCTTGATCCGCGCAGCCGGCATGCTGCCGGTGCTGCTGCTGTTGTGCCTTGGCTTTCATTTCCTGTCGGAGGGCCGCTTCTTTTCCGGCCAGAATCTGGGCATCGTTCTGCAGCAAGCCGCAGTCAACACGGTGCTCGCCGCAGGCATGACCTTCGTTATCCTCACCGGGGGCATCGACCTGTCGGTCGGTTCGATCCTAGCCGCGTCCGCGATGGCCGGATTGACGATCTCCCAGCTTCCCGACCTCAGCGCGTTCTGGGTTCTGGCCTCGGTCCTCGCGGGCCTTGGTTTCGGTGTCATCAATGGCGCGCTGATTGCCCTGTTGCGCCTGCCGCCGTTCATCGTCACGCTCGGTTCGCTCACTGCCGTGCGTGGTCTCGCCCGCCTGCTCGGCGCCGATACCACCATCTTCAATCCTTCCATTCCCTATGCCTTCATTGGTAACGGCTCGCTCACGCTCGTTCCCGGTGTCGTGTCGATCCCGTGGCTGTCGGTGATCGCATTGCTCGTCATCTTCGTCTCCTGGCTCGTGCTGCGTCGGACCGTGCTCGGCGTGCACATCTATGCGGTCGGCGGTAACGAGAGTGCGGCGCGCCTGGCCGGCATCAAGGTGTGGGCCGTGCTGACCTTCGTCTACGGCGTGTCGGGACTTTTGGCCGGCCTTGGCGGTGCCATGCAGGCAGCGCGGCTCTATGCCGCCAACGGGCTGCAGCTCGGCCAATCCTACGAGCTCGACGCGATCACCGCCGTGATCCTCGGCGGCACGTCCTTTGTCGGTGGTATCGGCTCGATCTGGGGAACGCTGGTCGGGGCGCTGATCATTGCGGTTCTGTCGAACGGCCTCATTCTCATCGGCGTCTCCGACATCTGGCAATATGTGATCAAGGGTTTGGTGATCATCGGTGCCGTGGCGCTCGATCGCTATCGGCTGCAAGGCTCGGCGCGCACTTGAGGGAGCATCGAGGCTCGATGTCGCCACATCAGATTCGGTTACGGCATCTGGTCTGCCGTACCCGGGGGTGAAGACAGACCAGGGAGGAAGCTCATGTTGAAGACGATCTCGTTCGCGGGCGCCGCAATGGTGCTCGCTCTCAGCTCCGCTCCGTCCTTTGCGAAGGAGCTCAAATCGATCGGCATCTCGCTCGGCTCGATGGGCAACCCGTTCTTCGTGGCGCTCTCCAAGGGCGCCGAGTTCGAGGCCAAGAAGACCAATCCCAATGTGAAGATCACCACCGTCGGCTTTGAATACGATCTCGGCAAGCAAGTGACCCAGATCGACAACTTCATCGCCGCGGGGGTCGACCTGATCCTCCTCAATCCCGGCGATCCGAAGGCCATCGGGCCCGCGATCAAGAAGGCGCAGGCGGCAGGCCTCGTCGTCGTTGCCGTGGATACGGCCGCCGAAGGCGCCGACGCGACGGTAACGACCAACAATGTCCAGGCCGGAGAGATCTCCTGTCAGTACATTGTCGACAAGCTCGGCGGCAAAGGCAATGTGGTGATCGAGAACGGCCCGCAGGTCTCCGCCGTGATCGACCGCGTGGTGGGCTGCAAGAACGTCTTTTCGAAGAACGCCGGAATCAAGGTTCTCTCGAGCGACCAGGACGGCAAGGGATCGCGCGAGGGTGGCTTGACGGTCGCGCAGGGTTATCTGACCCGCTTCCCGAAGATCGATGCCATCTTCGCCATCAACGATCCCCAGGCGATCGGCACTGATCTTGCGGCGCGCCAGCAGCAGCGTTCCGGCATCGTCATCAGTTCGGTCGATGGCGCGCCCGACATCGAGGCCGCGCTCAAGGACCCCGCAACGCCGCAGATCCAGGCCTCGGCCTCGCAAGATCCGTTCTTCATGGCGCGCCGCGCCGTGCAGCTCGGCGTTGGCATTCTCAACGGCAAGAAGCCGGCATCACCCGTCGAGCTCCTGCCCTCGAAGCTTATCACCCGCGACAACGTCGCCCAATACAAGGGCTGGACTTCCGACCGGTCGCAGTAGCGCGCCCGCGATATACGTTACGGAGCGTCGCCCTACCGGGCGGCGCTCCATGCCCTTTTGCCGGCACAACCGGGACTCGAAAGCAGCGGCCGGCCCCTCAAAATGAGTTGCGTGCCTCAAGAACTCTGCTAGCCTCATCTCATGAAGGAGCCGGACACTCCCGCGGCGCTGACACTGAAGGACATCGCGCGCCAGGCCGGCGTCAGCCTGGCGACCGTGGACCGCGTGCTGCACAACCGCCCCGGTGTGCGGCCGGACACGATCCGCCGCGTCAAGGAGGCGATCGAACGCAATGCCTTTCAGCCCCACATGGCGGCGGCCGAGCTCGCGCGCGGCCGGGGTTGGCGCTTTGCGTTCGTGATGCCGTCCGGGCCGAACCCGTTCATGCAGCAAATCCAGTCCTATCTCGGCGAGATGTCGGCTTGGCTCTCGGCCCGCCGCCTTCTGATCGAGATGATCGCAACCGACGTCTTCGACGGTTCGGTTCTGGCCGCTACGCTCGAACGGCTCCCCGGTGGCTTCGATGGCGTCGCCGTGGTGGCACTGGATCATCCGAGTGTCCGCGCCGCCATCAACGATCTCATCGATGCCGGCACCAAGGTCGTTACCCTGGTCTCTGACGTGCCCTCGTCGCGGCGCCAGCATTATGTCGGCATCGACAATATCGCCGCCGGCCGTACCGCCGGCGCACTGGTCGGCCGGTTCGTCGGCGGCCGCAAGGGAAAAGTCGCGATCGTCGCCGGCTCGCAAGGCCTGCGCGACCATGCCGAGCGCATCTTCGGCTTCAACCAGGTGATGGCGTCGGAGTTTTCCGGGCTCGACGTGCTGCCCGTTCTCGAAGGCCGCGACGAGGATGAGCGCTCCGAACGACACATGACACGGCTGCTTGGGCAGTATCCAGACATCGTCGGCCTCTACAATGTCGGCGCCGGCACAGCCGGCGTCGCCAAGGCGCTGATGGAACAGGGCCGGGAGAAGCAGGTGGTGTTCGTCGGCCATGACGTCACGGTCTTGACGCGCAAGCTGTTGCTGCAGGGCGTCATGGCTGCGGCGATTTCGCAAAACCCGGGCCATGAGGCGCGGGCCGCCGTGCGCGTGCTGCTCGCGCTCGCCAGGAGCGAGCCGATCCTGAGCGAACAGGAGAAGATCCGGATCGACATCGTGATGAGGGACAATCTGCCATAGGCGGCTGCTGCTGCTGGCAGCCAGAGTTGGTAAGCGGCTGATTTGCGAGAAAGGCGGCACAGTTCGCGCACCGCAAACCGGGCCAAAAGGGAGGAAGCGTGTATCTCGGCATGGACATCGGCACGTCCGGTGTGAAAGCGGTGCTCGTGGACGAGGCGGGCGCGATCCTCGCGACCGCCTCGCGCGAGCTTGCGCTGTCGCATCCGGCGCCGCTGTGGTCCGAGCAGGATCCCGATGCCTGGTTCGAGGCGGCCATCGGCGCGGTCGACGACCTTGCATCCGCCTGTCCGCGCGAGGTCGCCCAGGTCCGCGGCATCGGTCTCTCCGGCCAGATGCATGGCGCAAGCCTGCTTGGCGACGATGGCCGTCCGCTTCGGCCAGCCATTCTCTGGAACGACGGCCGTTCCCAAGCCGAATGTGCCGCGCTCGAGCGGTACTGTCCGTCGCTCCACGCCATCACCGGAAATCTGGCGATGCCCGGCTTCACCGCACCCAAGCTGTTGTGGGTGGCGCGGCACGAGCCGGAGATTTTCCAGCGTGTCGCCAAGGTGTTGCTGCCAAAGGCCTATGTCCGCTATCGCCTGACCGGCGAGATGGTCGAGGACATGTCGGATGCGGCCGGAACGCTGTGGCTCGACGTCGGTCAGCGCCGCTGGTCCGCGCTGCTCCTGCGTGCGACGGGGCTCGATCTCCATCACATGCCGCGGCTTGTCGAAGGCAGCGAGGTCAGCGCACATCTTGCGCCTGTCTTCGTCCGGCGCTGGGGATTGGGGAACGATGTCGTGGTCGCCGGCGGCGCCGGCGATTGCGCAGCGAGCGCGATCGGGCTCGGCGCGATCACCCCTGGCGATGCATTCCTGTCGCTGGGCACGTCCGGCGTGATGTTCCGTGTCACCGATCAATTTGCGCCGGCGCCGGCATTGGCCGTGCATGCCTTTTGCCACGCGCTTCCCGGCCTGTGGCACCAGATGGGCGTGATGTTGTCTGCTGCTGCTTCGCTCGCCTGGCTCGCGAGCGTGATGGCGACGCCGGCCACCGAGCTGTTGATGCCGCTCGGCGACACGGTCGACGGGCCGAGCCCGGTCAAATTCCTGCCGTATCTCAACGGCGAGCGCACGCCGCATAACGACGCTGCCGCGGCCGGAGCCTTCATCGGCCTGCGTGCCGCAACCGGGCGAGACCAGATCGTGCAGGCCGTGCTCGAAGGCGTCGCCTTTGCGGCGCGCGACAATCTTGCCGCTCTGGGACATGCGAGCTCTGACATCGCGGAGGTCGATCTCGTTGGCGGCGGCTCGCGCTCGGCGCTCTGGGCGCAGATTTGCGCCGATGTGCTCGGCATTCCCGTTCATCGCGTCGAGGAGGGCGAGGTGGGGGCTGCACTCGGGGCCGCGCGCCTCGGCAGGCTCGCGGCCACCGGCGAGAATGCCGGAGAAGTGTGCACCCGTCCGCGGCGCCTTGCGACCTTCACGCCGCGCGCCTCCGCCGCGGCCGCCTACGACGAGGCCTACCACAGTTGGCGAAAGCTCTACCCCGCGCTGAAGGAGAATCTTTAAGTGAACGCGTCAGCCAAACTGCCAGCCGGCAAGTCTGAGCGAGGCGGACCATGGTAACCCCTCCCGCAACCGGGCAACCGGTCCTTGAGTTGACGGGGATCGGCAAGGAGTTCGGCGCGATTCGCGCACTGCACGGCGTCGACATGCAGGTTTTCCCCGGCGAGGTGGTTGGGCTGATGGGCGACAACGGCGCCGGCAAGTCGACGCTCGTCAAAATCATCGCCGGCAATTTCCCACCGAGCCATGGCGAGATCCGCTTCGACGGCAATCTGGTGCATTTCGCCCGTCCAATCGATGCCCGGGCGGTCGGGATCGAGGTCGTCTACCAGGACCTCGCGCTCGCCGACAATCTCACGGCGGCAGCCAATGTCTTCCTCGGCCGTGAGCTCAAGCGGAAGTTCGGTCCGTTCGCCTTTCTCGATCACAAGGCCATGGCGGCGCGCGCGCTGGACCTGTTTGGAGAGCTGCGTTCGGAGACCCGTCCGTACGACCTCGTGAAGCAGATGTCGGGCGGCCAACGCCAGGCGGTCGCGATCGCGCGGACACGCCTCTCCAACGCCAGGCTCGTGATGATGGACGAGCCGACAGCCGCGATCTCGGTCCGCCAGGTCGAGCAGGTCCTGAGCCTGATCCATCGTTTGAAGGAGCAGGGTGTCGCCGTGATGCTGATCTCGCACCGCATGCCCGACGTTTTCGCGGTCTGCGACCGCGTCGTCGTCATGCGCCGAGGGGAGAAGCGCGCCGACAAGGCGATCGGCGACACCACTCCTGAGGAAGTCACCTCCCTTATCACCGGAGCGAAGGAGGCCGCGTGATGGCCGCGCCCATGGAATCTCCCATCACTTTCACCAACATCGGCAAGGCCAGATGGTGGCAGACCGGAATCTTTGCCTCGCAGACCGGCTACGTCCTGCTCGCCCTCGTGGCGCTGTTCGTGGTGATGAACTTTGCAAGCCCGTATTTCTTCACCGAGGGCAACATGCAGAACGTGGCGAAGAATTTTTCCTTCATCGCTATCGCCACGCTCGGCGCGACATTCGTCATTATTACGGGCGGCATCGACCTCTCGGTCGGCTCGATGATGTGTTTTTCCGCGATGATCACGTCGATGATCATGACGGACGTTTCGACGCCGGGCATGCCCGGTGCGTCGTGGTTCGTCCACCTGGCGGCCGACGGCAAGACCGTCGTCGCCAACGTGCCGGGCTTGATACTGGTCGTCTCGGTGCTTGGCGGGCTTGGCGTTGCGCTGATCGTCGGCCTCGTCAACGGCTTCTGTATTGCCGTTCTCGGGCTGTCGCCCTTCGTCACCACGCTCGGCATGCTCTCGATCGTGCGCGGCATGGGCTACGTCGTCTCCAACGGCCGCGGCAGCTTTCCCGGCGGGCCGGACGCCGATTATTTCTACGCGCTGACATCGGGCGACGTGTACGGCATGCCCGCGCCGTTCATTTATCTCGTGGTGCTCGCAGTCGCGATGGCAATCGTGCTGCATCACACCGGTTTCGGTCGTCACGTCTTCGCGCTCGGCGGCAACGAGAAGGCGGCCGCGCTGACCGGCATTGCGGTGGCGCGTCTGAAGATCGCGGTTTACGTGATCTGCGCGCTCGCGGCGGGTCTCCAGGGCATCATCATATCCGGCTGGCTGGGATCGGCGCCTGCAAACATGGCGACGTCCTACGAGCTCAATGTCATTGCTGCGGCGGTCATCGGCGGCGCCAATCTCGCCGGCGGGACCGGCGGCCCGCTCGGAGCCATCGTCGGCTGCGTGCTGCTCGAGGTGATCCGCAACGGCCTCGTGCTCGCGCAGGTCTCCTCGTACTGGCAAGAGACCCTGGTGGGCGTGATCATCATTCTGGCGGTGCTGGTCGATCGCCTTCGCTCGCGCATGGCTTGAGAGCTCTTCCTGGAGGTTAACGCGCTGTTGTCTGTCCGCCTCCCGGAGCTGCGATTTTCAAAGGATGGACACAAAAATGTGGAGGGACGCAATGAGGAAACTTCTTCTTGCCGGCATAACCGTCGCGATGATGGCGACGCCGGCGCTCGCCGCCCAGACCTACAAATTCGTGATCGTGCCCAAGGCCATGAACAATCCGTTCTTCGACTTCGCGCGTGACGGCTGTCAGAAGCGCGCCAAGGAGCTCGGCAATATCGAATGCATCTATAAAGGCCCCGTCGAGCACGAGCCGGCGACCCAGGCGCAGATCATCCAGGATTTCATCACACAGAAGGTGGATGGTCTTGCGATTTCGGTCGCCGACACTGCGGCGATGACCAAGTCGATCGAGGCGGCGACCGCCGCCGGCATTCCCGTCATCACCTTCGATTCGGATGCGCCGGGCTCGAAACGGATCGCCTATATCGGAACCAACAACAAGGAGTTCGGCCTCGCGCTCGGCAAGCAACTGCTGAAGCTCCGGCCGGGGGGCGGCAAATATGCGATGGTCTCCGGCGGTCCCGGTGCCGCGAATCTGGCGGAGCGCGTCGATGGAGTCCGCGAAGCGCTCAAAGGCTCGAAGTGGGCCGAAGTCGGGGGATCACCGACGTTCTGCAACGACGATCCTGCAGCCGCCATTCAACAGATGACTGACCTGCGCACCGCAACCCCCGACCTCGCTGCGATCATCCCGGTCGGCGGTTGGCCCATGTTCGCGCCGGAAGGCTTCAAGGCGTTCGCTAACCGCAGCAAGAAGGACATCGACTCCGGCAAGTTCACGCTCGTCGTGGCCGACACTTTGAGGATGCAGCTCGAACTTTTGAACGAAGGCTATGCCAATGCCCTGGTCGGCCAGCGTCCGTTCGAGATGGGCGAGAAAGCGATGGATACCCTGCTTGCGATCAAGAAGGGCGAGAAGGTGCCGGAGATCGTTTACACCGGTCTTGATCTCGTGACCAAGGATAACGTCGCGAAGATGTTGAAGTAGGAACGTTCGCCAGCCCCGGCGTTCCTGCAGTGCCTCTTCCGCTCCGGAAGAGGCTCGGTGGGGAGCCTCTGCTACTCACGAGACTGGGTAGTGAGAGGTTCCCCACGACATCGCCGCCGGTCCGGAGATCTGGTGGTCTGTCGAATCCCGCGATAGCCTTTCGATGCGCGACGGCTCGTTGTGAACCAACGGTCGATGACACCTGCGTTTCCGGAGCAATCATGCAGCAATCGGATCGGTCAACTCTCCCGTCTCGTCTCGTCGGGCAATACGCCCTTGTGACCGGCGCCTCTCAAGGCATCGGGCAGGCGGTCGCGGTCCGGCTGGCTCAGGAAGGTGCGAGCGTCGCGATCAATTTCGTCGGTCCGCCTGCAGGTGCTGAAGAAACCCTCGCCCGCGTGCGGGCCGCGTCTGCCGAGCGAGGGCATGGCGACAGCGACCATTTCGTGGTTCACGCCGATATCGGCAGCGAGGCCGACATTGGACAGATGTTCGATATCGTGCTGGCGCGCTGGCCGCGGCTTGACTGCCTCATCAACAATGCCGGCTTCCAGAGGGAGTCACCGAGCGAGGCACTCGATATCGAAACCTATCGTCGAACCCTCGACGTGAATCTGAACGGTGCCGTGCTCTGTGCACAGCGAGCGCTCGCGCACTTCGTGGCGCGCGGCGGAGGCGGCACTATCATCAATTGCTCGAGCGTCCACCAGATCATCCCCAAGCCGGGCTATCTCGCCTATTCGATCAGCAAGGGCGCGATGGCCAGCCTGACGCGCACGCTTGCGCTCGAATTTGGCAGCCGGGGCATTCGTGTCAACGCGGTCGCACCCGGCGCGATCGACACGCCGATCAATGCCGCATGGACCGGCGATCAAGCCAAGCGCGCAGCCGTGGAAAGCCACATCCCGCTCGGGCGTGTCGGAACGGCGGAGGAGATCGCCGGCGTGTTTGCGTTTCTCGCGTCAGATGAAGCGGGCTATATCACGGGGCAGACCATCTACGTCTGCGGAGGTCTCACGCTCTTCGGTGAATTCCGCGAGAATTGGGCGAGCTAGCCGGCGCACGTGACGCGACGATGCCATGTCCGAACTCTGCTGGCGGCCAAAACCGCACGGCGGTGCAATATGCCGCGAAGGGTCAGAAGCGGGCGTTGTCTCCACTTCACATCCTGTCATAGGCGCCACCGATCGCAGCAACGTATCGCTCCACGGAATTTTGCAAAATCTGCTTGGCGCCCGAATGGATCACCCGTTCGAAGTGGTGGCTGTACACCCGATCGAACGCGAGGGGCATCAGCGCAGCACCGACCGCACGGACGGCCTTCTCGGAAAGCGGGATGAAGTTCGGAATGCTGCGCATGAATGAAAAAGATTTACGATCAAGGTTCGCGATAGCCATGTCGGCCGAGCACACCACTCCCTTACCCTCCGCTCCGGCCGCCCAATGAAGCATCGCTCCACCGGGGAAATGCCCGCCGCCGCGGACCAACGTGATGCCCTTCTGCAACTCGAATCTTTCGCCCTGCCAGAACTTGATGCAACTATCCGGCTGCCTCACCCAATTGGCATCGTCAGCGTGAAGATGCACCGGCACATTGCCGAACGCTCGGCTCCAGTCAACAAGCGTCGTGTAGAAGTGCGGATGCGAAATGGCGATGGCGCGCAATCCGCCAAGTCCGTTAATCAAGGTGACCGTAGCCTCATCGATCAGGGAGATGCAATCCCAGAGGACGTTCCCTTCAGGCGTACATAAGAGCAGTGCGCGTTGCCCGATGGCGAATTTAGGAGTCGTGCCGATGCCAATAAGACCTGGCTCGTATTGGCGAAATCCGTTGTGGTGCGAAATCTTCAGCCGCTCTAGCGTTGTCCACGACTGGCCCTCAGGCAGAATGAATTGACGCTCGTCCTCGCACACCGGGCAATGAGCCGGTGGGGCTTCGCTTTGCGGATACTGCGTGCCACAGGTCGAGCAGATGAAGGCAGGCATGGGTTTCCTCCTTTGGCTACAACGGACACATCCGGATCAGCCCAACACAAGTTGGTTGACGTGCCACGACGGTACCGAGGATCGGCCAAAGAAAAAAATACATAATCGGCGCAATGGTATAATCTTGGGTTATGAGGCTGGAAGCACGATTGCGCGCATTCGCGGCGTTTGCCCGCAAGAGGTCGTTTTCGTCGGCCGCTGCAGAACTTGGCATCAGCCAGCCGGCGGTCTCAAAGCACGTCGCCGAGTTGGAGCAGGAGCTGGGGATCAAACTTGTGGAACGGTCACGGCGTGACGGCGTGCTCACGGATGCCGGTGATTTCGTCGCGAATTACGTCCTTCGCGCCGAATCCCTCCTCGCGCAGGCAGGCCTCGGTGCCGCGCAATTCCGCCAGGGCGGCCCTGGTTCGGTGGCACTCGTCGCGTCGTCACTCACCGGGACTTATCTGTTGCCCGAGATCATTGCCGAATTCCAATATTCGCATCCGGGAGTGCGCGTCACGTTGCAAGTGGGATCAGCCGAGCAAGCGGTCGAACGGCTTCGATCTCATCGCGCCGAGTTGGGTTTCGTAGCGGGGACCGTGACGGCACCAGAAATCGAAACGGAGCCCTTGCTGGAGTATGAAGTCGTCATCGTCGGCAGTCCGGCTTTAGCACCCCGGCGGCTTTCGCGCGAAAGTTTTGAAAAATTGACTTGGCTTTCGCGGGAAGAAGGTTCTGCGACCCGCATCTCTTCCGATGGCCGTTTGGCGCAGCTGGGCATTGTTCCCAAGCGTCGGCTTGAGCTGTCTTCCAATGAGACCCTCGTGTCTGCACTGAAGAGAGGTTACGGAATCGGCGCCATCAGTCGCTATGTTGTCACCGCGGAGCTCGGCGCCGGGTCATTGGCCGTGATCCATCTTCGCGGGTGGGACGTCCGCAACATGGTGTCTGTGCTTCGAGTTCGCGACGCCAAGCTGACACCGTCCGCAGACCATTTCCAGGCCTTCGTACGCTCCCGCCTCGATGAAATGACTCGTCGGCCGGCGCGCCGGACCACTTGATCGAATTGCGCACATTCTGCTTCCCCCCAAAAAGGGAAGTCCGACGTCCGCTTGGGGTGTGCGCCGTGAGAAGGCGGCGCTTTCCAGTGGGTGCAAGTCCCACCCGGCAAACGCTCCAGCCGGAAGCAGCCGGAGCAGCTATGGAGGTGACGAGATAGCTGAAGCCTTCGGAATGCGTGTCACGAATTGGTGACA
>NZ_DATGFH010000019.1:0-2102 GCF_035309285.1 Bradyrhizobium sp. | reverse complement strand
CCGATCTCACCGGACAAGGGACCATCCTCCTCGTCGAGGACGAGGAGGGCCTGCGCTCGCTGAACGCGCGCGGCTTGCGGTCGCGCGGCTACAGCGTGATCGAGGCCTCCAACGGCATCGAGGCGATGGAAGCGCTGGAGGAAAAGGACGGCGCCATCGATCTCGTGGTCTCCGACGTCGTGATGCCGGAGATGGATGGCCCGACGCTGCTGAAATCGATGCGCGGCCGCAATCCCAATCTGAAAATCATCTTCGTCTCCGGCTATGCCGAGGACGCCTTCGAGAAGAGCCTGCCCGAGAACGAGCAGTTCGCCTTCCTGCCAAAGCCCTTCACGCTGACCCAGCTCGTCAAGGCGGTGAAGGAGACCATGGCGCCACAGTAGGTGTGTTCGGGATATACGAAGTGTTCTCCCTCGTCATGGCCGGGCTACGACCCGGCCATCCTTCAATGGAAAAGTGATCTTTTTCGATGGACCCCGGGGTCAAGCCCCGGGGGTGACGATAGTAAAGCGCGACCGAGCGCCGCAGTAGCCGGTTCCCGCGGGTGGCTTCACTTTCCGTAACGGTTGCCCATCTTAAGGGCGGTTCCCCACCGGGGATTTTTAGGAAGATCCAACATGAAGTTCACCCCTCGCATCCGCGGGTTCGTCAAGGCGATCGCCATCGTGTTGTCGCTGGCGCTGCCGACGCTTGCGGTCACGTCCGCCGATGCCCGTATCGGCGGCGGCTTCTCGTCGGGCTCGCGTGGCTCGCGCACCTTCTCCATGCCGCGCTCGACCAACACGGCCCCCAACATGGCGCAGCCGTTCAACCGCACCTTCAGTCAGCCGAACAGCCCCGGCATGAGCTCGCCGACGGGCCGCGGATTGTTCAATCGCGGCGGGTTGCTTGGCGGTCTCGCGGCGGGCTTCCTTGGCGCCGGCCTGTTCGGCATGCTGTTCGGCGGCGGGCTGTTTTCAGGCATCGGCGGCTTCTCGTCGATCCTGGGCCTGCTTTTGCAGATCTTGCTGATCGTGTTCCTGGTACGGATGGCGATGTCGTGGTGGCAGCGTCGCCAGATGTCGGGGCCGGCCTATGCCGGCGCGGGCGGCATGGGCAACACCAGCAATTCGAATTTCGGCGGCATGGGCTTTGGGCTGGGATCGGCCAGCGCGCCACTGCAAATCCAGCCCGCCGACTATGAAGCCTTCGAGCGGATCCTGGTCGAGGCTCAGGCCGCCTATTCCAGCGAGGATATCGGCCGGCTGCGGACGCTAGCGACGCCGGAGATGGTGACGTTCTTCACCGAAGACATGCAGCAGAACCGCGCGCGCGGCCAGGTCAACAAGGTGTCCGGCACGCGGCTGTTGCAGGGTGATCTCGCCGAAGCCTGGCGCGAAGGCGACAGCGACTATGCGAGCGTCGCGATGCGCTTCTCGATGGTCGACCGCTATGTCGACATGACCTCCGGCCAATTGATCAGCGGCAGCGAGCAGCCGGTCGAGGTCACCGAGGTCTGGACCTTCGTGAGGCCGCGCGGCGGCGACTGGATGCTCTCGGCGATCCAGCAGACCAATTGATGCTCCAAAGCCGTAAGGAAACAAAGGCGTCGCGGTTCCGCGGCGCCTTTTTCATTTGGGTCGCTCCGTGCCGGAATAAGCATTGTCGCTGCGTGTTCAACGCAGTGCCTGCGTGCAAAATCACAAAAGCAAGCCCAAGTGGAGGAACAGATGAGCTTTCCCGTGAAGACTGTCCCTGTCGCGGCCGCCCTGACATTCGGACTTCTCGCGGCTGCGCCCGCTTCGGCGCAATCCGCCAACACAACGTTCTTCCTGACGAGCCATGGCATCGGAAACGGCGGGAATCTCGGCGGCGTGGCCGGCGCCGACAATCATTGCCAGACGCTGGCGCAGGCGGCTGGCTTTGGCGCGCCCAAGGTCTGGCACGCCTACCTCTCGACCCAGGCCGCCGACGGCAAGCCCGCCATGAATGCGCGCGACCGCATCGGCAAGGGGCCGTGGCAAAACGTCAAAGGTGCGATGATCGCAAAGGACGTCGCCGACCTTCACAGCGCGGGCAATAATCTGACCAAGGAGACCGCGCTTACCGAAAAAGGTGAAGTC
>NZ_DATGFH010000018.1:0-9385 GCF_035309285.1 Bradyrhizobium sp. | reverse complement strand
TTGCGTCGGCCGCGACATCGTGACGCTCGAGGGCCTCGGCTCGCGCGAGCATCCCGATCCCGTGCAGGACGCCTTCATCAGGGAGCAGGCCGCGCAATGCGGCTATTGCCTGAACGGCATGATCATGACCACCAAGGCGCTATTGTTGCGCACGCCGCGTCCGACCGAGGCCGAAATTCGCGAAGCGCTGCGCTACAATCTCTGTCGCTGCGGCGCCCATGTCGAGATCATGCGCGCGGCGATGCGCGCCGCGGGCCGTCTTGTCGAGGCGCACGACTGATGGCCAACGGCAGCTTGATTGTCGTTCGCCACGATGCGGCCGGCAAGGACGAGACGTTCATCCACATCACCGCTGATGGCGAGGTCAACGCCTATAACGGCCATGTCGATCTCGGCACCGGCATCCGCACGGCACTCGGGCAGATCGTCGCCGAAGAGCTCGATGTGTCCTTTGCGCGCGTCGTGGTCGTGTTCGGCGACACCAAAGAGGTACCGAATCAGGGCCCGACGATCGCAAGCGAGACCATCCAGATCACGGCCGTGCCCCTGCGCAAGGCAGCCGCGCAAGCGCGGCAGTTGCTGCTCGCGCGCGCGGCGCAGCGGCTTGAGCTGCCGATCGAAGAATTGTCGATTGAGGATGGCCTCATCCGCGGCAGGGACAATCGCAGCGTCTCCTATGGCGAGCTGATCGCGGGCGACTCCATTCGCCTCGAACTCGCCGATGATGTTCCGGTGAAGCCGGTCGATAGCTACTCGATTGTCGGCCGGTCGGTGCCGCGCATCGATCTTCCGGCGAAAGCCACTGGCGAGCTCACCTATGTGCATGACGTGCGCGTGCCGGGCATGCTGCATGGCCGGGTGGTACGCCCGCCCTATGCCGGCGTCGATGCCGGCCCGTTCGTCGGCACCAGCCTGATCGCGATCGACGAATCCTCGGTGCGCGACATTCCTGGACTCGTCGCCGTGGTGCGGATCGGCGATTTCGTTGGCATCGTCGCCGAGCGTGAGGAGAACGCGGTCAAAGCCGCGAACCAGATCAAGGTGAGCTGGAAGCCGACGCCAACATTGCCTGATCTCGAAGACATCGATAGGGCGCTGCGCGCCAATCCCTCCACGCCGCGCGTGTTGAAGGATACGGGCGATGTCGACGCCGCGATCGCGTCGGCTTCAAAGCCGATGCAGCGGACCTATGTCTGGCCCTATCAGATGCATGCATCGATCGGCCCGTCCTGCGCGGTGGCGGATTGTCGCGAGGATCGCATCAGGGTGTGGTCGGGCACGCAAAATCCGCACATGCTGCGGGCCGACCTTGCGCTCCTCGTCGAGCGGCCAGAGGCCGAGATCGAGGTGATCCGGCTGGAAGCCGCCGGATGCTATGGCCGGAACTGTGCCGACGACGTCGCCGCCGACGCATTGCTGCTGTCGCGCGCGGTCGGTCGTCCGGTCCGCGTGCAATTGACCCGCGAGCAGGAACATCTCTGGGAGCCGAAGGGCTCGGCGCAGCTCATCGACGTCAATGGCGCGTTGAACGAGGACGGCGGCGTTGCCGCTTACGATTTTGCGACGCGCTATCCCTCCAACGGGTCGCCGACGCTGGCGTTGCTGTTGACCGGCCGCATCGCGCCGGAAGCAACCGTGTTCGAGATGGGCGACCGCACCGCCATCCCGCCCTATGATTACGACCATATGCGCGTGGTGGCGCACGACATGCCGCCGATCGTCCGCGCCTCGTGGTTTCGTGGCGTCTCGGCGCTGCCGAATTCGTTCGCGCATGAATCCTTCATCGACGAATGCGCCGATGAGGCCGGGGTCGACCCGATCGACTATCGGCTCCGCTATCTGAAGGACCAGCGCGCAATCGATCTCGTCCACGCGGTGGCCGAGCGCGCCGGGTGGCAAAAGCGGCCGGTGTGCGAGGAGAAGATCCCGGAAGGCGACATCGTGCGCGGACGCGGCTTTGCGTATGCGCTCTACGTCCACAGCAAGTTTCCGGGCTATGGCGCGGCATGGTCGGCCTGGATCGCCGACGTCGCCGTCAACAAGGCGACCGGCGACGTCAGCGTGACGCGCGTCGTGGCGGGGCAGGATTCCGGGTTGATGATCAATCCCGACGGCGTGCGGCACCAGATCCACGGCAATGTCGTGCAATCGACCAGCCGCACGCTGATGGAGGAGGTTTCGTTCGATCGCACGAAGGTCGCAACGCGCGAATGGGGCGCCTACCCCATCATCAAATTTCCGGACGTGCCTGACATCGACGTGTTGATGCTGCCGCGGCAGGACCAGCCGCCGCTCGGCGTCGGCGAGTCCGCCTCAGTGCCGAGCGCGGCGGCGATTGCGAATGCGATCTATGATGCGACTGGTGTACGCTTTCGCGAGCCACCGTTCACGCCGGAGCGGATTCTGAAAGGATTGCGCGAAGGGCAAGTCATTCCTGAAGCGCTGCCGGCGCCAAAGTCCACACCAGCGCCGCCTGCAAAGCACTGGTCCAATCCCTTTGCCGGCCGTCGCGGCATGTTTGCATCACTTGCCGCGCTTTGCACCGCCGTGATCGGCATCGGCGCGGCCGTGCTGCCATGGAGGGCGATCGCCCCCATCGCGCGGCCGGATGCCTCAGTCTATTCCGCTTCGACCATTGCGCGCGGCGAACAGCTTGCAGCGCTTGGCGCCTGCGGGGAGTGCCACACCTCGGCAGGCGGCGCGGTCAATGCCGGCGGCCGGCCGCTCGAAACGCCGTTCGGCGTCATCTATTCGACCAACATCACCCCCGATGAGGCGACCGGCATCGGCGCCTGGTCCTATCCCGCCTTCGAGCGTGCAATGCGCGAGGGCATTCATCGCGACGGCCGGCATCTCTATCCGGCATTTCCCTACACGCATTTCGCCAAAGCCAGCGACGCCGATCTGCAGGCGCTCTACGCTTACCTGATGGCGCAGCCGCCGGTGCGCGCAAAAGCGCGGACCAACGAGCTGCGCTTTCCATTCAACCTGCGGCCGCTGATGGCAGGATGGAACGCGCTGTTCCATCAGGCCAGGACATTCCAGCCTGATCCGACCAGATCGGAAATCTGGAATCGCGGCGCCTATCTGGTCGAGGGCCTTGGCCATTGCAGCGCCTGCCATTCGCCGCGCAACGTGCTCGGCGCGGAGCAGCAGAGCCAATATCTCGCCGGCGGCCTTGCGGAAGGCTGGGAAGCGCCCGCGCTGACCTCGCTGTCGCAGGCGCCAATCCCCTGGAGCGAGGACGAGCTGTTCGCTTACTTGCGCACCGGCGAGTCCCGCGTGCACGGTGTGGCGGTCGGCCCGATGGCGCCGGTGGTAAGGGAGCTGATGGCATTGCCGGATCAGGACATCCGCGCGATCGCAGTCTATCTCGCCTCTTTCAATAACGCCTCGCTCGACACGCAGGCACAAGCGACGCGCGCCGCGCAACTCGAATCCGCAACAAAAGTGACATATGCGCCGAGCGCCGGCGCACGACACTATCAGGGCGCCTGCGCGGTTTGCCACGAAGTCGGCGGCCTGCCGCTGTTCGGCAGCCGGCCGTCGCTGGCGCTGAACAGCAATCTCCACAGCGCGGAGCCCGACAATCTGATCCAGGTGATCATGCACGGTATCGCTAAACCCGCCGCCAGCGACCTCGGCTACATGCCGGCCTTCAAGGATAGCCTGAGCGATAAACAAATATCCGAGCTCGTATCCTTCCTGCGCCGGCAATTCGCGCCCGATAAGCCGGCCTGGAGCGACGTACCTTCTGCCGTCAGCCGGATCCGGCAATCAAGGTTTTAGCGGACGACAAGATCGCTTAGGATTGTTTCCGCATCAACGGGAAGGAAACAAAGCGATGACCATGAAACTCACCAGCCAGAGTTTTCGCGACGGCGACTATCTCGACGAGAAGTATATCCTCTCGAAGGAGTTCGGCTTCGGCTGCGCCGGCGGCAACCAGTCGCCGCAATTGTCCTGGTCGGGCGCGCCGGAAGGAACCAAGAGCTTTGCCATCACCTGCTTCGATCCGGATGCGCCAACCGGCAGCGGCTTCTGGCACTGGCTGATCGTGAACATCCCGCCTACGACCACGGAGCTCGCGCTGGACGCCGGCAATCCGAACGCGCCAAAGCTGCCGCCCGGCGCGCTGCAGACCCGCAACGACGTCGGCAAGCCCTGTTATATCGGCCCCTGCCCTCCGCCGAACGACCATCCGCACCGCTATATCTTCACCGTGTTCGCGGTATCGCAGGAGACGCTGCCGGTCCAGGCGGACACGTCCGCCGCGGTCGTCGGCTTCAACCTCCACTTCAACACGCTCGCGAAGGCGACGCTGATGGGTCTCTACAAGCGCACGGCGTGAAGCAAGCGGGCGGCGATCAGCCCTTCACACGCCGCATCGTCATGGCATGGCGGAAACGCGACGCGGGGTGGGTGTTGATCGCGACCTGTGCGATCTTGCCGGTCGCGAGCTTGTAGGTGCGTTGCACCTCGAGGGCGGTAGTCCCGGCCTTGACCTTGAGACCGCCGGCGAGATCAGGCGAGATCAACGCGGCGGCGATCTCCTGGTGCACCTCGACGATGCTCTGGCCGAACAAATCCTCGATCAGATGGAAGATCGGCCCGCGGTGCCGCTGCAGCAAGCGCCCGACCGCGGCGAATTCGCGGTTGATGTAGACTTCGGTCCAGCACACCGGCAGCTTGCCGCCCTCGGCGTGGCGGAAGCCGCGGACCGCAAGCCACTCTTCGCCGCTCGTAAGCCCCGTGCGCACCGACAGCTTGTCGTCGATCTCGATCATCTCGATGGTGTCGACTGCAAAGCGCACGTCGGTCGCAAAGGCGACGAGATCGTTGATCGACATCACCTCATGCACGAAAGAATCCGCCGGACGCGGCGGCACGACCGTGGTGCCCGCGCCCTGCCGCGACGACACCAGGCTGTCCTCACGCAGCCGCCGCAGCGCCTCGCGCACGGTGTAGCGGCTGACCGAGAACCGCTCGCACAATTCTTCCTCGGTCGGGAGCTGCGAGCCGACGGGATAGACGCCGCTGACGATTTCGTCCTTCAGCGCGTGCACGACCTGGAGATAGAGGGGATCGTCGGACTTGGTGCTGAGCGGCGCGCGCGAAAGCGGTCTCGCTTTCGGTGAGACCGCGCGGCGCGGTTTCTTGTCAGTCTTCAATCCCATGACCTCTCTTGGCGATCAGCGCGGTCCGCTCGAAACTTATGAACTGCGTGCCGTCCCCCTTCTTGCCGATGGTGCGCACGGTGACCAGGCCTTGCCCCGGTCGCGAGGCCGATTCGCGTTTCGCCAGCACTTCCGATTCGGCGTAGATGGTATCACCGACGAACACCGGCGCAGTAAGCCTGATATCGTTCCAGCCAAGATTGCCGATTGCCTTCTGGCTGATGTCGCTGACGCTCATGCCGACCACCATCGACAGCGTCAGGCAGCTATTGACCAGCGGGCGCTTGAACTCCGACTTCGACGCATACTCCTTGTCGAAATGCAGTGGGTGCGTGTTCATCGTGATCAGCGTGAACCAGGTGTTGTCGCTCTCGGTGATGGTGCGGCCGGGTCGGTGTTCGTAGATATCGCCGACAACGAAGTCCTCGTAGTAGCGGCCAAAGCTTTCGCGGTAACGTTGGGGACCGATCTGGTCGTGGCCTTGCATCGCCCTACTCCAAAATTCTCTTCAGGATGGATGACGTGTGCTCGCCCAGCGCGGGCTCGCGCAGCACCGGCTCAGCCGGCTCGTGGCGGAATCGGATCGGCGGTCCGACATGGCGGCGGCCGCTTTCGTCGCGGCGGATCATGCCGCGTTCGATCAGCACCGGATGCGCGAAGGCTTCCGGCAGCGTGTTGACGCGCCCATAGCACACATCGAGGGTTGCGAGTTCATCCTGCCACTCCGCCAACGTCTTCTTGCGGAAGACGGCGGAGAGGAAATCCATCACCGGCTCTTGATGCGGCCCCGGACCACGCAGGCATAATTCCGCGAGATCGGGACGGCCGAACGCGCGAAGCAGATTGTGGATGAATTTCGGCTCCTGCCCCGCGAGCACGAGATGCCGGCCGTCCTTCGTCTCATAGGGACGATAGAACGCCGCACCGCCTGTGGTGCGCTCATGCGCGGGGATCGGTTGGCGATCCTCGGCGAAGGTTGGGCCCAGGATGTTGAGCATGCCGCCAACGGTCACATCATGCATGCTGATATCGATGTAATCGCCGACGCCGGTCTTCTCGCGACGCAGCAGCGCCATCAGCACGCCGGACAGGCCCTGCAGTCCCGCCAGCACATCGGCCACGGCCATGCCCGATATCGCCGGCTTGCCGTCGCCGCCGAGTGTCATGCTGACAAGGCCGCTCTCTGCTTCCAGCGCGAGGTCATGCGCGGGCCGGCCGCGCCAGGTGCTGTCCTGTCCGAATGCGCTGATCGCGCAGTAGACGATGCGCGGGTTGCGTGCGCGCAACGCCTCATAGCCGACGCCAAGGCGATCAACCGTGCCGGGCCGGAAGGATTCCACGAACACGTCCGCCGTCTCGCACAATGACAGCAGCGCTTCTCGCCGCGCGCGATCCTTGAGATCAACGACAACGCTCTTCTTGCCGCGATTGAGATTGCGGAAGAACACCGTGCTTGGTCCGTCCGACAGACCGATGTGCCGGCCAGGATCGCCCTCGCCCGGCGGCTCGACCTTGATCACCTCGGCGCCGTGATCGGCCATCGCCAGCGTCAGATAAGGTCCCGGCAGGAACACGCTGAGGTCGATGACGCGAATGCCCTCGAGCTTCATGACGAACGGGCGCGCTCGGCGGCGCGCGTCTCACCGACATAGGCGGTGGTGTCGGCGCCATAGGGCGAGCACGACGCCTGTGCCAGCCGCTCGCCATTGATCTTGATCGGGTTGGACAGCACGCGCATCGCGGGCTTCTCCGGATGCGCGATGGTGTTGATCATCTCCGTCGCCTCAAGGAACGGACTGTCCAATGCCTGCGCCAGATTGAGCACAGGCGCGATCGGCAACACGCCGTTCAGCTTCTTCAGCCAGTACGCGCTGGATTCCCGCTTCAGCTCGGCATCGATCATCGGTGTCAACATGTCGCGATTGGCCTGCCGCAATGCCGGCGTCGCAAAGCGCGGATCGGACGCTAGATCGGTCCGTCCGATGGCGGACAGCAACTCGCCCCAGAACTTATCGGTCATGCACATGATGAACAGCCAGCCGTCCGAGGTCGGAAAGGTCTGCACCGGCGCCACCGAAAAATGCGCGCTGCGCGGCTGGCGCGTCGAGAGGTGACCCTCGTTGAGATACCAGGACGCCGCATAGCCGAGCTGATGCAAGGCGACGTCGAGCAGGGAGATGTCGACGTCGCAGCCCTCGCCCGTCGTGCGCGCCTGGATCACTGCGGAGAGCAGCCCGACTGCGGCAGTGAGCCCCGTGGTCTGGTCGATGATCGAGGGCGCGCCGAACCGCGACGGCGGACCGTCGGGCTCACCAGTCAGATGCATCAGGCCGGATTCTGCCTGCATCAAATAATCATAGCCTGGCCACGACGCGCGCTCATTGTCGCGGCCATAGGCCGAGACATGCACGCACACGAGCTTGGGATTGACGCTCGCGAGCGTCTTGTAGTCGAGACTCATCTTCGCCGGCAGGTCGCCGCGCAGATTATTCACCAGCGCGTCCGCCGTCCTGATCAGCTTGTTGAGCGCCGCCTTGCCCTCAGTCGAGCGCAAATCGATCGCCACGCTCTTCTTGTTCGTATTGAAAGCTTGATAATATTCGCTGTCGTTCGCGCCTAGCAAATAAGGCCCGGTCTTGCGCGCGGGGTCGCCCCCGATCGCGGCATTCTCGATCTTGACGACCTCGGCACCCAGGTCCGCGAGCAGCATGGTGCCGTAAGGCGCGGCGCCGAACTGCTCGACGGAAACGATGCGCACGCCCTGAAGCGGCTTCATGACGCGGGATTCCTCTTGATGAACTGTCTGGAAATGATGATGCGTTGCATCTCGTTAGTCCCTTCGCCGATGCAGGTCAGCGGCGCGTCGCGGTACAGGCGCTCGATGTCGAACTCCTTCGAATAGCCATAGGCGCCGTGGATGCGCATAGCCTCGATCGAGTTCTCGAGCGCGGCTTCGCTGGCAAAATATTTCGCCATGCCAGCTTCCATATCGCAGCGTTCGCCGTGGTCGAAGGCCTGCGCCGCGTCGAGCGTGAGCAGCCGTGCAGCGCGGGCGCGCGTTGCCATTTCGCCGAGCTTGAGCTGGATCGCCTGATGCTCGCAGATCGGCTTGCCGAATGTCTTGCGCACCTGCGCATACTCGGCAGCGAGCTTCAGCGCGCCCTCCGCGATGCCAACGCCGCGCGCGGCGACATTGATGCGGCCGAGCTCCAGCCCGCCGGCGACCTGGAAGAAGCCGCGGCCCTCGACGCCGCCAATCAGATGATCCGCCGGCACGCGGTAGTTCTCGAACACCAGTTCCGCGGTATCGATCGCCTTGTAGCCGAGCTTCGGCAGCTTGCGGCCCACCGAAAATCCTTCATGCTTCGGCGCGATGAAAAGGCTCATGCCGTTATAGCGCGGCTCGGCGTCCGGATTGGTCTTGACCAGGAGCGCGAGGCACGAGCCTTCGGCGCCGTTGGTGATCCAGGTCTTGGTGCCGTTAATGACGTAGTCGTCGCCGTCGCGCTTCGCCGTCATGCGGATGCCCTGCAGGTCGGTGCCGGCATCAGGTTCGGTGAGGGCCAGCCCGCCGCGGATCTCGCCGGTCGCGAGTTTTGGCAGCCACTGTACCTTCTGCTGCGGCGTGCCGAACTTCTCGATCGCCAGCGCCAGCATCAGGTGCGAATTGATGATGCCGGTGATCGACATCCACACCGACGAGATGCTCATCACGATCTTGGCGTAGGTCGACGACGAAAGTCCGAGGCCGCCGTAGTCCGGCGCGATCGTCGCGCCGAACAGGCCCAATTTCTTCATCTGCTCGACGATCTCGTGCGGATAGCGGTCCGCGTGATCGAACTCCTTCACGACCGGCTTGAGCTCGCGCGCCACCCAGCGATCGATCATGTCCAGGATCTGGCCGTCATCCCCCGCATCCGCGGGCTTTTCCCGCAGCACCCGCGTCATCGCGACAACCTCCCGACAATTTATACGGACAAATTTTCCTTCCTGTAAAAAATTGCCCGCAATCCGCTATATCGTCAAGTAAACTTCACCGACTTGTTGTCTGGACAAAGCTGATGAGAAGGCGCGCGATTCCGTGGAGGCCGCTTCGAACGCGGTCGCCGCCGCACGATTATCGGGCTACCGGTGGAAATTGCAGGGGATACCCGCGCGGGTTGCAGAATTGCAGTCGCCATCCCATAGTAGATTGGTCCGGTCGATTC
>NZ_DATGFH010000017.1:0-31352 GCF_035309285.1 Bradyrhizobium sp. | reverse complement strand
TTTTCGGCGCACAAATCCTCGGCCAAAACCGTTGACGGTTCGTTGCCGGCGGAGGCGCCGTGCCGCTCTTCTAGACGAGAAAGCCGCATGGCCGCAACGCCAAAAACTGGTCAGGATGGGTGACCTAATGGCTTGGCGCGGGCCGCCATTCGCGCCATTGTCGCAAAACCGTGCCACGGATCTCGCCTGCATCATGGAGCCGAGGGAATGCCCGCCCTGCACCGTCGCCAATTGCTCGTCTTTGGGGCTGCCGCCGTGGCCAGCGCACTCCTGGATCGCAACGTCCTCGCGCAACGGATCAATCAAGCCGGAAGTCAGGACACGGGCGACGCGGCCGTTACGTTCACCTATCGCGGCTTCACCGTCGACGCGACCGCGGCCAAGGACGCGCGGAACCTGACGGCGATCGAAACGTCGCTGAAGCATCAGATCGACATCGTCTCCGATTGCGGCGTCGCGCCAAAAATCCTCACGTTCTTCAAGAGCGAGGAGATCTTCGTCAAGCCGGGCCAGGGCGACGGCGGCGGACGCTTCTCCTCGAAAAACAAGGGCGTGTCCGTCGACATCGCGGTCGACGCACCGGAGAAGCCGGTCCTGCTGCACGAGCTCGTGCACGCTTATCACTGGTATGTCATCCCGGACGGTTTCAGGAATGCGGACCTGCTCACATTCTACCAGCGCGCGCGGGAAGGCGGCTTCTATCAGCCGGGGGCTTACGTGCTGAAGAACGTGCAGGAGTTTTTCGCGGTGACCGGAAGCCTCTACCTCTGGGGCAACGTCGACCGCCCGCCGCACAACCGCAAGACGCTGCATGACAACCAACCGGTCTACTACAAATGGCTCGGGGATTTGTTCGGGGTCGTGAAAGCGGTCTAAGTGAGGGCTGGATCGCGCCATCGTCATTGCGAGGAGCGGTAGCGACGAAGCAATCCAGACTGTCTCCACGGAGAGAGTGTGGATCGCTTCACTTTGCTCGCGATGACGCTGTGCCCCATGTGTTTGCATTCCCGCGGCATGAATTGCCCGAGTTTTGCTTCGTCCGTTGGCCCTCCTGAAATCAGAGCGCAGGGAATGTCGGGTGCAGGCCGCACCCATGGCCCGCCTGCAACAAAAAACGCAGGCGGCGTCACCACAGGTCCAGCCGGAGCAACCCGACATTCCCTGCGCAATGGTTTTAACGGCTGCTCCGTGCTCTCCCCGGGGTGCCGGGCTTGATAGCCCCCGTCGTCTGCGAGCTCGTCACCCGCCAACTTGATCCCAGCGTCGGGGGATCAGGACCACACGGCTTGGCCGTCCGTGCCGATACGTTCGTCTCACGCGCCAGCACGGCCACCGCATCCCGCTCCCAACGTCCGTGACGATCGCGAAGCGCCCCTCTTGTGGAAGCAGGACGGGCGAAGACAAACACAAAATTCCGAAAAACGGAAGCAAAATATTTTTCACGAAAACGCTTGACTTTTTCTGATAACAGGAAGTCGCTTCCGATAACGCGAAATGATTTGCCCGACGAGCACGGGCCGAAGGCAAGCCTCGCAAGGTGGGGTTAGCCGACTACATGCACGGGTGGGTCAACCAGCGCATGCATATCGCGCGCGACTTCGCGCGGAGCGCGCCCAGCGACGAAAGCTGCACGCGCATATGTCGCGCAACGGGAATAGGAACTCATGTGCCTACCCTACGGTGTTACCCATACGCATTTTGCAATTGATTCTCTCCGCACTCTTCAGGCTAGTTCTCTTGATGTTGCGGGAAGAAGAAAAATCCACGCCGTTGCTTGGCAGTATTTGGAGTCTTGTTTTTGAATTCGTCGTCAACTGAATTGAGTCTCGGCACGCCTGGAGAAAGTAGATTTGAACAAGGTTTGAGGCCGCCTTCTCGCGCTGATCGAAATGCAAAAGGCCGCGCATGCCTCACGGCGGGATTCCTGCGATGACCCGCGCGAGCGGAATCCGCAACCACCTTCTTGCAACGCTGCGCCCCGCCCACCTGGATCTGCTGGCGCCCGGGCTGGAGACGGTCTCGCTCGACCAGGATGACGTGCTCGCGCGTGCGGGTGAGGTGAGCGAGCATCTCATCTTCCCTCATAGCGGCGCGATCTCGCTGATGATCGACATGGCGAACGGGCAGACGGTCGCCACCGCGATCGTGGGGCGCGAAGGGGCAGTCGGCAGCATCTCGGTGCTCGGGCGGTCACCTTCGGCCATCACAGCTATCGTTCGTGCCGCAGGGACCGCCTCGCGTATCGCCGCCCCTCGCTTTAACGCGGCTTTCAGTCGCAGCCCCGCGATCCGGCACGCGATCCAGATTCATCTCAACGCGACGCTCACACAGTTTCAGCTCAGCGCGGCCTGCAATGCGCTGCATCCGGTCGAAGCCCGTATGGCACGCTGGCTGCTTCATCTTCGCGATCGCATCGACCACGACGTGCTCCCGCTCACCCAGGAGACGCTGTCGCAAATCCTCGGCGTGCGACGAACGACGGTAACGCTTGTGATGCGCAATCTGCGCGCGTCCGGAGCGATCAGATCCGAGCGACGTGGTCAGATCGAGATCGACCGCTCGGGGCTCGCTGCGGCCGCGTGCGAATGCCATGACTCCATCCGTCTCGAGGTTGAGGGAATCTTTTCGACGAAGACGGCACCGATCTCGCTTTCTGGATGTTGCGAATGATAGGTGCATCTCGTGGGGTGAGTCAGGCGATGCTGTGTGAGCCCTTCCTTGCTGGGGCCTGCGCCAAAAAGCCTTCACGTTGCACTAACTCAAGATGGTATTGGTGGATGAATATCCTGCTAGATTGGTTGCTCGATCACAGAAGGAGACCGTGACCAGGCGCGCGACCAGCATCGGGAATCGGCTTCTGGCGGCGTTGCCGCCGGAGGATTTCGTCTTGCTCACACCCCACTTCCAGAAAGTCTCGTTCGAACTTGACGATGTCCTGGTGCGATCGGGCGATGAGCTCGACCCGGTTTATTTTCCCCATAGCGGCGCCATCGCCTTCATGGTTGACATGCCCGACGGGCAAACGGTCGCGACTACGTTGATGGGGCGGGAAGGCGCATTGGCCTCTCTTTCGGTGCTCGGTCCCTCGCGTTCATCCGTGACCGCAATCGCTCGCGTGGCCGGCACCGCATCGGTCATTTCCGCGTCGAAATTCCGCCTCGCCTATGCGCGCAGCGCAGCCATAAGACACGTGGTGCAGGTCCACGCGCGCTCGCTGTTGCTGCAGCTTCAGCACGTCGCCGCCTGCAACGCGCTGCATCGCGTGGACGGCCGCATGGCGCGGTGGCTCCTGCAACTACACGACCGCGTTCCCGACGACGTGCTGCCGCTGACACAGGAAGCGCTTGCCCAGTTGCTCGGCGTACGGCGTACGACGGTGACGCTGGCGATGAGCAAGCTTCGCGCGGCTGACGCCATTCCGTCCGAACGGCGCGGCTTCATCGAGGTCAATCGGGCGCAGCTCGAGAGCATGGCATGCGAATGCTATGCGCTGATGCAGCGCCGGATCGATCGCATGTATTGCGAGGAGTTGTCCGCTTCACAGCCGGTCCTTGCGCCGTCCGGGGAAAGCTCCGTCGTCGCTGCCGACGAAGCAAAAGAAGCCGGTGCTGAACTCAGAGCCACGTCGCCTGAGGCAAAATAACGGATTCTCCCTGCGGGATCAGCTTCGCTGCGGCCGATCAAGCCTCAGCCGGGATTGCGTATCGAGCTTCGCAAGTTGCGCATCGAGCTTCGCAAGCTCCCGCATTATCTTCGCCTTCTGACGAAGCTCGTTGCGCGTACGGCCCGGCCTCAACCGGTGCGCTTCATCAAGAAGGTCCTGGGCTTGCAACAGCCAGGTGGATGTTTCAGTGGAGACTTGCATGCGTGCCATGTGCCCCTCCATCGCTAAAGCCACGCTCGAATCTCACATTTGGCCGGTATCCAGTAGGTTCTCACATTCGCTAGAAAGGCCGCCGCAAGGTCATGCTAAAGCGCGATGCCTTCCGGATCATGCGCTAATGGCGGGACATGCCGGAGCCGACACTGCGACCTTCCGCCAACGCGGCGCGCTCGTCGACCCAGGCTTCCCGTGCGAACCAGGAGTGGTCGGCTTGGCAGATCGGGCAGCGGGTGCGCTTGAAAAATACCGCGCTGCGCCCAAAGCTCTCGCGATCGGTCTCGATGCCGGTCGGAATCGCGCGTCCGGTTTGCGGGCATTTCACCATCACCATACCCATGTGAACCCTCCCGTGGATTTTCTTTTGCTTTTGAAGCCAGGACCGGCCGGTTGGATTTCGCCTGTTGTCGGTGCGGTTGACTTGGGGGGCATCGCGCACCTGGCGTCTGATCGAGCAAAGGGGTCGTGCTCGTGGCGGGCTTGTTCCAACCGGCCGGGTCTCCCTCCTTGGGCAAACCGCGACCGCCGCTTTGTTAGTTGGCTTGCTGGAGAGACTTGGTCACGCGCTTCCTGATCGGCTCGCTGGTTTCCGCCGCGAGCTTCTGGGTAAGGTCCCACAATTCCTTATTCTGGGCAGATGCGGCGTCGAAGGTCTTGCGCGCTTGCTCCGCAGCCAAGGTGTAGACATCCGTCATCGACTTGCTGCCCAGCAGGTGGGCGAAAAAATCGATCGCGGCGACGGTATTGGCGCTCGAGATCTCGATGACCTTGAGCCCGTAGTCGCCCGCGCTCTTCGCATTGCTCGAATAGCTCTCGCGCAGCGCCTCCGCCATCTCCTCCGAGACGGCCTTGATCTTCTCGCAGCCTTCCTGCGCGCGTGCCACACCCTGTTCGGCAAGCTCGCCGAACAAGTTCGCGGAGAAGGCGACCTTCGGGAATCCGAACAACGGCGTCGCAGAAACGTTCATTCCGTTCGATTCGGCCTTCACTTGACTTTCACTCACGCTGCTATCTCCTCTCAAGCGAACACCATTCCCGACGCCAGCTTGCAACACGCAAACTCGTAGCGGCGGAGAGCGTTGTCCCGCTTCCGTGTTCGATCAGTTTTGGGTGAGCCCTCAATCCAGCCCGGACGCCACTATGTCCGACGCAAGTGGCGTTGTCCGTTCGGTTTGCGACTCTCGCTCAAGATTTTTTTGAGGATGTCAATACATACAATCGCTTTATCTACAGGAATGCTGACCACGCTGAGAGTGATCGCAAGCGTCGCAATAAAGCGCGATGATTTGAGGATGAATCATCATCGCGCTAGCCTTTTGTTTGCGCTTCATCTTTTCGGAAAATCGCTGCACACTTTTCCGGATCATGCGCTGGCCGGAGGAAGAGGTGGACCCTCTATCCGCGGCCGTTCAAGCCTGACTTCGTCACACCCCTTTGAAGCTCACTGCTTCACAGGCACAAGCTGAGCAGCTTGATGTGGCACTTCGAGGCATTAGGCCGGCTTGCGGTAGTCATCGTCGTGGTCGTCGTCGTCACGCGCCTGACGGCGACCAGCGGCCCCAGGTCTCTGCCGCCTTTGCCTTTGCCCTTGCCTGGCTTCTCGTAATCGCCGGCGATCTCCATGGCCCAATAGGTGCGCTTGCCGCTTGCGTCCTTTGCGCTCGCGATGCCGATACGGGAGGCGTTGTGCAACAGCAGGTTCTTCCGATGCTCGGAGGAATCGATCCACTGCAGGAGCGTCTTGTCGAACGTGTCGTAGCCGTAGGCGATGTTCTCGGCGGCGCGGCCGGCGCGCGAGACCACGATACGCGAGGAGAACGAGCCGAGCACCTCGTGGCTGAGGTCGTCCTTGGCCGCCATCGCGCGCGCCTGCGCCAGTGCAATGCGGTCGAGCGTCGGGTCGCGCACCACCTTGACCTCGCCATGCTTGATGCGGAAGCTCGAAATCATGTCGGCTGGCGACCCGGCCGCCGCCGCGCGCACGAAGCCAATCAGCACAAAAGCCGCGATCAGCGCCTGGATTGCCCGCCCTGTCATGTGTCTGGTTCAATGCCCCGCGGAGCCCGGGGAAGGCTCCCAACGCAAGGCGGTATGCCCCGGGACCGCCCGTATGGCAATGCACAGATTTGCGGCAAGGTTCGGGCGGCGGGTGGCGCAGCTCCCGTGCTCTTACGGGATCGGGCCGGAAAGCACCGCTTATTAAGATTCCCGGGGTATTCGGAAAATCGCTGGTCGATCTTGCGTTTCCGGGTGAAATCCCATGTTGCTGCAGGGACTAAAGTCCAACGCAGCCCTCGATGTTCTGCACTTCCCAACCCTGGACGATTTCCGGGCATTCGAGCGGTTTGGAGATGCCCGCAGCACGCCGTTGAGCGGGCGCTGTGTCTCGGCGCGTGCACATCTGATGCTGCCGTCGGCCCACCTCTGCGTCCAGCACACCTTTCCGCGCATCCTCGAAATCGACTACAGAACCAGCGGCACCCTTTGCGTCGTTCCGCTGGCCACCTCGATCAGCGTCAAGATCAATGGCATTTCCGGCAGCGCCGACCACGTCATGGCGGTACGCGGCGAGGTCCCTTGCGAGATCGTCGAACGACAGACCAACCTGTTTGGGCTCTTGAGCCTTGCTCCCGAGATCTCCGATCGCGGCTGGCCGGTCGATCGCGCCAACGTCATTCCGGTCGAAAACACTGCAGCGCTGCGCTCTTTCCGGCTTACCGTGGAGAGCCTGCTGGCGTTCGCGTCGTTCAATCCGGAGCAGGCGCGCAACGCAAATATGTTGCGGCGTATGGAAGAGTCGCTGTTGTCCTCGCTCGACGAGGCCATGACCTCGTACCCGTCGATCCCCTCGTCGGCGCAATTCGATCGCCACTTGCGCAGCGTGCGGCGGATGGAAGAATATCTGACCCTTCACCCCGCAGCCGATGTCGATGCCACCGAACTGGCCCAGGCGTGCGACGTCTCTCCGCGGACGCTGGAGGCGGCAACCAGAGCCGTGCGGGGCCTAAGCGTGCACCGGTATCTCCGCCTGCGGCGTCTGTGGTCGGCGCGCTGCGCACTGGCACTCGGCCAGCCGCAGACCAACGTCTCGGACGTCGCGCGCGCCAACGGCTTCTGGCACATGGGCGAGTTCGCTTCGGCCGATCGTGGCACGTTCGGCGAGACACCGTCCGAGACGCTGGCGCGCTGCAGCTAACGTGGCACAAGCCTTGGTTGCATCGGCTCGTCGCAAAGCCGAACAGCCTTGGTCCCGCGCGTGCGGATTGATATAGTTTTCGCCGTCCCGACGATCAGTCTCACCGCGTTTTGGCTTGCTCACTGGAAGCTGCATGTCAACCAAAAGGCGAACGCCCGCCGATCTCGCTCGGAGCGCACTGATCGCACTGGCTTCGATGTGCTGCGGCATCGGAAACACGTTCGCCGCGGAGGAGACGATCTGGCCGATGCCGGAATGGCGGGTGTCCACGCCGGAGCAGCAGGGCATGGATTCGGCTGAGCTTGCGAAACTTGTTGCATTCGGACGAACCCGCAGCTTCGACAGCCTGCTCATCACCCGCCATGGACGAAAGGTCCTGGACGCCTACTACGCCCCTTACATGGCGGACATTCCCCACGTGATGAACTCCGCCACCAAGGCGGTCGTCGCCAGCCTGATCGCCATGCTGCACAGGGATGGCCTGCTCGATGGTTTGAATCATCCCCTGCTCGATCTCTTCACAGACCGCAGCGTCGCCAATGTCGACGAACGGAAGAAGGCGATCACCGTCCAGAATCTCCTGGACATGACTTCCGGCTTTGACTGGGACGAAGGATTTCAGGGCGGCAGGGAGCAATCGCTGGTCGATCTCGGGCGAAGCCCGGACTGGGTTAAGTTCATTCTCGATCGTCCGATGGCGCACGCTCCGGGCGAGGTCTTCTACTACAACAGCGGCAATTCGCATCTGCTATCCGCTATCATCACCAGGCTCACCAATAAGCGCGCCGCGGACTACGCCAGCACCAGGCTGTTCGCCCCGCTCGGGATCGACCCGCCATTCTGGCGGAGGGATCCGCAGGGCCTTTCAACCGGCGCATTTGGTCTTGCCCTGCGTCCTCGCGACATGGCGAAGATCGGCTATCTCTACCTGCGCCACGGTGTCTGGGCAGGCAAGGAGCTGCTTCCGCCCGGCTGGGTCGACAGCGTCAATCGTGCGACCGTAAGCATGAACGCGCCGTTTGACCCGGGCCTGAAATACCACAACCAGTTCTGGGCCATGCCCGACCTGCATCTCTACATGGCGGTTGGATATCACTGCCAGGTCATCATGATCTTTCCCGATCTCGACATCGTGGCAGTCATGACGGCCAGGGATTTCTGCCCGTTCCGCAAAATCGCCAATGAAATCTCGGGCGCGGTCAAATCCGATGGAGAGCTGCCGGCCAATCCGGATGGCACCACGCAGCTTACCAGGGAGCTGAACGACGTCTCGATCGAGAAGCCGAGCGACGTTGGCCCAACTTCCGAAGTGGCGGCCACGATTTCGGGCAAGACCTACAAATTCCCCGACAACGCGCTCAACATCAAGTCGCTGACGCTGTTTCTAACGGACGCCGAGCCGCGCTATTCGCTCGAGATCGATACGCACGATCCGTTCAATTCCTTGCGCAGGCTCGATGGGCCGATCGGACTGGACGGGCTCTATCGCAGGAGCAAACCGACAGACTTCGGGCTGCGTGCCGTCAAGGCCTCGTGGGAGAAGAAAGACACATTCGTGGTCGACGTCCAGTATGTGGGACAGGGCGAGCAGCGGAAATGGTTTCTCACCTTCGACGGCAACAAGCTCAATCTCCGCGGCAAAGCCAGGGATGGCCGCGAGATTTCGATCGACGGCGAGACCGGCGGCTGAGAGAGCTTCGACGGCCCCTATCGCTGCGACACCGACTTTCGTAGGCCTTCGCGTTACGGCGATTTAACGTCCCTGTACGGATGTTAATTCAGCCGACAGCACGCGGTAAGCCCCGCAGCGCTATCTCTCTATCGAGGCCGAAATGGCTCAAACGAATTTGGAGAGATGATGATGACACCAACGAACCAAAATCCGCATCGCAAGATCCTGTCGGCGCGGCGGCTGACGCTGCTCGGCTCGGTAGCAGTAGTGGGCGCCGCGCTGGTGCTCGGCGGCGTCGGGGCCGGACAATTGTCCGGGCCGGCTTTCGCCGCGACGACGCAGGCGCAGCAGGGTCCCACGGGCTTTGCCGACCTGATCGCGAAGGTGAAACCGGCGGTGATCTCCGTGCGCGTCAAGGTCGACCGCTCCGTGGATTCCGGAGACGGCGACGGACCGCAGATGAACGACGACGAAGGCATGCCCCCGTTCATGCAGGGCTCGCCGTTCGAGAAGTTCTTCCAGCGCCGTGGCTTCGAGAGCCTTCCGCGCGGAATGCAGCGTCATGAAATCATCACCGGCGTCGGCTCCGGCTTCTTCATCTCCGCCGACGGCTACGCCGTCACCAACAATCATGTCGTCGACCACGCCAAGTCCGTCCAGGTCACGACCGACGACGGCAAGACCTACTCCGCAAAGGTGATCGGCACCGACGCCAAGACCGATCTCGCCCTGATCAAGGTCGAAGGCAAAAGCGGCTTCGCCTACGTCAATCTCGAGACCGCAACCCCGCGCGTCGGCGACTGGGTGGTCGCAGTCGGCAACCCCTACGGCCTCGGCGGCACCGTGACCGCCGGCATCATCTCGGCCGAGGGACGCGACATCGGCAACGGCCCCTATGACGACTACATCCAGATCGATGCGCCCATCAACAAGGGCAATTCGGGCGGACCGACCTTCGACACCAATGGCAATGTGATCGGGGTCAACACCGCGATCTATTCGCCGACCGGCGGCTCCGTGGGTATCGGCTTCGACATCCCCGCCCCAACCGTGAAGATGGTCGTCGCCCAACTCAAGGAAAACGGCAAGGTGACGCGCGCCTGGCTCGGCGTGCAGGTGCAGAAGGTGACGCCGGGCATCGCCGAAAGCCTCGGCTTGAAGACTGCCGCAGGCGCGCTGGTTGATGAGGCGAAGGCCGATACCCCGGCGGCGAAGGCCGGCATTGAGGCCGGCGACATCATCACGGCGGTCAACGGCAAGTCGGTGAAGGATTCGCGCGAGCTGGCGCGGGAGATTTCCGCCATGACGCCGGGCAGCACCGCGAAGCTCGACATTATGCGCAAGGGAGAAGCGAAGACTTTCGACGTCACGCTCGCCACGATGCCGAACCAGCCCGAGAAGCAGGCCAATGCCGGCGAGTATGACAATAGCGGCACGCCCGCCGCACCGCATCTCGGTATCTCGGTCGCCCCTGCAAGCGACGTCGCGGGCGCCGGCGACAAGGGCGTCGTGATCACCGGCGTCGACCCTGATGGTCCGGCGGCAGAACGCGGGCTCAAGTCCGGCGACGTGATCCTCGACGTCGGCGGCAAGAGCGTGGGCTCGGTGCACGAGCTGCGCAGCGCGCTGTCGGACGCAAAAGCCGGTGGCAAGAAGGACGTCCTGATGCGCATCAAGACCGCCGACAACACCCACTACGTCGCCGTGCCGATCGGCTGAGCAGGGTCCCGCCTCCAGGGAAGCCCAAAAAAAGAAAGCCCCGCGCGAAGCGGGGCTTTCCGTTTGTCTTGAGATGAGATCGTCTCAGTAGCGCGCGACGACCGGACCGCCGAAGCGATAGTTGACGCGCACCGTGACGAGATCGACGTCCTGCTTGATGCTGTCGTTGCGGGTGTTGATGCCGGCCACCGGGAACACGCTGGTGAAAGCGTAATTGTTGGTGCCCATGAACATGTGGTCGTATTCGACTCCGGCCGTCCAGTTCGGCGCGAAGCCGTATTCGAGACCGGCGCCGACGGTGCCGCCCCAGCGGGTGTCTGTGACACGGTCGAACACGGTGCCGGTCCCGGTCAGAAGTCCTTCATAGCGGTTGTCGGTGACCGCGGCGCCGCCCTTCACATAGGCGAGCACGTTGTTCCAGGCATAACCGACCTGGCCCGTGAACAGGCCGAAGGCGTCGATGCGGGTGCGGTCGGTGACTGCGGGTGACACCAGGCTCACATTGGAGCCGGAGAAGTCCGCCCAGTTGCCCTGCGCTTCGAGGCCGAACACCCAGTTGCTCGCCTGCCAGCGGTAGCCGAGCTGGCCACCCACCGTACCGCCCGAGGCGTCATGGCAGCCTTCGGAAACCGGCAGCACCGGCACGCCCAGGGTCGCGGTGCGCGTCCAGCAATTATGGCTCGAGCCCCAGCCGCCGTTGATGCCGGCGTAGAAGCCGCTCCAGTTGTACGCGGCCGCGACGATCGGCGGCGGCGCCTTGTAATAGCGCGGTGCGAGATCGGCGGCCGAGGCGGCGGCGGTGCCAAGCACCAGGATCGAGGTTGCAAGAACCAACGTCTTCATGACGACTACTCCCCAAGTTTGAAAAACGAAATCCCGTGCGCGCAACATTGCCAGCGACAACGCTCCAATCCGTTAAATTGATGTGGCGCAAACATCACAGCGAGCGGAATAGTAAGATGCATCAGCAGGCGCCGTTATGGTTAAGGCGCAGTGCATGAGCGCACGCGCGATTGCGTGGAACCGAAGCGCCTCATTCCCGTTCTCACGAAAAAGGGGGAAGGAACATGCGCAAAGCGCTGGAAGAACTGGATCCGGAGCAGCGCGCGGCGCTGCTTTATCTCGCCGACCTCGGGACGGCGGTCTTCGGCTCCGCCCTTATCGTCAGCCTGATCAGGTTCGTTGTTGACCTTGCGTAAACCATACGGGCTTGGCCAGCATTTACCGGCTGCTTGAGCACCGCCGCAAAAGCGTCGTCAGTGCCGCGGCAAATGCGTCGCGGCAAACTGAATGGGCCCCGGTGCACATCGGCATCGCGGGGCCCGGACGATCAGTCCTTGCTGAAGGATTCTGGTACACACCAGTCAGATGTCAAGAACCGCAAAGCGTTTGGCCTTCACGCCGAGGTCCTTGCGGATATGTTCGAATTGTCGGCGGCACTTGCGGGGGTGAGCAGCTGCCCTCACCTCAACTCGCACCGTGACCCTGCTCCAAGAGCAAGGTCGACCACGTAAGCCGGTGGCGTCATGCTCCTCTCCTAGAGTGGCCCGACGGACTTTCGTCCGCCTCGCTGTCTGCTGTTCGACGACATCATCGGACGGCACTTCCTGCAAACGGTGAGCTTAAAAGCTTCGCGGCTCACAGGTACAGCACCTGCGAATGCTGCGGCAGACGCACGCCGCTGTCAAGGTTTCAGCGCGCGGGTTCCATCGCAACTTTGCGGATTACGGGGATAGGGCTGACGTTCCTCTAACTTTAACTTTTGGGTTTCGCAGGAGTCCCGGCCAACTTCTTCCGCTTGCCTTCGTTCTCCAGCGCTTCGCGCACCTTCGCGAACTCCTCTTGCGAGGCCTTGTCGACGCGCGGGAACCGCAGGTTCAACGAGTCGAGCGCGGTGACGATGCTCGAGCCGATCACCACGCGCGCGAACCATTTGTGATCGGACGGCACCACGATCCAGGGCGCGTGCGGGCTCGACGTGTGCCGGATCATGTCCTGATAGGCCGCCTGGTACCGCGGCCACAGCGCACGTTCCGAGACGTCGGCCATCGAGAACTTCCAGTTCTTCGAGGGTTGCTCGAGCCTGTCGAGAAAGCGTTCGCGCTGCTCGGCTCTCGAGACATTGAGGAAGAATTTCAGGATCACGATGCCCTGACGCGCGAGATAATGCTCGATCGCAGCAATGTCCTGGTAGCGTTCGCGCCAGATGCTTTTGGTCACGAGCTTTGCGGGGATTTTCTGCTTCGTCAGCTGCTCGCGATGCACGCGCACGACCAGGCATTCCTCGTAGTAGGAGCGGTTGAAGATACCGATGCGCCCGCGCTCCGGCAGTGCGACCATGGCCCGCCACATGAAGTCGTGGTCGAGCTCCTTGTTCGATGGCTGCTTGAAGGACGTGACCTCGCAGCCCTGCGGATTAACTCCTTCGAACACGCTCTTGATCGCGGAGTCCTTGCCGGCCGCATCCATGCCCTGGAAGATCAGAAGCAGCGACCAGCGGTCCTGCGCATAGAGCTTTTCCTGGAAATCGGACAGTCGTTTGCGGTTGGCTTCGATGATCGTCTCGCCCTCGCTCTTGTCGAGCCCGCCCCTCTCGCCGGTCTTGTGGGAGATGAGACGAAACTTGCGCGAGCCGTCGACGCGGAACGGCGCGACGAAAGGATCAAGCTCGGTGGCGAGCGACTTCAAAGCCTTCTTGCTCATAAATTGACTCTCCTCCGTCATTGCGAGCGAAGCGAAGCAATCCAGAGTTTCACCGCGGAGATACTGTGGATTTGCTTCGTCGCGGAGCTTGTCATCGGGCCGCGCTTCGCGCGGACCCGTTGGCTCCTCGCAATGACGATCATTGCCTTGCTCCAAATTCCCTTTCCAGAAACGCGATGACAAACTGCGGCATGCGGGGACTGAGATCGCCCGTGCCACGTACCACATGGATGCCCGCAAGCTCGGGATGCGCCTGGCGCGCAAGATTGGCCTCGATGCGCGCTTTCAGCGTCACCGCCGGCATGTCGACCGACAGGATTCGAATGATCGCGACCGCCGCGCCGACCGCGACGCAATCCCAATGCGCGCCTGGATGATAATCCGCCGGCGTCAGCCCGGTTTCCTCCTCGATCTCGCGCGTGATGCTTCCGGCGATATCCAGCGCGCCATCGACGATGTCGGCGGGATCGGGCGTTCCCGCCGGAAAATAGATGCGGCCGGCATTGACGGTCTCTCCGGCCATCTCGCCGAGCAGGAAGGCGCCGTCGGCGGAGCGGAGCGCGCCCATGCCAAAGCCGTTGAAGACCTCGCGGTCGGGAAAGCCCCAATCGCGCCAGGCGAGGAAGCTTGCGAAGTCGGTCTCGAAATAGCTCGACCTGAGCCGCCCGCCGGAAAAATCCGCGTTGCGCCCAAGCAGCACGCGGCCGTTCCAGATGCCCGGCTTCTCGCGCTGGCTGTCGGCAAAATGCGCATCGATCTCGGCGCGGCGCATTTGCGCGAACGGCCACACCCGGGATTCAACCTTCAGGTCAAGCGCCGTAATGCGGTGAATGACCGCGCTATTTGGCATTCAACCTCATCACCATTTCTCCGCTTGCCTGGCGCGCAACATAATGCAGCGCGGAAGGCTTGAGAAGGCGACTTTGATGGGTGGTTTCGCGTTGCCCCAAAACGCTGAGCCTGGATCTTTATTCCACGAGCTGGCGCGATCTTTTTTTACGCGACAAATATGGCCTTCGCGCTATTCGCGGCCTAGCATTGCCTCACCAAGAAACCACCGAATAGGGAGGGCCTCGCCATGAATCGCATCGCCACGACGCTGTCCATCGCTGCCGCGTTTGCCGCGGGCTGCGCCGTCACGCATTTCATGCGGCCGGCACTGGCAGCCGACGTCATCACCGCGCAAGTCATCCATACCGGCGAGCTCGAAGGCGACGCGCTCGCACCTGCCAACGCTTCGGGCTTCCGCAACAAGCTGTTCGTTTCGGCCGACGGTGCAACGATCTCGATCCAGGACGGCAACACGCCCAAGCATCTGCATAACAATGCCAACGAGATCCAGTACATCCTCGAAGGTTCAGGCACGATCTGGCTCGGCGACAAGGAAGTGCCGGTGAAGCCCGGCGATCTCGTCATCATTCCCAAGGGCACGCCGCACGGCGGCACCAAGGTCGCCGGCCGCACCATCAAGGCGATCGCGATCAAGACGCCGCCACAGGCGCCCGACGACATCAAGCTGTTGAATTGAGCGCGAAGCGGTCATTCCGGGGGCGCCCGAAGACTCGTAGGGTGGGCAAAGGCGCACTTGCGCCGTGCCCACCATCCATCGAGCGAGGACCTGCAAATGGTGGGCGCTCTTCGTTTTGCCCACCCTACGCCGCGATCCGGTGCATCGCTTACGAATGCGAGAACGTGCCGATGATGCCGGTTGCGCCCTTGGGATGGCCGTCGAGCGCCTTGATCACTTCGTCACGCGTCATGCCTTGCTTCAGCGCCTTCGGATCGAGATCGGTCGCGATCCAGGTGAAGATGTAGTGATGCGGCGCGCCCGGCGGCGTGCACGGCCCGGTATAGACGGACAGTTTCGCCGTGCCGATGCCGCCGATGAACTTGTCGCTCGGTCTGGAGAGCTCGCCCTCGGCAAAGGAAGTCACGGAAGCCGGAATCCCGTAGGCCACAAGGTGGCTGACGCCGCCGGGCGGCCGGCCTTCGGGGTCGAACATCAGAAGCGCAAAGCTCCTGGTGCCTTCGGGCGGATTGAGAAGCGTGAATTGCGGCGAGACACTCTCGCCGACGCAGTTCGGGTTGGACTTGTTGTTCCCGGCGGCCTTTTGCGGCAACCGCTCGCCGTCCTTGAAGGTTGACGAGGTCACCGCAAAGCCGCCCGCGGCAAAGGCCTCATGCGTACCGAACAGTGCGGCCAGCGCTGCCGCCAGGATCCATCCACGTCTTGACATGACAACTCCCTTTTTTATTTGGCTGTGTTTCATCCCCGCGCGGTCGGGGAGCTGGGCGCTCCCCGATCGCGCGTATCCCCTTCAACACCGCTTCCTTCAAAACAGTTCATATCTCGCGGTGGGGCTTATGAAATTCCTTATCGAGCCGGATCTCGCACGACCGCCGTCGGCGTCCCCTGATCCAAGCGCGTCGTCCCGATTTCGCCAGATGGTTGAGTGGCTTGCGCCGGCAAGTTCAAAGCGATCACTTGCGATAGCGGTGAAACTGCGCCTTACTTCACCCTGCACAGGAGGGTGAAGTCACCGCTTGTGTTTGAGAGCTGACAACACCATGCCCACCCAGCCGCTGATCGCTTACGCCGACGTCAGCAAGAGTTTTGCCGACCATAATGGCGGCCGCGTGGTTGCGGTCGATGGCGTGTCGCTCACGGTTGCCAAAGGCGAGCTGCTCGCCATTGTCGGCAGTTCCGGCTCTGGCAAGACCACGCTGTTGCGGCTCACAAACCGGCTGACCGACGCGGACGGCGGCAGCATTGCGGTCGAGGGCGAGGACGTGCACGCGCTCGATCCGGTCGCGCTGCGCCGCCGCATCGGCTACGTCTTCCAGAGCGGCGCGCTGTTTCCGCATCTCACCATTGCCGCCAATATCGGCATCACGCCGAAACTCCTAGGCTGGCCGGCGGCGGAGATTTCGGCGCGGGTCGACGAGCTGATCGAGCTGGTGCGACTCGATCCAAGCCATCGCGACCGGCTGCCGGGCGAGCTTTCCGGAGGACAGCGCCAGCGCGTGGGCGTGGCTCGCGCACTCGCCGCGCGGCCGCGGATCGTGCTGATGGACGAGCCGTTCGGCGCACTCGATCCCCTGACCCGCGACGCGCTCCGCGACGATTTTCGCGCGCTGCACGACAGCCTGGCGTTGACCACGGTCCTGATTACCCATGACATGACCGAGGCCTTGCTGCTCGCCGACCGCATCGCGGTGATGCGCAACGGAAAGCTGCTCGCGCTGGGTACGCCGGCGGAGCTTTCGAAAGACGGCGACGCCTATGTGGCCGAGCTCTTGCGCACGCCGCGGCGCGAGGCGGAACGGCTCAATGCGCTGCTGCCGCGGGGTGGCGCAACATGAGCTTTTTCACCGATGCGCGCTGGGGCGAGGCGCTGGCGCATCTGTCCGATTATCTCGGCAACCACGTGCGCGTCAGCATCACCGCGCTCGCGCTCGGGCTCGTGGTCTCGCTGCCGCTCGCAATTGTCGCACGCAACCGGCCGCTTGCCCGCAGCGTGCTGCTCGGCATCGCCAGCGTGGTGCAGACCGTCCCGGGGCTCGCCCTGCTCGCGCTGTTCTACCCGCTCTTGCTCGCGCTGGCATCGATCACTTTTCGCTGGTTCGGCTTCGGCTTCTCCGCCTTCGGCTTCCTGCCCGCGGTGCTGGCGCTCGCGCTCTATTCGATGTTGCCGGTGCTGCGCAATACCATCACCGGCCTGAACGGCGTCGATGCGGAGCTCACGGAAGCCGCCAAGGGCGTCGGCATGACGGAACGGCAATCGCTGTTCTCGGTGGAGCTGCCGCTGGCGCTGCCGGTAATCATGGCAGGCATCCGCACCTCAGCGGTCTGGGTGATCGGCACCGCGACGCTGTCGACGCCGATCGGGCAGACCAGTCTCGGCAATTACATCTTTGCCGGATTGCAGACACAAAACTGGGTGTTCGTGCTGTTCGGCTGTATCGCCGCCGCGGTGCTGGCGCTAGCGGTCGACCAATTGCTGGCGCTGATCGAGAACGGCTTGCGCCACCGCAGTCAAATACGGACTGCGCTTGGCGGCCTCGGCATCGCCGCGTTGATCGCCGCGACGCTGGTGCCGAATCTCGCACGCTCGTCCTCGACCTATGTGATCGGCGCCAAGACCTTTGCCGAGCAATATGTTTTGTCGGCGCTGATCGCCCAACGCCTGCACGCGGCGGGATTTTCGGCAAGCTCGCGCCAAGGTCTCGGCTCCAACGTGATTTTCGAAGCGCTCGCGGCCAATGACGTCGACGTCTATGTCGACTATTCCGGCACGCTCTGGGTCAACCAGTTTCACCGCACCGACATGCTGCCGCGCGAAAAGCTGCTCGGCGAATTGAAGACCATTCTGGCGAAGCAGAACATCACCCTGCTCGGCGAGCTCGGCTTTGAGAACGCCTACGCGCTGATCATGCCGAAGGCGCGTGCGGACGCGCTCGGCATTCATTCGATCACGGATCTCGCCTCGCATGCCGCGACGCTGTCGATCGCAGGCGACTATGAGTTCTTCTCACGCTCGGAATGGGCGGCGCTGAAGCAGGCTTATGGCCTGTCGTTCCGCACCCAGCGCACCATGCAGCCGGACTTCATGTATGCGGCGGTCGCTTCCGGCGAGGTCGACGTGATCGCGGGCTATACCAGCGACGGGCTGATCGCCAAATATAACCTCGCGGTGCTGGACGACCCCAAGCACGCGATTCCACCCTATGACGCGATCGTGCTGCTGTCGCCGAAGCGTGCGGGCGATCAGGCGCTGCAGGCGGCGCTGAAACCGCTGCTCGGCAGAGTTGACATCGCCGACATGCGTGAGGCCAATTTGCGCGCCAGCAGCAATGGCGCGGCCTCCTCCCCGGACGCGGTCGCGCGCTGGCTCTGGGACAGGATCAAAAAGCGTTGAGGAGTTGAGGTTTTGATTGATCGCAAATGGCTCGCTCTGGCGCTTGCGGCGCTCTGTCTGCTCGCAAGCCCGGCGCTGGCCAAATATCCGGACAAGCCGGTGCGCATCGTGGTCCCCTTCGGCCCCGGCGGCGTCGCCGACATCACCGCGCGCATCGTCGCCGAAAAGCTCAGCAACAGGCTTGGCCAGCGCTTCTATGTCGAGAACCAGCCCGGCGCCGGCGGCATCGTCGCCGCGCGCTCGGTGATCGCCTCAAGCCCTGACGGCGCAACGCTCGCGCTGCTCTCGAACGGCACCGCGGTCAGCGTCTCCCTGTTCAGGAAGCTGCCTTTCGATCCGTTGAAGGATTTTGTGCCGATCTCGAGTCTTGGCACTTTCGACTTCATCTTCGCGACGTCAGCCGCGACGCCGTTCAAGACGCTGTCGGACTTCGTCGCCGCGGCCAAGGCCAACCCCGGCACGCTCAATGTCGGCACCATCAATGTCGGCAGCACGCAAAACCTCTCGGCCGAGCTGTTCAAGACCGCGGCCGGCATCGATTTCACCATCATCCCCCATCGCAGCACGCCGGACATCCAGGTCGCGCTCCTGCAGGGCGATGTCGGCCTGATGATCGACAGCTATTCGTCGATGAAAGGCAACATCACGGCCGGCAAGCTGCGAGCGCTCGCCTCCTCCGGCGCGCATCGCTCGCAGGTCACGCCCGGGCTTGCGACCGTTGCCGAGAGCGGCATTGCCGGTTACGACGTCGTGTCCTGGAACGCGCTGTTCGCGCCAAAGGGAACGCCGCCGGAGGTCATCACGACGCTGAACAACGCCTTGCGCGACATCCTTGCCGACGGCGATGTAAAAAAACGGATGCTCGCGCTCGGCATCGAGGCCAAGGCGAGCACGCCTGCCGAAATATCCGACCGGCTCAAGACCGACATCGCGAAATGGGGCAAGGTGATCGAGAAGGCGGGGATCGCGAAGCAATGAGGCGCAAGCCGTCGGGTGGGTCAGCCCAACGGGTCCGCGCAAAAGCGCGGCCCGATGACGGGCTCCGGCGTAACCCACCACCTTTCGTCAACGCGTACAGAGAAGTGGTGGGTTACGCTCCGCTAGACTAACCCACCCTACGACTACATCCTCTCCCAAAAACACCTGAGCCGGTGCGGGGGCACACCGGCTCAGGGTCGCGAGGGCTCGGCAGGCGTGGAGGATTGTCCGCTGTCAGGCCCTTACCTCCTGGCGCTGGAAGATCACATAGCCGATCACGAACAGCACGATGGTGCCCGCAATCAGGCTGACCGTCTGCGGCCAGGCGATCATCAGACTTTCACCAAAGGGAAGCGGTGCGCCCATCAGAGCGCCGCGCAACTGCTCGAGGAACACCGCGCCGAGCGTCCGCGTCTGCGGCGACAGGATCGCCTGCATCGCTTCCGCGAACAGGTCGTTGGGCGAGATGCGCATGAGGAATTGCGCCCACAGGCCGGTGTCCGGCGTCTCCAGCCCGAGCGCAGTGTAGCGCGGATCGGGCGGCGCGATCACTTGCGCCATCGCCGGCGCCAGCATCGGCCACAGCACGGTGAGGAACAGCCAGATGCCGAGCGCAACCAGCGCCGCGGTGGCCGGCGAGCGGAACACGATCGAGAGCAGCATCGCGAGCGCAAGCCATACGCCGGCATAGAAGATCGCGATTACCAGGAACGCGAGCGAACGCGCGATCTCCTCACCTCCCGGCGGCACACCGAGGAAGATCAGGCCAAGCCCGATCACGAGCAGCCACAGCGCGGTGAGACTGACGCCGAGCGTCACGAGGCCGGCGAGGAATTTCCCCATCAAGAGCGCGTCGCGATAGATCGGCTGCGCCAGGATGCGCGACAGCGTACGCCGGTTATGCTCGCTGTTGATGGCATCGAAGCCGAGCCCGATCGCCATCAGCGGCACGAGAAAGCCGAGCATGGCGACGAACGACGGCAAGGGATCACGCGCCAGCGTGAACAGCCGGAGCAGCAGGAATGGATCTTCCGCCGTGGTCTGGCGCAGATTGTCGATCGCGCCATAGAGCGCCGCGAGCGCCGTGAGCACAACCAGGAGCTCCAGCACCAGCATGCGGACGCTCGAGATGTTGTCGGACAGCTCCTTGACGAACACCGTGCCGAGACCCTGGAACGCAGAACCCTCACGCCGCATCACGCACCCCCGCTTCCGTGGTCTGGAACGTGCGAGCGTAGATCTCCTCCAGGCTCGGCTCGTCGACCGACAGCCGCCGCAGCGATCCGCCCACGGCAACGACGGCGCTCGCCGCATCGGGCCGCACGTCGCGCTCGGCGGTCATGCGGTAGCGATCGGCAGACAGTGTCTCGACCTTGGTCACTCCGGGAATGGTCGAGAGCTTTCGCGCAATGCCGCTACCCCCGGCCTCGACCTCGACGACGAAGCCCGCGCCGAGTACCTGCACCGCAAGCTCGGCGACCGAACCCATCATCGCGATGCGGCCGGACTTGAACAGCGCGACGCGGTCGCAGACGCGCTGTACTTGGTCGAGCAGATGCGAGGACAGGAGCACCGTGGTGCCGCCGCGCTTGAGCTCCGCGATCAGCTCGAGGAACTCGATCGTCGCCTGCGGATCGAGCCCGGAGGTCGGCTCGTCCAGGATCGCGATCTCGGCGCGCTTGACGATGATCTCGGCAAGTCCCAGCCGCTGGCGCATGCCGCGCGAGAAGGTTGCAACGCGCTTGTGCGCCACGTCCGTGAGCCGCACGCGCATCAACGCTTCGGCGATGCGTTCGGTCCGCTCCTTCAGCGACAAGCCCATCAGCTTGGCGGTGTAGGCGAGATTTTCCACCGCGGTGAGGTTGTCGTAGAAGCCGACGGAATCCGGCAGGTAGCCGACGCGCCGCTTCACCTGCAGCGGCGCGCGGGCCGGATTGTAGCCGAGCACGCTGACCTGGCCCGATGATATCTCGGTCAGGCCGAGCATCATCAGGATGGTCGTGGTCTTGCCCGCGCCGTTGGGGCCAAGCAGGCCGAACACCTCGCCCTTCTTGATGGCGAAGGAGATGGCATCGACGGCGCTGGCCTCGCCGTAGCGCTTGGTCAGCCCCTGTGCCGCGATGACGGCATCGGGCGGCGGGGTGGGATTGTCGTTGCGCTTTTCGCTCATCGCCGTCCGAACCTCGCCACTGCACCGAGCATCAGGAGGAGCGCGACGCCGATCACGCCGGCGCCGGCCATGCCCCACACCGTGGAGGTCGCGACCGTGATGCGGAACTGGCTGGAGGCGCTTTCGCCACGCGAATTGGCGTTGACGGAGACCATGTAGTCGCCGGCGAGCGACTTGTCGCTCGGCGTGATCAGGGCCTGCACCTCGGTGTCCTTGCCGGGCACCAGGCGATCGATCGTGGCGGGCTCGAAAGAGATCTTCCATCCCGTGGGGGACGAGGCATGAAGGCTGATGTTGTCGGCCGGCGCGGTGCCGCTGTTGGTGACGACGATCGGAACCGAGGTCTGCTTGGCGGCAAGGGCCCGCGCGCTCAACAGGCCGTCACGGCCGGCGACCTGAAGCTGCGGTTGGCCGACCACATCGAGCGCGAGCTCGGTGTGGGCGGACGCATCCTCCGCATTCACGGTCACCTTGACCGGGAAGTGCCCGGCGTCGATCGTGCTCGGCGGACGCACCTTCAGCTTGATATCCTTGGACTGGCCGGCCGGAATCGGGATCGAGGACAGCTCCTGCGTGCCATAGGCCTCGGTGAAGGAGGTCTCGAAATTATTGGGCGCCTCGGCCGTGAAGCTCGTGGTCAGGTCGCGGCCGGAATCGTTCTTGATCGTGAGCGTGTATTCGAAATTCGATTTCGGACTGCCGCGCAGCTCGGGCAGCTTCGTGGTCAATGCCAGCTTGGCCGGCAGCTCCTTCGCCAGCGACACCGAAAGCGGCAGGCTCGCCTGGTTATTGCCCTGCCCTTCCGCCTTCACCATCAGCGTCTGCGCTTTGAGATCGGCGGTCTTGGGCACGTCGAGGCGAAGCTGCAGCGACACGCTGGAATCGGGTCCGGGCATCGCCGCGGCGACAGGCTGTCCGCCGCCCAGAATGGTGGCGGTCCAGCCGCTCGGCACGCCGGTGACCGAAAGCTTGTAGTCCTCCGGCGCGAGCCCGTAGTTCTGCAACCGCAGCGGAATATTCGTGGTGCCGCCGGGTTTTACGGTGACCGCCGGATAGTCGGTCATCAGGTAGAGGCCCTTGATGTCGCGCGGAGGATCGGCAGCCTGGGCCTGCGTGATTTGGGCCGCGGAAAGGATCAATGAAAGGGCAAATGAAAGACGCGCGACGTCGAGCGCTCGCATGGGCTGACACTCCTGCAGGGTGACACAGATCAGGATGCTGCGCGGCCTTGTCATCAACCGTGGCAGCGGTGCGCCGAATGATGGAAGCAATCGTGACGAAGTGCGGGCGAGCCGATTACAAATGTGTAATCTCGGGTCAGACTTTAGGCGTCAGACTTTAGATGCGGCGCAATATGAAAATTTCGCGAGGTGGTTTGTAGGGTGGGTCAGCCAACGGGTCGCGCGAACGCGCGCCCGATGACAGGCTCTACGTAACCCACCTCTTTTGTCGCACCGAAAACAGCGGGTTACGCTTCCGCCGTCGTTCTTCCAGCTTCGGCGGACAAGTCGCTAGCCCACCCCTACGCTCCTTGCCCTCACATCCCCGGCTCGATCGGACGATCGATGGCACCGCCACTCTCGGCCCAATCCTTGAACGCGCCGACATTGTAGACGTGCTGATAGCCCATGTCCTTCAGCACCTTGGCGGCAAGTGCAGACCTTCCACCGGAAGCGCAATACAGAATGACTTCCTTGTCTTTCGAAAAGTTCTTGTCGTGGTACGGCGATTCAGGATCGGCGCGGAATTCCAGCATGCCGCGAGACACATGCACGGCGCCGGCGATCTTGCCGCTCTTCTCGACCTCCGGCGCATCGCGCACGTCCACGACCAGCGCGTTGCCCTTGCCGATCAACTCGCGCGCCTGTGCCGGCGTGATCTTCGGCACGGCCGCATTGGCTGCTTCGAGCATCTGCTTGACGCTTACTGCCATCTGATCCTCCGTGGTTTTGTCCAACCGTCACAAGGCCAGCTGAACCTCGATGGCGGACTTATCTATGACCGACCATACCTGCACAATCTTTTCTTCTCGAAATTCATAGAAGACGTTCTCGGTGAAGGAGACGCGCCTGCCCTTCACTTCGAGGCCGAGAAAACGCCCCCTTGGCGAGCAGTCAAAGGCGAGTCTGCTCGCCACATGGGTCCCGTCGCAAATCAAGAGCTCGACATTGAAACGAAGATCCGGAATGTCGTCGAAGTCCTGCTCCAGCATCTTGCGATAACCTGACAAGCCGAGTGGCCGGCCGTTGTGGAGCACATCGTCATCGACGAAGCGTGCAAGCTGCGGCCAATCCTGCCGATTGAGGCAGGAGATGTAGCTTCGGTAGATTTCGGCCAGGTCGGTTCTGGTCACGGCCGTTCTCTGCTTCGTAGGACGGGCAAAAGCGCATCTGCGCCATGCCCACCAGCAAATGCTGAGACAGAAACGGCGGATGCGCTAACGCCTTGCCAACCCTGCGTTCGCGCCAAAAATCTCACGCGAACGCGGTCGCCAGGAAAGCGGCGACGATGCCACCGATCAACAGATACTTCACGAGATAATACACACGCTTGTTCCACGCCTTCATGCGCTTGCCGAGGAGGCGGACGTGATAGACGTAGCCGAAGATGCGGCTGATCCAGCCGACGCGCTCGCCCTCCTCGTTCTGGGTCGCGCTCTCGTTGATGATGTTCCTGGAGACCCAGCGGTTGACCGCGGTCATCGCACCGGTCTTCAGCGGCCGCTCGACGTCGCAGAACAGGATGATGCGGTCGTCGCCGGTGGTGTTCTCGGCATAGTGCAGATAGGTCTCGTCGAACAACAGATCCTCGCCGTCGCGCCAGGAGTAGGCGTTGCCGTCGATGAAGATGCGGCATTCGCCCGGCGATGTCGGCGTCACCAGGCCGAGGTGGTAGCGCAGCGATCCGGCATAGGGATCGCGGTGCTGCACCAGCCTGCCGCCCGGCGGCAGGTTCGCAAACATCGCGCCCTTGACGTTCGGAATCGAATTCAGGAGCTCGACGGTCTTCGGGCAATTGGCGAGTGCCGACGGCAGCGGCGCGCCGTACCATTTCAGGTAGAAACGCTTCCAGCCGGTGCGGAAAAAGGAATTGAAGCCCCAGTCGTTGTACTTGTCGGCGGCCTTGATCGCCCCTTGCGCGAAAAGATGCTGCGCCTCCTCGCGGATCACTTGCCAATTGTCGCGCAGCACCGCCAATTCGGGAACCATGCCAACCTGCAGGATCGGACGGTTCGGTACCGCCGAGAACATGTACATCAGCACGTTGTAGGGCGCCATGATGGTGGAGTGATCGGAGACCTGCCGCCAGAATCCAAGCCGCACCTTGCCGCGGAAATGCACCGCGAGCGCGGAAGCGATGAAAGCCCACAGGACCAGAAACTGCGGCGCAAACAGACGCATCACCATGGCGAGAAACCCGGAAAAGAAAATGGTAGGCGGCGTTTTAGCAGGTTTGCACAACCCCGCTCAAGGCACGGTTTTGCCGTCCGGAACCGGTTCATCGGCCGCTTCTTGGCCGGCCGCAGCAGAGCTTGCGCAGCAAGCGCCTCGAAGGATGCAGGCCGATTGGGGCCTCATGGTTCTCCCGGCGATGCGAAGCATCGTCCGGAGACGGCGCCGTTAGAGCCCGTGAATGACGCCGGCGGCGAGCAAAAGCCGGTTGAACCGGCGCGCTTCCGCTCCGCTGTGGCAGGCGTAGAAGACGCCGCCACAGCGGAGCATGATCCTTTTCTGCTCGGCAAAGGACGGGTCAAGCGGGATGCCGGCCGCTTCCTGGATCACCAGCGGCAAGTACGCGGCGTCGATCGTGTCCATCACGGCCGGCGACTTGACCGGCTCGAAATTGATCGCATCGATGGCATAGTACGTTGCGAAATAGCGCGGGTCGTAGCTCTCGAGCTTCTTGCCGATGCCGGCCTCGTCCAGCGCCGGATCGAGCAGATGCGGCGAGAACTCCGGCTGGTGATCGCCGTAGCGCACGATCAGAAACGGCTCGCCGGCGAATTTCTTCTTGAGGCCTGCGATAAAGCCGGTGTAGTCGGAGGCGCTCATCGCCTGCCGCCGCAGATATTCATCGACCACCGCGCCGTTGCCGGGCGCGCGCCAGGTCGGCGTCAGCTCGGGATGAAATGTCGTCGTCCAGGGGAAGTGATTGGCCGCGAGGTAGACGAAAGCGAACAATGGCTTTCCCGGCGCCTCTTCGCTCATCAAGCGCAGCGCAGAATCGTAGAAGAAGCTGTCGGGCTCGATGTCCTTGGCGCCGAGATCACGCGCGTCATAGAAGTGCTCGATGCCGGTCGTGGTCTGGAAGCCGCGCGCGCTCATGAATGCTCCGAAAGCGGGATAGAGCGAGAGCGTCTCGTAGCCGCAGCGGCGGAGCACGAGCGGCAGCCCGCGGTCGACATGGCCCGACGCCAGCCGCGTCACGAAATAGGAGAAGCGGCCGAACGAGCGCGAAGAGAGACCGACGAGCACGTTGTACTCGGTGTACCAGCTCGGACCGCCGTTGCTTTCGGCGATGAATTTCCGCTCCTTGCCGTCCCAGGACAGGAAATGGCTGCCATAGCCGGACGGAACCTTCACGCTACTGGCCGCGCGGATATCGAAGCTCGATTCATCATGGATCAGGATGATGTTGGGACGACGACCCGCCGGGTGGCAGGAATCGACCAGCGGAAAATTGAGCCGCGTATTCGCCGTCGCGTCGGCTTCGAGGAAGCCGTACTGCAGAAGATCGTACACGGCGGTGACGCCGGAGCGCGCGAATTTGGAGAGATAGCCGTCGTCATAATAGCTGCGCCAGTCCTCATCCGGATACGCCAGCGCGTAGCCCGTGAGGGCGGCCAGACAGAACAGCGCGCAGGCGAGCGCCGGCAGGCGGCGGACGCGGAAGGGATCAAGCCACCACAGCGCGTACATCAGCGGTACAGTGACCAGGAGACCTCCGATCAACGGCCAGCGCAGCTCGGGGAAGATCGTGAACAGGAAGCTCACGGTGTCGCGGTCGATCACCATGAGGTCGACGAAGTTCGCGGTCATCTGCGCCACGTCGTGCTTGAAGCGCGACAGCAGCACCAGCACCACGACCATGGTCAGCGTCAGCGCGCCCGAGAGCGCGGGCCGCCGCAGCAGCGCAAGCCAGACGAAATTCAGGATGCCCCAGGACAGTACGAAGCAGAGTCGCGAGCCGAAGTCGGTCTCGGTCTGGATCATCAGGGCGAGTGCGGCGAGCTGGGGCGCGGCGACTGCGAGCGCGCCGAAAATCCGCCGAGCCGCGAGACGGCAACTGCGGTGGGAGGACCGGGATTTGGCGTGGACGTCATCCTTAAGGACGCCTGAACACTGGCCGGCCCTGCCCTACCCCCTCGCCTGGCGGCTGCCAGGAGGCCTATGCCGCCGCCGGTGTCAGCGACACGTCACAAAACTGTAGTGAAAACGTCATGGACGGGCAACGCAACCGCGGATGCGACCTTCGCTTAAGGTTGCTTTTTCACCTTACTGCGCTGCGGACGAGGGATCGCTGGGTGGGTTACGCTCCGTTAACCCACCCTGCGGTGTGTCACCGAGCGCGGAAAATGGCCGTCGATCGTCACGCGCGACACCGCGAACGGTCGCGGCAAGCTAGACTAAAATCCTCGGTGCGTCTTATGTAGTTGAGCGCGTGGCAACTTCCATCCGATCGCACATCGAGGAGCAACGTGAAGATATTTGCCTTGGTGCTGGCTGCCGTCTATCTCGCTTCGGGACAAATCTCGGCCGCAGATGAATTTCAAAAGGTAAAGTGCGGCTCCGACATTCCCAAAGCCATGATCGGCCAGCGTTCTTCAAACGAGCGGATCGTCGTCACCGAGAAGAAATATAGTGCGCTAGGCCTGAAGCATCTCGGCGCTGACGAGATTTCCGACAACCTGTCTTCGATCAACTGGCGCGTATGCGGTGTGGAATTCATCGCGCTGGTCGACCGGAGGGGGCGCGTCGGCGACGTGCTGCCGTTTCCGCCGCATTCGAAGCGATCGCCCGCGTTCTCGGGCACCTGCCGGGTCAAGGACAAGGATTCGCCCGATATCATCTTCGCCATACTGGACGGTACGAAGGCCACCGACCCCTTGCCGGCTCTTATGGCTGGAAGATCGATCAGAGCCACGCGAAGTTCATCAAGATCTCGAACGAGGATCGCCTCTGCCCGCGAAGCGGCATCTACACCGTGGACGGGGCCTTTGAGCGAGACCCTACTCGTCGACCAGATGAAACTTCCGCCCCAACTGGCGATGCACGGTGATGACGGCGCGGTCGACGTCGCTGATCAGGCTGTCGCCGAGCACCACCTGCGGGATTTCCCAGTTGCGGCCGCCTTGCACATGCGGCAGCGGCGCGAGCGCGACCACGCGCGCGGTTTCGCAGCCGGGCTGATCGCGCAGCGCCGCGTTGGCGATCTCGGTCAGCTCTGACCGGCTCTTGCCGACGGTCGACATCGAAGCCCTCATGATGCGGCAATGCGGCGGCGGCGTGGCCGGCGCCGCGCGGGCTGGAGACGTTACTGCTGGCCCAGCTTTTCCAATTCGCGGGCGCGGGCTTCCGTCATGCTGCGCATGCATTCGCCGGCGTCGACGCGGGCGATCGTCCCCTCGCCCATGCTGTAGTAGAGGCAATTGGCGTCGCGATACTGGATCCAGAGCCGCTGCTCGGCGCGCAACTGATCATGTTGCTGAGGAGAGGCATCCTTCATCGCCTGCTGATAGGCAATGGTCATGCGCTTGTCCCATCGCGCGGTCTTCGCCGCGAGGCAGTCGACCATCTCCGGCGTCGAGCCATCACAATTCTCGCCGGGATCGCCGGCCTCGCCCCCATGCGCCGCGGGCGCGAGAAGCGCTGCGGCGACGACGAGGCGCTTCATCATGCGCGTCACGCCTGCGGCATCAGGCCGACGCGCCTGGCAATGATCTTGTCCACCATGCGCTTGGGCAGCACCGACGTCATCAGATGCCGCATCGGATCCGGCGCAATCTGGTAGCGCACCTTGGGCTTCGGCACGGTCAGCGCGTCGTGGACCACCCCGGCGATCGTCTCGGGCGGCAGGCCGATGGAATCGAGATGCTGCATGTAGGCCGTCACCTTCTGCAGCGCCGGCAAGTACGGCGAGTTCCTGTATTTGTCGATGTCAAAGGAGCCCTGGCCCTTGCTCCAGATCGGCGTCTTCACCGGTCCGGGCGCGACGATGACGACATCGATGCCGAACAGCATCATCTCGCGGCGCAGGCTTTCCGACAGGCCCTCGATCGCGTGCTTGGAGGCGGAATAGGCCGGCGTCAGCGGATTGCCGTTCTTGCCCGCGACGGAGGAGATCATCACGATCCGCCCCTTCGGTCCCTTGAGCTGCCGATCAGAACCGAGCAGCGGCCCGAACGCCTGGGTCGCGATGATCGGCCCGATCACATTGACGTCCATCTGCCGGCGGAATTCGTCGGCCGCAAGCTCCAGCACCGGCCCGGGCACGGCGATGCCGGCATTGTTGACAAGACCGGTCAGCGTCTCGCCATTGAGCGCAGCGCGCACCTCGCGGGAGGCGGCCAGCACTGCGGCCTCGTCGGTGATGTCGAACAGGAGCGGGGTGAAATTGGCGCCGAACTCGCCCCTGAGGCGCTCGGCATCCGCCTGCTTGCGGACGCTGCCGAACACGCGAAAACCCTTGTCCAGCAAGAATTTGGCCGTAGCCCAGCCGATGCCGGTGGAAGCGCCTGTGATGACAACTGATTTCATGGTCGAACCTGTTCAGAGAAGGCGTTGCGGCAACATGTAGGGAAAACAGGTCAAAGCGCAACGCGCCAGTCCACTGCGAGCGGGGCGCTGGAAAGCCTCCCGCTGGGCGGCTATTGCATAGGACGGGAGGAAACATGCGGCGATACCTGACGCCTGTCATCGTCCTGACCCTGCTCGGCTTCGTATTCGGCGTTCTGTATCGTCACTTTGTCGATGCGGCGGACGAACAAACGCTCGGCTACTATCTCCGTAGCTGCATCCACGGCGCAGCCCTGGCGCTCTCGGCCTGGGCCGTTCAGCTCTATTTCACCTCCCGACGCAGCGCGTGGGTGAGGCGATGGCCGCTTGCGGTCGAACTGATCATTCGTTCGGTGGCCATGGCCGTCGTCATCGCGGCGGTTGCCATCACCCTGGAGGTCATCCTCTACGGCTACGGCCGCGGCCTCGGCGGCGAGGTCGAGCTGTACTGGCTCATTGACGGTTTGCCCAAGATCATCGCGGTCTCCTTCGTCCTTTCCATTATCATCGGGATCGCCTACGAGCTGACACGGCTGATCGGCATCCGCCTTCTGTTCGACGTCTTCCTGGGACGCTACCGCAGGCCGATCCGCGAAGAGCGCGTGCTGTTGTTCCTTGATCTCGCGGGCTCGACCACGCTCGCCGAGCGGATGGGGGAGTTGCGGGTCCAGGATCTCCTCACCCGCTTCTTCTACGACATCGATCAAGCCATTGTCGCCCATGGCGGCGAGGTGCATGCCTATGTCGGCGACGAGGTCATCGTGACCTGGCCGGTCACAGCCAAGCCGCAGCGCGCTTATGTCGACTGCTTCTTTGCGATCCAGGACCGCATCGCCGCGCTTGCCGGGCAATACAGCAAAGAGTTCGGCCTGGTGCCGGAGTTTCGGGCCGGAATTCACGCCGGCCCGGTGGTGATCAGCGAATGCGGGGATTCGCGCCGGCAGATCGCCTATTTCGGCGACACGGTGAATGTGGCCGCGCGGTTGCAGGCGCATTGCAAGGAAGCCGGCCGGCCCCTGCTTGTCTCGGGCGAGCTCTTCCGCCTGTTGCCCAAGGGCAACGATCTCGTGGTCGATCCCCTCGGGCCGACGCGGTTGCGCGGGCGCGCGGCGCCGATCGAGATCTTTGCGCTGGCACGACCGGCGCATCACGCATGAGGCGCAACGACACGCAGCAGGCTCGCAAGAGCGCACTTTAAATCTCAATCCTTGTTGGGATGAAGTGCCGCACGAGCTTCGCGTGCGGTCCGCACACTCCGAGATCGCAGATGAAGTGTCGCGGTTTAGAATCTGAAATGCCGTGGCTTTTCCCGTCTGAGATTTCAGGCGAAGCGCTTCAGATCAAGAAAGTGGTTGAGCTCTCATTTCTTCGTTCCGGTTGCAAAGCCGGAAGTGGTGAAGAATATGATTGAACGAGCAATGCTTGTGTCGAACCAAGAAAAAGCGAGACCGCGTTGGTTGCGATCTCGCTTTTGTATAGCGGCCAAGCCTTAAGAATTTGTGCCGCAGCTGCGAAGCGAATCTGAAGCAAGTACCGCGGACTTTGTTTCTCCTCTCCCCGCTGGGGAGAGGTGGAAGGAGCCCCGTGGTCAGTTCTTGCTCTTGTCCACCAGCGCGCCCTTCTTGATCCACGGCATCATGTCGCGGAGCTTTTCGCCGACCTGCTCGATCGGGTGCGCGGCGAGCTTGGCACGGGTCGCCTTGAACGAGGTCTGGTTGACCTTGTTCTCCAACATCCAGTCGCGGGCGAAACGGCCGGACTGGATGTCGGCCAGCACCTTGCGCATCTCCTTTTTGGTCTCGTCGGTGATGATGCGCGGGCCGGTGACGTATTCGCCGTATTCGGCGGTGTTGGAGATCGAATAGTTCATGTTGGCGATGCCGCCTTCATAGATCAGGTCGACGATCAGCTTCACCTCGTGCAGGCATTCGAAATAGGCCATCTCGGGCGCGTAACCTGCCTCCACCAGTGTCTCGTAACCGCCCTTGATCAGTTCGACCAGGCCACCACACAGCACCACCTGCTCGCCGAACAAGTCGGTCTCGCACTCTTCCTTGAACGAAGTTTCGATGATGCCGGCGCGGCCGCCGCCGATCGCCGAGGCGTAGCTTAAGCCCAGATCATGGGCGTTGCCCGAGACGTCCTTGGCGATCGCGATCAGGCATGGCACCCCGCCGCCGCGCTGATATTCCGAACGCACGGTATGACCGGGGCCCTTGGGGGCGATCATCAGCACGTCGAGGTCGGGCCGCGGATCGAGCAGGTTGAAATGCACATTGAGGCCGTGGGCGAAAACGAGCGCAGCGCCCTTTTTCATGTTGTCATGCAAGTGCTCGCGGT
>NZ_DATGFH010000016.1:0-2150 GCF_035309285.1 Bradyrhizobium sp. | reverse complement strand
TCCTCATTGCCGTCGTACCCAGGCGCACCGCCGGGGGTGGCTGACTGCCATCCAGATACGGACGGTGCGCATGGGCCTCTTGAGGCCCTTTTTTATTTCCCGAAGCAAAAACAAGCCGCTGGCAGCGGCACGACCAGGACGAAAGACCATGAGTGAGAAGAGCCACGATCCGAACCAGATGACCGGCGCCGCGATGATCGTCCGCGCGCTCGTCGATCACGGCGTCAAGCACCTGTTTGGTTATCCCGGCGGCGCGGTGCTTCCGATCTACGACGAGATTTTCCAGCAGAGCGAGGTCGAGCACGTCCTGGTTCGGCACGAGCAGGGCGCGGGCCATGCGGCGGAGGGCTACGCGCGCTCGACCGGCAAGCCGGGCGTGGTGCTGGTGACCTCGGGTCCCGGCGCCACCAACATGGTGACGCCGCTGACGGACGCGCTGATGGATTCCATTCCGCTGGTCTGCATCACCGGCCAGGTGCCGACGCATCTGATCGGCAATGACGCGTTCCAGGAATGCGACACCGTCGGCATCACGCGGCCCTGCACCAAGCACAACTGGCTGGTGCGCGACGTCAACGATCTCGCGAAAGTGCTGCATGAGGCATTCTATGTCGCAACGAGCGGCCGGCCCGGTCCGGTCGTGGTCGATGTGCCCAAGGACGTGCAGTTTGCGACCGGCACCTATCATCCGCCGCGCAAGTCCGACGTGCACGTCTCCTACGCGCCGCGGGTGAAGGGCGATGCCACGCAGATCCGCAAAGCCGTGGCGCTGCTCGCGTCCGCCAAACGGCCGGTGATCTATTCCGGCGGCGGCGTGATCAACTCGGGCCGCGAGGCCTCAAAACTCTTGCGCGAGCTGGTCGAGGTGACCGGCTTTCCGATCACCTCGACCCTGATGGGGCTAGGGGCCTATCCCGCCTCGGGCAAGAACTGGCTCGGCATGCTCGGCATGCACGGCACCTACGAAGCCAACATGACCATGCATGATTGCGACGTCATGCTGTGCGTCGGTGCGCGCTTCGATGACCGCATCACCGGGCGGACGGATGCCTTCTCGCCGGGCTCGAAGAAGATCCACATCGACATCGATCCGTCCTCGATCAACAAGAACATCCGCGTCGACGTGCCGATCATCGGCGATGCCGGCAACATCCTTGGCGACCTGCTCACGGTGTTCAAGGCGGAAGCCAAGAAGCCCGACATCAAGGCGTGGTGGCAGCAGATTGCGCAATGGCGCGCGCGCAACTCACTGTCCTACAGGAAGCACAACGATATCATCCTGCCGCAATATGCGATCCAGAAGCTGTTCGAGTTAACGCGCGGCAAGGACACCTACATCACGACCGAAGTCGGCCAGCACCAGATGTGGGCCGCGCAGTTCTACGGCTTCGAGGAGCCGCACCGCTGGATGACCTCGGGCGGGCTCGGCACCATGGGCTATGGGTTGCCGGCGGCGATCGGCGTGCAGGTCGCCCATCGCAATAGCCTCGTCATCGATATCGCGGGTGACGCCTCGGTGCAGATGACGATCCAGGAGATGTCGACCGCGGTTCAGCACGAGCTGCCGATCAAGATCTTCATTTTGAACAACCAGTACATGGGCATGGTGCGGCAGTGGCAGCAGCTCCTGCACGGCAACCGCCTGTCGCATTCCTATACGGAAGCCCTGCCGGATTTCGTCAAGCTCGCGGACGCCTATGGCTGTGTGGGCATCCAGGCGATCAAGCCCGGTGATCTCGACGGCGCGATCAAGGAGATGATCTCGGTCAAGCGGCCGGTGCTGTTCGACTGCCGCGTGGCGGCGTTGGAGAACTGCTTCCCGATGATCCCGTCCGGCAAGGCGCATAACGAGATGCTGTTGCCGGAGGAGGCAAACGACGAGGCCACCGCGACCGCCTTCGCCGGCGGCAAGGCCCTGGTCTGAGGAGTGGGGTGATGTTCGACCTCAAGGAGCTCGATCAGGCGCTGCAGGTTGTGCATGCGGCGATGCCGCCGACGCCGGCGCATGCCTGGCCGCTGCTCGCGGAGCGGCTCGGGACCGAGGTCGTCGTCAAGCATGAGAACCACACGCCGGTCGGCGCCTTCAAGGTGCGCGGCGGGCTCGTCTATCTCGACCGGCTCAAGCGCGAGCAGCCGAATGTGCCGGGCAT
>NZ_DATGFH010000015.1:0-100029 GCF_035309285.1 Bradyrhizobium sp. | reverse complement strand
GCGGGTCTTCGATCGATTCCTTGACGCGCACCAGGAAGGAAACCGCTTCCTTGCCGTCGATGATGCGATGGTCATAGGTCAGCGCGATGTACATCATCGGCCGGATCTCGACCTTGCCGCCGATCGCCATCGGCCGCTCCTGGATCTTGTGCATGCCGAGGATGCCCGCCTGTGGCGCATTGAGGATCGGCGTCGACATCAAGGAGCCATAGATGCCGCCATTGGTGATGGTGAAGGTGCCGCCCTGCATCTCGTCGATCTTGAGCTGGCCGTCGCGGGCGCGGCGGCCGAAATCGGCGATCGATTTCTCGATGTCGGCGATCGACTTGTGGTCGCAATCGCGCACGACCGGCACGACGAGGCCCTTGTCGGTGCCGACCGCAATGCCGACGTGGTAATAGTTCTTGTAGATCAGGTCGGTGCCGTCGATCTCGGCGTTGACGGCCGGAATGTCCTTCAGCGCCTGCACGCAGGCCTTGGTGAAGAAGCCCATGAAGCCGAGCTTCGACCCGTGCTTCTTCTCGAACACGTCCTTGTAGTGCCCACGCATGGCCATGACGTTGGTCATGTCGACCTCGTTGAAGGTCGTCAGCATCGCAGCGGTGTTCTGCACGTCCTTCAGGCGGCGCGCGATGGTCTGGCGCAGCCGCGTCATCTTCACGCGCTCCTCGCGCGCGGCGTCATCCGCCGGCGAGGGTGCGCGGACCTGCACCGACGCGGCAGGCTGGCTGACCGGGGTTGGCGCAGCGGCCGCCTTCTCGATCGCGGCCAGCATGTCGCCCTTGGTGACGCGGCCATCCTTGCCGGAGCCCGGCACGGTCGAGGCATCGACGCCGCTCTCGGCCGACAGCCTGCGGACCGACGGCGCCAGCGGAGCATCCGACGGCGGCGCCTTCGGTGCAGCAGGCGCTGATGCGGCGGCAGCCGGTTGGGGCGGCGGAGGCGGCGCAGCCGGCCTGGCAGCAGGGGCCGCGGCAGCGGGCTTTGCGGCGGCAGCGGCCGCGCCGTCATTGATCATGCCGAGCAGCGCGCCAACGGCAACCGTGTCGCCATCCTTGGCCGCGATCTCGCCGAGCACACCGGCGGACGGCGCCGGCACCTCGATCGTGACCTTGTCGGTCTCGAGCTCGACCAGCGGCTCGTCGACCGCAACGGCCTCGCCGGCCTTCTTGAACCAGCGGCCGATGGTGGCCTCGGTCACCGATTCGCCCAGCGTCGGAACGCGAATTTCAGTCATGATCTGTTTCCTCTAGAGACGCCTATGCGCTCATAAATTTCGTTCCGTCATCGCCCCCAAAAGCGGGCGATCCAGTACGCCGGAACGGTTGTGATGCTATCGAACAGTGCCGGGTACTGGATGCCCCGCTTTCGCGGGGCGTGACGAGTTGAAGTCTTTCAGTTTAACGCCTCGTCGAGCAGGGCCTTGAGCTGTGCCACGTGCTTCGACATCAAACCGGTCGCGGTCGCCGCCGCCGCAGCGCGACCGGCGTAACGCGGACGCTTGTTCGGCGCGTTGATCTGGTTCAGCACCCATTCGAGATAGGGCTCGATGAAGTGCCAGGCGCCCATGTTGCGCGGCTCCTCCTGGCACCAGACGATCTCGGCGCCTTTGAAGCGGCCGAGCTCCATCACCAGCGCCTTCAGCGGCACCGGATAAAGCTGCTCGACACGCATCAGATAGATGTCGTCGAGGCCGCGCTTCTCACGCTCGTCGTAGAGATCATAATAGACCTTGCCCGAGCACAACACGACGCGGCGGATCTTGTCGTCCGGCACGAGCTTGATCTTCTCATCCGGCAGCATTTGCGCGTCATCATAAAGGATGCGGTGGAAAGTCGTGCCCTTGCCCAATTCGTCGAGCCGCGACACCGCGCGCTTGTGGCGCAGAAGCGACTTCGGCGTCATCAGGATCAGCGGCTTCCTGATCTCGCGATGAAGCTGGCGCCGCAGCACGTGGAAGTAATTCGCCGGCGTCGTGGGATAGCAGACCTGCATGTTGTCTTCGGCGCACATCTGCAGGTACCGCTCCAGACGCGCGGAGGAATGCTCCGGTCCCTGCCCCTCATAGCCATGCGGCAGCAGGCAGACGAGGCCAGACATGCGCAGCCATTTGCGCTCGCCCGAGGAGATGAACTGGTCGAACAGCACCTGCGCGCCGTTGGCGAAGTCACCGAACTGCGCTTCCCACATCGCGAGCGCATTCGGCTCGGCGAGCGAATAGCCATATTCGAAGCCGAGCACAGCCTCTTCCGAGAGCAGCGAGTTGATGACCTCGTAATGGCCCTGATCGACTCCGAGATGATTGAATGGCGTGTAGCGGCTCTCGTCCTCCTGGTCGATCAGGACTGAATGGCGCTGCGAGAAGGTGCCGCGCTCGGAATCCTGGCCGGACAGCCGCACATGATGGCCTTCCTCCAGCAGCGTGCAGAAGGCTAGCGCCTCGCCGGTCGCCCAGTCGATGCCGACGCCGTTGTCGATCGCCTTGGCGCGGTTGTCGAGGAAGCGGGCGATGGTGCGATGGACGCGGAAACCGTCCGGCATCTTGGTTATCTTTCGGCCGATATCCTTCAACACTGAAGCATCGACGCCGGTGACGCCGCGACGGGCATCTTCTTCCTCGCCTGCAATCTTGAAACCGGCCCATTTGCCGTCGAGCCAGTCGGCCTTGTTCGGCTTGTAGCCGGCGCCGGCCTCGAACTCGGCGTCGAGACGCACGCGCCAATCGGCCTTGGCCTTCTCGACCTCGCCTTCGGTGATGACGCCGTCGGAAACCAGGCGCTTGGCATAGACTTCCAGCGTGGTCGGATGCGCAGCGATCTTCTTGTACATCACCGGCTGGGTGAAGGCCGGCTCGTCGCCCTCGTTGTGGCCGTGCCGGCGATAGCAGAACATGTCGATCACGACCGGCTTGTGGAATTTCTGCCGGAACTCGGTTGCGACCTTGGCAGCAAACACCACGGCTTCCGGATCGTCGCCGTTCACATGGAAGATCGGCGCGTCGATCATCTTCGCCACGTCGGACGGATAGGGCGAAGAACGCGAATAACGCGGATAGGTGGTGAAGCCGATCTGGTTGTTGACGATGAAATGCACGGAGCCGCCGGTGCGGTAGCCCTTCAGATCCGAGAGGCTGAAGCATTCCGCGACCACGCCCTGACCGGCGAACGCAGCGTCGCCGTGCATCAGAAGCGGCATCACCGAGATGCGCTGGTCCGGCGGATCGCCATGCTGGTCCTGCTTGGCGCGCACCTTGCCCATCACCACGGGATCGACGATTTCAAGATGCGACGGGTTCGCGGTCAGCGACAGATGGATGCGGTTACCATCGAACTCGCGATCCGACGACGCGCCGAGGTGATATTTGACGTCGCCCGAGCCCTCGACCGCGTCGGGATTGGCCGAGCCGCCCTTGAATTCGTGAAACAGCGCGCGGTGCGGCTTGCCCATCACCTGGGTCAGCACGTTGAGACGGCCGCGATGCGGCATGCCAACCACGATCTCTTTCACACCGAGATTGCCGCCGCGCTTGATGATCTGCTCGAGCGCGGGGATCAGCGACTCTGCCCCGTCGAGGCCGAAGCGCTTGGTGCCGGTGAACTTCAGGTCGCAGAACTTCTCGAAACCCTCAGCTTCGATCAGCTTGTTGAGGATGGCGCGGCGCCCCTCGCGGGTAAAACTGATCTCCTTGTCCGGACCCTCGATGCGCTCCTGAATCCACGCCTTCTGTGCGGCATTACTGATGTGCATGAACTCGACGCCGAGCGTCTGGCAGTAGGTGCGCTCGCAGATCGTGACGATCTCGCGCAGCGTGCCGTATTCGAGCCCAAGCACGTGATCGAGGAAGATTTTTCGGTCGAAATCGGCTTCGCTAAACCCGTAGGAGCGCGGGTCGAGCTCCTCGCGATTGCGCGGCGCCTCGATGCCGAGTGGATCGAGATTGGCGTGGAAATGGCCGCGCATGCGGTAGGCGCGGATCAGCATCAGCGCGCGGACGGAATCGCGGGTGGCCTGGTGCACTTCGGCCGCGGTGATTTCGGCGCCCTTGGCCGCGGCCTTGTCCCTGGCTTTCGCCGCGATCTTGGTACCGATCGCCTTCTCGACCTCGATCCAATTGCCGTCGAGGGCGCTTGTGAGATCGTCCTGCGGCGCCAGCGGCCAGTTGTCACGGGCCCAGGAGGGGCCTTCGGCATTCCTGCGGACATCGGCCGGCGTGTCCTTCAGGCTCTTGAAGAACTCCTGCCATTCGGCGTCGACTGACGCCGGATCCTGCTCGTACCGGGCGTAGATATCGTCGATATAGCTGGCATTGGTGCCCTGCAAAAACGATGAGAGGGCAAAGGCGGCGTTCGCGTCCTGACGAGACATGATGGCGTCCTGGTGATTTTAGGTTCGCGCGTAACAGACGGCGCAAAGGCCAGTTCCCGGCAGGACTGGCCATGTGGGAGAACCCATACCCTATTTAGGACGAATGTTCGCGCCTAAAAGAACTAAGGACTGAACTAAGCCTTCAATTTTTCTGCAAGCGTGTACCCGAGCCGTGCCGGCGACGGCGAGACGGTGATTCCCGCCGATTTCATCGCCTCCGCCTTGGATCCGGCGTCGCCTTTGCCGCCAGAAATGATCGCGCCGGCATGGCCCATGCGGCGGCCGGGAGGCGCGGTGACGCCGGCGATGAAGCCGACCATCGGCTTCTTTCGGCCGCGCTTGGCCTCGTCCTTCAAAAACTGCGCGGCGTCTTCTTCCGCCGTGCCGCCGATCTCACCGATCGTGACGATCGACTTGGTGTGCTCATCGGCCAGGAACATTTCCAGCACATCGATGAATTCAGTGCCCTTGACCGGGTCGCCGCCGATGCCGACCGCAGTGGTCTGGCCGAGGCCTTCCTGAGTGGTCTGGAACACCGCTTCGTAGGTCAACGTCCCGGACCGCGATACGATCCCGACCGAGCCCGGCTTGAAGATGTTGGCGGGCATGATGCCGATCTTGCACTCGCCGGCAGTCATGACGCCTGGGCAGTTCGGGCCGATCAGCCGCGACTTCGAGCCCGACAGCGAGCGCTTCACGCGCACCATGTCGAGCACCGGGATGCCCTCGGTGATGCAGACGATCAGTGGGATTTCGGCATCGATCGCCTCGCAGATCGCGTCCGCCGCGCCCGGCGGCGGGACGTAGATTACCGAGGCATCAGCGCCGGTCTTGTCCCTGGCTTCCTTCACGGTGTCGAACACCGGCAGCCCCAGATGCGTCGATCCGCCTTTGCCGGGCGACGTGCCGCCGACCATCCTCGTGCCGTAGGCGAGGGCAGCTTCGGAATGAAAGGTACCGTTCTTGCCGGTAAAACCCTGGCAGATGACCTTGGTGTTCTTGTCGATCAGGATGGACATGTCTTCGAATGCTTTCGGGACGCTTGGGTGAGACTTTGACTAGCTGACGCGCTGGTAGGTGCCGGTGAGAACATCGGACCAGCCCTCCGCATCGGGCGAGAACTGGATCTTCATGGTGTAGGTGTTGTCGTCGACGATCTCGTAGACGTGGCGCGCATTGCCACGGAGCGAGCCGCGCACCAGCACCAGCGACTTGCCGGCCCAGCCGCCGGAAGCGGGCGACGGCGGGTAATAGCCAAGCGAGTCGTGCCAGAACAATTTGTAGGTCCGATCCTCGCGGTCATAGGTGAAGAGCGCATGGGTGGCAAAGCTCTCCTTGCCGTCACGGATCTGGCGCGAGTCCTGGATTAAATAGAAGCCGTTGAGACCCATGCGGGCTGTGACATGGGAGGTTGCCTGACCGCCAGCGACCCAGCGCGAGGGATAGACCGTCTCCTCGCCCTTCCATTCACCGGCGAACACCGCAAGCTTGTTGTGCTCCGGCAGCGGCGACGGGGCGGCGAGATGGTCCTCGGCCATGGTGTCAGCTCCCTTTGACGGCCTTCACGATCTTCTGCGCGGCGTCGTCGAGATTATCCGCGGGCAGCACATTCAGCCCGGACTCGCGGATGATCTTCTTGCCCTGCTCGACGTTGGTGCCTTCGAGCCGCACCACCAGCGGCACTTTCAAGCCGACCTGCTTCACCGCGGCGACCACGCCCTCGGCTATCACGTCGCACTTCATGATGCCGCCGAAGATGTTGACGAGAATCCCCTTCACGTTGGGGTCGGCGGTGATGATCTTGAAGGCCGCGGCCACCTTCTCCACGCTGGCGCCGCCGCCGACGTCGAGGAAGTTCGCCGGCTGCATGCCGTAGAGCTTGATGATGTCCATGGTCGCCATGGCAAGGCCCGCGCCATTGACCATGCAGCCGATAGTGCCGTCGAGCGCGACATAGTTGAGGTCGTATTTCGAGGCCTCGATCTCCTTGGCGTCTTCCTCGGTCTCGTCGCGGAGCGCAACAACGTCGGCATGGCGGAACATCGCGTTGTCGTCGAACGCCACCTTGGCATCGAGCACGCGGAGCAGACCCTGCCTGGTCACGACCAGCGGATTGATCTCGAGCATCGCCATGTCTTTGGCGACGAATGCGTTGTAGAGCTGGATCGTCAGCTTCTCGGCCTGCTTGGCGAGATCGCCGTTAAGATTGAGCGCCTTTGCCACGGCACGGCCGTGATGGCTCATGATGCCGGTGGCGGGATCGACCGAGAAGCTCACGATCTTCTCGGGCGTCTTGTGTGCAACGTCCTCAATGTCGACACCGCCTTCGGTCGACACCACAAAGGAGACTTCCGAGGTTTCGCGGTTGACAAGCAGCGAGAGATAGAACTCCTTGTCGATGTCGGAGCCTTCCTCGATGTAGAGGCGGTTGACCTGCTTGCCGTGCGGACCGGTCTGGACCGTGACCAGCGTCGCGCCCAGCATCTGCCTGGCGTATTCGGCGGCCTCAGCCGGCGATTTGGCGATGCGGACGCCACCTTTCTCGCCTGCGCTCGCCTCCTTGAATTTGCCCTTGCCGCGGCCGCCGGCATGGATCTGGCTCTTCACCACCCAGACCGGGCCCGGCAGCTTCTTGGCCGCCGCCTCGGCCTCTTCGACTTTCAGGACTGGTACGCCCTTGGAGATCGGCACGCCGAACTCGGAAAGCACGGCTTTGGCCTGATATTCATGGATATTCATCTAGGACGCTCCCCGAACCCTGATGGCGCCGAATTCCATGAATTCACGCCGATTTTGCTCTGGCATACCACATACCAACCAACATTCAAGCCAGGAACCGGCTCCCACCGATCCCCGGCCGTTCCCCAAATCAGCGACCGAGCAGGTCCGGCGCGATCTTCTTGCAGGCGTCGACCAGGCCCTGAACGGCGCCAACGGATTTATCGAAAGCTTCGCGGTCCTTGCCGGCGAGCTCGATCTCGACGATGCGCTCGACGCCCTTGCCGCCGATCACCACCGGCACGCCGACATACATGTCCTTCACGCTGTATTCGCCGTTGAGATAGGCGGCGCAGGGCAGCACGCGCTTCTTGTCCCTCAGATAGCTCTCGGCCATCGCGATCGCTGACGCAGCCGGCGCATAGAAGGCCGAACCGGTTTTCAAGAGATTGACGATCTCGGCGCCACCATTGCGGGTGCGGTCGACGATCTCGTCGATGCGGGCCTGCGAGGTCCAGCCCATCTTGACGAGGTCGGGCAGCGGGATGCCGGCGACGGTGGAGTAGCGCACCAGCGGCACCATGGTGTCGCCATGGCCGCCGAGCACGAAGGCGGTGACGTCCTCGACCGAGACGTTGAACTCATCGGCGAGGAAATAGCGGAAGCGGGCGGAATCCAGCACACCCGCCATGCCGACCACCTTCTTGTGAGGCATACCTGAGGCCTTCTGCAGCGCCCAGACCATGGCATCCAGCGGATTGGTGATGCAGATGACGAAGGAATTGGGCGCGTATTTCTTGATGCCCGCACCGACCTGCTCCATCACCTTCAGATTGATCGAGAGCAGATCGTCGCGGCTCATGCCCGGCTTGCGCGGCACGCCGGCCGTGACGATGCAGACATCGGCATTGTCGAGCGCTTCGTAGGAGTTGGCGCCGGTGAGCTGCGCGTCAAAGCCGTCGACCGGCGAGGACTGGGCGATATCCAGCGATTTGCCCTGCGGCACGCCCTCGGCGATGTCGAACATCACGACGTCACCGAGCTCCTTGAGCCCGATAAGATGAGCCAGCGTTCCGCCGATCTGACCGGAGCCAATCAAAGCAATCTTGTCACGCGCCATGGGAAATCTGTCCTTTGAACCCGAACGGGGAAGAGGGTGGGAAAAGCCGACAGGCTGGTTATCGCTTTAGGCCGGACCGTTCAAGTCGGGCCATGCCCATTTCAATGACCTGCCTTGATTTCGGTCAGGGCCCCAGACCCCAGCGTCATTGCGAGGAGCGGAGCGACGAAGCAATCCAGCCCTTTTTTGCTAGTCTGGATTGCTTCGCGGAGCCTGTCATCGGGCGCGCATTCGCGCGACCCGTTGGCTCGCAATGACGTCACGTTTCCACCAGCCCCGTGGAGGCGCCGCTGGCGGCGGAATCCTTGTTGTGCCCATGAGGCAGCGCCAGATAGGATTCCGAGCTCATCTCGATCAGGCGCGACGACGTCCGCTTGAACTCGTTGGCTTCGTTGCCCTCGGTCGCCAGATACAGCGACAGCGGATCGGCCGCGGCGGAAGCCATCAGCTTCACAGCATTGTCATAGAGCGTGTCGATCAGCGTGATGAAACGCTTGGCGGCGTTGCGTTCCGGGTAATCCATGACGGGCACATGATCGAGCAGGATCGTGTGATAGTCGTGCGCAAGCCGCAGGTAGTCGGACGCCGCAAGCGGCTTCTCGCAGAGATCGGCAAAGGAGAAGCGCGCGACGCCGCGCGAGGAGCACGGCACGCGCAAAATGCGGCCCTTGATCGAAATGTCGCGCGGCTTGCAGGGCGCGTTGCCCGTCATCCTCGCCCAGGCCTTGCCGAGCGCGGCAGTGGCCTCATCATCGTCGGGTACCAGCCACATCCTGACGCCGGTGAGCTTCTCCAGCCGGAAATCGGTGCGAGCATCGAGCCGCATCACGTCCATATGCTCGGCGATCTGCGCGATGAAGGGCAGAAACAGCGCGCGGTTCAGCCCGCCCTTGTAGAGATCATCGGGTGCGACGTTGGAGGTTGCGACCACCACGGTACCGAGCTCGAACAGCTTGGCGAACAGCCGGCCGAGGATCATCGCATCCGCGATATCGGTGACGTGAAACTCGTCGAAGCAGAGCAGCCAGGCCTCGTCGAAGATCGCGGCTGCCGTCAGCGCGATCACATCGGCATTGCCGAGCTCGCCGCGCGCCATCTCCTGCCGGTAGCTGTAGATCCGCTCGTGCACCTCGGCCATGAACTCGTGGAAATGCGCGCGGCGCTTGTGCGCGACCGGGCTTGCCCCAAAGAACAGGTCCATCAGCATGGTCTTGCCACGGCCGACCTCGCCATGGATGTAGAGGCCGCGCGGCGGCGCTTCATCCTTGTCAGCGAACAGGCGGCCAAACAAACCCTGCTTGCGAGTGGGCTTATAGGTCGCAAGCCGGCCCTCCAGCGCGGCAAAGGCGTCGGCGACTTCCGCCTGGGCGGGATCGGGCTCGTTCGCGCCGGAGGAAATCAGGGCCTGATACTGGCTGCGGAAGGAGTTGTTGGGCGTGGTGAGCATGCCCGCTCTATCGGCCTGAGATACGCGAGAATTGCAAGCCGCGAATTGGGGCGAGGGATATGCCAAATTAATCCGTCGTCATGGCCAGGCATAGCCGTCCGAAGGACGGCGTCGCTTCCGCTCGCCTATGCCCGGCCATCCACATCTGGTCATGGCGAGAAGCAGCGAGTGGCGTCATGCACTCAGTGCGTAGGAATCCTCGACCACGTAAGGGCCGCCGCCGGTGGAGGCGCGTGAGGAAAACAGCACGAAGCGCTCGGCGGTGAACACCCGGCTCGGGAAGTAGCCGCGCACCGAGAGGTAATCGGCGACATCCCGGCTCGACGCATCGTAGAGGCGGGCGAGCGTCACGTGCGGCGTGAATTTGCGCCCTTCAGGATCGAGCCCGATCCGCTGCATCAAACGCTCGAGCTCCGCCTGCAGCTCGATCAAGGGCTTGCTCGGCGCGATCGCGGCGACCACCGCGCGCGGCTTCTTGCCGCCGAAGCTGGTGAGCCCCTGCAGCTTCACCTCGAACGGCTTTCGATTGACCCGAAACAGCATCGACGCGATCTCGTTGGCGGACACCCCGTCGATATCGCCGATGAAGCGCAAGGTGACGTGATAATTTTCGGGATCGATCCAGCGGGCGCCGGGGAGGCCACCCCGCAAGTTGGAAAGCGTCTGGCCGATATCGGCCGGGATTTCCAGTCCAGTAAACAAACGCGGCATCGTTCAACACTCCCGATGCTTGGGTTTGACGCAGCGAATCATAGCGCAAACCCCTAAACAAATCCCGGTGACGAATCACCGATGGCTAATTTCTACCCGACTTGTGTGACTCTGCGAAGCATGTGGCGTTAAGGGATCGGAAACCTCCTCGCGAAAAAGGCTGACAGGCAACGTTATCCCCGACAGACGGAATTTTCGATGCCTGTTTTTCAGGGATGCTGACCTGCGAGCGGGCCGAGAAATGCCTCGACCGTGGGCATGATCTTGCTGACGATGATGTCGACGCCCTGCGGCGTCGGATGAATGCCGTCGGCCTGGTTGAGCTTGGCGTTCGCTGCGACGCCGTCGAGGAAGAACGGATAGAGCGGCACGCCGAAAGCTTTCGCAAGCTCAGGATAGATCTTGTTGAAGCGCTCCGCATAGTCTTGTCCGTAATTTGGCGGCGACAGCATTCCGCACAACATGACGGCAATGTTACGCGCCTTCAGCCGCGTTAAAATGCCTGAGAGGGCAGCGCGTGTGACGGCAGGGTCGATGCCGCGCAACGCGTCGTTGCCGCCGAGCTCGACGATGACGGCCTGAGTTCCTTCCGGCACCGACCAGTCGAGCCGCTCGCGGCCGCCCGAGGCGGTGTCGCCGGACACCCCGGCATTGGTCATGTCGACGTTTATCCCCTTGTCATGCAAGGCCTTTTGCAGCTTCGCCGGGAACGCGTCGGAGGCCTTGAGGCCAAGCCCCGCGGACAGGGAATCGCCGAGCACCACCATCTTGATCGGCTTCGCCTCAGTGCCGGCCGGGCCGGCCGCTATAGCCGATCCAGCACCCGTCAAGCTGAGCGACAACACAAGGATGTGCGCGAACAGGCAAAGCCGCCTCTCGACCGAGCCACCGAAAGTGCCATATGACCGAGCCATGGACAGCCTCATCGAATCCCCTTCGCTTGCCGGCACTGTGCCGGACACCATTTCCATCTCCAATGTCAATCTCTCGCTCGGCAGCGGAGCCGCACGCGTTCACATCCTGAAGGACATCAGCATGCGCGTCGGATCCGGCGAAGCGATCGGCCTGATCGGGCCTTCGGGTTCTGGAAAATCCACGCTGCTGATGGTGATGGCGGGCCTTGAACGTCCTGATAGCGGAGAGGTGGTGGTCAACGGAACGCGTTTCAATGCCCTCGACGAAGACGCGCTGGCGCGCTTCCGGGGCCGCCAGGTCGGCATCGTGTTTCAGTCGTTTCATCTGATCCCGACCATGACGGCGCTGGAGAACGTCGCCGTGCCGCTCGAGCTCGCCGGCAATGGCGATGCGTCCGCGCGCGCCGCGCAGGAATTGACTTCCGTCGGCCTCGGCGATCGGCTGCATCACTATCCGACGCAGCTTTCCGGCGGCGAACAGCAGCGCGTTGCGCTGGCGCGGGCATTGGCGCCGGATCCCGCGATCCTTGTCGCCGACGAGCCGACCGGCAATCTCGATGAAGCGACCGGCAAGCAGATCATCGATCTTATCTTCTCCAAACATGCCGAGCGCAGCACGACGCTGGTGCTGGTCACCCACGACACCACGCTGGCGCAGCGCTGCGATCGCGTTGTCCGGCTGCGCTCCGGCCGCGTCGATGGCACCAGCGCAGCGCGCATCGCGGCCTCATGACCATCGCTTCGGAAAGCATGGAGCGGTTGGCGCCCGTACCGACACGCAACGGCCGCGGGATGTCGCTCAGCCTGCGCTATGCGCTGCGCGAGCTGCGCGGCGGCTTGGGCGGTTTCTACGTCTTCATCTCCTGCATCGCGCTCGGCGTGATGGCGATTTCCGGCGTCGGTTCGGTGGCGGCGAGCCTTGGCGACGGCATGGCGCGCGAAGGCCGCAACCTGCTCGGCGGCGACGTCTGCTTCATCCTGTTCCAGCGCGAGGCGAAGCCGGACGAGCTCGCCTTCCTGCACTCGCGCGGACAGGTCTCCGCGATCGCGACCCTGCGCGCGATGGCGCGCGCGAAGGACGGGCGGCTCGCCCTGGTGGAGATGAAGGCGGTCGACAACGCCTATCCGCTGGTCGGCGAGCTCGCGCTCGATCCGGCCTTGCCGCTCGGCGATATTCTGAACGAACGCGACGGCGTGTTTGGCGCGGCTGCCGACCCGACGCTGCTCGCCCGGCTCGATCTGAAAATCGGCGACATCGTTACAATTGGAGGCGCACGCTTCCAGATCCGCAGCGCGCTCGACGCGGAGCCCGACAAGCTCGGCGTCGGCATCGGCTTTGGCCCGCGTTTCCTGATCAGCAATGCGGCACTGTATGCGACCACACTGATCCAGCCGGGCAGCCTGGTGCGTTGGAACTATCGCATCAAGCTGCCAGACAACGTGTCGGACAGCGCCGTCAACGCGCTGATGGAGGACGCACGAACCGCGCTGCCTGAGGCCGGCTGGGAGGTCCGCAGCCGCGCCAACGCCTCGCCGCAGCTTGAACGCAACATCACCCGTTTCACGCAATTCCTGACGCTGGTCGGCCTCGCCGCGCTGCTTGTCGGCGGCGTCGGCGTGGCGAATGCGGTGAAAGCCCATATCGACCGGCGCCTCGACGTGATCGCGGCCTTCAAGGCACTTGGCGCCACAGGCCGCGACGTGTTCGCGATTTACACGACACAGGTCGTCGTGCTGGCCGCGCTCGGCTCGGTGATTGGACTCATCGCCGGCGCCGCGCTGCCCTATGTCATCGTCGGCCTGTTCGGCAAGCTGTTGCCGCTGCCGGTAGTGCCGGCCATTCATCCGAATGAGCTGGCGCTGGCGCTGGTCTACGGCCTCCTGACCACGCTCGCTTTCGGCCTGTGGCCGCTCGGCCGTGTCCATGACGTGCCGGTGGCGGCGCTGTTCCGCGACACCGTCAGTACCGAATGGCATCGCCCGCGCTGGCGCTATCTCGCGCTGATGGCGATCGTGATCGCGCTTCTCATCGCGGTCGTGATCGGGCTCGCCTATGACCGGCGCGTTGCGGCGATCTTCGTCGTCTCCGCGATGGTGGTGTTCGCGCTGCTGCGCGGCATTGCCGAAGTGGTGATGGCGATCGCGCGGGCACTGCCGCGATCGCGCTTCACCATGCTGCGGCTTGCGATTGCCAACATCCACCGGCCCGGCGCGCTGACGCCGTCCGTCGTGCTTTCGCTTGGCCTCGGACTCGCTGTGCTCGTCACCATCACCCAGATCGACGGCAATCTGCGCCATCAGTTCCTGGCGGCGCTGCCCGAACGTGCGCCGTCGTTCTTCTTTATCGACATCCCCTCCTCCGAGTCCGACCACTTCAACAATTTCCTCACCAAGATCGAGCCGCAATCGACGGTCGAGGATGTGCCCATGCTGCGCGGGCGTATCGTCGCCGCGCGCGGCGTGCACGCCGAGGAGCTCAACCCGTCGCCGGACGCGGAATGGGTGCTGCACTCGGACCGCGGCCTGACCTACACGAGCGAGATCCCAAAGGGTTCGAAGATCGTCGAAGGCGAATGGTGGGGCGCCGACTACAACGGCCCGCCGCTGGTCTCGATCGAGAAGAAGATCGCCGACGGATTGAAGCTGAAGCTCGGCGACGAGATCGTCGTCAACGTGCTCGGCCGCGACATCCCGGCGAAGATCGGCAACATGCGTAATATCGACTGGCAAGGCCTGGGTATCAATTTCGTCCTGGTGTACTCGCCCAACGCCTTCAAGGGCGCGCCGCACAGCCATATCGCGACGCTGACCGAAGCGCAGCCGAGTGCCAAGGACGATGCCCGCATCATCAAGCAGGTGGCCGACGCCTTTCCGATGGTGACGAGCGTGCGGGTACGTGAGGTGATGGAAACCATTGGCTCAGTCGTGACCAATCTTGCGCTCGCGATCCGCGGCGCCAGCGCCGTGACCCTGATCTCCGCCATCCTGGTGCTCGGCGGCGCGCTCGCGGCCGGCCATCGCCACCGCGTCTATGACGCCGTGATCCTGAAGACGCTGGGCGCGACGCGCGCGCGACTGCTTGCGGCCTACGCGCTCGAATATCTCCTGATCGGACTGGCTACCGCCGTCTTCGGCGTGATCGCGGGTTCCGTCGCCGCCTATTTGATCGTCACACGGCTGATGACGCTGAGCTTCGTCTGGCAGGCGAGCAGCGCGGCCTCCGTGGTGCTTGCCGCCCTCATCGTGACGGTGGGATTGGGGCTTGCCGGAACGCTGCTTGCCCTGAACCAGAAGCCTGCCTCGGTGCTGCGCAATCTATGACAAGTTGAAGCACCGGCAAGACAGGGTTAACCGGCTTCCGGCCTGGAACTTTGCGGCTTTTTGGCTCCCGGAGAGGATGAGCGCCTCGCGACATTCAGCCGCGCGTCGTGCCGGCCCAAGGCTATGGTAGTTTGGCCGCCAAGGGCCACATAACAGCGTGTGCTGGATGGCGCGGTTTGATGACACAAAATTAATGTCCGCAAGCCGTTCCATCTGAGATAGATTTCGACGAACCGGCGTCGCAGGGCTTAGGCGAAGCCTAATGGGGCGCATCCGCCGGACAACCAACGGGAATTCGACCATGTCGGACCTAGACCGCAATAATTATTCCTCCCCCTTCGGCCGGGTTGCCGGACGTGTTGACGCCGCGACCGTCGACGCCGGTTTGCGCGCCTACATGCTGCGCATCTACAACTACATGAGCATTGGCCTCGCCATTACAGGCCTAGCGGCGCTTGGCATCTACATGGCGGCGGTAACGAGCGATCCGTCCGGCGCCGCGGCCAAGATCGGCAACGCGTTCCTGACGCCGTTCGGCTATGCCATGTTCGTGAGCCCGCTGAAGTGGCTGTTCATCCTGGCGCCGCTCGCCATGGTGTTCGCGCTTTCGGCCGGCATCAACCGCCTCGCGCCTTCGACCGCCCAGCTCCTGTTCTGGGTGTTCTCGGCCCTGATGGGCGTGTCGCTGTCCTCGATCTTCCTGCTGTACACCCAGACCTCGATCGTGCAGGTGTTCTTCATCACCGCGGCAACCTTCGGCGCCCTGAGCCTTTACGGCTACACCACGCGGCGTGACCTGACCGGTTTCGGCTCGTTCCTGTTCATGGGCTTGATCGGCGTCATCATCGCAAGCCTGGTGAATCTGTTCCTGCACCTGTCCGCGCTCCAGTTTATCATCTCGATCGTCGGCGTGCTGGTGTTTGCGGGCCTCACCGCCTGGGATACCCAGCGACTGAAGAACGAGTACATCTACGGCTACGCCTCGGCCGGTGGTGATGTTGCGGAGCGCGCGTCGATCCTCGGCGCCCTCTCTCTCTACCTGAACTTCATCAACCTGTTCACGCTGCTCCTGCAGCTTCTCGGACAGCGCGACTGACCGGCGAACGTCTTAAGAAGGCATCAAGCCCCGGCCATCCGGCCGGGGCTTTTGTATTGCAACGTCGTCATGGCCGGGCGCGACGAACAATATTGATCGAGGCGATCGGCCTGATATCGTGGAATGCATGTCCTCGCCCGAAATCAGGTCCGCCACCGAGGCCGACCTCCCCGCCATTACCGATATCTATGCGCAGGCCGTGCTCCACGGCACTGCGACCTTCGAGCTGATCCCGCCGGATTTGCCCGAGATGACGCGGCGCTATCGCGCGCTGAGGGAGGGCGGCTTTCCCTACATCGTCGCCGACCTCGACGGCGATGTCGCGGGCTATGCCTATGCCGGCCCGTACCGGCCGCGGCCGGCCTATCGCTTCACGGTCGAGAACTCGATCTATCTCAAGCCCGCCATTCATCGACGCGGCATCGGCCTGACGTTGATGCAGCGGCTGCTTTCCGAATGCCAGGCGCTCGGTTATCGCCAGATGATCGCCGTCATCGGTGATTCCGCCAATGCCGGATCGATTGGCGTGCACGCCAAATGCGGATTTCAGATGATCGGCACCCACCCGAATGTCGGGCTCAAATTTGGTCGCTGGCTCGACACCGTGATGATGCAGCTCGCGCTCGGCGAGGGCGCGACCACCCTGCCGAAGGATTAGTGATGTCATTCCGGGGCGCGCGACAGCGCGAACCCGGAATCCAGAAGTGACGGGCGATTTGCAGCTCGAGATTCCGGGTTCGATGCTTGCGCATCGCCCCGGAATGACGGCGGAGCTACACCAGCGCGAGCTTGCGATCGATCACCAACAGCACGCGGTCGAGCTCCTGGCCTCGGCGCAGGATCAGGCCGGTGGCGGAGATCACGCTGTACATGCCCTGCTTGCGTGCAAGCCGCGGATCCTTCTCGATGCGGTAAAGGGGAATCTCGGACGAGCGGCGGAAGACCGAAAACACCGCACGATCCCTCAAGAAGTCGATGGCATAGTCGCGCCACTCGCCATCGGCGACCATGCGGCCATAGAGATTCAAGATTCGATTGAGCTCAACACGATTGAATGTCACCCGGTTCGGCGCAGGACTCGCAACGGCGGCACGCGCCGCTGCGTGACTTCCGCTTGGATCGGCATCCTCCGAAATCAGACTCATGGAGCGCCTCCTGTCATGTCTCTGACATGATTGCGCCAAGCGGAGCCCGCCGCAAGGGCTGCTTTTGCGCGAAGGTGCCAAACGGACGCGGCGAAACCACCGATTCTGGCGTGGCACGGGCCGTAACAGGATCGTTAGCGGAATCATAATACCGCCCTACTTCGGTCAATCGGCCGCCCCGCTGGCTTGAGAAAAGAAGATACTGCGTTGGCTCGGCTCTTTCGGTCTCGGATTCCTCAGCCCCCAGCCCCCCGGGATCGTCGGGGCCGGGCCTAACGCAGAAAATCTCACACTGGGGCCAACGCGAGTTGGTCCTTTTTTGTTTGTGGCGGCATCGCTCCGCCGGCGCGCCCTCTCCGCTTAGCCGAGCAATGTTGATCCTCATCCTGAGGAGCGCGGAACGCGCGTCTCGAAGGATGAGGCCCCATCCGGGCCTGCATGGTTCGAAACGGCGCTTGCGCGCCTCCTCACCATGAGGATCGACTTAGGTGTATCGCTGAGGGGAAAAATCAGTGCAGCGAGGTATACGCCGCGCCCAGCATCGGTCCGGGCCTGTCACGGCTGCCGTCCTGGACAATGGCCACTGCGGCATCGACGCCGCTATGTTCGACGGTATCAAGCGACACACTCCAGCTTCCGGGATTGCCGTTCCAGTCGCCAAGCTTCACGAGATTGCGCACCACGTTGTGGTAGGTGATCTCCTTGCCGCGGTTCTCGCCGCGCCCGATCGAGATCGGCACGGCCTTCGAGATCGAACAGATCCACACTTCGCCGTGCTTGTCGGACGGCGCCTTGCTCGCAGCCACCGAGACCGTGAGCTGCTTGCCGGACTGCGTCATCGTCACCGGGATCGACATCACGCCATTGGCTCCGCTGGTCGCGCCGATCGCATTCTCGATACCGGTGCGATCGCTGCCGATCACGTGCACCGATCCGTTGATGATGGCTTGCGGCGTATAGACCTCGCGGTCGCCGCGCATCCGTGAATAGGCCTTCTGACGCGCCGAGAAGCGCGCATCGGCCAGCGTGTCCTTCCAGCCGAGATAATCCCAATAGTCGATCGGCATGCTCATCGCGATGATGGAGGGATCCTTTGCGAGCTCGCCGATGATCTTGTCGGCAGGCGGGCAGGACGAGCAGCCTTGCGAAGTGAAGAGCTCCACGACCGCGCGAGGGTCGGCATGGGCGGGACGAATGACGGCTATGATCGCGCAGATTCCGAGGGCCCCGGACCACCGCGAAATCAGGTTATAGGCCATCGTCGCTGTCATAGCTTACCGTCCGTACTATTACGGGCCCAAAAATGCCCCGAAATGCAAGGAGGCGGCCCATGTCTTAGGCCGCCTCCAAATCAGCCGCTAGTCACTTCGCGGTGAGCAAATCGGCCAACACTCACTTCGCGGTGAGGACTTCGCGGTGAGTGAAGCAGCGATTGGCCCTCTCATCATGCGGCCAGCTTGCGCAGCACATAGTGCAGGATGCCACCGTTCTTGTAGTAGTCGAGCTCGTCCAGCGTATCGATCCGGCACAACAGCGGCACACGCTGCAGACTGCCATCGGATGAGACAATCTCGGCGGTCAGCTTCTGGCGCGGCTTCAGGTCACCCTGAAGCCCGCGGATCGTGACCTTCTCGTCGCCCTTCAGCCCGATCGACTGCCAGGACATTCCATCCTCGAAGGTTAACGGCAGTACGCCCATGCCGACCAGGTTGGAACGGTGGATGCGCTCAAAGCTCTGGCAGATCACCGCGCGAACGCCGAGCAGGCGGGTGCCTTTCGCGGCCCAATCGCGCGAGGAGCCGTTGCCGTATTCCGCGCCGGCGAACACCACAAGCGGAACGTTCTCCTGCTGGTACTTCATCGCGGCATCGTAGATCGACATCTGCTCGCCGTCGGGCCAGTGCTTTGTCAGGCCGCCTTCCGGGATATTTCCATCAGCACCCTTGAGCATGAAATTCTTGATGCGGATGTTGGCAAATGTGCCGCGCATCATGACCTCGTGGTTGCCGCGACGGGTGCCGTACTGGTTGAAGTCGGCGGGCCGCACCTGATGCTCGCTCAGGAATTTGCCGGCAGGCGAGGTCAGCTTGATCGAGCCGGCCGGCGAGATGTGGTCGGTCGTGATCTTGTCGCCGAACATCGCAAGGATCCGGGCATCGACCACGTCGATGATCGGATCAGGCTGCTTCTTCATGCCCTCGAAATAGGGCGGGTTCTGCACATAGGTCGAGGACATGTTCCAGCGATAGGTCTCGCTGTCGGTGGTCTTGATCTTGCGCCAGTTGGTGTCGCCCTTGAACACGTCGGCATATTTCTTCTTGAAGATCGGCGCGGTCACGTACTTCTTCACGAAGGCGTTGATCTCCTTCGCGGTCGGCCAGATGTCCTTCAGGTACACCGGCTTGCCGTCCTTGCCTTCGCCGAGCGGTTCGGTGGCGAGATTCTTGGTAACGCTGCCAGCGAGCGCGTGGGCTACGACCAGCGGAGGCGAAGCGAGATAGTTCGCCTGCACATCGGGGCTGACGCGGCCTTCGAAGTTGCGGTTGCCGGACAGCACGGCGGCTGCGACGATGCCGTTCTCGTTTATCGATTTCGAAATCTCTTCCGGCAGCGGACCGGAATTGCCGATGCAGGTGGTGCAGCCGAAACCGACCAGGTTGAAGCCGACCTTGTCGAGATCGGTCTGCAGACCGCTATTGGAGAGATATTCGGCAACCACCTGGCTGCCCGGGGCGAGCGAGGTCTTTACCCAGGGTTTTGCCTTCAGGCCCTTCGCCGCGGCATTGCGCGCCAGAAGCCCGGCGCCGATCAGAACATTCGGGTTGGACGTGTTGGTGCAGGAGGTGATCGCGGCGATCACGACGTCGCCATGGCCAAGATCGAAATCGCGGCCCTCGACCTGATATCGCTGCGACGCTTCGGTGGCCTTCTTGTATTCGTTCGCCATCGCGGTGGCGAAGCCCTCGGATACCGATGGCAGCGCGACGCGGCCTTCGGGGCGCTTGGGTCCGGCCATCGACGGTACGATGTCGCCGAGATCGAGCGTGAGCGTCTCCGTGAACACGGGATCGGCGGACTTGTTGGTGCGGAACAATCCTTGCGCCTTGGCATAGGCCTGAACCAGCTTGACTCGATCGGCTTTGCGGCCCGAGGTCTTGAGATAATCGATGGTCGCGGCATCGACCGGGAAGAAGCCGCAGGTCGCGCCATATTCGGGGGCCATGTTGCCGATGGTGGCCTTGTCCGCGACCGAAAGATTGTCAAGGCCGGGGCCGTAGAACTCGACGAACTTGCCGACCACGCCGAGCTTGCGCAGCATCTGCGTGACCGTCAGCACGAGGTCGGTCGCGGTGACGCCTTCCTTGAGTTGGCCTTTGAGCTTGAAGCCGACCACGTCGGGCAACAGCATCGACAGCGGCTGGCCGAGCATGCAGGCCTCCGCCTCGATGCCGCCGACGCCCCAGCCGAGCACGGCAAGGCCGTTGACCATGGTGGTGTGCGAATCAGTGCCGACGAGCGAGTCCGGATAGGCGACCTCGAAGGTGCCGGTCTTCTTGCCGACCGTGAGCTTCTCCTTGCGGGTCCAGACCGTCTGGGCGAGATATTCGAGGTTGACCTGGTGGCAGATGCCGGTGCCGGGCGGCACCACCGAGAAATTCGAGAACGCCTTCTGGCCCCATTTCAGGAACTCGTAGCGTTCCTGGTTCTGCTTGTATTCCTCGACCACGTTCTTGGCGAAGGCCTTGTTGTCGCCGAAGAAGTTCACGATCACCGAGTGATCGATGACGAGATCGACCGGCACCAGCGGGTTGATCTTCTCGGCATCGCCGCCGAGCTTCTGCATGGCATTGCGCATGGCGGCGAGATCGACCACAGCCGGCACGCCGGTGAAATCCTGCATCAGGACGCGCGCCGGGCGGAACGCGATCTCGTGCTCGAGCTTGCGTTTCTTCAACCATTTGGCAACCGCTTCGATATCTTCCTTCTTGACCGAGCGGCCGTCTTCATTGCGCAGCAGGTTTTCGAGCAGCACCTTCATCGCGTAGGGCAGCTTCGAAATCCCCTTCAGACCATTCTTCTCGGCGGCGGGCAGGCTGTAATAGACGTAGGTCTTGCCGCCAACCTTGAGAGTCTTCCGGCATTTGAAGCTGTCGAGCGAGGTCATGTGAGGAAATCCCAATTGTCAGTTATACCCAAGAAGGGTATTTAAACACCGTCGGCCAGCACCCGGGGGTTGGTGCCTTGCGGCCGCCGATTGCGTGCTACATCAAGGTCCGGGCTTATAGAATCTTTCAAGCAGCACCGCCACACTGAGAAGCGCGCTGCAGCGTTGCGCGAGCCACAAATTCTCATGAGGTAGCCTAAGATTTCAGAGGGCTGTGACAGAGCAAAGATGCGGCTCTCCGGGCAAAATTTGAGATGCGTACGTGGCGGCCGCGAGGTGTTTTCCGGCCTCGAATTTGCGGCTGAGGCAGGCGAGACACTGGCGGTGACCGGCCCCAACGGATCGGGCAAGACCTCGCTGCTCCGGCTGATTGCGGGCCTGTTGGGCCCTGCGGAAGGAACGATTGCACTTGAGGGCGGTGCTGGCGAGTTCACTCTTGCCGAGCAGGCGCATTATCTCGGCCACCGCGATGCCCTGAAGCCCGCGCTCAGCGTGATGGAAAACCTCAACTTCTGGCGCGATTTTCTCGGTGGCGAGGCGTTTGAGGCAGGCCAAAGCCTGGAGGCGGTCGGGCTCGACCATGCCGCCCATCTGCCCGCGGCCTATCTCTCGGCCGGCCAAAGACGGCGGCTCTCGCTCGCCCGGCTGCTTACGGTGCGCCGCCCGGTCTGGCTCTTGGACGAACCGACCGCGGCGCTCGATGCTGCCGGCGAGGTGCTGGTCGCAGGCCTGATGCGCGACCATCTCGCCCGCGGCGGGCTGATCGTGGCGGCGACCCACACTCCGCTCGGGATCAAGGCGCGGGAGCTTCGGATCGGGGGTGAGTCTTGACCACGCTGGCTGCCCTGATTCGCCGCGACATCCGGATTGCACTGCGCGTCGGCGGCGGTGCCCTGATCGGCGTGCTGTTCTTCCTGAGTGTGGTCGTGCTGATGCCGTTCGCGGTCGGGCCCGACCTGAAGCTGCTGGCCCGGCTCGGCCCCGCGATCCTGTGGCTCGGCGCGCTGCTCGCGAGCCTGCTCACCCTCGACCGCCTGTTCATGGCTGACCATGAAGACGGCTCCCTCGACCTCATCGCGATGAGCCGCACCCCGCTGGAACTCGCCTGCGCGGCGAAGGCGCTGGCGCACTGGATCGCCGCCGGTGTGCCGCTGATCGTGGCCACTCCCGTGCTCGGCCTTTTGCTCAATCTCGATGCGCTTTCGACGTCGGCGATCGCGCTGACGCTGCTTGTGGGAACGCCGGCGCTGACCTTCACGGGGATGATCGGCGCCGCGCTTGCGGTAACACTGCATCGCGGCGGGCTGTTGCTCGCCGTGCTGGTGCTGCCGCTGTCGATCCCGGTGCTGATTTTCGGCGTCGCCGCCTCCGAGGCGACCGTGAGCGGGTCGCAGGCCTTCGGCGCGCCGTTCTTGATCCTCTGCGCGCTGTCGCTCGCAAGTTTCGTGATCGGGCCATTCGCGGCCGCCGCCAGCCTTCGGCAGGGACTCGACTGACTTGATCCCGATCAACTCTTGCCGAGCGCCCTTATGTCAATTGCGCGTCGGCTCACGCGCGACTATCAGGATGCCATGTCGTTGATCGATCTCGCCAACCCCTCAAAATTCCTGGCGCTGACCGCACGGATCCTGCCGTGGCTGGCAGCGGCGACCGCGCTCCTGTTCGCGATCGGCCTCTATCAATCGGCGACCGCGCCGAACGACTACCAGCAGGGCGCGACCGTCAAGATCATGTTCATTCATGTTCCGAATGCGTGGCTATCGATGTTCGTCTGGGGTGTGATGAGCGTCGCGGCGCTGGGCACGCTGGTGTGGCGGCATCCGCTCGCCGACGTCGCGGCCAAGGCCGCCGCGCCAATTGGCGCAGCCTTCACCTTCCTCGCGCTCGTCACCGGCTCGCTCTGGGGCCGGCCGATGTGGGGCACCTACTGGGAATGGGACGCGCGGCTCACGTCGGTGCTGGTCCTGTTCTTGATGTATCTCGGGCTGATGGCGTTATGGCGTGCGGTGGAGGATCCTTCCCGCGCGGCGCGCGCCGCCGCGGTGCTGACCTTGGTCGGCGCGATCAACCTGCCGATCATCAAATTCTCGGTCGACTGGTGGAACACGCTGCATCAGCCGGCATCGGTGTTCCGGATGGGCGGCCCGACGCTCGATCGCGCCTTCCTGATTCCGCTCTTGGTGATGGCGATCGCCTTCACGCTGCTGTTTCTCACGCTGCACCTGGCGGCGATGCGCAACGAAATCCTGCGCCGCCGGGTGCGCAGCCTGCAGATGACGCAGGCTAACGCCAAAGCGGCCTGATATGTCGCTCGGTCCCTACGCGTCCTTCATCGTGACCGCCTATGCGCTGGTTGCGATCGTGCTGGCGCTCCTGATCGGTTGGGTCGTCGTGGATTATCGGAGCCAAACGCAGCGCCTGCGCGAGCTTGACGAGAGCGGCATTGTCAGGCGCTCCGGCCGCAGCGCGACGGAGCTGCCATGAGTGAACCGCCCTCATTGCCATTGGAGCAAGCCCCACGGCGTAGCAAATTCCTGATGGCGCTGCCGCTGATCGTGTTTGCGGGCCTTGCGGTGCTGTTCTGGTTCCGGCTCGGCGACGGCGATCCCTCCACAATTCCGTCGGCGCTGATCGGGCATCCCGCACCACAAACACCGCTGCCGCCGCTCGAGGGTCTCGTCAGCAACGGCAAGCCGGTGCCCGGGCTCGATCCTGCGGCCTTCAAGGGGAAGGTCAGCATCGTCAACGTCTGGGCCTCCTGGTGCGTGCCCTGCCATGACGAGGCGCCGCTTTTGACCGAGCTCGGCAAGGATACCCGCCTGCAGTTGATCGGCATCAACTACAAGGACGCGCCGGAAAACGCGCGGCGCTTCCTCGGCCGCTACGGCAATCCGTTCGGCATGGTCGGCGCCGATGCCAACGGCCGCGCCGCGATCGAATGGGGCGTCTATGGCGTGCCGGAGACCTTTATTGTCGGCCGCGAAGGCAAGATCGTCTACAAGCTCGTGGGCCCGATCACGCCGGATAATCTCAACGGCGTCGTGAAGACGGAGATCGAGAAGGCGCTGAAATAGTCGCCGTCATTCCGGGGCGGTCCGAAGGACCGAACCCGGAAGCTCGAGATTCCGGGTTCGCTCGCTCACGCTCGCGCTCCGGAATGACGGTGGGTGAACCTACCCCTTCCTCACGTCACCTTCTGCCGCGTCGCTCGCCTCCAACGACACCGGCTCGATGTGATAGCGCTTGATCAGCGGCATCTGGGTGATGGCAAAGCCCATGGTCAGCGGGATGACGCCGAACGCCTTGAAGGCGACCCAGAAATCCGTGCTCTGGGTGCGCCAGATCACTTCATTCAGAATTGCCATTCCGGCAAAGAACAGCGCCCAGCGCAGGGTGAGGATGCGCCAGCCGCGTGCCGTCAGATTGAACATCTGGTCGAACATGATGGCGATGAAAGAGCGGCCGAACAGCAGTCCGCCGCCAAGGACGGCGGCGAACAGGCCATAGATGATGGTCGGCTTGACCTTGATGAAAGTCTCATCGTGCAGCACCAATGTCAGCGTGCCGAAGATGATGACGATGATGCCGGTGACGAGCGCCATCAGCGGCACATGCTTCGTCACCACGTAGGAGGCGATCATCGCCGCCACGATCGCGACCATGAAAGCGCCAGTGGCGACGAACAGATGGAATTTGGCGTTGACGAGAAAGAACACGATCAGGGGACCGAGCTCGGTGGCCAGCTTGAACAGCGGATGCGGATGTGTCTTGTCCATCAATGATCGATCCCGGCAATCGCTTGAGCAAAATCCCTGGCGGTGAACGGCGCGAGATCCTCGACGCCTTCGCCGACGCCGATGAAATGCACCGGCAGCTTGTGCTTTTCGGCGAGCGCCACCAGGATGCCGCCGCGCGCGGTACCGTCGAGCTTGGTCATCACGAGGCCCGTGACGCCGGCGGTACGGTGAAACGCCTCGACCTGCGAGAGCGCATTTTGCCCGACCGTCGCGTCGAGGACCAGCAGCACCGCATGCGGCGCAGACGCGTCCACCTTGCGGATGACCCGCACGACCTTTTCGAGCTCGTTCATCAATTCGGCCTTGTTCTGCAGGCGGCCGGCGGTATCGATCAGGAGCACGTCGATCTTCTGCTCTTTCGCGGCGGTCAGCGCGTTGAAGGCCAGCCCTGCGGAATCCGAGCCTTGCGCGCCGGCGATGACAGGCGATCGGGTGCGCTCGCCCCAGATCTTGAGCTGCTCGATCGCGGCCGCGCGGAAGGTGTCGCACGCGGCCAGCATCACCTTGCGCCCTTCGGCCGACAATTTCGCCGACAGCTTGCCGATGGTGGTGGTCTTGCCGGAGCCGTTGACGCCGACGACGAGGATAACGAAGGGAGAATGCGCCGCGTCGATCACCAGGGGCCTCGCGACCGGAGACAGTACCTTTTCGACTTCGGTCGCGACGACGTTCTTCACTTCATCCGCCGAGATCGCCTTGTCGTAACGACCGGCGCCGACGGCGTCGGCGATCCGCGCGGCGACATCGGTGCCGAGATCGGCGCGCAGCAGCACGTCCTCGATATCCTCGAGCATCGCCCGGTCCAGCTTGCGCTTGGTGACGAGATCGGCGACCGCGGCGCCGAGCGACGTTGACGTTCGCTTCAGCCCGCTGGACAGTCGCCGCCACCAGCTCAGTTTCGGTGCATCCGTCGTGTCATTCATGGCGCGGGTGTGTTAGCCGTTTCGGGTTACAAACGAAAGTCTTGCCATTGCTTGATGTTCCCGAATTGACCGCGGAAGAAATCCTCTCGCGCGTGCTCCACCGCGACGGGTTGATGCTGGTCATCGACAAGCCCGCCGGGCTGCCGGTGCATCGCGGACCCAAGGGCGGACCCAATCTCGAGGCCTCCTTCGATGCGCTGCGTTTCGGCCTGCCGCGACCACCGGTGCTCGCCCACCGGCTGGACAAGGACACATCGGGCTGCCTGGTGTTGGGGCGGCATCGCAAGGCGACCGCATCGATCGGATTGTTGTTCAAGCACGGCAAGATCTCCAAGACCTATTGGACTGTGGTCGAGGGCGGCCCTGCCTCCGACGAGGGCACCATCGACCTGCCGCTCGGGCGGCTGAATGCCGAGCGCGGCTGGTGGCAGAAGCCCGATCCGGACGGACAGGAAGCCGTCACCAACTGGAAGGTGCTCGGCCGCGGCGACGGCCTCACCTGGCTCGCCATGGAACCCGTCACCGGCCGCACCCATCAATTGCGCGTGCACGCAGCGAGCCAGGGCTGGCCGATCGTCGGTGATAACATTTACGGCAACGGCCCGCGCTTCGGCGAGCCGCGGCTGCATCTGCATTCGCGCGAGATCGGGATTCCGATTTCGAAGCACAAAGACCCGGTGCGCGTCGTAGCGCCGGCACCGGAGCATATGCGTGACCGGCTGAAAACATGCGGGTGGAATGGGGAGTAGGTCGTCATTGCGAGCGAAGCGAAGCAATCCGTCTCGCCACTTGCGGCATTATGGATTGCTTCGTCGCGGAGCCTGTCATCGGGCCGCGCGTTCGCGCGGACCCGTTGGCTCCCCGCAATGACGATTGGGATGGCCGTCACACCGTCAGCCTTACGCAATCATGGCCTTTAATCACCAGCTTTCGCACCTTACCCGGCGTCTCGCCCGCAATGGCCACCGGCACAAAATGCTCGGTCCGCCCTTGCGTCGCGCTTTCGATCAGCACGTCACGGACTGCGCCGATCTCTGAGGCCAATCGCCTATCGAGCGCAACCTCACCCGCCGCGCGCAGCCGCTTCGCGCGTTCCTTGATCTCACCCCGCGCGACCTGCGGCATGCGCGCGGCCGGCGTGCCGGGCCGTGGCGAATAGGGGAACACGTGCAGGAAAGTGAGGCCGCATTCCTCGACGAGATCGAGCGAACGCGCAAACATGTCTTCCGTTTCGGTCGGGAAGCCCGCGATGATATCGGCGCCGAGCGCGATGTCAGGCCGCAATCGCCGCACCTGCTCGCAAAAATCGATCGCATCCTTGCGCAGATGCCGTCGCTTCATGCGCTTCAGAATCAGATCATCGCCCGACTGCAGCGACAGATGCAGATGCGGCATCAGCCGCGCGTCATTGGCGATCGCATCAAGCAAGTCACGATCCGCCTCGATCGAATCGATCGATGAAATGCGCAGGCGCTTCAAATCAGGCACATGCCGGAGGATCTGCTTGACCAGTTGCCCGAGCTTTGGCGCTCCCGGCAGATCGCCGCCGTAGCTCGTCAGATCGACGCCGGTCAGCACGATCTCCACGTGGTCGCGCTCGACGAGCGTTCTAATCTGCTCGACAACGGCGCCCATCGGCACCGAGCGCGAATTGCCGCGGCCATAAGGGATGATGCAGAAGGTGCAGCGGTGGTCGCAACCGTTCTGCACCTGCACGAAGACGCGCGGCAGCCCGCTCTGGAAGCCATCGATCAGATGCGGCGCCATCTCGCGCACGGCCATGATGTCGCTGACCGCGATCTTCTCGCTTGAATGAACATTGAAGGCGGCCAGCGCGGCGCGCCAGGCGTTGGCACGCATTTTGTCATTATTGCCGATGACGCGATCGACCTCGACCATATCGGCAAAATCAGTGCTCTGCGTTTGCGCCGCACACCCTGTCACCACAATACGGACGTCGGGCCGCTCGCGCCTCATCTTGCGGATCTGCTGGCGCGCCTGCGCCACTGCCTCATTGGTGACCGCGCAGCTATTGATGACGATGGTATCTTCGAGGCCGGCACGCTCTGCCTCGCGCGCGATCACCTCGGATTCGTACGCGTTGAGGCGGCAGCCAAAGGTGATGACCTCGACGCTCATGGCTCAGGCCACGGACGCAAACAGCGCGGGGTCGAAATGGCCCTCATACTCGAACGATGCCGTGCCGGTCATCAGCACATGGTCGTCGCGCTCGCGCCATTCGATCGCAAGCTTGCCGCCGGGCAGCGTGATCTCGACGTTGCGGTTGACGCGCTTCAGCCGCGCGGCTGCGACCGCCGTGGCGCAAGCCGCCGACCCGCAAGCCTTGGTCAGCCCCGCGCCGCGTTCCCAGGTGCGGATCGTGATGTGGTCGCGATCGACGATATGCGCGAGCGTGATATTGGCGCGCTCCGGAAAGATCGGGTGGTTTTCCAACAGCGGCCCGAAGCGCTCGAGGTCATGGGCGTCGACGTCGTCGACCCAGAAGATCGCGTGGGGGTTGCCCATGCTGACCGCAGACGGCGAATGCAGGATCGGCTTGTCGATCGGCCCGATCTGCAGCTCGATGTAGCGGGTGTCTCGGAACTCTTCGGCGAGCGGAATGTCCTGCCAGGCGAACTTCGGCGCGCCCATGTCGACGGTGTAGAGATCGGGCGCCGGCCCCTGCCAGCAGTTCAAAAGGCCTGCCGCGGTCTCGAAGGTCACCGCGGTCTGGCCGGTCCTCTCGAACAGGCGACGCACCACGCAACGCATCCCGTTGCCGCAAGCGCCGGCCTCCGAGCCGTCGTTGTTGTAGATCTTGATGAAAGCCTCGGTGCCGGCAAGCCGCGCCGGCTGCAGCACCATAAGTTGGTCGTAGGGCACAGCGGCCGCGACAGCGCGCGCGTCAGCCGGTGTCACCTTGGCTGCAGCATCGCGCAGATCGACAACGACGATCTCGTTGCCGATGCCGTTCATCTTGGCGAATGCGTGGTTGGCGAGCGCGCTCATGAAATGCCCTAAATTCCGCCTGCCTTATATGGCGAATGACGGTCCAATGACCAGTCCGCAGGGCAGATGACTGATCTGTTAGGCGACGGCGGCGTGTGGAGCGTGTTAGACTCAGCCGTATCTGGGACAAATCACGACCGCCAACGGAGAAATTTGGATGAATCTCCCCTTCCTTCCCCGCCTTGCCCCGGCTGCGCTGATGGCGTTGGCCGCACTCTGGCTGGGGATGGGCGGCGCGCTGGCACAGGCGCCAGCCACGAGTCCGAGCCCGGCACCATCGGCGAGCCCGGCGCCGGCCGCGAGCCCCTCGGCCTCGCCTTCGGTCGCGCAGACGCCCGCGCCCATCCCGTCGGTCCAGACCGCAGATCCCTTCGGCGAGCCGATCACGCTCCAGGCGAAGAAGGTCGTCATCGCCAAAGGCAACGCCAACTGGGATTCGGCCTTCGATACGTTGATGGACTCGTACAAGGCGCTGAATGCGCTGCTCGACAAGCAGGGCATCAAGCCGGCGGGCAATCTGCTGATCGTCTACACCTCGACCGATGACACCGGTTTCACCTATATGGCCGAAATCCCGGTCGACCAGGAGCCGAAGAACCTGGCCAAGAACATGAGCGTCGGTCAGTCGCCGGAGGGCAAGGCGCTGAAATTCGTCCACCGCGGCTCCTACGACAATATGGACAACACCTATGAGGCAATCACCAATCACCTCGACGACAAGAAGCTGGAGGCGAAAGACACTTTCATCGAAGAATACATCACCGACCCGGTGAAGACCGCAGAAGACAAGCTCGTCATCAACGTATATGTGCCGCTGAAATGAAACTCACCCCGTTCATCATCGCTTTCACTCTCCTCGGCCCGCCCGCGTTCGCGCAGACGCCGTCCGATTTTCCCCCGGCGATCTCGGTCACGGGCGAAGCCCACATCTCCGTGCCGCCCGATCTTGCTTCGGTCGATGCGGGTGTTGCCACCGACGCCAAGACCGCGCGCGAAGCGTCGGACACCAACAACACCGCGATGGCCAAGGTGCTCGCGGCGCTGAAGGCCGCGAATATCGACGCCAAGGATATCCAGACCTCGCGGCTGTCGCTGCAGCCGCAATATGCGCCGAACCGCGGGGGCCCGTCGCCAATCGTCGGCTACCGCGCCTCCAACCGCGTCACCGTGCGCATTCACGACGTGAGCAAGGTCGCCGGCGTGATCGACACGCTGGTTGGCGCCGGCGCCAACGATGTCGGCAACGTTTCATTCTCCGTGTCGCAGGCTTCAAAGTTGCTCGACGACGCGCGCGAGAAAGCGGTCGCGGACGCGCGTCGCAAGGCGGAAGTCTATGCCAGGGCCGCCGGCGTCACCCTCGGCGCGCCCTTGAGCATCGCCGAGGAAGGCGCGCCGCAGCCGATCTTCCGCGGCAAAATGGTAGCCGCTATGGCTGCGGTCGCGCCAACGCCGATCGCGCAAGGCGAAGAGACGCTGTCGGTCTCCGTCGCCGTGACATGGGCGATCAAGCAGGGGCAGTAGGCCTCCACGTCATTGCGAGCGGAAGCGAAGCAATCCATGTCACCGCTTGCGGCACTATGGATTGCTTCGTCGCTTACGCTCCGCGCAATGACGAGCTAGATCTCGAATACCTGACCCGGCTTCAGCACCGCGAATTTCTCGCGCGGCACTTTCGCCGCATCGAGCGCCTCGGCGAGCGCGAGCGCGGGCGCGTCGATCGCCTCATCGGTCAGTTGGAACGTGCCGTGGTGATGCGCCAGCGCCTGCTCGGCGCCGCAATCGGCCAGCGCCATCACCGCATCCACCGGGTTCATGTGTTGGTCTTGCATGAACCAGCGCGGCTCATAGGCGCCGATCGGCAGGATCGCGAGCCTGAGCGGTCCATGAGCCTCCGCTACGCGGCGGAAATGCTTGCCGTCCCCGTAGCCGGAATCGCAGACGAGGTAGAGCTTGCCGGCGGGCGTCTCCAGCACGAAGCTCGCCCACAGGGCCTTGTTGCGATCGAACAGGCTGCGGGCCGACCAGTGTCGCGTAGGCACCAGCGTCACCACCAGACCGCTGACGAGCTCGACGCGATCCCGCCAGTCATAGGCTTCCGCCTTGATTGCGGCATCCGCCTCTCGCATCGTCACATCGTTGCCCAGCGGCGTGATCACCCGCGGCGCAAATTTCGCGGCAAGCTTTGACAGCGTCGTGACGTCGAGATGGTCGTAATGGCCGTGCGACACCAGCACGACGTCGATCTTCGGAAGGGCGTCGAACGCGATGCCGGGGTCGTTGTGCCGCTTGGGACCTGCGAAGGAAAACGGCGAGGCCCGCTCCGACCAGACCGGGTCGACCAATATGTTTACCCCCGCCGTCTGAATCAGCCAGCTTGCATGCCCCACGAAGGAGAAGCGCACCCTGCTGCCCTCGACGCGGGGCGGCGGCCGGTCCGAAAAAGGGCTCGCCGCCCATTCCGGCCAGACTGCACGCTGTGCGCGGCGGCCGAACTGCCAACGCAGCACCTCGCCCAGGGATTTCGGCGGCGAGCCGTCGGGATCGATGAAATGCAGGCCATCGAAATGATCCGAGATGGGTCCGGAGTAGGTTTTCATGCGGGACAACCAGACAGGCGGCACCCCGATCGCGGCAGCGCTCCCGGCGAGCACCCCAAGAACGCGGCGGCGAGTGAGTTTCATGGCGGATTGATCTCAAAACAGGCGGTTTCGGTAAAGTGGGGTGGCACTCCGAGGCCTGAAAGACCGCCCGTTTCAGCAAGTTTCCTTGACTTTGAGGCCCCTCGGGTATTTAAGGCACCCCGTTCATCGGAAAGAGTTTCTTTTCGACCCGCCGACCGGTCCAGGAGGCCGGAGGTCAACGCCCGACAGCGCGATGCGCCCTCGGGCGCGAACGTGTTTGGAACACCTGTTTCAGCACTATCTACTGAAACAGGCTCCGTCATCACCCGCCATCGGGTCTCGCCTTCGGCGAGCCCGACGACAGGCTCCGGCGGGTGATCCAGTGTTCCAGAGGCGGCGAGGCTTGAGCCGAGACGCCGCGGCGTACTGGATGCCCCGCTTTCGCGGAGCATGACCAGCGGTAAGTAAGGCAACCCTGCGCAAGCAGGACAAAGGACAACGGCATTGTTCGACAATCTGTCGGAAAAGCTTGGTGGCATCCTTGATCGGCTGACGGGCCGCGGCTCGCTCTCCGAAGCCGACGTCGATGCCGCGATGCGCGAAGTACGCCGCGCGCTGCTGGAAGCCGACGTTTCTCTTGACGTCGTACGCAGTTTCACCGAGCGCGTGCGCGAGCAGGCGGTCGGCGCCACCGTCGTCAAGTCGGTCAAGCCCGGCCAGATGGTGGTCAAGATCGTCCATGACGAGCTGGTCGCGACCCTTGGCTCCGATGGCCAGACCATCGATCTCAACGCCGTGCCGCCGGTTGCGATCATGATGGTCGGTCTCCAGGGCTCCGGCAAAACCACCACCACCGCCAAGCTCGCGCGCCGCCTGGTGCAGCGCGACAGGAAGAAAGTGCTGATGGCATCGCTCGACGTCTATCGCCCGGCGGCGATGGAGCAGCTTGCCGTGCTCGGGCGCGACCTCGACGTCCCGACGCTGCCGATCGTGGCCGGCCAGCAGCCGCCGCAGATCGCGCGCCGCGCACTGGAGGCGGGCAAGCTCGGCGGCTACGACGTCGTCCTGCTCGATACCGCCGGCCGCACCACGCTCGACGAAGAGATGATGGCGGAAGCGGCATCCATCAAAACGACAGCCAATCCGCACGAGGTGCTGCTGGTTGCCGACGCTCTGACCGGCCAAGACGCCGTCAATCTCGCGCGCTCCTTCGACCAGCGTGTTGGCCTGACCGGCATCGTGCTGACGCGTGTCGACGGCGACGGCCGCGGCGGTGCCGCGCTCTCGATGCGCGCGGTCACCGGCAAGCCGATCAAGCTGATCGGCACCGGCGAAAAGACCGACGCGCTGGAGGATTTTTATCCGAACCGCATCGCCGGCCGCATCCTCGGCATGGGCGACATCGTCTCGCTTGTGGAAAAGGCCGCCGCCAACATCGATGCGGAGAAGGCTGCGCGCGCCGCCGAGAAGATGCGCAAGGGCCAGTTCGACCTGGCCGACATGCGCGAGCAGCTTCTGCAGATGGCGAATATGGGCGGCATCAGCGGTCTGATGGGCATGATGCCCGGCATCGCCAAGATGAAGAACCAGATCGCCGCCGCCGGCCTCGACGACAAGATCATCAAGCGCCAGGTCGCCATCATCGATTCGATGACACGGCAGGAGCGCAAGCATCCCGATATCCTGAAAGCCAGCCGCAAGAAGCGCATCGCCGCCGGCGCAGGCCAGACCGTCGAGCAGGTCAACAAGCTGCTCAAGATGCACCGGAACATGGCCGACGTGATGAAGGCCATGGGCTCGGGCAAGCGCGGCCCGCTCGCCGGCATCGCGCAGGCGATGGGCTTTGGCGGCGGCGCGCCGGCGCCCTCGCCAGAACAGCTCAAGGCGATGCAGGAGAAATTGCAGAGCGGCGGCGGCCTCCCCGGCGGCATGCCGAATCTGCCGAAAGATCTTCCGCCCAGCCTGCGCCAGGGCTTGCCGAATCTGCCGGGTCTCACCGGGCTTTCTGGCAAGCCGACGCTTCCGGGCCTCGGTTTCCCCGGGAAGAAGAAATGAACGGTTTCCCGTCATTGCGAGGAGCGGAGCGACGAAGCAATCCAGACCGTCGCCATGGAGGCATGCTGGATTGCTTCGCTTCGCTCGCAATGACGACAGACTAGACTTTTTGATCAAACCACACTTAAGGAGAACTCAATGCCAGTCGTCATCCGCCTCGCTCGCGCGGGCACCAAGAAGCGTCCGGTCTATCACGTGGTCGCCGCCGACTCGCGCTTTCCGCGCGACGGCCGCTTCATCGAGCGCCTCGGTCACTTCAACCCGCTCTTGCCGAAAGACAGCGAGGCGCGGCTGAAGCTCGACATGGACAAGGTCAAGGCCTGGCTCGCCAAGGGCGCGCAGCCGTCGGATCGCGTGATGCGTTTCCTTGACGCGGCCGGCGTCAAGCAGCGCGAGAAGCGCAACAACCCTGAGAAGGCCGTGCCGCGCAAGGAGCGCAAGGCGCAGGCCGAAGCCGCCGCGAAGTCGGCTTAAGGCCCTTCGTGATGATCGGGGCCTCGTGCTTCGAGACGCACGGCTTGCGCCGGGCTCCTCGGCATGAGGATTGCTAATGCCCGCGCAGGTCTGCGTCGCCCGCATCGGCACCGCGCATGGCGTGCGCGGTGCCGTCAAGCTGTGGACCTTCACTGAAGATCCCTTTGCGGTGACGCGCTACGGGCCGCTGTCGACCAAGGACGGCGCGCGCAGCTTTGAGGTGGCGCACGCCCGCGAAGGCAAGGGCCATCTGGTCGCAACGCTGAAGGGCGTCACGAGCCGCAACGAGGCCGAACGCCTCAACGGCCTCGAGCTCTATGTCGCGCGTGAAAAACTGCCTGCGACCGACGAGGACGAATATTACCACGCCGACCTGATCGGGCTTGCCGCCGTCACCACGGGCGGCGAGCCGCTCGGCCGCGTGATCGCGATCCACAATTTCGGCGCCGGCGACATCATCGAGATCGCGCCTCCGACCGGCGCGACCATGCTGCTGCCGTTTTCCAACGCGGTCGTGCCGACCGTCGATCTCGCCGGCGGGCGCGTGCTGATTGAACTGCCCGCGGAAATCGAGGGCGACGATTCAACCGCGGCAGATGACGACCTCTCTCCCCGTCGTCCCCGCGAAAGCGGGGACCCATAACCACAGGACGTTGTTGTCGGGCTGGATGTTGCTCCAGCTCTTCACCAATTAAGACCTGTGGTTATGGGTCTCGGGTCGCGCTTCCGCCTTCGCTCTTCGAGCTACGGCGGACACAAGTCGCTTCGCCGGGACGACGGCAAGTTGGAATCCTAGCAATGACAAAAACTCACAAAGCCTGGCGGCTGCATGCTCACAACGATCTGCGTTTTGACGATGTCGAGACGCCGGCGCCCGCGCCCGACGGCGTGCTGGTGCGCATCGAAGCCGGCATGGTGCTGTCCTACATGGGACGCGTGCTGTCGGGCCAGGTGCCCTATAGCCTGCCGCCGATGCCGTTCGTGCCCGGCACCAACGCGATCGGCCGGATGATCGCGGCCGGCGAGAATGTCAGCCATGTGCGCGCCGGCGATCGCGTTTTCCTCAGCCCGCATCTGCGCGGCGACGTGCCGGACAGCGATCCGCCGCAAATCCTGATCGGCCTGACCGCGACCGTCACGACGCCGGCCGCGCTCGCGATGCAGGCGCGCTGGCGCGACGGCGTATTCGCCGAGATCGCGCATTGGCCCGCGGCCTGCGTGACGCCGCTGTTCAACATGGACGACAAGCCGGCCGCTGAATTGATCGGCCTCGCCAAGCTGATCGTGCCTTTCGGCGGCCTGCAGCGCACCGGCCTCAGCGGCGGCGAAACCATTTTGATCAACGGCGCGACCGGCTATTTCGGCTCGGGCGCGGTGATGCTCGCCGCCAGCATGGGCGCGGGCCGCGTGGTCGCGGTGGGGCGCAAGCGCGAGGCGCTGGACAATCTGCGCGACGTTTTCGGTTCGCGTGTCATTCCCGCGGTCGTCACGGGCGATACCGAGAAAGATCTCGACATCATCCGCAAGGCCGCCGGCGGCCGCGCCGACGTCGCGCTCGACCTGCTCGGCACTGCCAAGAGCACCTCGACCACGCTGTCCTGCCTGCGCGTGTTGAAGCGCGGCGGCCGGCTGGTCCTGATGGGCAGCGCCGATGTGCCGCTCGAATTGTCGTTCCGCGAGATGCTGGCCAATGACTGGGAAGTCGTCGGCCAGTTCATGTACACGCGGCAGGCGCCGGGTCAGTTGGCGCAGCTAGCGTCCGAAGGCTTGCTTGATCTGAAAAAGATCGAGGTGACGACGTTCAAACTCGCCGACTTCAAGCGCGCGGTCGAAGCCGCCGCGCTGATGCAGGGCCTCGATCTCACGGCCGTGGTGCCGTAACAGAAGGGCCATGACCGCACCCTGGCGCGCCACCGTCCTCACGCTGTTTCCGGAGATGTTTCCGGGGCCGCTTGGCGTCAGCCTTGCGGGAAAAGCACTCGCCTGCGGCCTCTGGGCGCTGGAGGCGCGCGACATCCGGGCGTCTGCCACCGACAAGCATCGCAGCGTCGACGATACCCCGGCCGGCGGCGGGCCCGGCATGGTGCTGCGGGCCGATGTCCTGGCAGCGGCGATCGACGCAGCCGATGATTCCTCGCTCCCTCGGCTCCTGATGAGCCCGCGGGGTCGGCCATTGACCCAGTCGCGGGTCCGGGAACTCGCTGGCGGCCCCGGCGCGCTCCTCATCTGTGGTCGTTTCGAGGGGGTGGACCAGCGGGTCATCGAGGCGCGCCAGCTCGAAGAGGTCTCGATCGGCGATTATGTGCTGTCGGGGGGTGAAATCGCAGCGCTGGCGCTGATCGACGCCTGCGTGCGGCTGTTGCCGGGGGTGATGGGCAAGGCCGAATCCGGCGCGGAGGAGAGCTTTTCCGAATCCCTACTAGAATACCCTCAATACACCCGGCCCCAGACCTTCGAGGGCCGACCGATCCCGGAAATCCTCTTATCCGGCGACCACGCCAAGGTCGCAGCCTGGCGGCGGGCCGAGGCCGAACGCCTCACCCGCGACCGACGCCCCGATTTATGGGCCAAGCGCCTGGATCAGCGAAAAAACACGACAGACGGGTGACAAAGCGCCGCCTATGGCTTATAGCAGCGCCCAATTCCGCAAGTGACGGCAGGATCAAGCGCGAGCCCCCGCCCCCCGGTTGGCTGGGCGCGCCGCCGATGGAGATTTCCAATGAACCTCATTCAGCAGCTCGAAAAAGAGCAATTCGACAAATTGGCGGCCGGCAAGGACATTCCGGACTTCGCGCCCGGCGACACCGTGATCGTCAACGTCAAGGTGGTCGAAGGCGACCGCACCCGCGTGCAGGCCTATGAAGGCGTTTGCATCGGCCGCTCCGGCTCTGGCCTCAACGAGAGCTTCACCGTGCGCAAGATCTCCTACGGCGAAGGCGTCGAGCGCGTCTTCCCGGTGATGTCGCCGATGATCGACTCGATCAAGGTCGTGCGCCGCGGCAAGGTCCGCCGCGCCAAGCTCTATTATCTGCGCAATCTGCGCGGCAAGTCGGCCCGCATCGTCGAGAAGCAGGACCGCGCGACTGCCGTCGGCGAGTAGGCATCGCCACCGTCGGTTTGACGAAAAGCGCGGGAACACCCCGCGCTTTTTTGTTGCACGGCACTATATGAGTTGCCGTAGCTCTCAGCCTCGTCATTGCCGGGCTTGACCCGGCAATCCATCCTTCTTGGAGAGGCTCCTTTCGATGGATGCGCGGGTCAAGCCCGCGCATGACGAGAGGAGGTGGCGCGGCGACACATTCATTGTCCCGGCAACAAGCCTTGTGTTAGAGATTTAAAATGGTTCTCAATCAGCCCAGCATGATTTGCCGGCGCGTCGTGATTGACGATCGCTCGCGCCTGCCCGGCCGCTTCTTCGGACGGTTCGCGACTTCGGCGACGTCGGCGCTTAGCAGCGCGCGCTGACCTTGCCGCCTGGCGCTTCCAGCGCCGAACCGCCCCATCAATTCTTCCCGGAGCTCAAGCTCATGTCCAAACCGACCACGCTGTACGACAAGATCTGGAACGACCATCTGGTGCACGAAGCCGAAGACGGCACCTGCCTGATCTATATCGACCGCCATCTCGTCCATGAGGTGACCTCGCCGCAGGCGTTCGAGGGGCTGCGCGCCACCGGCCGCAAGGTGCGCGCGCCCGAGAAGACGCTCGCCGTCGTCGACCACAACATCCCGACCACCGATCGCTCGAAGCCCAATCCTGATCCTGAGAGCATCGAGCAGATGCGGGTCATGGCGGAGAACGCCAAGGAGTTCGGCATCGAATATTACAACGAGTTCGACAAGCGCCAGGGCATCGTCCACGTCATCGGCCCGGAGCAGGGTTTTACCTTGCCCGGCACCACTATTGTCTGCGGTGACAGCCACACATCGACGCACGGCGCGTTAGGCGCGCTCGCGCACGGCATCGGCACCAGCGAGGTCGAGCACGTGCTGGCGACGCAGACGCTGATCCAGAAGAAGGCCAAGAACATGCGCGCGATCGTCGACGGCAAATTGCCGGAAGGCGTGACCGGCAAGGACATCATCCTCGCCATCATCGGCGAGATCGGCACCGCCGGCGGCACCGGCTATGTGCTGGAATATGCCGGCGACGCGATCCGCGCGCTGTCGATGGAAGGCCGCATGACGGTCTGCAACATGTCGATCGAGGGCGGCGCACGCGCCGGTCTCGTTGCGCCCGACGAGAAGGCGTTCGACTTCCTGCGCGGCCGGCCGAAATCGCCGAAAGGCGCGGCCTGGGATGCCGCGATGCGCTACTGGGAAACACTGCGCTCCGATGAGGGCGCGCATTTCGACCACGAGATCCGGCTCGACGCGACCAAGCTGCCGCCGATCGTGACCTGGGGCACCTCGCCCGAGGACGTCGTGTCGATCACGGGCTATGTGCCCGATCCCGACAAGATCGAGGATGAGGCGAAGCGCCTCTCGAAGCATCGCGCGCTGAAATATATGGGGCTGGTGGCGGGAACGAAGATCACCGACATCAAGCTTGACCGCGTCTTCATCGGCTCCTGCACCAACGGCCGCATCGAGGACTTGCGCGTCGCGGCGAAGATCGCCGAGGGCAAGACGGTCAACGCCAACGTCAATGCGATGATCGTGCCGGGCTCCGGCATCGTGAAGGAACAGGCGGAGGCCGAAGGGCTCGACAAGATCTTCATCAAGGCCGGCTTCGAGTGGCGCGAGCCGGGTTGCTCGATGTGCCTTGCCATGAACCCCGACAAGCTGAAGCCCGAGGAGCGCTGCGCCTCGACCTCCAACCGCAACTTCGAGGGCCGGCAGGGCTTCAAGGGCCGCACGCACCTCGTATCGCCGGCGATGGCGGCAGCCGCGGCGATCGCAGGACATTTCGTCGATGTGAGGGAGTGGCGCTAAAAGCGCCGCTTGCTTCAATCTGGACAGGCTTTGGCAATGGGTCGTTAATGACCCGGGCGCACACTTCTCGCTCCGCTACGCGTGTAGCGAGGAGCGTGCGATGGCCAACAAGCCGGAATTCGTCGATCTGATCTCGGACAGGACGCGGCAACACTGGCGCCACTCCCCGATCAAGAAGACTGTCGTAGCCGACAGCGAGCCCGTCGAAGACAAGCGCCTCAGCCACTGGCCGCCGGAACGGATGGAGCAATGGCGCCTCGTCAATCTGACGCCGTGGAAGATGACATTGAAGTCCTGGAAGTTTAAGGACTGGCTGTGACGCTCGTCCGTCATTGCAGTGACGAATGAAAAGGGCGCCGCGCGGCGCCCCATTCATTTCAGCCGCGACTGTGCGTTTCACCAGTAATAGTGCCGACGGTACCACCAGTGGCGATAGCCGCAGATGCGGCGCGGGCCGTAATAGGTCCAGATGATGCGGCAGTAGCGCGGATAGGAATAATAGGGGTAATAGGAGGGATAGTAGCCGCCATAGAAGAAGCGGCGATGGAAGAAGAAGCGGCGATGCGGAAAATACGCGTAGCGGTAGCCGCCGAAATGATGGAAGCCGCCATAGCGGAATCCACCGCCGTGCCATCCGCCACCATGCCATCCGCCACCGTGCCACCCGCCACCATGGAAGGCGTGGAATCCTCCACCATGGAAGCCGCCGCCATGCCAGCCACCACCGCCATGGAAGCCACCGCCACCGTGGAAGCCGCCACCGCCGCGGACCTGTATCAGCCCATCGTTCGCAGCGCTCGCTGGAGAAGCGCCAGGCGTAGCCAACGACAGCGCTTCCGCGCGCTGGCTGGACGCGAACGAAAGCGCAAACACCGCAGCCACGGCAAGCATGAGGCTGCGGAGAAATCCAAACGTCCCGATTCCTTTCATCAGTGAAGTCCTCCCGAGGGTGCAGGCGACAGCGCGCGCAGAGCCATTGGCGCCCAGCGCGTGTCCGACGCGTCTTCGCGGAATTCGTCCCCAAGATTAAATTAGTGATAGCGAACTGAACGCGGCATGAATGACGCGCGCGCCGATGTCAGCTTGCCGTAAGCAACGTCAAATGCAGAATCCATCTTCGTGGAATAACATCGCGCATTCGGTGTTGACGCGATCTGCTTTCTCTCATTCGCGAAGGAGACATTGTCATGACTGTCTACGTCATCGTGCAGCTCAAGATGACGGATCGCGCCGCCTATGACCGCTATCAGTCGCAATTCTTCGACGTGTTCAGGAAATTCGAGGGACGCTTGCTGTCGGCGGACGAACATCCGGCCGTTCTCGAAGGCAAATGGGATCGCGATAAGCTTGTGTTGATGTCGTTTCCCAACGAGGCGGCCTTCCGCGCATGGGCGGACTCGCCGGAATATCTGGAAATCTCAAAGGATCGCAAAGCGGGCGCGGAAGGCATCTTGCTACTGGCGAAGGGATTCTCGCCTTGAGGCGCGCTTTACGCCAACGCTCCTTCGCGCTTCACCACCACCACACCAAGGGAGCGTCGGGGAACCACGGGAACGGGAAAAACGGTCCTGGCGAGTAATAATAGGGATGGCCGTAGCGATAGGGATAATAGGGCCGATAGGCGTAGTGGTGATAATGGCGATGATGCCTGTCATGCCGTCGCACGCTGACCTCCGTCCTCAATGAGGAGGACGCTTTCATCTCGGCCGCTGGAGCGCTCGTAAGTCCACCACCGGCAGAGATGCCAACCACGATGGTAGCAATCAGAAACGCCGTGCCGGTCCATTTCGTCATCGAACCCCCTCCGTCTGAAAATCACCCGGAGAGGAAGCCTAGCATTGCTCGTCGCCATCGGAAAATTTCTCAGAACGTCACTCTGCGGCAGCGCGTGCGCGCGGGTCGTTCGTCCAGTAGCAATGCATCTTCGGCACGATCACCGTGCCACTCGGCCGATACTCCTGCTCATAATGCGCGTTGCACACCCGCACCGCATCGGGTCCCGGATTGTAGTGGGGTATGACGCCCTGCTCCGGGTAGGGCGTGACGCGAAGCCGGGGCGTCGGACGACGCGGGCTCGGCGGCCACTGTTGCGGCACCGCCTGCGCGACCTTGATGCCGGCGGACGGCGACTGCGCAGCCGCGCGCTCGGCCGGCCACGCGATGGCGCAGCCAAGAAAAGCAAGGATTGCCGCCAGACCTATTCTCTTCATCACGCCCACCCAGACTCCGTTCCGCTTTAGTCATAACATCCGCGCTGCCGATCAGCCAGCCCGTCACAAAACAGCGATGCAGCTTGGCGGAACTCGCGTTAAAAGCCTGATCCTATGTGGACCGATCTGAAGGCCCCCTCGCTGGCCGAAATGGAAGCCCTGGCGCACGAGATTTTCGAGCGCCTGCCCAAGCGTTTTCGCGAGTTGTGCGATGATGTCGTGATCCGCATCGAGGATTTCCCGACCGACGAGGTCCTCGATGACATGGAGGCGGAGACCGAATTCGACCTGCTCGGCCTGTTCCAGGGGACCGGTCTGCCATTCCAGAGCCATACCGACGTTGCCCGCCTGCCCAACATGGTCTGGCTCTACCGACGGCCGATCCTGGACTTCTGGGCCGAGCACGAGGAGAAGCTCGGCGACGTCGTCCGTCATGTGCTGATCCACGAGATCGGCCACCATTTCGGGCTGTCCGACGACGAGATGGCCGAGATCGAGGCCGAGACCGACTAGGCACGCCCCCCGCCCACTTTTTGCAAGACCGCCAGCCGTTTTTGGCCTTGGAGCGAGGCCGCACTCGCGATAAACCAGCCGTGCTCGAGAACCCTCAACCGGAAGCTTGACCGATGGAAAAGTTCGATACGCTGGAAGGCGTCGCGGCGCCCTTGAAGATCATCAATGTCGACACCGACATGATCATCCCCAAGCAGTACCTCAAGACCATCAAGCGCACCGGCCTTGGCAAGGGGCTTTTCTCCGAGCAGCGCTACAAGGATGATGGCAGCGAGAATTCTGACTTCATCCTGAACAGGCCGGCCTATCGCAAAGCCAAGGTGCTGGTCGCCGGCGACAATTTCGGCTGCGGCTCGAGCCGCGAGCACGCGCCCTGGGCGCTGCTTGATTTCGGCATCCGCTGCGTGATCTCGACCTCGTTCGGCGACATCTTCTACAACAACTGCTTCAAGAACGGCATTCTGCCGATCCGCGTCAGCCAGGAAGACCTCGACAAGCTGTTCGACGACGCCGAGCGCGGCGCGAACGCAACCCTCACCATCGATCTGCCGAACCAGGAGATCCGCGGCCCCGACGGCGGCACGGTGAAGTTCGAGATCGATCCGTTCCGCAAGCACTGCCTGATGAACGGGCTCGACGACATCGGTCTGACCATGGAGAAGAAGGCGTCGATCGACGCCTATGAGGCCAAGCTCAAAGAGCGCGCGTGGGCGTAATAGGACCTAAAGAGAAGGTTAGGCGCGGCTTCTTCGCGTCAACCGGTCTTCTTCGAAAGAGAACGTCTTGGGTCGCTCGTTCGGCGCGACGGAATTGCGGTCTTTTTTCTGTTCAGCAAAACACGAAGTTGTTGCAGTAGCCTTGCCGCTTCCAGAACCATTCTCCGTCCTGGCGTTGATGAATAGCTTCGTCGAACAGGGATAGAGGGCGCAGGTCACGTCCATCTACGAAATGCCCCTCGTATCCCAGCGATTTGAGATAAGCGAAAACGTCCCGCACGCTGCCACCTTTCAAGTGCCTGTTCTCGCATTCGAAGACGAGCAGTGGCTTGTGCTCCCTGAGAATGCGAGCTGCGCCGACGAACACCTCCAGCTCCGCGCCTTCGACGTCGACCTTCAGGACTCGCACCCGATCACCGGGCGCGAAATAATCGTCGAGCGCCACGACCGGCACCGCCGTTGTCGTGAACTCGTCAGCGGAGAGCGCCGGAAGGCGGAGCGATGCACCCGGCTTGTGCCTGGTTGGGATATGGAGTTCGCGAAATCCTGATCCCGAGAAGACAGCTTTTGTTTCCACAGTAACGTTACGCAAGCCGCAAGCATCGCAGATTTTGGCGACGCGGCTGGCCAAGTCTATCTGGGGTTCGAAGGCCACGACGCGTCCGCGCTTGCCCGTCCACCGAGATAGCCAATAGAGAAAGCTGCCTTTGTTGGCGCCAACATCGCAGACGGTGTCGCCAGAAACAATATGCCGTTTGATAACGGCAAACTCTGCTCTATGATCGCGAAACCGAGCCTTGAGAGCGCGGATCGAAAAACGAAATATTTCACCGAGGGACGCAGCCTGACCGTCGACCGCCTTTTCTGGCGCCGTCAATCCATTCATGTTGGACCTTATCCTAAAGGTTGCAACCCTATGGGGAGATCAATCCCAGGACAAGCATTCCTTTGACAGGCCCGATCTGGTATCAAAGCGTCACCCTCCAATTTCGCCGTCGCAAATGCGCGCGAGAGAAAGTATTGAGAAAGTAATCCGACGCCCCTCCAGAAGTTAGTAGCGCAATTGACCCATAGTCCGCTTTGCCTGGCATTCCATCTTGCCAAACAGAATCAGTGCGCGGGTATTTGCAGGTGCGACAAGAAGAATCGAAAAATTGGGTTTCGCTTGACAACGCTATGACACTCCTCCCTGACGTCGTCACCTTCTGGCACGGTCCGCTGAACAGGCTCCGGCAGACCTGCCTGCAGTCGCAGGTCGCAGCCGGCCACAAGGTGACGGTCTATAGTTTCGATCCCATTCCCGGATTGCCCGACGGCATCGCCAATGCCGAAGCCGAGGCGATCCTGCCGCATGCTTTTTCCGAGAAGCTCCGGCCGGCGCAGCCCGACGGCTCGTGGCGCGATTGGACCACGCTGCAATTCAGCGACTTCTTCCGGATGCGGCTGATGGCTCGCCGCGCCGGGCTCTGGCTCGATGCCGACGTGCTCCTGCTCAAGGCGGTCGAGATCGATCCGGCAAAGCCGTTCTTTGCCTGGGAGCGGCCGCGGCAGATCGGCAACTCCGTGCTGTATCTGCCGCCGCACGATCCGATCGTCACGGCCTTCGAAAATCTGATGAAGCAGGACGAGCTGACGCCGGACTGGCTGGCGCTGCGCCATCGACTGACCTTCGCGCTGCACCGCCTGCGCGGCTCGAAGCGCCTGTCCGACATCCGCATCGCGATCTTCGGGCCCGCTGCGCTGACCGCGCTTGCCGACCGCTTCGGCTCGACGCGCGAGGCGCTGCCGAGGAAATCGTTCTATGCGGTGCACTCACAACCCAAGCGCTTCTTCGAGCCGTCGGATTTCTCCGCGCTGATCAGCGATCCCGAGATCTGGGGCCTGCACATCTCGCCCAAGGGCCGCGGCAGCTCGGTGCCGGTGCCGGGGAGTCTCTATGCCTGGGCGGTGGAGCGGTTTGGCCCCACTGCCGCCCCCGCGCAAGCCGGGACGACGAGCCCCTAGCCCCCCATCGCCGCGATCGCATCGGCAATCGCGATCGTGCGTTTGGCCATCTCCATATGCAGCCGTTCGACCATCCGCCCTTCGAGCTGGATCGCGCCGCGTGCGGCATTTTCCGGCAGGTCGAAGGCCGCGATGATCTTGCGCGCCTCCGCGACCTCTTCCGCCGGCGGCGTGAAGATCGCGTTGCAGGCATCGATGTGGCTCGGATGGATCAGCGTCTTGCCGTCAAAGCCGAGATCGCGCGCTTGCGCGCACTCGGCGGCGAAACCCTCGAGATTGGTGATGTCGCTGTAGGGCCCATCCAGCATCTCGAGGCCATGCGCATGCGCGGCCAGCACGCAATGGGTGATCATCGGGATCATCGTGGCGCGGCCTGGCAGCATCCTGATCCGCGTCTCGCGCGCGATGTCATTCGGGCCGAACACGAAGCCGGCAAGGCGCATCTTGGGATCGCGCGAGGCTGCACCAAGCGCGTCGGCATCGAGCACCGCACGCGCGGTCTCGATCATGGCCCAGACCTTGATCGAGGCAGGCGCACCGACCTCGCTCAGGCGCGCGCCAATCTTGGCCAGGTCCTCCACCGTCGAAATCTTCGGCACCAGGATGCCGTCGGGCACCACTGCGCCGGCCATCGCGACATCATCGCGCCACCAGGACGTGTCGAGGCTGTTGGTGCGGATCAGGACTTCGCGCTTGCCGAATCCCTTTGCTTCGACGGCCTTGGCGATCTGCTCGCGCGCTTTTGCCTTGGCGTCGGGGGCAACCGAATCCTCCAGGTCAAGGATCAGGCAGTCCGCCGCCAGATTGCGGGCCTTCTCCAGTGCCCGCGCATTCGATCCCGGCATGAACAGCAGGCTGCGGCGCGGACGGGTCATGGATGGGTTCCTCCCGGTTGTTGAGCCAGAGGCGATAACATTTCAGCCCGACCGCCGGAAGCCTTGTCCCCGTCAGCCGCCTATGGTTAGGCAGAGGGCATGATCGCCTTTCCCAAGTCGCTGATTGAGGGCTACCGGACCTTTTCCTCCGAGCGGCTTCCGACCGAGCAGAGCCGCTATCGCGAATTATCCGTACGCGGCCAATCGCCCGAGGTCATGGTGATCGGCTGCTGCGACTCCCGCGTATCGCCGGAAGCAATCTTCGATGCCGGCCCCGGCGAATTGTTCGTGGTGCGCAACATCGCCAATCTGGTGCCGGTGTATCAGCCCGACAGCGCGGCACACGGCGTCTCGGCAGCCCTCGAATACGGTGTCTCGGTGCTCAAGGTAAAGCACATCGTGATCCTCGGCCATGCCCAATGCGGCGGCATCCGCGCTTTCGTCGACAAGATCGAGCCGCTGTCGGAAGGCGATTTCATCGGCAAATGGATGGCGATGTTCATCAAGCCGGGCGAGGTCGTCGAGCAGCGCTCGCACGAGACCATGCAGGATTTCGTCACCCGGATCGAGAAGGCCGCGGTGTTCCGCTCCCTCGAGAACCTGATGACTTTCCCGTTTGTGCGCGCCCGCGTCGAAAGCGGCGAATTGCAGCTCCACGGCGCCTATTTCGGCGTCGCCGAGGGCACGCTGTTCGTGCTCGACAAGAAAGCGAAAGAGTTCAAGAGCGCGCGGGCAATAGAGGCAAGCGAGTAGCGAATGGTGCCTTCCCCATTCGCTACTCGCCATTCGCCTCTTTTTCCGCGGTCCAGCGGTTCCAGTTCCTCACCCGATTGCGATCAAGCCGCCTTCTTCTTGGCGCTGATGAGCTTGCGGTTGATCAAGACTTCCGCGATCTGGACCGCATTCAGCGCCGCACCCTTGCGCAGATTGTCAGAGACGCACCAGAACGCGAGGCCGTTCTCCACAGTCGCGTCTTCGCGGATGCGGCTGATATAGGTGGCATCCTCGCCGGCGGCTTCGTATGGCGTGGCGTAGCCGCCGGGCTCCTGCTTGTCGATGACGAGACAACCGGGCGCCTTGCGCAGGATGTTACGCGCCTCGTCCGCCGTGATCGCCTTCTCGAACTCGATATTGACGGCCTCCGAATGGCCGACGAACACCGGCACGCGCACGCAGGTCGCGGACAGCCTGATCTTGGGATCAAGAATCTTCTTGGTCTCCGCCATCATCTTCCACTCTTCCTTGGTGTAGCCATCCTCCATGAACACGTCGATATGAGGGATGACGTTGAAGGCGATGCGCTTGGGGAATTTCTTGTTGACCAGCTCGTCGTTGGTGTAGACGGCCTTGGTCTGCGAGAACAGTTCGTCCATCGCGTCCTTGCCGGCGCCCGACACCGATTGATAGGTCGCGACCACGACGCGCTTGATCGTCGCCGCATCATGCAGCGGCTTCAGTGCGACCACGAGCTGCGCCGTCGAGCAGTTCGGGTTGGCGATGATGTTCTTCTTGGTGAAGCCGGCGGTGGCATCCGCATTGACCTCGGGAACGATCAGCGGCACGTCCGGATCCATCCGCCAGGCTGACGAATTGTCGATCACGACGGCGCCCACGGCGCCGATCTTCGGCGACCATTCCTTCGACACCGCGCCGCCCGCGGACATCAGGCAGATGTCGACATCGGAGAAGTCGTAATGTTCGAGCGCTTTGACCTTCAGAGTCCGGTCGCCATAGGAGACTTCGACGCCCACGCTTCGGCGTGACGCCAGTGCCACGACCTCATCGGCAGGGAATTTGCGCTCGTCCAGAATGTTGAGCATTTCCCGCCCGACATTGCCGGTCGCGCCGACCACTGCGACTTTGTAACCCATCGTTCACTCTCCGAAGAAAAATGCCGCCCGCCGTCATATGCGGAAAGGGAAGCGGCAGCGCTTCTATGCGAGAAACGCCGTCAACACAACGTTACCATGGTGTGGGGGCGTTCAATGCAACCGTTTTCGGCCGATGATCCGGCCTATTCCCCCTATCATCAGAACCGAATTCATCCCGCGCTGACGAGCTTCGCCGACGAGGTCTGCGCCACGGTGGCGCGCCTTTTCGCCTATGTGGGGGTTTTGGCGCTGTTTGGCATCCTGGGTATCCAGGCCTGGAATGAGTTGGGGGTAAATCTGGCGGCAGGGCCCACACCGGAAGCGACCTGGAGGGTCGCCGACCACACTGGTCCGGCATTCGCGCTAAGTCCGTCGGATTCGTCGAATACGCTTGAAAGATCAGATGCTTATGTAATCCTCCGGCATTCTGCGGGCGGCCGCAAGGATATTCTGAGCTGGTTGGGACCGGGCGAAAAGGCGCTCGCCGAGCTCGAAATCTACCGCCCGGGCAGCGAATATCCTTCGGTCGCGGCCGCGCGCGCCGAGCTCGCTGCGCGCATGGTTCCTGGTGGCGCTGTCCTTGAGGCCGCCGGCGTCATCGAGAGCAAATTTGGCAGCGTGGCTCTGCTTCGCCAAGCGGGAGCCAAGGATGGCCCGAGTTCCTGCCTCGGCTTTTTCACGCGGATCGACGATCCGGCCTTGCAGATCTCCGGCTGGTCCTGCCAAGGCGACAGCCGGCCGACCCGCCGGACGACCATCGCCTGCATGCTGGACCGGCTGACACTGCTGACGTCCGAAAATGAGCCCAGGCTCGCCGAGCTATTCGCTCGCGCCGAGCTCAAGCGCGGCCCGTGCGCCTCCACCACCGCATCGGCGGACTGGGTGACGGCAACCGAAAATCCCGCCCTGCGCGGCGCATTCTAAGCAGGCCCGCCTGTCAAGGCTCTGGTTTTCATGCAACTTTTTTGTCGCAGGCGGCGTTTATCTGCCCGGTGTGGCCGGTTTGACCTTGTGGCGCCGCAACCGTGGCCGATACAATGCGGACCAAATCGGAAATGGCGCGCCGCCGCGCCCAAAGAGGACGTGATGACAAAAAGACTATTGCTGCTAGCGGCAGGCGCCATGATCGCCGCAAGCTTTGCCGGCTCGGCGAATGCCCAGGCTCCGCGGCAGCGCGGCCAGCGCATTTACAGCAATGGCCCGAACGTGGTCTATCAGCAGGGTCGCACCCGCATCTATGTCAGCAAGCGCTCCTGGCTCGATGGCGGCACAGAGGTTCTGCCGGGTGACCGCAAGTTCACCGACTATGCATTCCCGGATCCGCTGGGCCCGTCGTTCGCGACCCGGAACAACAACCGCCCGCTGGAACGCGAGCCACTCAGCACGCCCTCCGATCTCGGCGGCTCGCCGACCCGCTTCCCGCTGTATTGAGCGGAGCAACAGCTTCCCGACGTCGTCATGGCCGGGCTTGTTCCGGCCATCCACGTTTTTGCGCGCCAGTTTTTGCGCGACATTAAAGCAAGACGTGGATGCCCGGCACAAGGCCGGGCATGACGAGGTTACGCGTGCAGCTTCTGCAATTCGCCCAGAATCGCCTCGCCCATCTGCGACGTTGACGCGCCCTTCGATCCTTCCGACTTGATGTCGGCGGTGCGCAGGCCGCTGGCGAGCACGGCCGCGATCGCGGCGTCGAGCCTGTCGGCGAGCGCGCCCATGTCGAAGGAATAACGCAGCGCCATGCCGAACGATGCCAGCATGGCGATCGGGTTGGCGAGGCCTTTCCCGGCAATGTCGGGCGCCGAGCCATGCACCGGTTCGTACAGCGCCTTGCGCTTCCTGCTCTTGGCGTCAACTTCGCCGAGCGAAGCCGACGGCAGCATGCCGAGCGAGCCCGTCAGCATCGCCGCGATGTCGGAGAGCATGTCGCCGAACAGATTGTCGGTGACGATGACGTCGAACTGCTTGGGTGATTTCACGAGATTCATGCCGCCGGAATCGGCGAGCTGATGCTCGAGCGTGACATCCTTGTATTCGCGCGCATGCACCTGTGTCATCACCTCGTTCCACAGCACGCCCGATTTCATGACGTTGCGCTTTTCCATCGAGGTCACCTTGTTGCGGCGCTTGCGCGCGAGATCGAAGGCAACGCGGCCGATCCGCTCGATCTCGTAGGTGTCGTAGACCTGCGTATCGATCGCGCGCTTCTGGCCGTTACCGAGATCGGTAATGGTCTTGGGCTCGCCGAAATAGACGCCGCCGGTGAGCTCGCGCACGATCATGATGTCGAGGCCCTCGACCGCCTCGCGCTTCAGGCTCGAGGCATCCGCCAGCGCCGGGTAGCAGACCGCCGGGCGCAGATTGGCGAACAGGCCAAGGTCCTTGCGCAGCCTGAGGAGACCGGCCTCGGGCCGCGCCTCGTAGGGAACGCCGTCCCATTTGGGACCGCCGACCGCGCCGAAGATGATGGCGTCCGCGTCCTTCGCCTTCGCCATGGTCTCCTCGGTGATGGAAACCTTGTGTGCGTCATAGGCCGAGCCGCCGACCAGCCCCTGCTCGGTCTCGAATTTCGCCAGGCCCCTGGCATTGAGCCAGTCGATCAGGCGCTTCACCTCGGCCATCACTTCGGGGCCGATGCCGTCGCCGGGGAGAAGAAGCAGCTTGTGGGTCGCCATGATCGTTTTTCCTCGCTGGATCGTCATGGCCGGGCTTGTCCCGGCCATCCACGTCTTTGAGTTGAGGTAGTGAAAAAGACGTGGATGCCCGGCACAAGGCCGGGCATGACGAGGGGCCTTGAAATCCGCGCGGAGTGCTAATGCGCCATTGCACGATTGGCAAGACAGTCTTGCCGAGCGGGCCCTGTGCAAGCAGGCCACGGCCTGCCACAATTAACTCCCGACGGAGTTTTTTTGTGAGATCCCCCGACCTTCCCGCACCCTACGCGCATCCGGCGCGGCTGATCCTCATTCTATCGCTGGCTCCAACCATCGGGCTCGGCATCGGCCGCTTCGCCTATGCGCTGGTGCTGCCGGACATGCGCGATTCGCTGCACTGGTCCTATTCGGCCGCGGGCTTCATGAACACCATCAATGCGGTCGGCTATCTCGCCGGCGCGTTGGTCGCCTCGCGCCTGATCAAGCGCTTTGGCCTTGTCGAGAGCGTCCGCTGGGGAACGATTGCCTCCATCCTCTCCCTCGCGCTCTGTGCGATGACGGGCAATTTCATCGCGTTGAGTTTTGCGCGCCTCGTCGTCGGATTTGCGGCTGCCGCCGTGTTTGTTGGCGGCGGCGCGCTCGCGGCGACGATCGCCCAGTCGCGGCCGGAGCGTGCCAATTTCCTTTTGAGCCTGTTCTATGCCGGGCCAGGCATGGGCATCCTCGCATCGGGCTTGATCGCACCTTTCGTGCTGCAGGCCTTCGGCGCGGGCTCGTGGTGGATCGTGTGGTGGGCGCTGACGTTGTTGTCGGTCGCGATGATGATCCCGCTGACGTTCGCGTCCTTGAGCGGCAACGCGGCGATGGACCACACCGCGCGCGTCGGATTTTCCGTGCGTCCCGTGCTGATCTATCTCGCGGCCTACTTCCTGTTCGGCGCGGGCTACATCGCCTACATGACCTTCATGATCGCCTATGTCCGCGACGGCGGCGGCGGTGCTGCTGCGCAGAGCCTGTTCTGGAGCCTGATCGGCATCAGCGCTTTCGCCACGCCCTGGGTGTGGCGGCGGGTGCTCGCGTTCGACCGCGGCGGGCTCGCCATGACCATCATTCTCGGCGTGAACGCAATCGGCGCAGCGCTGCCGATCTTCGGACACTCGCCGCTCCTGCTCGCGGTCTCGGCGCTGGTGTTCGGCGTCGCCTTCTTTGCCGTGGTCAGTTCGACCACCGCCTTCGTGCGCTTCAATTATCCGGTGCAAAGCTGGCCCGCCGGCATTGCCGCGATGACGATCGCATTCGGCATCGGCCAGACTGTGGGCCCGATCGCCGTCGGCGCCGTCACCGACGCGCTCGGCAGCCTGTCCTATGCGCTTAACGTCTCTGCCGCGCTTTTGGTGCTGGGCGCAATTCTTGCGGCGTTCCAGGGGAAATTGAAAATGGAATCGTAGAGATAGACTACCCTCGTCATGCGCGGGCTTGACCCGCGCATCCATCTCGAAAAAAGAAAGCTGATCGCTTTGATGGATTGCCGGGTCAAGCCCGGCAATGACGAGTTAGAGAGCTTCGCGTCAGTTTCCGCTGAACGAATTATAGCCCTGGTCTTCCCAGTAGCCGCCCTTGTAGTCGTTGGTGACCTCCATCGAGATCACATATTTCGGATTCTTGAATCCGAGTTTTGTCGGCACGCGTATCTTCATGGGATAGCCGTAGGCGCGCGGCAGGATCTTGTCGGCGAATTTGAACGTCATCTGCGTCTGCGGATGCAGCGCGCTCTCCATGTCGAGCGGCGAGTTGTAACCGTCCTTGTCCGCGCACTGGAACCAGACATATTTCGCTCGGGTTTCGGCTCCGATCAATTTGAGGAAATCGCGCAAGGGTGTCCCGGTCCAGCTTCCGATCGCGCTCCAGCCCTCGACGCAGACGTGGCGGGTGACCTGCTTGACCTCCGGCAGCTTGTAGAGCTCGTCCAGCGTCCACGACTTCTTGTTGTCGACGAGGCCGCGCACCTCGAGCTTCCAGTCCTTGCCGTCGATGTCGGGCGCATCGTCGAGGTCGTAATAGGCGTTGAACGGAAACGGCTTGGTGATCATGCTCTCCGGGTACTCCGGCGCCAGTGCGTCGGGATTGAACATCCACGCCTGCACCGCGTCGTTGAATTTCGATACCTTCTTCAGGACTTCCTCGGCGGAATCGCTGTCGAGCACGTCGCAGCCGGAGAGCAGCGTCAGTGCGCCGAGGCCGGCGCCCGCGGAGATGAAGCGGCGGCGTGTCAAATCCGGCATGACCTTCATCGCGTCCTTGACCAGCAGCCTCTTGTCGACACCGGGGATCAGAAGTTTTCGCATGCGGCCCATGAGAGTCCTCCTCAGCGTCCGATGAGCATCGCGCGCAGGCTCTTCGGCACCAGGATCGCCAGCGCCACATGCACGATCAGGAAGGCGACGATCAGCGACATGCAGATGAAATGCACGTAGCGCGCAATGTCGTAGCCGCCGAACAGCGCCGTCAGCCATTGCAATTGCACCGGCTTCCAGATCGACAGCCCTGACAGCACGATCACCACGCCGACCACGATGATGCCGGCATAGAGCAGCTTCTGCACATAGTTGTATCTGGAGAGATCGTCATGGGCGAGCTTGAAGGTCAGCGCCGCCTTGACGTCGGAGATCACACCCGTCGTCGTGATTGGCAATAGCTTCTTGCGGAAACGGCCGGTCGCAAAACCCGTGATGAGATAGATGAGGCCGTTGACCATCAACAGCCACATCGCGGCGAAGTGCCAGAGCAGCGCGCCGGCGAGCCAGCCGCCCAGCGTGATGCTGCGTGGGAAGGTGAAGCCGAACAGCGGCGAGGCGTTATAGATCTGCCAGCCCGACATGATCATCAGGATCATCGCCACGGCATTGGTCCAATGCATCGCCCGGACCCAGGCCGGCTGGATCACCCTGGCCGGTTCCTGCTTCGCGTAGTCCTCGGCGGCTGCCAGGCTCGACATCGCTTGTTCCCGTTCAAATCGCTTACGACGTAATATACGCCGAAAGCAGCGGTTCCGTTACTTCACCAACACCATCAGGCCGATAGCCTGCAATGGCCGGTATTCACAAAAGAGCGAGCCGGGTTACCCCGGCTCGCCGTCGCGCGTCCCGGAGGAAACGCCCAAGGAGGCCCTCCTGACGCGGGGCTCAGGAAGCCGGCATCAGCACGGTGTCGACCACATGGATCACGCCGTTGGACTGATGGACGTTGGAGATCGACACCATCGACTGGTCGCCCTTGGCGTCGATGATCCAGATCTTGCCGCCGGCCTTCTTCACGGTCAGTTCCTCGCCCTCGACGGTCTTGAGCTTCTTGCCGTCGGTCAGGTCGGAGGCATCGTAGCGGCCCGCGACCACATGGTAGGTGAGGATCTTGGTCAGGGCCGCCTTGTTCTCGGGCTTGACCAGATTATCGACGGTGCCGGCCGGCAGCTTGCCGAAGGCGGCATTGGTCGGCGCGAACACCGTGAACGGGCCCTTGCCTTCGAGGGTTTCGACGAGGCCGGCGGCTTTCACCGCGGCAACGAGCGTGGTGTGGTCCTTGGAGTTGACGGCGTTCTGGATGATGTTCTTGGAGGGATACATCGCCGCACCGCCGACCATCACGGTCTTCTCCGCGGCGCGCGCCGGCGCAACGAAGGTCGAGGTGAGGGCGAGTGCGCCGAAGGCAACCGCCGAGAAAAGTGCAAGACGCTTGGACATGGAAGGTCTCCCGATTGGCGTGACCGGCGTGATGCGCCGGTGGTGACTGGGGTCAACAACGGCGCTTTCGTTGGTTAATGTCAGCGCCGCCGTTGCCCGATCTACGGGAGGCTTTCGCAGTCGGTTTCCGAAAATAATTCTTTGTGATGGATGAAACTGCCGGCGATGCCGTGCGTAGCTGCACGTTTTCTCTGGGCCGTGTAGCAACATCGTCATTGCGAGCGCAGCGAAGCAATCCATTCCCGCTGCTTGCTGAGGCACGGATTGCTTCGTCGCTAGCGCTCCTCGCAATGACGGGTTAATCCCTGCTCGTCGGCGTTTGAATAAACCCGCGATTATGGGTCGGGCTGATCAGGATTTCGTTCATGCACACCCGCGGCGGCATGCTGGCGACGAACGCGATGGTGCGGCCGAGATCCTCGGGCTGCAGCATCTTCGCCTGCTCCTCCTCGCTCGGCACCACTGGGCGCAGCTTCAGGATCGGTGTTGCCACTTCGCCCGGCGAGAGACAGCAGGCGCGCAACCCGTTGACGCATTCATCCATGTTGAAGGAGTGGGTCAACGCCAGCACCGCATGCTTGGTCGTGGTGTAGGCCGGGCCCGGCATTTTCGAGACATGACGTCCGGCCCAGGAGGCGACATTGATGATGCAGCCGTCCTTCTGCTTGCGCATCGCCGGCAGCACCGCGCGCATGCAATAGAGCACACCGTTGAGATTGATATCGACGAGCTGGTTCCAGCCCTCCAGTTCCATGTCGGCCCAGTGCCGCTTCGGCACGTTCACCCCGGCGCTGTTGACGAGGAGATCGATGCGGCCGTATTTGGCGACGATCTGATCGGCGGCCTTCTGGACATCGGCAGCCTTGCTGACATCGAGAGGAACGGCTTCCGCATCGCCGCCGTCCTTCTTGATCCTGGCGACCACCTGATCGAGCGCATCCTTGCGGCGGCCCGAGACCACGACCGTCCAGCCATCCCCGGCGAGCGCAATGGCGCCGGCCTCTCCAATGCCAGTGCCCCCGCCGGTGACCCAGGCCACGCGTTTTCTCTCCCTTGTCATCCAACTGTCTCCGTTGCTTTTTTGGGGATGTTCTTGCTAATGCAGCCTCAATTCCGGCCAGCGCCCCTTGATGGAATTGTTGCATGAACACGACTGCCAACGCCAACCTGTTTTCACGTCTGTTTGACGGGCTCGACGATCCCAAGCGCCTTGCGATCGAGACCCATGACGGCGAACGCATCACCTACGGCGATCTGATCGCGCGCGCCGGTAGGACCGCGAATGTCCTGGTGGAGCGCGGCGTCAAGGTCGGCGACCGCGTCGCGGCGCAGACCGAGAAATCTGTCGCAGGGCTGGTGCTTTATCTCGCAACCGTCCGCGTCGGCGCGATCTTCCTTCCGCTCAACACCGCCTATACGCTGAACGAGCTGGATTACTTCATCACCGACGCCGAGCCGACGGTGGTGGTATGCGACCCTTCGAAGGCGGAAGGCATCAAGGCGATCGCGGCGAAGGTGAACGCCAAGGTCGAGACGCTGGATTCCCATGGCAAGGGATCGCTGACGGACGCGGCTGCGAAGGCGAAATCGGACTTCGCGACCGTCGCGCGCAGCAACGACGATCTCGCCGCGATCCTCTACACCTCAGGCACGACCGGCCGCTCCAAGGGCGCGATGCTCTCCCACGACAATCTCGCGTCGAACTCCTTGAGCCTCGTCGGCTACTGGCGCTTCACCGACAAGGACGTGTTGATCCACGCGCTGCCGATCTACCACACGCACGGCCTGTTCGTGGGGAGCAACGTCACGCTGTTTGCGCGCGCCTCGATGATCTTCCTGCCGAAATTCGACCCGGACCTGATCATCAAGCTGATGGCCCGCGCTACTGTCTTGATGGGCGTGCCGACCTTCTACACGCGCCTCCTGCAAAATCCGGCATTGTCGCGCGAGACGACGAAGCACATGCGCCTGTTCGTTTCGGGCTCAGCGCCGCTTCTCGCCGACACCCACCGCGAATGGGCGGCGCGCACGGGACACGCCGTGCTCGAACGCTACGGCATGACCGAGACCAACATGAACACCTCCAACCCCTATGACGGCGACCGCGTTCCCGGCGCGGTCGGCCATGCGCTGCCCGGCGTCTCCGTGCGTGTCAGCGATCCCGAGACCGGCAAGGTGCTGGCGCCGGAGACCATCGGCATGATCGAGGTCAAGGGTCCGAACGTGTTCAAGGGCTATTGGCGGATGCCGGAAAAGACCAGGTCGGAGTTCCGCGACGACGGCTTCTTCATCACGGGCGATCTCGGCAAGATCGACAACAAGGGCTATGTCCATATTGTCGGCCGCGGCAAGGATCTCGTGATCTCCGGCGGCTTCAACGTCTACCCGAAGGAGATCGAGAGCGAGATCGACGCCATGCCGGGCGTCGTCGAATCCGCGGTCATCGGCGTGCCGCACTCGGATTTCGGCGAGGGCGTCACCGCGGTCGTCGTCCGCAGCAGGGGCGCCGACATCAACGAAGCCTCTGTCTTGAAAGCACTCGACGGGCGTCTGGCAAAATTCAAGATGCCCAAGCGCGTCTTCATCGTCGACGAATTGCCGCGCAATACCATGGGCAAGGTGCAGAAGAATATTTTGCGGGATACGTACAAGGATATTTACACCAAGTCATAGGGCGTCGCGAAGGCGGCGGATCGGAGATCATGGACCGGGAGCAAGCCGCCGAAATTCATCGGCATTTGCAGCGCGCCGCGAACGCGATCCGGCGCGCGGAAAGACTGGCGTTGGACCTCAGCCAGGACGATCGGCGGGCCTTTGCCGAACCTCTCGGAAACATAGTTACGGCACTGCATTTCGAATTGCTGCAGGCAATCTATCGTCGATTTCCCGACCTGAGGCCGCCATCCAGGGAAAAAGCACGCATCAACAGCAAGCTGACGTGGGACAAGGTTCGCCTGCCACCGCCTGTCACGGTGCTGGATTTCGACAGAGCCATTCTCTCGACTATCAGTCCGCAATGGCGCAAGACCGCCAGGATCGTCGGCACGGTGTCTGAACAATACGGAAAGCTTGGCATAGACCTTGACCCCGCGATCGTTGCCGCGCGCCTGATGACGATGGTCGATTCCGGTCTCCTCGAAGCCGCCGGCGATCTCCGCATGTGGCGCTTCAGCGAAGTGCGACTGAAGGATTGAGACCGCATCACTGCCCGCTGATCAGGCTGGTCACAAACCTGCCGCCCACGATGAAGAGATAAAGGCCGAAGGCGATTTCCAGCATGCGCTTCGAGAGGGCATGCGCAGCCCTCACCCCGAGCGGCGCGGTCCAAAGGCTCATCGGCATCACAAGAAGCGCGCCAATCAGCGAGACATAGCCCAGCGCAAGCGGCGCCTGCAGTGCGGTCACCGTGGGGAAACGTGCGGCCACCGGCCAGCCGGCATAGACATAGCCGAGCGCGCCGGGAATCGAGATCAGCACGGCGAGCGCGGAGGAGGTAGCGACCGCCTGGTGGATCGACCGGTTGTAGAAAGTCATCAGCAGGTTCGAGAACAAGCCGCCGCCGATACCCATCAGGGTCGAGAGCAGGCCCACGACAAAGCCGTAGACACGCATCAGAAATCCCTTCGGCATGTCCTCGCCCAGATTCCAGCCCTCACGCGCGAACCAGAGCCTGAACGTTGCCGACCAAGCGACGGCGACGAAGACGTATTTGAACAGGCGCTCCGGCGCATAGCGCGCGATGACGCTGCCGGTGATCACGCCGATCAGGATCGTCAGCCACCAGGTTTTGAGGGTCGCCATATCGACCGCGCCGCGCAGGTAATGGGCACGAGCCGACCGGATCGAGGTCGGGATGATCACCGCAAGCGACGTACCGATGCAGAGCGGCATTCGCACCTCGACCGGCACGCCGGCAAGCCCAAAGCATTCGTAGAACACCGGCACCAGGACGGCGCCGCCGCCGATCCCGAACAGGCCGGCCAGGAAGCCTGACAGGGCGCCGACCGCGATCGAGAGCAGGGCAAGCTCCACCAGCTCCCTCACGTCGAGCCCGGCGACCGTCATCGCTGTTTTCCAATCCGGAATAAAGCGTTCTTGAATCGTGCTTCAGGTATACCAGCGAGCCGCATGCGAGCGGCCGTTGTCAACGCCCGCCTTTGCAAGGCTCCCGTGTAGTTGTGAACTGCCATTCGGAATTGCAGAGATTCGGCGTTGCGCTGGGTGATTCGACTCCGTAAATAGGTCTCGACTTGACCGCGATCCCCGACCGACCCGCCCAGGTCCGCAACTCGAAGCCGCAAATGACCGCCAGGATCGAACGACCTCTCTCACCACACCTTTCGACCTATCGCTGGACGCTGACGATGATGCTTTCCATCGTCCATCGCGCCACCGGAATGGCGCTGTATTTCGGCACCCTGCTGCTCGCCTGGTGGCTGATCTCGGCGGCGTCCGGCCCGACGGCCTACGCGAATGTGCAGGCGTTTACCTCGAGCTTCATCGGCCGGCTCATCGTGTTCGGCTACACCTGGGCGCTGCTGCATCATCTCTTGAGCGGCATCCGCCATTTCGTCTGGGACCTCGGTTACGGCTTCAAGGCCAATGAGCGGGAGGCGCTGACCTGGGGCGCGCTGATCGGCGGCATCTCGCTGACTGTGCTGGTCTGGATCGCGGCCTATGCGATCGGAGGCGGCCGATGAGCGCGGAAGAAACCCACGGCACGCCCTCGATGCGCACGCCGCTCGGCCGGGTCCGCAACCTCGGAGCCTCGCATTCCGGCACTGGCGATTTCTGGCGCCAGCGGCTCACGGCGGTGGCGATGACGCTGCTGATCGTCCCGGTGCTGGTCATCATCATGATGCTGATCGGCCGCAACCAGGCTGGCGCGGCCCAAATTCTCGGCTCGATGCCGATCGCGGTGATCCTGATTCTCTTCATCATCGCCTCGACCTGGCACATGAAGATCGGCATGCAGGTCGTGATCGAGGACTATGTGCACAACGAAAAGCTGAAGCTCGCTTCGATCATGGCCAACAACTTCTTCTCGTTTGCGGTGGCGCTGGCCTCGATCTACGCCATCCTGAAATTGTCATCGGGAGTTTGACCCATGGCCAGCGACGGCAACGGCAAGGCCACCAACGGCGCGAGCCCGGCGACCAACGGCAAGGCCTATCCGATCGAGGACCATACCTACGACGTCGTCGTGGTCGGCGCCGGCGGCGCCGGCCTGCGCGCCGTGGTCGGCTGCAGCGAAGCGGGCCTGCGCACCGCCTGCATCACCAAGGTGTTTCCGACGCGTTCGCACACGGTTGCAGCCCAGGGCGGCATTTCCGCCTCGCTCGGCAACATGCATCCCGACGACTGGCGCTGGCACATGTACGACACCGTCAAGGGGTCGGACTGGCTCGGCGACCAGGACGCGATCGAATATATGGTGCGCAACGCGCCCGAGGCCGTCTACGAATTGGAGCATTGGGGCGTGCCGTTCTCGCGCACCGAGGACGGCAAGATCTATCAGCGGCCGTTCGGCGGCATGACCCTGGACTTCGGCAAGGGCCAGGCGCAGCGCACCTGTGCCGCCGCCGACCGCACCGGCCACGCCATGCTGCACACGATGTACGGCCAGGCGCTGCGCCACTCCGCCGAGTTCTACATCGAGTTCTTCGCCATCGACCTGATCATGGACGATCAGGGCTCCTGCCGCGGCGTGATCGCACTCAACCTCGATGACGGCACGCTGCACCGCTTCCGCGCGCAGACCACGATTCTCGCGACCGGCGGCTATGGCCGCATCTACTATTCCTGCACGGGCGCCCACACCCAGACTGGAGATGGCAGCGCGATGGCGCTGCGCGCTGGCCTGCCGCTGCAGGACATGGAGTTCGTCCAGTTCCACCCGACCGGCATCTACGGCGCCGGCTGCCTTGTCACCGAGGGCGCACGCGGCGAAGGCGGCTATCTCGTCAATTCCGAGGGCGAGCGTTTTATGGAGCGCTACGCGCCGTCGGCCAAGGACCTCGCCTCCCGCGACGTGGTCTCGCGCGCGATGACGGTCGAAATCCGCGAAGGCCGCGGCGTTGGCAAGAAGAAAGACCACATCTTCCTGCACCTCGACCATCTCGATCCGAAAATCCTGCACGAGCGCCTGCCCGGCATTTCCGAATCAGCGCGCATCTTCGCCAATGTCGACGTGACCCGCGAACCGATCCCGATCGTGCCGACCGCGCACTACAACATGGGTGGCATTCCCACCAACCATCATGGCGAAGCCCTGACCAAGAAAAACGGTGACGACGACTTCGTCGTGCCCGGCCTGATGGCGGTAGGCGAAGCGGCCTGCGTTTCGGTGCATGGCGCCAACCGGCTCGGCTCCAATTCGCTGATCGACCTCGTGGTGTTTGGCCGCGCCGCAGCGGTGCGTTGCGCGGAAAAGCTGACGCCGAACGGCAAGCAGCCGGATCTGCCAAAGGATTCGGCGGAGAAGGCGCTCGGCCGGCTCGACCGATTCCGCCACGCCTCCGGCAGCACCCCGACCGCGAAGCTGCGCGACAGCATGCAGCATGTGATGCAGAACAATTGCGCCGTGTTCCGCACCGGCGAGGTCCTGCAGGAGGGCCACAACTTGATCCACAAGGTCCACGGCGGGATTTCCGATATTTCGGTATCCGACCGTTCGCTGATCTGGAACTCGGACCTGGTCGAGACGCTGGAGTTCGACAATCTGATCGTACAAGCGGTCGTCACCATGGACTCCGCCGCGAATCGCACTGAAAGCCGCGGCGCGCATGCGCGCGAGGATTTTCCGGAACGCGATGACAAGAACTGGATGAAGCACACGCTGGCGTGGATCGACGCGAGCGGCAAGACCACGATCGATTATCGTCCGGTGCACGATTACACCATGACCAACGACGTTCAGTACATCCCGCCGAAGGCGCGCGTGTACTAAGAGGCAATCCCACGATGGCTGAATTCGCACTTCCGAAAAATTCGAAGATCACCGGCGGCAAGGTCTGGCCAAAGCCGCAGGGCGCGACCGAGACGCGCGAATTCAAGATCTATCGCTGGAATCCGGACGACGGCAAAAATCCCAGCACCGATACCTATTATGTCGACACCAATGATTGCGGCCCGATGGTGCTGGACGGGCTGATCTGGATCAAGAACCACATCGATCCGACGCTGACCTTCCGCCGCTCCTGCCGCGAGGGCGTCTGCGGCTCCTGCGCCATGAACATCGATGGCCAGAACACGCTCGCCTGCACCAAGTCGATGCATGACGTCAAAGACGGCCCGGTGAAGATCAACCCGCTGCCGCACCAGCCCGTCGTGAAGGATCTGGTGCCCGACCTCACCAATTTCTACGCGCAATATGCCTCGATCGAGCCGTGGCTGAAGACCACTTCGCCGACGCCGCAGAAGGAATGGAAGCAAAGCCACGAGGACCGCGCGAAGCTCGACGGCCTCTATGAGTGCATCCTTTGCGCCTGCTGCTCGACCTCCTGCCCGAGCTACTGGTGGAACAGCGACCGCTATCTGGGCCCGGCGGCCCTGCTGCAGGCCAACCGCTGGGTCAAGGATTCACGCGACGAGGCCACTGGCGAGCGACTCGACAATCTCGAGGACCCGTTCCGGCTCTATCGCTGCCACACCATCATGAACTGCGCCAAGGCCTGCCCGAAGGGCCTCAATCCGGCCGAGGCCATCGCCGAGCTGAAGCTGAAGCTGGTCGAACGGCAGATATAAGGCCTGTCGGCACCGCCGCGTTCGTGTTGGTTCCTCCTCGCGCCTGGTGTCAGATCGCGCCGGCGGTGATGGGGCCGCACATTGTCCGCGCACCTCTTCCTTGTTTTCCCGGCCTGACCCGATCGGGCCTCCGTTTGCTCGCCCGAGAAAACCGGCTATGCATGCGGCCGCTTCGCCCGCGTCGTCTGAGGATAGACGTTTGATCCGCGACAACGATCCCTCATCCGCGCCGTTCGGCGCGTTTGCGCCGAACGCGGCGCAGGCTGCGATCATTCGGCTCGCGCATCGCTCGCGGCTGAAGCGTGGCGCGTTTCGCCCGATGCTGTCGCGGCTCTTGAATCTCTTGCGCGCCGGTCCGGTCGACGTCGCCTATCAAGGCGCATCGTTCCGCTTCTACCATCAGGCCAGCGCCACCGAGCGCGGCGCGCTGTTCAATCCCGATTACAATCTCGAAGAGCTCGACTTTTTGCGCGCCAACGTGCCCACAGGCGGCGTGTTCGTCGACATCGGCGCCAATGTCGGCACCTACGCGCTTGTGCTGGCGCGCCATGTCGGCGCAAGCGGCAAGGTGATCGCGGTCGAGCCGCATCCGGTCACGTTCGCGCGGCTCAAGTTCAACAACAACGCCTCAGGCTGCACGCAGACCAGGCTCGTCGCCGCAGCCGCAGGCCCCGTCGACGGCGAGCTGATGATCGAGACGGATGGCGACAATCTCGGCGCCAGTCATATCATCACCGGCGCCGCTACGGCGCAGGCGATCAAGGTGCCTTCGCTGCGGCTGCAGCGCATCCTCGATGAGGCCGGCGTCAGGAATGTCGATGCGCTGAAGATCGACGTTGAAGGCTTTGAGGATCGCGTGCTGACCGGATTCTTCCAGGAAGCGCCGCCATCGCTGTGGCCGCGCGCGGTGGTGATCGAGCATCTCTCGCGCGACGAATGGCAACAGGACTGCATCGCCGACATGATGGCGCGCGGCTATCGCGAGGCCAAAAAAACCCGCAGCAACAGTTTTCTGCTGCGCGACTGACGTCCCGAATGGAACAAAGCATCATCGGCACCGTTATCGGGCTTCACCGAACGGAGTTGCGAAAGCGATGCCGATCCGATCACCCGCATCCCCTTGATGAGGATCCACCGGACTATTCGCAACCCGACACACCACGATAAGCGCGGATCGAGACAACGGGCTGAATACACCATGAACAATGGCGTATTCGGATGCTGCGTCATGAGAAATATATACGAATCAGCCTTTTAACCCCGCCACAATCCGGCCTAACGCTTGGTTGTTGATCGCCAGCCTTCAGAACCTTCCTTCCGGGATTGAGATCATCATGACAAAACTCCGCCTCGTGCTGCTTGCCACGACCGCTCTTACAGCGATGCAATTTGCAAGCTCCGTGTCGCATGCGCAAAGCGCCCCGATGGTCGTAGCCCAGGCCAAGGAAGAACTTGGTCCCGACGGCAAGCCCAAGCATCCGCAGCAGCAGCCGCCCGCGAAGGGCGCCCCGCCCGCCAAACAGGCGCCGACGCCTCCTCCGGCGGCCAAGCAGCCTCCGCCTCCACCCAAGCCGGCTGCGCCGCCTGCACCTCCGCGTCCGGCCGCTCCGCCTCCGCCGCCCGCAGCTCCGCGTCCAGCCGTGCCTCCGCCGCCACATGTCACGCCGCCGGCCGCGCCTCCGCGTCCGGCTGCGCCGACGCCCCCGCCACCAGCGGCCAAGCCAGTCACTCCGCCTCCGCCGCCAACCTCCAGGCCTGCGGCTCCCCCGCCACCGGCAGCAGCGCCGCATACACTGCCACCGGCTGGTGGCCTGCAGCGCGAGGAGCGTCGTCCAGGCACGCTTCCGCCCGGCACACCACCGCAGCACGCGCTTCCGGGCGCGCCCCCGACGGCTGCGCCGACCACCCGGCCCGCGCCTGCACCCGCTGCGCCGCCGCCACCATCGGCTCGGCCCGGCGCAACCCCGCCACCGCCGCCGCCAAGTGCCGCGCCAGCCGTCAGGCCGGCGACGCCGACCCCAGGGGCGACCACGCCACCGCTCGCGCGGCCCGGCGCAACCCCGCTACCGTCGCCATCAAGCGCCGCGCCACTGGTTCGGCCTGCCACGCCTACCCCGGGAGCAACCACGCCCTCGCCCGTGCGGCCCGGCGCAACTCCGCCAGCGCCGCCCTCAAGTGCTGCGCCAGCCGTCAGGCCGGCGACGCCGGCCCCGGGAGCAAGCACGCCACCGCCGCATGCCGCGGCGCCCAGCGTCGTGCCCGGCTCTCCCAGCTCCGCGCCACCGCCCGGCCGGGCGCAAAACGCTCCCCCGACGGTTGCGCCCGCGTTCCAGCGCGCGCCTGCAGTCGCTGCGCCGCTTCCGGCGATCCCGCCGCCGGCCGCGGCGACGCTGAAGCCGATCGCCCCGAACGCTGCGCCCCAGGGGCCGCAGCGCATCGAGGACTTCCGCGCCCAGCGTCGCGAGGTCCAGGAAGGAGGCCGCACCGTCATCATGGAGCCAGGCCGCCTCATCATCCGCGATCCGAGCGGGCAGGAATTCGTCCGTCACGAGGAGATGGATCGCTTCCGCTATGGTGCACGAGACATCCGCACCGAGGAGGTCGGCGGCGAAAACCGCACCATCGTGATCCGCCCCGATGGCTCGGAGATCATCACGGTCACCGGACGCGACGGTGAGTTGCTCCGGCGTATCCGGCGCGACCGCGAAGGCCGCGAGATCATCATCATCGACAACACCTATCGGGATCCGCGCGCCGTCGGCGGCTTCTATATCGACCTGCCGCCGCCGGTCGTGCGCATCCCCTACGACCACTACATCGTCGATGCCTCCGACGCGCCGCCGGAGCTGATCTACGACACCATGATGGCGCCACCGGTGGATCGCATCGAGCGGCGTTACTCGCTCGATGAAATCCGCTACAGCCCGAATGTGCGGATGTTGATGCCGAGCATCGACGTCAACACCATCAACTTCGATATCGGCTCGTGGGAGATTTCGCCCGACCAGGCCGCGAAGCTGCAGGTGATCGCCGATGGCCTCAACCGCGCCATCCAGCGCAACCCGCGCGAGGTGTTCCTGATCGAAGGCCACACCGATGCGACCGGCAACGATACCGATAATCTGTCGCTGTCGGACCGGCGCGCGGAAGCGGCGGCCGAATTGCTGACCCAGCAGTTCGGGGTACCCGCCGAGAACCTGACCTCGCAGGGTTATGGCTCACAATATCTGAAGGAGCAGACGAGCGGGCCGAGCCGCATCAATCGGCGCGTCACCGTCCGCCGCATCACGCCGCTGCTCAACGGCAGCAACGCGTCGCTGCCGCCGCCCCCGCCCGGCTACGCGCCGCGGCGATGAGGCGAAGCGGATCACGAAAAGCAAATGGCCGGGAGCGATCCCGGCTATTTTTGTTTTCTTCGTCATTGCGAGGAGCGTTAGCGACGAAGCAATCCAGACTATCTCCGCGATAGAAGTGTGGATTGCTTCGCGGAGCCTGTCATCGGGCGCGCATTCGCGCGACCCGTTGGCTCGCAATGACGAATGACAGATCGTAGGGTGGGCAAAGCGAAGCGTGCCCACCACTTCGGTTCGCCGCAAGAAATGGCGGGCACGGCGCTGCGCGCCTTTGCCCACCCTACGAATTCACCCGCGCACTCAGTCCTTGTCGCTATCGAGCTGGAAGATGTCCGCACCTTCCCCTTTCGACAGCAGGCCCGTGTCTGCGTAGAGATTGAGCTTGGCTCTTGTGTCGGCGATGTCGAGATTGCGCATGGTGAGCTGGCCGATACGGTCAGCCGGCGTGAACGCCGCATCTTCCACCTTCTCCATGGAGAGCCGCTCCGGCTGGTAGGTCAGGTTGGGACTCTCGGTATCCAGGATCGAGTAGTCGTTGCCGCGGCGCAGTTCGAGCGTCACCTCGCCGGTGACGGCGCGAGCCACCCAGCGCTGGGCGGTTTCGCGCAGCATCAGGGCTTGAGAATCGAACCATCGACCCTGGTAGAGCAAGCGGCCAAGACGCATGCCGCTGATCCGGTATTGCTCGATGGTGTCCTCGTTGTGGATGCCGGTGACCAGGCGCTCGTAGGCGATGTGCAGCAGCGCCATGCCGGGAGCTTCGTAGATGCCGCGGCTCTTTGCCTCGATGATCCGGTTCTCGATCTGGTCGCTCATGCCAAGACCATGACGACCGCCGATGGCGTTGGCGGCGAGGAACAGCGCCACCGGATCGGCGAACCTCTCACCGTTCAGCGCGACAGGCTGGCCCTCCTCAAATCGCACGACGACCTTCTCGGCCTTCACGGTACACTCGTCGCGCCAGAACGGCACGCCCATGATCGGATTGACGATTGTGATGCCGCTGTCGAGCCGCTCGAGATCCTTGGCCTCGTGGGTCGCACCGAGAATGTTGCTGTCGGTGGAATACGCCTTCTCGGCGCTCATCTTGTAGGCGAAGCCATTGGCGGTCATGAACGCCGACATTTCCGCGCGGCCGCCCAGCTCGTCGATGAACTGCTGGTCGAGCCAGGGCTTGTAGATCCTTAAGTTCGGATTGGTCAAAAGGCCGTAGCGATAGAACCGCTCAATGTCGTTGCCCTTGTAAGTTGACCCATCGCCCCAGATGTTGACGCCGTCCTCCTTCATGGCCGACACCAGCATGGTGCCGGTCACCGCGCGGCCCAGCGGCGTGGTGTTGAAGTACGCGATACCGCCAGTAGAGATGTGGAAGGCGCCGGATTGGATGGCCGCAATGCCCTCGTGGACCAATTGCGTGCGGCAATCCACAAGCCGGGCCTGCTCGGCGCCGAAGTCGCGCGCCTTGCGCGGGATCTCGTTGTAGTCGGCCTCGTCAGGTTGCCCGAGGTTCGCGGTGTAGGCAAAGACGCGGGCGCCCTTCTTCTTCATCCACAACAGCGCCGCGCTGGTGTCGAGGCCGCCCGAGAAAGCGATACCGACTTTTTCGCCCTTGGGCAGGCTTTTCAAGATCGTAGTCATCAAACGTCCAATCGGTCGAAATGGCTGATTTTGATGGCGCGAATATCAAATTTCGCAGCCGTGGGCACGCGTTTAATAGCAGCTTGCCTGATGACGCCGCTCAAGCCGATGGCGCCGGGCCGACGTCCCGCCCCAGCCAGCGCTGGCGGAGGCGGTAGCCGGGCCAGGCCAGGCGCGTCAGCGCGGCATCGATCCGCTCATCCGACAAGCGGGTGCGTCGCCAGCGATAGATCAAGCCATAAGCGAGCCAGATCACCACGAAGGTGACGATGCCGGCAGCCGCGACATCGGTGAAGAAGTGCCCGCCGAACGCCATGCGGAGCACGCCCGTCACGACGCCGAACAGCGTCGCGGCGGCATAGGCCAGCGGGCGCCAGGCCGGCGGCGCCAGTGCAGCCGGGGCATAGGTCCAGAATGCGGTCGCGCCTTCACCGGAGAAGAACGAGCAGTTCCAGGGGCAGCCGCCGCGGGGATCCCACCACGGCACGAAATCCAGCGCCTGAAACTGGCCGTTGTTGAACTGGCTGACCACGACCGGACGCGGCCGGCCCCAATGGCTCTTGAATATGAAATTGGAGAGCACGCCGGCCGAGAGCGCCAGCGTCAACAACAGGAAGATGATCGCGCGCCCCGACACCAGCAGCGGCTTGTCCGGCCGGATGAGCTTGATCAGGAGTGCCGCGATCGCCGGCACCGCCAGCGCCCAGGCGATCGACATCGAGCCGTAGCGCGCCAGCACTGCCCAATGGTCGAATTTCAGCGGAAAGCTTCGCGTCTGCGGGTCGTAGAGCAGCGCTGCGAGTTTCAAGTCGAGTTCGGGATAGACCCCGAACACAACGCCGATGACGAGCGCAAGCGACAGCGCGATGAAGAGGCCGGTCCGGTTCATGGCGCGGGGTTTAGCGGAGCGGACGAGGTCTGGAAAGGCCACTTCACTGCGACAGCGGGCGCTACTGCGAGGGCATCGGCGGCGGGGGTCGCGGCGGGCGGCGGGGCTCGCGCCAGGCCCCCGCGGTGCGGCCCGCGATCATCCAGTAGACGAGGCCGGCGACAATGCCCGCACCCGTCATGATTTCGAGGTGGCGGTGGACGATGCCGTTGAACTGCCAGGTGTCGGTATCAAACGGCACGAGGCTGAGGTAGCAGGCGGCTCCCACCACGGCGCCGCCGATCGCGTAAGCCAGCGCGCCGCGGATCGAGAAGGCTTCGGTGATCAGCGCGATGATGACCGCCGGCAATAGCGCAAAGCCGGAGATGAAGATGAAGCCAAAGCCGACCAGGATCTGGAAGACGCCTTCATCGGCGGGGCCGGCACCGAGATTGCTGAACTCCGGAAACATGATCGCGATGACCACGATCATCCCCGCCACCAGGCTGGCGGCGAGAAAGCCGAACGCAATCACAAACAGGCGGACGATCAGCGCCATTTAATCGGTCATTGCCATGGCGCGCAGCGCCTGCCGCTCGCGGGCCGACAACTTCTCGGTCTCCGATTTCAATTGTCCGCAGGCGGCGAGGATGTCGCGGCCGCGCGGCGTGCGTACCGGCGAGGAATAGCCGGCGTTGAAGATATATTCGGAGAACTTTTCGATTTGATCCCAGTCCGAGCATTCGTAGCGCGTGCCCGGCCAGGGGTTGAACGGAATGAGGTTGATCTTGGCCGGAATGCCCTTGAGCAGCTTCACCAGGAGCTTGGCGTCATCGAGTGAATCGTTGACGCCCTTCAACATCACATATTCGAAGGTGATGCGGCGCGCGTTCGATGCGCCGGGGTAGTCGCGGCAGGACTGCAGCAATTCGGCAATCGGATATTTGCGGTTGAGCGGCACCAGCTCGTTGCGCAGTTCGTCGCGAACCGCATGCAGCGAGATCGCGAGCATCACGCCGATCTCTTCCCCGGTGCGGATGATGTTCGGCACCACGCCCGAGGTCGACAGCGTGATGCGGCGGCGCGAGATGCCGATGCCCTCATTGTCCGAAACGATGAGGAGCGCATCACGCACGGCGTCGAAATTGTAGAGCGGCTCGCCCATGCCCATCATCACGACGTTGGTGACAAGGCGCGTGCCGTTCTCGCGGTCGGCCCAATCATTCAGCCGGTCGCGCGCCACCATCACCTGGCCGACAATCTCGCCGGCGGTAAGGTTGCGCACCAGCCGCTGGGTGCCGGTGTGGCAGAACGTGCAATTCAGCGTGCAGCCGACCTGGGAGGAGACGCAGAGCGTGCCGCGATCGGTCTCGGGGATGTAGACGCACTCCACCTCATGCGGCTTCTCGACGTTGTCGCCGCTCGGCAGGCGCAGCAGCCATTTGCGGGTGCCGTCATTGGAAATCTGCTCGGCTACGACTTCGGGCCGGTCGACGGTAAAATGCTCCGCGAGTTTTGCGCGCGTATCCTTCGATACGCTCGTCATCGCGTCGAAGCTTGAGGCGCCGCGGAAATAGATCCAGTGCCAGAGTTGCTGCACGCGCATCTTGCGCTGGGCGGGCGCAACGCCAAGGCTGCCCAGCCGCTCGGAGAGCTCGGCGCGCGACAGTCCAATCAGCGAGGGCTTTGCCGGCGGCACATAGGCCTCGACGGCAGTCTTCTCCACGAGCGCGGCGCCGCGGGTGGAGGCCTCGGCCGGGTCGGTCAGGGTGTCGGTCATGGCCATCAAATAGGCCTTCCGGCGCGGGCTGGAAAGCCGTGAAATCTGTCCGTTTTGAGTAAAAAGGGCCCGCCTAGCGCCTGCAATCCTGCGCGATCCGATCGAGCGCCTGGGACAGACCCTTCATCGAGAAGGTGTCGGTCGTCTCCGTGCCCTTGGCCGAGACGCCCTTGACGATGGCGTCCGGCGCGCGGCGCATGGCCTGGACCATCTGCCCCTCCTCGGCCGCGTTCTTGATCCAGAGGCCATCGCCCTGGGTGTACATCGCGTAGGACGCACCGCCCACTTCGAGCGTCGATTCCGAGCCCGGCTTCAGCGCATAGCCGATCATGACCGAGACTTCGTTGATGACCTTCTCGGCCGGGCGCGTGGAGACGAAGGCATAGGCCGGGTCGCGCGGCCGGTTGGGCGGATTGGTTTTCGAAGAGGTGGGCTTGGCCAGCGCAAAGCAGACACGCTTGCCGTTCGGCGTCGCCGTGTAGGCGCCCCACGTCCCGAACTGGCCGATCAGCATGGGTTCGGCGCCGCCCGCGGCCGCTGGCTTGGCCGACTCCTTCTTGCTCTTGGTGGTGGCGGCCGGCTTCGCTGCGGTGCTCTTGGCCGCCGGCTTCGGCGGCGCAGCCGGCGTCTGCGCAAGGCTAGCCGCCCCGCACGAGAGCGCACCCGCCACGATCAGAGGTGTCAGCAGCCGCCGAAAGAACATGATGAGGTCTGGTTCCCCTATCATTGTGACTGGAAGATGGCCTCACATCGGGCGGTCACACGACGAGAGCCATAGCCGGGAAACGCTGATTTGGGAAGGCGCAGGTCGGTCCAGACTCACACCTTCGCGCGCGCCGCACGCTGCTGCTCCCACTGCGCCTCGCTCCATTGCAAGAGATCCTCCGCGCCGGATGTACGCAAATGCGCGCCGCCATCCTGGATGACCATCTCGCCATTGATGTAGCCGGCCGCGTCCGAAATCAGAAAGCTTGCGAGATTGGCGAGCTCAGAATGCTCGCCGGCGCGGCCGAGCGGATTGCGCGAAGCCCAGCCTTGGTCGCGGCCCTCAGGCCGGAGCTGGCCGGTGGCGCCCGGCGTCGGAAACGCGCCGGGTGCGATCGCTACCGTGCGGACGCCCTTCGCTCCCCATTCGACCGCAAGACTTTTTGTCATCGCGAGAACTGCGCTCTTGGCCATCGCCGACGGCACGGTGAAGGCGCGGCCGGTGATCGTCGAGGTCGAGAGGATGGAGAGCACCACGCCCTTGTGCCTGCCTTCGATCCAGCGCTTGCCGGCGGCGAGCGTGCAATACATCGTGCCATGCAGCGTCGGCGCCAGGATCGCATCCGCGGCACGAAACGACAGATGCTCGGTCTGCGCGATGAAGGTTGCCGCCGCGTTGTTGACGAGCACGTCGATCGGCGCCTCGCGCCAGATCGCATCCATCATTGCGTCGACCGCAGCGCCATCGCGGATGTCGCATCTCGCTGCCGTGACCTTGCCGCCCTGCTTCTCGCGCATGTCGGCGGCGGTCACCTCCAACAGCTCAAGCCTGCGTCCGCAGATGATGAGCTCGGCGCCAAGCTCCAGAAAGCGGCGTCCCATCGCGGCTCCAAGCCCCGAGCCGCCGCCGGTCACCAGAATCCGCTTCCCCTTCAACAGGCCTTTTTCAAACATCGTTTGATTCCTCCCAATGCAGCGCGCCGTATTGTCGACGCCCTTCAAATCCGGCATGGAGTATTCAGTTTCCCCTGTCCGTCCGAAACCAGGTCAAGTCCATGAAAGCCATTCTCTGCTCGCAATATTGCCAACCCGACGATCTCGTGCTGGCCGACGTCCCCGACCCCGTAGCGGGGCCCGGCGAAGCCGTGATCGCGATCAAGGCTGCGGCGCTGAATTTCTTCGACCTTCTGATGATCCAGGGCAAGTACCAGATCAAGCCGCCCTTCCCGTTCTCGCCGGCCGCGGAGATCGCGGGCGTGATCGAGAGCGTCGGCGCCGGCGTCAGCGATCTCAAGGCCGGCGATCGTGTGGTGGCCTCGTGCGGCCATAATGGCGCGCGCGAGAAAATAGCGTTGCCGGTAGCCTCGATCGTGAAGATTCCCGACAATCTCGACTTCGACCGCGCCGCCGGCATCATCATCATCTACGGCACTGCGCTGCATGCGCTGGAGGATCGCGCGAGTCCGAAAGCGGGCGAGACGCTTGCGGTGCTGGGCGCTGCCGGCGGCACTGGACTAGCGGCTTGCGAGCTCGGCAAGCTGATGGGCCTGAAGGTGATCGCCTGCGCTTCGTCCGACGAAAAGCTGGAATTCGCGAGGCAACATGGCGCCGAGCTGACGCTGAACTATGCCACGGAAGATTTGAAGGAAGGCCTGCGCAAGCTCACCGGCGGCAAGGGCGCCGACATCGTGTTCGATCCGGTTGGTGGCGCCTATGCAGAGGCGGCCCTTCGCTCGACCGCTTGGGAAGGTCGCTTCCTGGTGATCGGTTTTGCCGCCGGCGAAATTCCGAAGATGCCGCTCAACCTCGCGCTCCTGAAAGGCTGCGACATCCGCGGCGTGTTCTGGGGCAACTGGGCGCGGCTCAATCCCGAGAAGAATCGCGCCAATCTGGAGAAGCTCGTGAAGTGGACGGCGGAGGGAAAAATCTCGTCCCATGTCGACCGCACCTTCCCACTCGCGCAGACCGCCGATGCCCTCAAAGTGCTCGCCGGGCGCAAGGCGATGGGCAAGGTGATTTTGCATCCGTAAAGAATTGGTTAACGTATTTGAAGCCGCCGCTACCTCTGGATGCGGCGGCTTTTTTCATGCGCTGCGATGATGCAGAAGGCGCGTGTTTGCAGGCACAACTTCAATTCCGGGACGCCACCGCGGCGCCGCAAGCAAGCGAAAATTAACCATAAAAAATCGGGGTGCGTTATCCTGCTACGCCACAATGAAATCAAAATATCCCCCAAATCGCTCCAGTGGAGGCCGCTTTTTGGGCAGAATCCGACGGAGATTCAGCCCTTCAGTAGCGGGGCGATCTTGGCCAACAAAATCAATAAGAAGTTGAAGCCTTGGTTCCCCGATGTTGCGTCACAGTAGTGGGGAACTTCACCATGGTGGAACAACCGAACCGTTATCGGTCCTACGAGCCCGACATCGACGATGCTGAGCAGGACATCGCCGCAGCCAGCTTTCGCCCCCGACCTTACGCATTCGGACGAACCGCTCAGCAAGACGATTATCAATCGCAGGATTCCGTTCCGCTCTTCCTCAGCGATCCCGATAGCGAACCGGATCCCGCGGAATTCGATTACGACATGCACTTGCGCGTGCCGCGACGGTTCTCGATCTCGGCAAAGATTCTGATGGCCACGGTCGCCGCCTCTTCGGTCGCGGTGATGTTCGCGTGGTTCTCCTCTGATGCGATGCGCGATGTTCTGATCAGCGCCAAGGCTTCGATCGCAACCGTGCTTCCCGTTCCGTCCGCCGCTGCGCAGGCCGACGCACCCGCACCCACGCAGCAACTGACGCAGCGCGACGTACAGTTGAAGGATCCCTCGCGCCCGTCGGGTTCCTACAATCAGAGCGCAGGCGCCAATCCAATCCCGCAGCAACAGGTCGCGATGCTGCCCTCGCGCGAGGAAATCTCATCGGCCTATCAGGCCGCGCTGCAGAGCCGCGCACCCGCACCTGTGGCAGCGCCGCAAGCGGCCACGCCGCCGCTCGCCGCCGTATCGCCCGTTGCGGTCGTCCCGCCGGCGCCTGCCCCCGCGCCCGCCGTTCCGCGCATGGATCCGGACGAGCTTGCGACGCTGATGCAGCGCGCCAAGGGCTTTCTGGATACCGGCGACCTTCCTTCCGCGCGGTTGCTGCTTGAGCGCGCCGCCGAGGCGAAGGACGTGAACGCCACGCTGCTCCTGGCGCAGACCTACGATCCCGACGTGCTCGGCACCTCCGACGTGCGCAACATTGTTCCTGAACCCGCGAAGGCCCGCGCCTGGTACCAGAAGGCCGCGCAGCTCGGTTCGGCCGACGCCCAGCGCCGGCTCGCTCAACTGGCAAATTGATTTTTCTTTCACTGGTTTAGGGGACAGCATGCGACGTTTATTTGGAGTGGCACTCGCTGCCATCGTGTTGGCGTGCGGCTTTGCGGCCCGCGCCGAACAGACCGAGTATGATCCGACAAAGGTCAGCGACAGTCTCAGGGCGATCTTCCAGTTCGGCTCGGCCCAGACCAAGCAGGCGCTGAACGCCAATACGGTCACGATCATCACCGGCACCATCGGCGGGACCTATGTGCAGATCGGCGCCGACCTCGCCTCCGTGCTCGATGACGGCAACAAGCTGCGCGTGCTCCCCATCGTCGGCCGCGGCTCGGTGCAGAGCGTCGCCGACATCCTGTTCCTGCAGGGCGTTGATCTCGGCATCGTCCGCGCCGACACGCTGGACTATCTCGAGCGCAAGGGCTTTGCCAAGGACATCAAGAAGCAGTTCACCTATGTGACCAAACTCTACAACGAAGAGATGACGATCATCGCGCCGAAATCGGTGAAGGGCCTGAGGGACCTCCAAGGCAAGAAGGTCAGCGTCGACCTGCCCAATGGCGGCACCTTCGTCACAGCGCTCACGGTCGCCGAACGGATCGGGTTGAAGGCGAACTTCGTCTACATCGAGCAGCGCATTGCTATGGAGAAGCTGAAGGCAGGCCAGATCGACGCCGTGATCGTAGTCGGCGGCAAGCCGTACAAATCGGTTTCGACCTTCAACAATGACGGCCGCTTCCACCTCGTGCGGGTCGACTATGAAAAGCCGCTGCAGGGCGACTATCTGCCGGCGACGCTGACCTCGAAGGATTATCCGAACCTGATTCCCGAAGGCGAGAAGGTCGACACCATCGCGGTGCCTGCGGTGCTCGCGGCCTATAACTGGGCGCCCAACACCGAGCGCTATCGCAAGCTCACGCAATTCGTGGACGCGTTCTTCACGAAATTCCCGACCTTCCAGAAACCGCCCTTCCATCCGAAGTGGAGGGAGACCTCGCTGGCGGCGCCGCTTGCGGGCTGGAACCGTCTGCCCTACGCCCAGCAATGGCTGGACAAGAACAACGTCCAGCCGGTCGCGCGCGCCAAGTTCGATGCGTTCCTGCAAGCCAACCCGCAGGCCACCAAGGGAACGCAATCGGAAGCCGACCGCGATGCGCTGTTCAGGCAATTCCAGACCTGGCAGGCGGATCAGACCGCCAAGGAAAACGCCAGAGCCCAGGCCGCGCCTCCCCGGACCAGACAATAAACAAGCAACAAGCGGCGCGCGCACTCCCGATCAGCCCGGCAGCACCTTTGCCGGGCTGATCGGTCCAAAGATCTCCTGATCGGCGCCGACGCCCTTGAGCGCGTGACGGCCGAATGATCTGGCGGACATGCCGCCGGCCTTCACGAAATCCGATGACAGCAAGAGCTGCTGGCCGAGTTGCCGGCACATCGATTCGATGCGCGCGGTGAGGTTGACTGCAGGTCCAATGACCGTGAAGTCGAGCCGGATGTCGCTGCCGATATTGCCGTACATGACGTCGCCGATATGGAGCGCGAGCCCGTATTCGATGCGCGGCAGGCGCGCTGCCTCGCGCCGTTCATTCTCCGCAGCGAGCGCGGCTTGCGCGCGCCTGGCGGCCGCAAGCGCCCTGGCGCAGGTTCCAGCAGCATCCTCGCGAAGCGGAAAGATCGCGAGCATCGCGTCACCGATGAATTTCAGCACCTCGCCGCCTTCCGCGGTCACCGCATCGCACATCGGCCCGAAATAGGCGTTGAGCAGCTCGATCAGCGCGTCGCGCGTCAGCGCTTCCGACAGCGAGGTAAAGCCGCGCAAATCGCAGAGCCAGATCACCGCGCGGATGGTCTCGCCGCTGCCGCGCTGGATCTGCCCCTCCAGCACGCGGCCGCCCGACTGCTGCCCGACATAGGTGTCAAGCAGTGTGCGCGCGGTGCGACGCAGCGCCTGGACCTCGAGATTGAACGCGACCGCCGGGATCATCGCCTCGAACAGCGAAAACTCGTCGTCGCGGAATCCTCTCGCATTCTTCGTTGCAAGCGAGAGCGCCTTGAAACTTCCGTCGGCGAACGGCACCGCGTAAACGACATAGTCGGTGTAGCCGTCGCGGCGCAGTTCTTCGAGGATCGGGAATTCTCCTTCAGACTTCGGCGCGACAAGATCGAAGCGGCTGGGTCCGCCACCCTCATAAGCGATGCGGATCGGACTGTTCGACATTGTTGCCATGGCGGCCGCGCTGGCGCGATAGAACCGCTCGGTCGTTCCCTTGCCGAGCTCCCACAAGCCGCTGAAGGAAAAGATCTGCGGATGCAGGATCGGCACGCCGGTGGTGACGCGCGCGACATCGACGCCGGCGGCGCGCAGCTCGTTCGCAAACGCCTCCAGAAACTGGTTGGGATCGGCATGCCGGCGCGCATCCGTCATCAGCCAGCGGATCAAGGGATACATCCGATCTCGAACCGCGGGCTCCGGCACGGCGCGCTCAACCTTCCCTGATGCCCCGCTTCAATGCGGCGCGCGCCGCCTCGCGATGGTCTTCGGTGATATGGATTGCGACCAGGCGGATCGCGGTGGCAAGCACCGCCGCATCGTCGGTGTAGCCTAGCACCGGCAGCATGTCGGGGATGAAGTCGAACGGCAGGATGAAATAGGCGATCGCCCCGAGCAGCGCGGCCTGGACATGACGCGGCGTCTGTTTGTCGAACGCGCAGTAATAGGCCGCCAGCAGATCCTCGGTGAACGGCAGTTTCGCCGCCACCTGCTTCAGCTTGATCCAGAAGCGCTTGCGCACGCTTTCGCGATCCTCGGCCAGCCGGTCGGCCGGCTCAAAGCCCGCGCTGAAATCGGATACCATGGCGGTTTCCCTCGGAGGGACGTTGGCCATCGCGCGCGGCAAGCCACCGCGCCGGTCCCAAGCACGAATTGGTGATGGCGGCTGCGACCCGCAAGGCCATCTCAGCCGACGCCGAGCGCCGCGGCAATGGCGTTCATCGACTTGGCAAGCGCGATATCCTTGAGCGTGACGCCGCCGGCATCGTGGGTCGCCAGCACCACGTCCACGGTCTTGTAGACGTTGCGCCATTCCGGGTGATGGTCGTGCTTTTCCGCGACCAACGCTGCGCGCGACATGAAGCCGAAAGCCTCATTGAAGTCCTTGAAAACAAAGGTTTTGGAGATCGCCTCGCGCCCCTTGACTTCGGCCCAGCCGGGCAGGGCCGAAAGCGCCGATTTCCGCTCCTCCGCCGACAGACGCTGTGCCATACTTCACCTCCTTGATCTGCTGCCGAACATTACCCCGAACCCGCGGCACCAGGTAACCATGACGCAGATGTAACCTGTGGCCGGCAAGACATTTGCTACAATATTGTTCCAATCCGGCCCGCAAGATGAATTTGAGCGTCAAACCGTTATTTGCGAGATCGATGACTGAAGGCTTTGTTCGCCGTCGGCCGGCACCACCCTCGCCACGCCGGACGTTGCTGGTTGTGCTGGCCGCCGTGCTTGCGATCGTGGGCGTGCTTGCCGGCGTCTACTATTATGCCGTGCGGCCGGTGACACTCAGGATCGCAGTCGGGCCAACGGGCAGCGACGACGTCAAGGTCGTGCAGGCGCTGACACAGGCCTTTGCCCAACATCGCTCCTATGTCCGGCTCAAACCTGTGCAGACCGACGGCGCGGTCGCGAGCGCGGAGGAACTTGCGCATGGCAAGGTCGACCTTGCCATCATCCGCGGCGATCTCGACGTGCCGAACAATGCGCAAGCGGTTGCAATTCTGCGCAAGAATTTCGTGGTGCTGTGGGCGCCGCCGCTGCGGAAGAGCAAAGGCAGGAAGGCGGGGGCGAAGATCACCAAGGTCGGCCAGCTCGCCGGGCGCCGCGTCGGCGTGATCGGCAAGACGCCGGCCAATGTGAACCTCCTCAAGATCATCCTGCGGCAATACGGCGTCGACCCGGCCAAGGTCGAGATCATGCAGTTTCCGGTGAACGAAGCAGCGGAAGCGATCCGCAACCAGAAGGCGGACGCCTATCTCGCCGCGGGTCCGCTCAACAGCAGAATCACGACTGAGGCGATCGCGGCGTCAGCCAGGGACGGCGGAAATCCGACTTTCCTCGCCATCGATGCTTCGGAGGCGATCGCGCAGAACCATCCCGCCTACGAGGCCGACGAAATACCTGCCGGCACCTTCGGTTCGCCCGAGCGGCCTGACGACGAGGTGAAGACGATCAGCTTCTCCCACCATGTCGTCGCGCGCAAAGGCCTCTCCGACGTGACGGTCGCCGCGTTCACGCGGCAACTCTTCGCGATCCGCCAGCAATTGATGACGGACTTTCCGCTCGCCGCCAAGATCGAAACACCCGACACCGACAAGGACGCCGTGATCCCCGCGCATCCCGGCGCGGCCGCCTTTGTCGACGGCGAGGAAAGGACCTTCCTCGACCGCTACAGCGATTTCATCTGGTGGGGATTGATGGGGCTATCTGCCATGGGCTCGATCGGCGCCTGGTTTGCCGGCTATCTGAAGCAGGATGAGCGCCACAATAACTCGGCGTTGCGCGAAAGGCTGCTTGACATGATCGCACTGGCGCGCAAGTGCGATTCCCCCGACGAGCTCGACCGCATGCAGTCGGAAGCCGACGACATCCTGCGCGATACGCTGCACTGCTTCGAGCATGGCGCGATCGAGGAAGGCGCGCTCACCGCCTTCAACATCGCGCTGGAGCAATTCCATCACGCGGTCGCCGACCGCCGGATGCTGCTTGCGAGCCTGCCGCAAAACCTCGCACGCGCCGGTGCGCCATTCCGCGCCACCGGCACGCTGTAAACGCGTTTCGTGCTTGTGAACTCCTTGACTGCCGTATTTGCGCCGCGGCCCTGATGGTCCAAACGCGGCCGGGAGCTCGAGATCGCCGAGATCCGGCTGGGCTTTGTTTCAGCCCCGCGCGCATCGGAAGCGTAGCAGTACCGCAAGCAGCGCGTCGCTCGAGCATGGTTTGGGCAATCGCGGCCGGTTGGCGTAACCGGCATCGGTTCGATTGGCGCCATAGCCTGTGACAAATGCGAAAGGAATACCCAACGCCGCGAGCCTGTCGGCGACGCCAAAACTTTTTTCCCCGATGAGGCCGACATCGAGCAGCGCGAAGTCGGGTGCGCGCTCCTCGATCATGATCAGGGCATGCGCCACACTGACGGCGCAGCGCACCGTCTTTACGCCAAAGCCACGGATCGTATCCTCGAAATCGAGCGCGATGAGCGGATCGTCCTCGACGATCAGGACATCATTGGGCAGGCCGTCGCGACAGGCGCATTGCATGATCGCACCAGGTTCGGTCGCATGAATTTTCCAATATTTCCAGGAACAGGACCGCCCCCAGCCGACACCCCACAGGCATATCAACGGGCTCCCGTGTGAAAGTTGGCACGATCGATGCTTCCTGTCTGTGCACTTGTGGACGCAGATCAGGAACAAGATCACCCGTCGTCGCTTGGTTTGGAAACGAGGTGTTCCATGCTGACGCGACGCGAGGCGGCCGCCGAAGTCAACGATCGGCCGTACAATAACCTGTTGCGCCGCCTCGACCGGGCGGATTTCGGGCTGATCGAGCCGCATCTGACAACCATTCAGACGGACCCGGACGATCTGCTTTATGACCCGGGCGCCCATGTCGAGACCGTGTATTTCCCGTGCGGCGCGAGCCTTGCCTCCTATCTGGTGGCGAACGAGGACGGTCGCGATGTCGAGACCATTCTGGTCGGCCGCGAAGGCGCTGTCGGCGGCATTGTCAGCCAGGGCCGTTTGCCGGCCTATACGCGCATCATTGTCAAGTTCGGCGGTCCGCTGGTGCGGCTCCCGATCGGCAGGCTCGATGCGGCCAAGACCAGGTCTCCAAGACTGAGCAACATCTTCGCGCGCTACGCCGATTGCATGCTGGCGCAGATGTTTCAGTCGACCGCCTGCAATGCGATTCATTCGATCGAGCAACGCACCGCGAAATGGATCATCTCGGCGATGGAGCGCGCCGACGGCAGCGATGCCGTGCCGCTGACGCATGAGCAACTCGCGACCCTGCTCGGTGTCGGCCGCTCCTATACCAGCCGGGTGATCCAGACCTTCAAGACAGAAGGAATCGTCGAGACTCGCCGCGGCGCGATCCTGGTTCGCGATCGCGACGCTCTGCAAAAGCGCGCGTGCCTCTGCAACGAAGCCGTGAAGCACCATTTTGAGGAAGTCCTGCGCGGGGTTTATCCGACCGAAGAGCCCGGACGCAGCGTCTCATAAGCGATCGCGGCGCGAGCGTCGATCACGGCATGACGCACCCGCATGGGTGGAGCGATTCGTCAAACCACCATCGACGCCACGGCGCGGCCGGCGGCCCCGCCGATGACGATTTTACGACGCCCGTAAAAGCCCGGTTTGCCGCCAAATTCAGCTAACCAAATGCCAAACAACCCATTGTTTTCTGGGATTTTCTGAATATATTGCGCCGCAACGCGTAAAGGTTCGCCCGGTCTTTTGGCCGGGCTTCCTTTTTGGGGCGGCGCGCCCCCTTCGAATTTCAGGTTTTGGGCAGGATTGCTTAAGGCGCAGGGGCTTGGAGTCCGCAGGGACCTGAGGTTCCGGCTGTCCGGCGAGATCACGCTCATCATTTGCACGACCAGAAGAAGCTACAAATGAACCTTCGTAACGTCGCCATCATCGCCCACGTCGACCACGGCAAGACCACCCTGGTCGACCGCCTGCTGCAGCAGTCCGGCACCTTCCGCGAGAACCAGAAGGTCGCCGAGCGCGCGATGGACTCCAATGATCTCGAGCGCGAGCGCGGCATCACCATTCTCGCGAAAGCGGCGTCCGTGCAGTGGAAGGACACCCGCATCAACATCGTCGATACCCCCGGCCACGCCGATTTCGGCGGCGAGGTCGAACGCATCCTCAACATGGTGGACGGCGCCCTGGTGCTGGTCGACGCCGCCGAGGGTCCGCTGCCGCAGACCAAGTTCGTGGTGTCGAAGGCGCTGAAGGTCGGCTTGAAGCCGATCGTGGTCATTAACAAGGTCGACCGTCCCGACGCGCGCCCGACCGAAGTGATCAACGAGGTGTTCGATCTCTTCGCCGCGCTCGATGCCACGGAAGAGCAGCTCGACTTTCCGATCCTCTATGGTTCGGCCAAGCAGGGCTGGATGGCCGAAAGCCCGGAAGGTCCGAAGGATCAGGGCATGCAGCCGTTGTTCAATCTGATCCAGCGCCACGTCGCGCCACCGCAGGTTCAGGACGGCCCGTTCCGCATGATCGGCACCATTCTCGAGGCCAATCCCTATCTCGGCCGCATCATCACCGGCCGCATCACCTCCGGCTCGATCAAGCCGAATCAGCAGGTGAAGGTGCTGTCCGCCGACGGCAAGCTGATCGAGCAGGGCAGGCTGACCAAGATTCTCGCCTTCCGCGGCATCGAGCGCACGCCGCTGGAAGAGGCCGAGGCCGGCGATATCGTCGCGATCGCAGGCCTCACCAAGGGCACCGTCGCCGACACTTTCTGCGACCCGAGCGTTGAGACGCCGCTGCCGGCGCAGCCGATCGATCCGCCGACGGTGTCGATGTCCTTCATCGTCAACAACTCGCCACTCGCCGGCACCGAGGGCGACAAGGTGACGAGCCGCATGATTCGCGACCGTCTGTTGCGTGAGGCCGAGGGCAATGTCGCGCTGCGCGTCACCGAAGCTGCCGACAAGGATTCGATGGAAGTCTCGGGCCGCGGCGAATTGCAGCTCGCGATCCTGATCGAGACCATGCGACGCGAGGGCTTTGAGCTCTCGGTGTCGCGTCCGCGCGTCGTTCTCAAAAAGGACGAGGCGACCGGCGGCTGGCAGGAGCCGATCGAGGAAGTCGTGATCGACGTTGACGAGGAGCATTCCGGCGTCGTCGTGCAGAAGATGAGCGAGCGGAAAGCGGAATTGATCGAAATGCGCCCCTCCGGCGGCAACCGGCTGCGGCTCGTGTTCTACGCGCCGACCCGCGGCTTGATCGGCTATCAGGGCGAGTTGCTCACCGACACGCGCGGCACCGCGATCATGAACCGCCTGTTCCACGGCTATGCGCCCTACAAGGGCGAGATCCAGGGCCGCCGCAACGGCGTCCTGATTTCCAACGATCAGGGCGAGGCGGTGGCCTACGCGATGTTCAAGCTGGAAGACCGCGGCACGATGATGATCGAGCCGGGCTGGAAGGTCTATCGCGGCATGATCGTCGGCGAGCACACCCGCGACAACGACCTCGAGATCAACGTGCTCAAGGGCAAGCAGCTCACCAATATCCGTACCACGTCAAAGGACGAAGCGGTGCGGCTGACGCCGCCGATCAGGATGACGCTGGAAAAGGCGCTCGCCTATATCGAGGACGACGAGTTGGTCGAAGTGACGCCGAAATCGATCCGGCTCCGCAAGAAGCACCTCGACCCGAACGAACGCAAGCGGGCCGAGAAGGCGAGAGAGGCTGTGGCGTAAACCGGGCCTATTGGCGTCGCCGCGGCATTCCCCTATTGGTCATCATTCCGGGGCGCGCGAAGCGCGAGGCCGGAATCCATACTCCCGATCGTGGTTATGGATTCCGGGCCTGCGCCTGACGGCGCATCCCGGAATGGCGACGGTGATATATTGATGTCCCTCCTCCCCTCCTCCGTCGACGTGGCCGTCATCGGCGCGGGCGCGGCCGGCCTCGGCGCTGCGCATGCGCTGAAAACGTCGGGCCTCTCCTTCATCGTGCTGGAAGCGCGCGACCGCGTCGGCGGCCGCGCCCATACCATCCAGGCTGCGCCTGACGTCATCTTCGACGTCGGTTGCGGCTGGCTGCACTCGGCGGACAGGAACAGTTTTGTCAAAATCGCCGCCGAATTGAATTTCGAGATCAACAAGGAGCTGCCGCCCTGGCGCGACCGCGCGGTGGGCAATGCTTTTCCGCAAGGAGAGCGCGCCGATTTCCTCCGTTCGCTCGACGAATTCTTCCAACGCCTCGACGAAGCGGCGAAAACGGGCCGCGAGGCTCAGGCCTCCACATGCCTCGAGCCCGGCAATCGCTGGAATCCGATGATCGATGCGGTCTCGACCTACATCAATGGCGCCGAGCTCGACCGCGTCTCCATCCTTGACTTCGATGCTTATGAAGACACCAACCTCAATTGGCGGGTGCGGCGCGGCTATGGCGCGCTGATGGCGGCTTATGGCGCCACGCTGCCGCTCGCGCTCAATTGTGTGGTGAGGCTGATCGATCATTCGGGGAAGCGCCTGCGCATCGAGACGTCGGAGGGCACGCTCGTGGCCGACAAGGTGATCATCACCGTTCCGACCAATCTGATCGCCGACGAAGCGATCCGCTTTCAACCTGCGCTGCCGGACAAGGTCGATGCCGCGGCGAACCTGCCGCTCGGCCTCGCCGACAAGGTCGTGCTCGCGCTCGACAAGCCCGAGGCACTGCCGAAAGAAGGCAATCTCCGCGGCGCCACCATGCGCACGGAGATGGGGACCTATCATCTGCGCCCGTTCGGCCAGCCCTGCGTGGAAGGCTTTTTCGGCGGGCGCTTTGCGAAACAGTTGGAGGACGAAGGCGACGGCGCCATCGCAGCCGCCAGCATCGACGAGATCGTCTCCTTCCTCGGCAACGACTTCCGCCGCAAGCTGAAGCCGCTGAAAGAGTCGCGCTGGGCTAGCGACCCCTTCGCCCGCGGCTCCTACTCCCATGCGCTACCCGGCCATTCCGGCAAGCGGGCCGTGCTCGCCGCCCCCATCGATGGCCGCCTGTTTTTCGCGGGCGAGGCGACCTCGCCGAACTTTTTCACGACCGCGCATGGGGCGAGGGATTCGGGAGAGCGGGCGGCGAACGAGGTGTTGGGGACGACGCGGGCCGAGTAAGGCAGCGTCATTGCGAGCCAACGGGTCCGCGCGAGCGCGCGGCCCGATGACAGGCTCCGCGAAGCAATCCAGGCTGCCTTCGCGGAAATAGTGCGGATTGCTTCGTCGCGGAGCCTTTCATCGGGCCGGCCAATAGGCCGGACCCGTTGGCTCCTCGCAATGACGGAGAACTATTCGATCACCCTCGCCCTGAGCTCCGCATCCGGCACCATGCATGTGTCGGACTTCCCGAAGATCCGGTAGCGGTTCCTGGCAACCAGGTTATACGCACCATCGCGGATGAAACGGGGCACAGCGAACAGCAGCCGCACCCAGCTCCAGCCCGGCAGCAGCGATAGCACTGTCAGCGCGGCGTCCGACTTGAAATGCGCGACACCTCCATGGATGGCGGCGTTCGTGTCGGGATCATTGGCATCGATGCCGAGCGTCTGCGCGAGCCGGCCGCCATAAGCGGACTGGATGGTGGTGAAGCGGAAGCGCTGCGCGATGTCGCGCCTGGCGACGAAGCGGACCCAGCGCGAGCAGAAGATGCAGACGCCGTCGAACAGGATCACGTCGTCGTCGGGCCAGATTCTTGGCGCGCCAGTCATCGATGATCCAACATCAACAAAACCATAAACGACAGAGCGTCATCGCCGTTTCGCCAGGGGCACCTGCCTTTTTAGCACGCGATCGAGATCGGTTGCCGCAAGTCTGACCCCGCCGTCGGTTTCCGGCAGCCAATGCCCTTCGCTGCCATAGGCCGGCAGCACGCGAAATTCGGCCTTGCCGCCGCCGGCGCGGAAGGCATCCACCAGCTTCTTCGAAAATGCGGGCGAGAAATAGGTGTCGTTCGCCGCCACCAGCCAGGTGACGGGCACCCGCGCGCCCTGGCCAAAGCTTTGCGCCGCCGAAACAAGCGTATGCAGCGCGCAGATCAGGTTCTCGGCATCGTTGGCGTGGCCGCCGCGGCCGGGCGCAAAGGCGACGATGGCCGCGATCGCCTTCGGATCTTCGCCGGCCAAGGCCAGCGCGCCCCACGCGCCGGCCGAGTGCCCGATCACAATCGCGGCGTCGGGCCGGATGAAGGACTGCCTGTGCAGGAAATCCAGCGCGACCCGGATCTGGTCGGCGGTGGCGCGGCCGGACGCCGCATAGTCGGCCTCGTCGCAGCCGTCCTGATCCTCCAGATAGGGCCCGCCGGTCGCGCCATGGCCGAGCCGCTCCGGCACCAGCACCGCAAAGCCGCGCGCGACCAGGAAGGCCGCCAGCGCCCGGTATTCCGGCTGCAGCATTTGCGCGCGACGCAACACGTTCTGGGTCGTCGCATGCGCGATGACGGCCAGCCGAAACGGGCCGTCGCCGGCCGGCCGGTACAGCACGGCATGCGCGGCCCGGTCGGCCAGGGGCGTCGGCACCAGCCACTGCTGCTCGCGGTTGGGCTCGTGCTCGGGACCCGCCGGCCCAAGGAGCGGCGTTTGGCCTGCAAGAAGAATGAGCGCGAGCGGCGCGAGGACGGTTGTGAGCCAACGCATGAGGTATGAGACATCAGTCCGGTCGTTTCGACAAAGACTATCGATGCCGAATCAACGCCAGCGAATTTTGCGTTCACCGGTCGCGCGCTTGCCCCTGGGGCACGGCCGCGGGCCGGTTTTCCCCCGCTCGCGTCGGCGCAATGCCGGCCGAGGCGGCGCTCTGTCCTTTTTCGAAACAGTTTTTCAAAAAACTGATGCAGAAAGTCCACAGGTTAACCGATAATTAACGATAGACCTTGAAGGGCGCCCGCCGACTTGCTTTGATAAGCCTCGATGAGCACTACCCTAATCGAGGTTCGGCCGGCCAAGCCCGCGGATGCGACCGCGGTAGCGTTGACCCATGACGAAGCCTGGCGCGCGGCCTATCAGGGCATCATTCCCGGTGCCGAGCTCGAAAAGCTGATCAACCGCCGTGGCCCGCAATGGTGGGATTCGGCGATCCGCAAGGGCAGCCGCGTCAGCGTGCTGGTGTTCGGCGACAAGATCGCAGGCTACGCCAACTATGGCCGCAACCGCGCCCGCAGCCTGCATTTCGAAGGCGAGATCTACGAACTTTATCTGCGTCCGGAATTCCAGGGGCTGGGCTTCGGCCGCCGCCTGTTCGGCGCCGCCAAGCGCGACCTCGCCCAGAGTGGACTGAAGAGCATGGTGGTGTGGGCGCTCTCCGACAACGACCCCGCCACCGAATTCTATCGCGCACTCGGCGGCCGCATGGTGGCGCGTTCCTCGGAACGCTTCGGGCCGAAGTCGCTCGACAAGGTCGCCTTCGCCTGGACCAACTAGGCGCCTCATAATCGTTTGCCTTTGACCTTCGTCATTGCCGGGCTTGACCCGCCCTTAGCTCGTCATTGCCGGGCTTGACCCGGCAATCCATCGTTCAAAGGAAGACTCTTCAGAAGAAGATGGATACGCGGGTCAAGCCCGCGTATGACGAGCGTAACAATGACAGCGCGACTGCCCGTCAAGAAGAGAGAGAGCCATGCGCATTGACGCCATCGGAATCGGGATCGATCCGCCGCGCGAGGTCAACGTCATCATCGAAGTGCCGGTCGGCGGCGAGCCGATCAAATACGAGATGGACAAGGAAGCCGGCACGCTGGTGGTCGATCGCTTCCTCTATACCGCCATGCGCTACCCCGGCAATTACGGCTTCATCCCGCACACGCTTTCCAATGACGGCGATCCCTGCGATGTGCTGATCGCCAACACCCGCGCCATCGTGCCCGGCGCGGTCATGAGCGTGCGCCCCGTCGGCGTGCTGTTGATGGAAGACGAAGCCGGCGGCGACGAGAAGATCATCGCCGTGCCGTCGTCAAAACTGACCCAGCGCTACGACAAGATCAGAAGCTACAGCGACCTGCCCGACATCACGCTGGCCCAGATCCAGCACTTCTTCGAGCACTACAAGGATCTCGAGCGCGGCAAATGGGTCAAGGTGCTGCGCTGGGGTTCTGCCGAGGACGCGCACAGACTGATCGAAGACGGCATCGCGCGGGCGAGGAAGAAATGACGGCGTAGTCGTCATTCCGGCGCGATGCGAAGCTTTGTAGGGTGGGCAAAGCGAAGCGTGCCCACCATTCCCGAGCACGGCACTGGGCGGTGGGCACGTCGCTTCGCGCCTTTGCCCACCCTACGCGCTGGATTGCTTCGCTTCGCTCGCAATGACGGCGGGGACTACACCCCCGGCTTCGGCAGCCCGGCGATCGCGCACGCTGCGCGCAGCGTATTCACGAGCAAGCACGCCACCGTCATCTGCCCGACACCGCCGGGCACCGGCGTGATCGCGCCCGCGACCTTCACTGCTTCATGGAAAGCAACGTCGCCGACAAGTCGCGGCTTGCCGCCGTCGGCGCCAGGCAGGCGATTGATACCGACATCGATCACGGTCGCGCCGGGCTTGATCCAGTCGCCGCGCACCATCTCGGGCTTGCCGACCGCCGCAAAGACCAGATCGGCGCGCGCGGTGAGCTTCGGCAGGTCGCGCGAGCGCGAATGCGCGATCGTCACCGTGGCGTTCTCGTTCAAGAGCAATTGCAGGAGCGGCCGGCCGACCAGATTGGAGCGCCCGATCACGATCGCGTTCATGCCTTCGAGCGAGGTATGCACACTCTTGCTCAGGATGATGCAGCCGAGCGGCGTGCAAGGAGCGAGCGCGGCAAAGCCGCCGGCAAGCCGGCCGGCATTGTTGGGATGCAGTCCGTCGACGTCCTTGGCGGGATCGATGGCGTTGATGATGGTCTCGGTGTGAATCGATTTCGGCAGCGGAAGCTGCACCAGGATGCCGTGCACGGCGGGATCGCGATTGAGCGTTCCGATCAGCGCCAGCAAGTCGTCTTGCGAAACATCCGTTGGCAGCTTGTGCTCGAAGGACGCCATGCCGGCGTCCTGCGTCTGCTTGTGCTTGGAGCGGACATAGACCTCGCTTGCGGGGTCGTTGCCGACCAACACCACCGCGAGCCCCGGCAAGAGTTTGTGATCGCGCTTGACCCGCGCGACTTCGCTCGCGACACGGGCGCGGAGCTCCGCGGCAATGGCTTTTCCGTCGATGATGCTCGCCGTCATCTCATTCCTTGATTCTTGCCCTGGTTTCTGCCTTCGTTTTCGCGGCGATCAGCAGGCGCAAGGCTTCGCCCAGCTTTGCGGGATCGCCGTCGACGGCGACCTGCTTCAGCCGCGAGGTCGCGCCCGACACGATCCGCACGCTCCCCTTGGGGACGCGAAGCGATTTCGCGAGCAGCTCCGTCACCGCGCGATTGGCCTCGCCGCCATCGGCGATGGCGCGCACCCGCACTTTCACCACGCTGCGACCGTCGGCCAGTGTCTCGATCCCGTCGATGTCGTCGCGGCCGCCGCGCGGCGTCACCCGCACGCTGACGCTGACGCCGGCGGAGGAGTAGCGCCAGGGATCCACAATGGCTCCATCGAGGGGTCAGAACACCACGGGATAGATGTAATAGGTGATCACCCGCTCGATGAACATGATGATCAGGATCAGGATGATCGGCGAGATATCGAGCCCGCCAAGGTTGGGGAGGAAATTGCGGATCGGCGCCAGCAGGGGCTCGGTGATCCGGTACAGGAACTCCGCCACCCCCGACACGAACGGGTTGCGGGTGTTGACGACATTGAAGGCGACCAGCCAGGACAGGATGGCGGACGCGATCAGGAGCCAGATGTAGAGCTGGAGAACGATCAGGACGATGTCGAGAACGGCGCGCATGCGGGAGACTCTTTGAGGCTTCGATCGCTTGAAGGGTTCACGTGCTAGATACCGGTTCCAGGAAGCTCAAACAAGGGAAGCGGCCCGGCAAAACCGTCCGGAAAAGCGGCGATTTTGCCGTTTCCAGGCGGAGGTTTCCTTGACTTGACCTTGGGGCAGATTTAAATGCAGCCCACTGTCCGCCGCTTCTTTTGAGAAGCAGCCGCGGAGGGGCCATAGCTCAGCTGGGAGAGCGCATCGTTCGCAATGATGAGGTCGGCGGTTCGATCCCGCCTGGCTCCACCAGCCTTCGCTCGCTTCGCGAGCTACGGCTGGTGCCCGGCGTAGCCCGAAGGGCGAAGACGGGCTTTGAAGCTTCCATTACAGCACACCCTATCCGTCGTCATTCCGGGGCGCGCGTTAGCGCGAGCCCGGAATCCATTTCTCCTCTTTCTCCTGCGGCGTAATGGATTCCGGGCCCATCGCTTCGCGATGTCCCGGAATGACGACTTCGCTGGGCGAAGTCACCTCCCCGTAAACCGCGGCGCCCGCTTCTCCACAAAGCTTGCCACGCCTTCGCGGAAATCGGCGCTGCGCAGCGACACGATCATCTCGCGGTTGGCATCGACGGTGGCCTCGGCCAGCGTCTGGAACGGCACGTCATAGAGCTGCCGCTTGATCACGGCGATGGCGCTTGGAGAGACGAAATCGGCGAGATCGCGCGCATAGGCAAGCGTCTCCTCGCGCAACGTCTCCGCGGGACAGACGCGGTTGACGAGCCCGATGCGGAGCGCCTCGTCGCTTAAGACACGGCGCGCCGACATCAGGAGATCGAGCGCGTTGGCGTGCCCGACAATGCGCGACAGCATCCAGGCGATGCCGTGCTCGGCGATCAGCCCGCGCCGCGCAAACGCCGTGGTGAACACCGCGCCTTCGGCGGCAAAGCGCAGATCGCAATAGAGCGCGTGCACGAGCCCGATGCCGGCGGTGGCGCCGTTCAGAATGGCCATCACGGGTTTTCCGATCGAGGGATAATAGGCGTAGCGTGTCTGCCAGTCGCTCCGGCGATTCATGTCGAAGGGCGGGACGTTTTCGGCGCGCCGCATCGCGTCGGGGTCGATCGTTTTCAACGCCTCCATGTCGGCGCCGGCGCAGAAGGCGCGGCCCGCGCCGGTGAGCACGATCACGCGGACATCATCGTCGCGGCTCGCGGCCATCATGGCCTCGCGGACCTCGTGCTCCATCACCGCCGTCCACGCATTCATGCGGTCGGGACGGTTGAGCGTGATGATCGCGATTTTCTCGCTGACCTCGTAGAGAATCTGCTGATAGGCCACTGGCGTCCTCCTGCTGCTTGTTCACGCAAGCTTTGGGGACGAGCCTAGCACATTGCAGAAAACGGGATTCTTCCGCGTAGCGGAAAACGCCGGCGCCTACTCGGCGGCCTGCGCCAGCATCATCGCGGGCCTGAGCGAGAGCCAGCCGTCGACGAAGGCTTGCAGCCAGGCGCGCTCGACCACGTCGTAAATCGCGCGGCCTTCAAAGTGCTTTGCGCGCGGCTGCGCGCCGGGCAGATCGGTGTTGCCGCGCGTGGTCCAGCAGCACATGGTGCGAAACGTCGCGTCGGGATGGAATTGAAAACCGAACGCATTGTCCCAGCGGTAGGCCTGCATCGGAAAGTCGTCGCCCTCGGCGAGCAGCTCGGCGCCGCGCGGCAGCTCAAAACCTTCGCGATGCCAGTGATAGACCTGCTCGGGCCAGTCCGGACAGAGGGCCAGCCCTGCGCGAGTCGGACGGATCGGGTAGTAACCGATCTGGGTCAGGCCTTGCGGATGCGGCGCGACGCTGGCGCCGAGCTGCCTTGCCAGCATCTGCGCCCCAAGACAGATGCCGAGGAACGGCCGCCGTTCGGCAAGCGGCACTGCGATCCAGTCGATCTCGCGGCGGATATAATCGTCGCTGTCATTGGCACTCATCGGTCCGCCCAAAATCACGGCACCGGCATGCTCGTCCAATGTCTCGGGCAGGGCGTCGCCGAAGCGCGGGCGGCGGATGTCGATGGCGTGTCCGAGCGCCCGGAGCACGTTGCCGATGCGGCCGGGCGTCGAGCTCTCCTGGTGCAGGACGATCAGGACCGGCCGCAGAGGTGCTGCTTCGGCCTTTACATGGGGCTTGGCGGCCGATCGCAGCGGGATCGATGGGTGATGCCTGTTCATCGAGCCGCAATCATAACTAAGCAAAGGTTAATATCGTGTGAGGACGCGCACACTTGTCCTCCGAGCAAGGGGCGGGCCAGACGGGGTTTCAGCGCTTGCCGAGCTGGAAGCCGCCCACGGCGGTCAGGATGAACCCGCGTGGAAACAGGCGCAGCAAGAGCGGCACGGCCTTGATCCCGAAGCCGGGCAGCACGGCTCGTTTATTGGCCATCAAGCCGCGATAGGCTTGGCGGGCCACATCGGCGGGCGAGACGTTCAGGATCGCTGAATCAAAGCCCGGCCGGAAGCCGGCCCGGCCCTGGAATTCGGTCGGCACCGGCCCCGGGCAGAGCACGGTCACGCGCACGCCGCGCGGCTTCAATTCCTGCCGCAGCGCCTCGGTGAAGGACAGCACGAAGGCCTTCGAGGCGTAATACATCGCCATGCCGGGCCCCGGCAGGAAGCCGGCGATCGACCCGACATTGAGGATACCGCCGCGATATTTGATCACGCTGGGGGCAAAGCGCAGCGTGAGATCGGACAGCGCGCGAATATTGACATCGATGATGCCGAGCTGCGTGGCGCGATCGAGCTCGACGGCGTGGCCGAACAGGCCGAAGCCGGCATTGTTGACGACATAATCGACCTCGACGCCGGCCGCCTGCAGCGCGGCTTCGATCTTGTCGCCGCAGTCGGCTGCTCCGAGATCGCAGGGAATGAGGATCGGCGCCTTGCCGCCGGCAGCAGTGATTTCGGTTCCGAGCGTCTGCAAGCGATCGGCGCGGCGCGCCGTCAAAGCCACGCGATGACCCTTGGCTGCGAAGACCCGCGCCAATTCGGAGCCGATGCCTGCAGAAGCACCGGTAATCAGCGTCACACGCTCGGTCACGGTTCGAATCTCTTAAATGAACCACGGAAGACTGCCATAACTTGCGCGACGAGAGCATAGGCGTGGTGTGGGATGCAAGCCGTCCCACGGACATGGCGATGTGCGCAAACGCACAATACGCCGAGCAGTGACCGGTTTGCGCGGCATCCGTTGAGCTGCGGCGGTTCGTGCAGATTAAAGTTTTGTCATGTGGGCAGGCGCAAGACGGCGCTGCAGCGAAGCACGCGGTTTCATGCGCCGGTTGCGGCAGCGGAACGCCGGCTCGCCACCTGGTGCTTGAGCTCGAGCCGGTCGCGCGACGACACGCCGAGCAGATCGGCGGCACGCCAGACCACATTGTCCTCGAATTCGCTGACATTGCCGTCGGCGTAGACCATCTCCCACATCATCTCGACGATGCGGAGCCGGCCGGCCTCATCGACCGTGCGCATGATGACGCTGGTGAAATGATAGAGATCGACCGCCTCGCCTTCGACCAGCGTGGCGGAGGCGATCAGATGATCGGCGACGCCGCGATCGAGCCCGAAGCGGCTCTCGATCAGACTGTGCAGCTTGCGCCGCTCGACCTCGGAAGGTTCGCCGTCGAGCGAGATGACATGGATCAACAACGCCGTGGCCGCGAGCTGATAACCGGTATCGTCGAAGCGCGGCGTGTCCGCGTGCGGGGAAACCACGTCGGCAATGAATTGTCGCAATCCGTCGAGCATCGCGTTCCCTGTCGAATGAACCTTGCTGCGACCTATATGGCGCGGAACCTTTGTGCACGCAATCCGCGCGCTGCGCCGTATGCATTACGTTTGGGCAATCTGTTCCCTTCGCCATGGCCGGGCTTGACCCGGCCATCCATCGTCAAAGAGTGCTCTTTATTTGATGGATGCCCGGGCCTTCGCCGCGCCGAAGAGGCTTCGGCCCCGCAGGCGGGTCAAGCCCGCGCATGACGAGTGTTGATGGTCGTGCGAATGGTGAGACGATCAAGGTATCTCGTACACCACCATCTTGTCGGCGATGCCGCGCAGCGCCGCGTGCTTCTGGATCGGCTTGATCGCCTCCTTCTCCAGAATGGTGGCGACTTCGGGCGCGTCGATCACCGGCGCGGTGATGTGGATCTCCTGCTGCGTCGACAGGCTCTGCACGCGCGCGGCGATGTTGACGGTCTGACCGAAATAGTCCTGTCGCTCGTTCAGCATGACCGCGAGGCACGGTCCTTCATGAATGCCGATCTTGACCACGAGGTCGTTGCTGCCGCGCTCGGCGTTGAGCTGGTCCATCGCGGCGCGCATCTTCAAGCCGGCGGCGAGCGCGTGTTCGGGCCGGATGAAGGTCGCCATCACGGCATCGCCGATAGTCTTCACCACGGCGCCCTTTTCGGCGGCGATGATCTGCAGCAGGGCGGCGAAATGCGCGCGCACCAGGTCGAAGGCGGCGAGATCGCCAACCCGTTCATAGAGCGCGGTCGAGCCCTTGAGATCGGTAAACAGGAAGGTCAGCGAGGTGATCTTCAGCCGCTGATCGACGTGGAGATTGTCGGCCTTGAACACGTCGCGGAAGGTCTGGTTGGACAGCATCCGCTTGGCAGTCAGGAACGGTCGCCGCTTGCCAAGCATGTGGTGCAAGGCGTCGCCGGCGATGAAGACCGTTGGCAACACCCGCACGCCGGCCTGGTTGTCAATCGACAGCCGCAGCGATCCGGGGCGCATCGTCGTCGTGCCGGTCGGCGGATGCGGCTTGTTGTAGATCAGCGAAAGCTGCTGGCGCTCCCTGGTCGGCTCGCCCTGGACGTCGATGAAGTGAGCCGAATGCGTCACCGGCTCGAACACGATGACGAATTGCGCCGGCAACTGCAGCGACAACACCGCCTTCTCGCCGGCGGGCAGCTCAAGGGCTTCGAGCGTGATCTCGTCGGTCAGGGACGCAAATGATTTCTCATCGAGCTCGATGCCCGAGCTCCAGAACACCTGCTTGAAATATTCCCAATGCGGTAGCGTATGCGGATCGTGCGCGCCGATGCGCCGGACACGCGCGGCGACGGTGAAGGCGACCTCAACCTGCTCGTCGACCGAGCATTCGTAGCCGCAGGCGCACAGGCCGCAATGATAGTCGTCAGGCCGCAGCGCTTTCAGCGTATCGTGGACATCGAGCACACCCCCGCAGCCGGGACACAGCACGTTCCAGGTGAGGTCGAACAGGCCGAGCTTCGACGCCTGCAGGAAGCCCGAGATCGTCTTCTCCTCGTCGAGTCCGTTCCGCTTGGAAAACTCAAGCGCATTGATGCGGTTGAGCTCATGGTCCTTGCCGTCCTTGATCAGGCCCGCGATGGCGTCCGTCACTGCCGGGTCGGCGGATTGGTGCAGCAGGGCAAACTGGGCTTCGATGTCGCTCATGGTAAATCACCAAATGGGATCGACGGAGACCACTGGCAACGCCGACAGCCTCGTTCTTTTGGCACATAACCCGCCGGAGCCAGCTCTGGTCGGGTCGTCTTAGCGCGGTTTGATGACAAACGCCGGCGCGTGATCGGGCTGCGTGGTCACCACCCCGACCGGGATCACCGGCGTCGTCTCCTTCAATTCGATACGGAATTCGCTCGTGAGCCTGGCCAGCGCCAGCGTCGCCTCGACCAGCGCGAAATGCGCGCCGATGCAGACGCGCGGCCCCGCGCCGAACGGCAGATAGGCGAACCGGTCTGGCGGCGGGCTGGGCGCCATGAAACGCTGCGGGATGAAGGCGTTGGGATCGCGCCAGAGTTTTTCATGCCGATGCAAGAGCCAGGGCGCGATCAGGATCACGTCGCGCGGCTTGACCGATAGTCCCGCCACAATGTCCGCGCCGTAGGCGGCGCGGGCGACCAGGAAGGCCGGCGGATAAAGCCGCACGGTCTCGTCGACCACTGCGCGGGTGAATTTCAGCCGCTCGACGTCGAGCGGCGCGCCCGCCGGCTGCGCCCGCGCTTCAGCGGCGACTGCATCCTGCGTCTCGGGTTCGAGCGCCAGCAGATAGAGCGCCCAGAACAGCGCGGTCGCCGTCGTCTCATGACCGGCGAGGATCATGGTCGCGACCTCGTCGCCGAGCTGCGCGTCGGAAAAAGCCTTGCCGGTTTCCGGATCGCGCGCGGCCTCCATCAGCTCGAACAGGTCGTGCGGCGGCGCGCCCGCATTCTTGCCGGCGGCGCGGCGTTCGGCCATCAGCATTGCGACAAAGGCGGTCCAACGCTTGCGGAAATGCGCGCGGCGGAGATCCCGCAGCGTCGGCCACCACAGCGGCAGCGCAAGGTCGAGCAGATGTGGACGCGCCAGCTTGCCGGCATATTCCATCACGAAATCGCGCAGGGTCGCGCCGTGGTGTCCCATGCCCAGGGAAAACATCGTGCGCCCGGCGATCTCGAGCGTCATGCGCTGCATGGTCTCGCGCAGATCGATCGTCTGGCCGACTTTGCCCTTCAGCGCGGCGATGGTCTCATCCGTCACCGCGAGCATATGCGGGATCAGCATCGACACCGCGCGCGGGGTGAAGGCCGGCGCCAGCGTGCGGCGCTGGTGTTTCCAGGCGCGGCCTTCGGCGATCAGAAGGCCCTGGCCGAGCATCGGCCGCAGCACGCGGAAGCCCGTCGGCGTGCGCGTATAGTTCTCGTAATTGTCGACCAGCACATGCCGGATCGCATCCGGCGTATTCAGGATGAAGCTGGAGCGGCCGAAGAAGCGGCCCTTGATCACGTCCTCTTCATAAGCCTTCTGGCCCCAGGTGCCGATCGCGCTTTCGCGCATCGCCCGCATCCGCGCCAGCGTGCCCATGTTCTCGGGCGCGCGCGGCGGCTGAGGCGGCACCAGCGGCTTGCGCGCCGGCGGCAGATCATAGACTTCGGCGATGCTCACGGTGCGGTCTCGCTCTCGTGATCCAGGCGCATTCAACCTAGCTAGTAAGTCAATTCGGCGACCGCAATCCTGTTCTCGGACGTGGGCCAGGCGCGCGCCACGATCCGTTCTTCGTTGAAAAGACACACGATGTTACGACCGATGTCAGTAGCTGGCAGCCGCAGCGTCGTCACGGAATCGGTCGGAACGCCCGGTTTCACGTCGGTCGGTTGCTTGCCGTCGAGCAGCACCACGTCGCGGGGCAGCCCGAAATAACCGCGCGGGCGTGACATTTGCACGACGGCGCCCGCGCTCGCATCAGTGGGAGCGAGCGGATGCGCGGCGCGCAGATGCACGATGTCGGACGAGCGCGCGAACGGTGATCGATAATAATGCGTGGTGACCGAACCGGGTGAGGTCAACACGATTTCGAGAGGCCAGGTCGGATCCACTTGCGCGGGACCCCAGCGCCCGTCGGCTGCGGTCTTCGAGGTGTGAACGGCGGCACCCAGGCGCTCGCCCGTATCGGGCGCAACGCGAAAGACTTCGACGGTGGCGCCGGCGACCGGACGATTGGTCGGCACGCCGCCGGGCGTCCCGGTGACAAGCCCGCTCAATTTCACCTGCGCTTCTGCAAGAATGGCGAGCCGGTCCGGCTCGCGGCCCGCGATGAACTTGAAGATCTCGCGGAAGGCGCGCGGAGAATAGGCGGTTTCGCGATGATCGACCGGGCCGAGCACGAGATTGGTCGCGCCTTTCAGCGCGGGGCCTTCCGTGGTGACGTTGGTCGGCACGCCCGGCTTGCCGATGAAGCGGCCGTCTGCTTGCGCATATTTGTCGAGCCCGTCGCTGCGCAGCGTGAGGAACGCCGTGCCCGGCGTCACCTCGCTCTCGCCTTCGTTCAGGCCACGCAGGAACGGGCCGCGGCCGTTGAACTCGTTGCCGAGGCTTTGGTCCCAGGCGAAGACGCCGTGATTGGGAACGCCGCAGAGCACGGCGTGGCTGACATCGCCGCTGCCACCGTTCTTGATATAGCTCCGGATCGAATAGCCGCCGCGCGAATTGCCGACCAGCGCCACGCGCGCCGCACCGGTCCGCTGCTTCAACATGGCGATGGCTTCGCCGAGCTCGCGGCGCTGGTCTTCCGTCGAGGAGTGCCCGGCTTGCGCGACACTATCGTCACCGCGCGCGAGCGGATCGGTGAAATTGATCGCGAACATTCTCTCCCGCGCTACTCCGTTCGATTCCATCCGCCATAGCGTGGTGATCCACAGCGCGGCTTGATCGCCGTTGCCGTGCACGAACAGGATCGGCGGAATCTCGCCCGAGCCGGAGGCGGCCGTTGCTCCTTGCGCCAACGCGGGCGCTGGAAAATGGCCGGCCAGCAACGACAGCGCTCCCGCGCCCTTCAGGACAGTCCGCCGTGATACACCCATCTCGCGATCTCCCATATTTTTCAACAATTTGGCGGGCCTGTCCGACCGCCAAACACCTGTCAACCTCTGGACAGAGGACGCAATCCGCGGGCATCACTGGAGTCATAGGGAATCACGAGGCCCAACGGACCCGGATATGACCGAAACGCCCAACCGCCCGCCCCTTGCCGCTGACGGTATCACCGCGCCGCTGCGTCATACCACCTTCCGGCGCATCTGGCTTGCGAGCCTGCTCTCCAATCTCGGCATCCTGATCCAGGGCGTCGGCGCCGCCTGGGCGATGACCCAGATGGCGTCCTCGGCCGACAAGGTCGCGCTGGTGCAGACCGCCCTGATGCTGCCGGTGATGCTGATCGCGATGCCAGCCGGCGCCATCGCCGACATGCATGACCGCCGCATCGTGGCAATGGTGTCGCTGTCGATCGCGCTCACGGGCGCCACCGCGCTCACCGTCTTGACCTGGCTCGGCCTGTTGCAACCGAACCTGCTTCTGGCGCTTTGCTTCGTCGTCGGCACCGGCATGGCGCTGTTCGGCCCGGCCTGGCAATCCTCCGTCAGCGAGCAGGTGCCGAGCGAGACGCTGCCGGCAGCGGTCGCGCTGAACGGCATCAGCTACAACATCGCCCGGAGCGTGGGTCCGGCGATCGGCGGCGTCGTGGTGGCGACCGCCGGCACGGTGGCCGCATTCGCGCTCAATGCGCTGCTCTACCTGCCGCTGATGGTCGCGCTGTTCCTGTGGAAACGCATCGCCGAACCTTCGCGCCTCCCGCGCGAAAAGCTCAACCGGGCCATCGTCTCGGGCGTGCGCTACATCACCAATTCGCCGCCGATCAAGATCGTGCTGGCGCGCGCCATGCTGACCGGCATTATCAGCGGCGCGATCATCGCGCTGATGCCCCTGGTCGTACGCGACCTCCTGCACGGGGGTGCGCAGACCTACGGCATGCTGCTCGGCGTCTTTGGCCTGGGCGCGATAATCGGCGCCCTCAACATCACACAGATCCGCAAGCGCATGAGCGGCGAGGCGGCGATCCGCGCGTGCGCGGTTTCGATGGGCGGCGCAATGGCCGCGGTGGGGTTGAGCCGCGAGCTGGTCTTGACCGCGGCCGCGCTGGTCGTGGCGGGGGCCATGTGGACGATGGCGTGGACGCTCTTCAACATTGCCGTGCAGCTGTCGGCGCCACGCTGGGTCGCCGGCCGCTCGCTCGCCGCCTACCAGGCGGCGAGTTCAGGTGGAATCGCCTTGGGCAGCTGGGGCTGGGGCCGTCTGACCGATGCCGCCGGTGTGGAAACGGCGCTGCTGGTCGCGGCTGCCTTGATGCTCGTCTCACCGCTCATGGGGCTCTGGTTGCGCATGCCCCGTATCGGGGCGCGCGGCGAAGAGGCGGAGGTGCTGGATGATCCCGAGGTGCAATTGCAGCTCACCGGGCGCAGCGGGCCGCTGGTCGTCGAGATCGAATACCGCGTGGCGCAGGACAATGCGCGCGCCTTCCACAATGTGATGCAGGACGTGCAGTTGTCGCGCCAGCGCAACGGCGCCTACGGCTGGTCGATCGCGCGCGACATCGCCGATCCCGAATTGTGGACCGAGCGCTATCACTGCCCGACCTGGTTCGATTACCTGCGCCAGCGCAACCGGGCGACCCAGGCGGAGCGCGCGCTGCACCAGCAGGCGATGGCCTTTCACATCGGCTCCGACCCGGTGCGCATCCGCCGCATGCTGGAGCGCCCCTTCGGCTCGGTGCGCTGGAAGGAAGATACGCCCGACCGTGCCGCAAACGAGGTGCTGCCGGTGGTCGCAAGTGCGGCGGGGAGCAGCACATAGTCCACTCTGTCATTCCGGGGCGATGCGCAGCATCGAACCCGGAACCTCGAGATTCCGGGTTCTCGCTGCGCGAGCCCCGGAATGACGCTAGCGCATCACTGCCCGTGTTCGGTGAGCACCTTGTTGCAGGCCTTCGAGAGCCGCGCGCGGTGCGCCTTCAGACAGGCGAGCACGACGTCATCGCCGTCATTCATATGGGCGCGGCAGAAGCGCGTGACGTCGCGCGCGCAAGCGTCATGCTCCCGCTGCTGCGCGAAAGCGGGGGAAGCAACAAGAACAAGCGAAATCGCAAAAAGAAATCTGGTCATCTTTACTGGGCCTCGGCCGTCAACGTGACCACGGCCTTCTAGAGCGCGGTTCCGGCCACCGCAATCGATTTTGTCGAAGTATGGCTGCCGCAAATGACAACGACGCAGGCGTTTTGAGGGCCTGCGTCGCTCCAGTCCAGGGACAGGGAGAGGTCAGTCGTCGGTGGCGACCTTCTTGGACTTGGCTGCGAGATCCTTGTTCATCACCGCGCGGCAGCCGGTGCTGAGCTGCGCCTTGTGCTTGAACATGCAGGCGGTGATCGCGGGGATGTTCGGTATTTCCGAACTGCAGAACTTGAAGGCGTCGCCCGTGCACATCGCCTGCGCTTCGGCAGAGTAGGCGAAGCTCTCGGTGGACGACATCGCCGAGACGGCGACAGCGAAAGCCAGCACCAAACCGGCCTGGCGAAACTTGCTGGTGAAAGTCATGTCCGGCTCCTGTTGGCACCGCGGCGCGGGGCCCGTTGTTTCGATGCCCCACCATGCGCCGGCCCCGTTCATTTCACTGTGATGACTGTCACGTCTCCGGTTCCCTCTGTGACGCCGGTCACTTTGGGCAGCGCATGATCCGGAAAAGTGTGCAGCGGTTTTCCCTCGCGACAAACGCGAAGCGTTTGCGCGGAGATCATGCGCAAACGAGAATCTGGGGCGCGATGGCGATCCCATCGCGCTCTGGACCGGGGAAATCCTTCGCCAAACCGCGCCGTGTTGGTGAGGCGTTAACTCTTCCTTCGCATTAATGACAGGGCGCGAAGGTGGCGCGCTCCGAATGACTTGGTGCTCCGAATAACTTGGCGTTTCGAAGAATGACTTGGCGTTCCGAAGAAAGAGTAGCGATGCGTGATGCGTTGGGCCTGATGCTGGCCAGTGTTGTTGCGGCGGTCGTGATCGCCGGAGTTTGGTACTGGACCTCTGCGCCGCGCGCCGATGCGGCGCCTCCGCAAACCATTGCGGCGAAACAGGCCGATCCGCTGCCGCCGGAGGCAGCGAAGCTCGCCGCCAAGGATGATGTCGAGGTCACGGCCGCGCTGAGCGCGCCGGCTCCAGCCGCACCGCCGCCACCCCCGGCACCCGTCGCCGAGCAGCCGGCCTGCGCCAATCCCGATGCGCTCGGCGTCAGCCGCGTGGTCGAGATCGACACCACCGGCGGCCCCGGCTTCGGCTTCGAGAATTTCAAGCAGTACGACTTCCTCCAGCCGAAGGAGGTGGTGCTGAGCTTCGACGACGGTCCGTGGCCGCGCAACACGCCGGCGGTGCTGAAAGCGCTCGCGGACGAATGCACCAAGGGATTGTTCTTCTCGATCGGCGAGCACGCGAGCTGGCACCCGGAAATCCTGCGCCAGGTCTATGCCGCGGGCCATACCGTGGGCACGCACACCTGGTCGCACGCCAATCTCAACGGCAAGAAGATGACCGAGCAGACGATGAAGGACGAGATCGAGAAGGGCGTCAGCGCCGTGAAATGGGCGCTCGATGGCCACGATCCCGCGCCGTTCTTCCGCTTTCCCGAGCTGCAGCAGAGCCCGGCCGCGATCGCCTATCTCGGCTCGCGCAATATCGCGATGTTCTCCTGCGACCTCGATTCCTTCGACTTCCGCAAGACCTCGAGCCCCGAGAAGGTCGTGACCACGGTGATGGCCAAGCTCGACAAGCTCGGCAAGGGCATCATCCTGATGCACGATTTCCAGAAGCACACGGCGGACGCACTACCGACGCTGCTGCGCCGGCTCAAGGAGGGCGGCTACAAGGTGGTGCAGATCAAGGCCAAGACGACCCTCGCGTCACTGCCCGAATATGACGAAGCGATCGCCAAGAAATTGAAGATTCCGACAGTCGCCGCGCGCCCGGTATCGAGCGTGGTGCAGACGGTTTCGAGGCAATAAGCGCCTTACACACCAACTTTCTCCGTCATGGCCGGGCTTGTCCCGGCCATCCACGTCTTTGGGAGCCGTTGAAAAGGAAGACGTGGATGGCCGGGACAAGCCCACGGCTGTCCGGTTTAGCTTTGGCATAGGCTGAGGCTCATCTGTCGCTGATCTTTGATGATTGGCGGAGGCGGATCGAGGAGGCGATCGATCCGCCGTCGCTGCATGAGGTTTTGAGCGACCAGCCGGGTGAAGATAA
>NZ_DATGFH010000014.1:0-95970 GCF_035309285.1 Bradyrhizobium sp. | reverse complement strand
CCATCGCCGCCGCCGCTCCGGACCCGACAGAACCGAAATCTTGCTCACGTTTGCTCATTTGCTTGCAAATCAATCAGCAAACTATCGCAGGCAAGGTTGTCGCCCGGAAGGCGGCCCTCACCGGAGGGTTACGTAAGAATCCCGTACCAAGGGCCTAAACCATGCGCCATGCTTCTCGATGGCCGCGCACAAATCCAGCAGTTCAACAAGTTCAGGTCTGCCGATTGTTGCATCGTCAGGACCAAAATAGCCGAGAGGAAGCGGGCCTGTGATCGGCCGCTTTACGGGACCAGGATACTGATGATGGGCCTGAGTAAGCGTCGCGCCGCCGGTCTTTGGAAAGTGTCGATTGTCCTCAACGTCCCGTAGAGCTGGGTGGCTTGCCCATAGGTCAACAAACTGCGGATGCAGCTCCGTTCTAATCCGCCACTTGTCGCTGTTTTTGGGCTTATTTCCTGATGGCGGTAGCGGCCCGTCGTAATGCAAGGTGAATTTCACAAAAGGCGCTCCAAATGCGCCAGCCCATGATTTTTGGGAATAGCGCATCAGATCATACCTTTAGTAGTTGGGTATGTGAAGTGAAACGTCGCCTTATTTTATATCCAATTAGATCAAACATTTAGGCCAGATTTCTCTCGGCTCACGTCAGTTTGGAGGTTCGCCGGCACGAGTTCCTGCCGCACGATCACGGCGGCGCGCCGATCACCTCAAAGCCGATGTTGCCGCCGCATGCATCGGCTGCAATAAGCCTTGCGATTCATGCGCCAGATCGGTGCTGACCTGACGGCGTCGAGCGCGTATGGGATTGCATTCGCACAACAAGAAACTTGGGAGACCACTGGAATGAGTTTTTCACGCCGCACCTTGCTCAAGGCTTCCGCCGCTACCGCGCTGTTCGGCGGCGTCGCCGCGCCCCATGTCGCTCGCGCGCAAGCGGCCGAGTTTTCCTACAAATATGCCAACAATCTTCCGGACTCCCATCCACTCAATACCCGGGCCAAGGAGATGGCCGGGGCGATCAAGGCCGAGACCAAGGGCCGTTTCGAGCTGCAGATCTTCCCGAACAACCAGCTTGGTTCCGACACCGACATGCTGAGCCAGATCAGGTCCGGCGGCATCGACTTCTTCACGCTGTCGGGTCTGATCCTGGCGACGCTGGTGCCGGCGGCCTCGATCAACGGCATCGGCTTCGCATTCCCGGACTACGATACGGTCTGGAAGGCCATGGACGGCGATCTCGGCGCCTATGTGCGCGGCGAGATCAAGAAGGCCGGGCTCGATGTCATGGATAAGATCTGGGACAACGGCTTCCGGCAGACCACGTCGTCGACCAAGCCGATCAACGGTCCGGACGATTTCAAGGGCTTCAAGATCCGCGTGCCGGTGTCGCCGCTGTGGACCCCGATGTTCAAGGCGTTCGATGCTTCGCCCGCCTCGATCAATTTCAGCGAGGTCTATTCGGCGCTGCAGACCAAGGTCGTTGAAGGCCAGGAGAATCCGCTGGCCATCATTTCGACGGCAAAGCTCTACGAGGTCCAGAAGTATTGCTCGCTGACCAACCACATGTGGGACGGCTTCTGGTTCCTCGCCAACCGCCGTTCATGGCAGGCCGTGCCGGCCGATGTACAGGCCATTGTCGCCAAGCACATCAACGCAGCCGCGGTGAATGAACGCGCCGACGTCGCCAAGCTCAACGCCGGCCTGCAGAAAGACCTGGCCGGCAAGGGCCTGGTGTTCAACCAGCCCAATGTGGCGCCGTTCCGCGACAAGCTGCGCTCCGCCGGCTTCTATGCCGAGTGGAAAGGCAAGTTCGGCGATCAGGCCTGGGCGCTGCTCGAAAAAGCCGTCGGCAAGCTGTCGTAGCGCGTGTGGGGGCCGTCATGGCTCACGTCGTAGTCACGGACACCGCGGTCGTCGTCGAGGAGGCTGCACAGCCCCCTCACCGCCGCTCGCGCATTGCCTCCATCGAGCACGCTCTTGGCATTGTGGTTGAAGTCCCGGCGGCGCTCCTTGTCGTCGCCGAGATTGTCATTCTCTTCGCCGGTGTGGTTTCGCGCTACGTGCTGCACGCGCCGCTGATCTGGTCGGACGAGCTGGCCTCGATCCTGTTCCTGTGGCTCGCCATGCTGGGCGCGGTCGTGGCGTTTCGCCGCTCCGAGCACATGCGCATGACCGCGTTGGTGGCGAGCACTGGTCCCGGCTTGCGCGCCTATCTCGAGGTGGTCGCGACCTGCGCGGCGCTGGCGTTCCTGATTCTGATCGTGCACCCCGGCTACGATTACGCCTACGAGGAAAGCTTCATCACCACGCCGGCGCTGCAGATCTCCAATACCTGGCGGGCGGCTGCTTTGCCGGTCGGCACCTGCCTGATGGCGCTGTTTGCGCTGCTCAGATTGGTTCGATATGGCGACCTGCGGCTGGTTCTGGAGGCAGCCATATCGGTCGCCGTGGTGGTCGGCCTGTTCTGGGCGGCAGCGCCACTCTTGCGGCCGCTCGGCAATATCAACCTCGTCATCTTCTTTGTCGGCGTGGCCGGCTTCTGCGTGCTGTCAGGCGTGCCGATCGCGTTCGGCTTTGGGCTCGCGATCTTCGGCTACCTGGCGCTGACCACACGCACGCCGCTGTTGGTGCTGGTCGGGCGGATGGACGAGGGCATGAGCCATTTGATCCTGCTCGCCGTGCCGCTGTTCGTGTTTCTGGGGCTCTTGATCGAGATGAACGGCATGGCACGGGCCATGGTGGCGTTTCTGGCGAGTCTGTTGGGCCATGTTCGCGGCGGCCTGCACTATGTGCTGGTCGGGGCGATGTATCTGGTGTCGGGCATTTCCGGCTCGAAGGCGGCCGATATGGCGGCCGTCGCGCCGGTGCTGTTTCCGGAGATGAAGCAGCGCGGCGCCAAGCCCGGCGATCTCGTGGCGCTCCTGGCTGCGACCGGGGCGCAGACCGAAACCATTCCGCCGAGCCTGGTGCTGATCACCATCGGCTCGGTCACGGGCGTCTCGATTTCGGCGTTGTTCACGGGCGGCCTCTTGCCGAGCATCGTGCTCGCGATCACGCTATCGACGCTGGTGTGGTGGCGTTACCGCAACGAGGACCTCAGCCACGTCGAGCGGGCCAAGGCGGGCGAGATCGCCCGCAGCTTTGTCATCGCCCTGCCCGCGCTCGCGCTGCCATTTGTGATCCGCTACGCCGTGGTCGAGGGCATCGCCACCGCAACCGAAGTCTCCACCATCGGCATCGTCTATGGCTTCGTCATCGGTCTCATTGTCTACCGCCGCTTCGACTGGCGGCGGCTCATCCCCATGCTGATCGAGACCGCGTCGCTATCGGGCGCAATCCTCCTGATCATCGGCAGCGCGACCGGCATGGCCTGGGGCTTGACGCAATCCGGATTTTCCCACGCGCTCGCGACTGCGATGACCGGCCTGCCGGGGGGTTCCGCGAGCTTCATCGCCGTGTCGATCGCAGCCTTCGTCGTGCTCGGCAGCGTGCTTGAAGGCATTCCCGCGATCGTATTGTTCGGCCCGCTGTTGTTTCCGATCGCGCGCGCCGTCGGCGTGCACGAGGTGCACTATGCGATGATCATCATCCTGGCGATGGGCCTCGGCCTGTTTTCGCCACCGTTCGGAGTCGGCTATTATGCCGCCTGTGCGATCGGCCGGGTCGATCCGGCCGAAGGCATCAGGCCGATCTGGGGCTATATGCTGGCGCTCCTGGCAGGGCTTGCAATTGTTGCTATATTCCCATGGATTTCCATAGGTTTCCTTTAGAGTCCCAAGGTGGGAGGTGACCGATGAATCAATACGATATCGGTCTGGATAAGAACCCGGCCAATTACGTTCCGTTGACGCCCTTGAGCTTCCTTGAGCGAAGCGCGGCGGTCTATCCCAACCAGCTCAGCACGGTCTATGAAGACCGCGAGTTCACATGGTCGGAGACCTATGCGCGCTGCCGGCGCTTTGCGTCGTATCTCGCCGGCCGCGGCGTCGGCGCGGGCGACACCGTGGCGGCGATGCTGCCGAACGTGCCGGCCATGAACGAATTGCATTTTGCCGTGCCGATGGCGGGCGCGGTGCTGAACGCGCTTAACATCCGCCTCGATGCACCCTCGATCGCGTTCCAGCTCGATCATGGCGGCGCAAAAATCATCCTGGTCGATCCGGAATTTGCCGGTGTGATCTCGGACGCGCTCAAGCTCGTGAGCGGACCGAAGCCTTTTGTCATCGATGTCGACGACGCCGCTTTCACGGGCGGCAAGCGCATCGGCGACGTCGAATATGAAGCGGCCGTCTCGCAAGGCGATCCGAACTTCGTGCCAAAGCGGCCCGCCGACGAATGGGATGCCATCGCGCTGAGCTACACGTCGGGCACAACAGGTAATCCCAAGGGCGTCGTCACGCATCATCGCGGCGCCTACCTCAATGCGGTTAGCAACATTCTCGCAGGCTCGCTCGGCCAGCATCCGGTCTACCTCTGGACGCTGCCGATGTTTCACTGCAACGGCTGGTGTTTTCCGTGGACCGTGGCGGCTGCGGCCGGCGTCAATGTCTGCCTGCGCAAGGTCGACCCGACCAGGATCTTCGAGCTGATCAGAAAGCACGGCGTCACCCACATGTGCGGCGCGCCGATCGTTTACAACACGCTGATCAACGCGCCCGACGCGCCGAAGGGCAAGAGTGCGAAGCCCGTGGTCGGGCTGATCGCGGGCGCGGCGCCCCCGGTTGCCGTGCTCGAGGGTGCCGAGAGCATCGGCATCAAGCTCACGCATGTCTACGGCCTGACCGAGGTCTATGGCCCTGCCTCCGTCTGCGCGGAGCAACCGGGCTGGGATGATCTGCCGGTAGCCGAGCGCGCGCACTTCAAGCGCCGGCAGGGTGTCGCCTACCCGCTCGAGGAAGCCATCACCGTGCTCGATCCCAAGACCATGCGCGAGGTGCCGCGTGACGGCGAGACCATCGGTGAGGTGATGTTCCGCGGCAATATCGTGATGAAGGGCTATCTGAAGAACGAGAAAGCCACCACGGAAGCCTTTGCGGGCGGCTGGTTCCACACCGGCGACCTCGGCGTGCTCGACGAGCACGGCTATGTCATCATCAAGGATCGCGCCAAGGACATCATCATTTCAGGCGGCGAGAACATCTCCTCGGTTGAAGTGGAGGACGTCCTCTACAAGCACCCGGCTGTGCTGTTCGCGGCCGTCGTGGCAAAACCCGATCCGAAATGGGGCGAAGTGCCCTGCGCCTTTATCGAATTGAAGGACGGCGCGAAGGCCACCGAGGCCGAGATCATCGCGTATTGCCGCACCCACATGTCCGGTTTCAAGACGCCGAAAGCCGTGGTGTTCGGCACGATCCCGAAGACGTCGACCGGCAAGCTCCAGAAATTCCTGCTGCGCAATCAGGTCGAGTCGGCGAAGGCGATCTCGGCGTAGCTTATCGGGCGTCATTCCGGGGCGATGCGCAGCATCGAACCCGGAATCTCGAGATTCCGGGTCTGCTCCTTCGGTGCATCCCGGAATGACAGGGCTGTACCTGGACTGCGCCTCCCTTTCAATGGGCGGATAGTATTGCGGCGCTTCGGTGCGGTCGTACATGCCGTAATCACGGGTGACCTCGACGATCCTGACATATTCCGCTGTAGGCGCGGCCAACAACTGCTCGCCGAGGGCGACACCCGATTGGATATCGGGCGCGTCGATAAGGTGCGCGAACTGGCCATCGCGATAGACGCTGGCGAAGGCGTCGCTCGGCCAGTCCACAGACACGGGAAGCTTGTCGCGCCTCGATTCCGTGACCAGCACATAGGTCGGCTTGCGCCGCGCGGGGTCGTTGTAGGGCGTGCGCCGCTCGGGTTGCCAGACGGGTTGTCCCGGCCGCGCCTCGTGGATCACCTGCGCGATGCGCAAGCGATAGTCGGAAAACACCCGCTCCCGCCCCAACGTCTGGACATGGTGATGCTTGCCGTCGACACGCCACGCCGTCATGGCGCCCTCGTCCTGCCAGATCTGATAGGACAGGAGCAGATTGTCCCGCGTGAGACTCCTGAAGCGATCGAGAAACAGGCAGCCGCCCATTGCGTCCAGCGCCGGCTTCAACGATGCGGCCAGCGTTAGATATTGCTCCGTGCGCTCCGGCTTGACTTCGACTTCAAAGAACAGGGACATCATCGGACCGGCTCCACGTTCGCGGCCACTCCGATGAGGCCGCTCTAGCCCACCGTCAGCCGCATCCCATCATAGGCCGGCGCAACGCCCTTGGGCAGGCTCTGCCGCAACACCTCGTAGTCGAGGTCGGAGTGCATGTTCGTGATCACCGCCCGCTTTGGCTTGAAACGCCTGATCCAGAACAGCGCGTCGTCGACGTTGAAATGGCTCGGATGGGCCGTGTAGCGGAGGCCGTCGACGATCCAGAGGTCGAGGTTTTCAAGGCTCGGCCAGCTCTCGCGCGGGATGTCGTTGAGGTCGGGCGTATAGGCGGCATCGGCGATGCGGTAGCCGAGCGCAGGGATATTGCCGTGCTGCACGTTGAAGGCCGATAGCCGGATCGTGCCACCCTTTCCTTCGATCTCGCGGCTTTCGCCGCCTTCGACGCCGTGCCGGGTCAGGATCGGCGGATAGTCGCTGCCCTCCGGCGAGATAAAGCAATACGAGAACCGCGCCATGACGTCCTTGGCGGTCGATTGGTTGAAGTAGACGGGAATTCGCCGCCGCTGGTGCAGCACCACCGAACGGAGGTCATCGATGCCGTGAGTCTGATCGGCATGTTCGTGGGTGAGAAACACTGCGTCAATGTGGTCGACATGCGCATCGATCATCTGCTCGCGCAGATCGGGCGAGGTGTCGATCACAATCCGCGTGGTGCCATGCTCCGAATCCCGCTCCGCCATCAGCGCGCAGCGGCGGCGGCGGTTCCTGGGGTTGTTGGGATCGCAGGCACCCCAGCCGAGCGCTGGCCGGGGGACACCCGCAGAAGAGCCGCAGCCGAGGATCGTGAGCGTCAACGTCATGCGGCAATCGAAGCCGGCACTTTCGAGAACAGGCGGAAGAAGTTCTCGGTCGTTTGCCGCGAAATCTCTTCAAGCGACACACCACGCGTCTCCGCCAGAACCTTGGCGACCTCGACGACATAAGCCGGCTCATTGCGTTTTCCCCGGAATTTGCCGGGCGCAAGATACGGCGCGTCGGTCTCGACCATGATGCGGTCGGCGGGCAGGTCTGCCGCCAGCGCGCGCAACGCTTCCGATTTCTTGAAGGTCAGGATGCCGGTGAACGAGATCGACAGCCCGAGCTCGATCGCCCTCATCGCGAGGTCGCGGCCGCCGGTATAGCAATGCAGCACCGCGCGGAACGGTCCTTTCGCGACCTCCTCCTCCAGAATGCGCTGGCAATCAGCGTCGGCCTCGCGGGTGTGGATGACGAGCGGCAGGCCGGTCGCGCGGGCCGCGGCGATATGCGCGCGAAAGCCACGCGCCTGTGCCTCCGGCGAGCCGTTGTCATAGAAATAATCGAGCCCGGCTTCGCCGAGAGCGACAACCTTCGGATGCTTGGTGAGCGCGATCAGCTCGTCCGGTGAGATGCCATCCTCTTCGTCGGCGTGATGGGGATGAGTACCGACCGAGCAGAACACATTCGGAAAGCGATCCGCGATCGCGAGCAGGCCGCCAAGCTGTTTCACCCGCGTCGAGATCGTGATCATGCGGCCGATCCCGGCCTCCGCCGCGCGGCCGACGATGGCGTCGAGGTCAGCGGCGAAGTCCGGAAAGTCCAGATGGCAATGGCTGTCGACGAGCATGCGTAATATTTATGCCGCCGTCGGCTCGATGTAACGCGGAAAGACCGCTTGTGGCGCAGGCAGGGTTGTTCCGGGCGCAATCCGCGTCCCGCCTCCAAGCGAAGCGAACATTCGCGCCTCGCCGTGGGGAATGCCGAGACTGTCGAGCAGCTTCTCGGACGCCACGGGCATCACTGGTTGCGTCAGGATTGCGATCTGGCGGATCACCTCCGCGGTGACATAGAGCACCGTGTGCTGGCGCACCGGATCGGTCTTGGCCAGCGCCCATGGCGCTTCGCCCGCGAAATAACGATTGGCTTCCGCCACTACCGACCATACCGCATTCAGCCACTGATGGATCTGCTGGCCGGCCATTGCGGTGCGCGCCACGCCGATCATGGCGTCGGCTTCGGCCAGGATCGCCTTGTCATTGTCGGAGAACGCGCTAGGTGCCGGCAGTACGCCGCCGAGCTGCTTGGCGATCATCGACAGTGAGCGCTGCGCCAGATTGCCGAGGTCGTTGGCGAGATCGGCATTGATGCGCGCGACAATGGCTTCATGGTTGTAGTTGCCGTCCTGCCCGAACGCGACCTCGCGCAGGAAGAAATAGCGGATCTGGTCGACGCCATACTGGTCGGCGAGGTTGAAGGGATCGACGACGTTGCCGACCGACTTCGACATCTTCTCGCCCCTGTTGAACAGGAAGCCGTGAGCATAGACGCGCTTCGGCACGGGTATGCCTGCCGACATCAGAAAAGCCGGCCAGTACACCGCGTGAAAGCGGATGATGTCCTTGCCGATGATGTGCAGATCGGCCGGCCAGTAGCGCCAGTTCGCATCAGACTCGTCGGGGAAGCCGACGCCGGTGATGTAATTGGTCAGCGCGTCGACCCAGACATACATGACATGCTCGGGATCATTCGGCACCTTCACGCCCCAATCGAAAGTGGTGCGTGAGATCGAAAGGTCCTTCAGGCCACGCTTGACGAAGCTGATCACTTCATTGCGGCGTGCGTCTGGCCCGATGAAATCCGGCTGGCTTTCGTAGAGCGCGAGCAGCCTGTCCTGATAAGCCGACAAGCGGAAGAAATAAGTCTTCTCCTCCACCCACTCGACCGGCGTGCCCTGCCCGCCACGACGGACATTGTCCTCGCCGACGGTGGTCTCGTCCTCGGCGTAGTAGGCCTCGTCGCGCACCGAATACCAGCCGGCATAGGTATCGATATAGATGTCGCCATTCTGAAGCATCCTGTTCCAGATCGCCTGACTGGAACGATGATGCTGCGGCTCGGTAGTGCGGATAAAGCGGTCGAACGAGACGTTCAGCCGTTCGTCCATCGCCCTGAAGCGGCCGGAATTGCGGGCCGCTAGGTCAGGCGTCGTCAAACCTTCGGCCTCAGCGGTCTGGACCATCTTCAGCCCGTGCTCGTCGGTGCCGGTGAGGAAGAACACATCCTTGCCGTCGAGGCGCGCAAAACGCGCAATGGCATCGGTCGAGATCGCCTCATAGGCATGGCCGATATGCGGCTGGCCATTCGGATAGGCGATCGCGGTCGTGATGTAGAAAGCGTTACCGCGCGATGCCGTTGATGGCGTGGCTGCCACGCCCCCAGGCCTTTGGGCGCGGGGTGCGGCGGGCTTCTTCGCGGCCTTCTTCGGTGCAGCGGGCGCTTTCGGCGCCTTGCTCTTCACTGCCGATCTCGTGGCGCCCTTCCCGACCGCCTTTCGGGCAGCGCTCTTCGCGGCTTTCTTGGCTACCTTCTTCGCCTTCTTGGCGACGCGCTTCTTCGTCGCAGCCTTTACGGCGCGTTTGGCGGCCTTCTTGGTCTTTTTCTTTTTCGAAGACTTCTTGGCCACGGCGAAAATCCTTGTAGTCGGCTCGAACGGAACGGTCGGAATGGATGACGGGAACGCTTACCGCGTAGCTTCCGCAAGCATCGAGAACACCGAGAAAACCAGCGGCTTTCGTTCAAGATTATAGTCTTGGGTGTCGCGCGCGGCGCGGGCGATCTTTTCCCATACCTCCGCCAGCCGCGCAAGGCGGGGCAGGTTCGCATTGGAGGCGCCGTCGACGCGCAGCCGCTCGGATATCCAGCGGTCGACGCTGTCGATGAAGGCCGAGAGCGCCACCCGGTCCGACAGAGGAAGCGAGTCTCCAAGCGCGTGCAGCTCGCGCGGATCGACCTTGGGCAGCGTGGCGAGCATCGCCTGGGTCCGCTTCTGAAGTTTCAGCGCATCGCCGCCGAGCAGCGTCAGCGCCTGCGCCACACTCCCTTCGGACGCCGCCGCGGCCTCTTGAAGCGCGCCATCATCGCTCCTGCGGCCGCTCGCGAGCGCCGTCGCACGGATCACATCCTCGACCGCAAGCGGCCGCAAGCGGAGCTTGCGACAGCGCGATTGGATAGTGGGCAACATCCGCGCCGGCGCGTGGCTGATCAAGAGGAACAGCGATTGCTGCGGCGGCTCCTCGAGGATCTTCAGGAGCGCGTTCGCCGCATTCGGATTGAGCTCGTCGACGGTGTCGACGATGCAGACCCGCCAGCCCTCGATCGCCGCCGTCGAACCGAAAAACGCGATGGTCTCCCTTGTCTCGTCGACGGTGATCACCGTGCGCAGCACGCCCTTGTCGTTGGCGGTGCGCTCCAGCACCAGGAGGCCGCCGTGGGCGCCGGAGGCGATATGACGCGCGGCCGGGGCATTCGCATCGATTGCGAGCGTCGCGGCGCGCTGAACGTCCGGTGAGAGCGGATCGCGATGGCTCAACACGAAGCGCGCCATGCGATAGGCCAAGGTCGCCTTGCCGATGCCCTGCGCGCCGCCGATCAGCCACGCATGCGGAATCCGTCCGCTTTTGTAGGCGGCAAGCAGCGCGGCTTCGGCCTCGCGGTGACCGAACAGCATGGTGGTCCCGCGGGGATGCGGCGCGGTGATCTCGGCTTCCGGCTGTTTCGGACTCATGCCCTGGAGGCCGCGGTGGCGGGGCTGGCGAAAAAGCGGTCGCGCAGCGCGGTCCAGACGCTGGCCGCCACGGTATTGGCGTCGGGCGTGGCATCGATGAGCACGCAGCGCTGGGGTTCGATCGCCGCAAGTTCACGATAGGCATCGCGCAGATTCTGATGAAACTTCATGTCCTCGGATTCGAAGCGGTCGGGCGCGGCGTCGCCGCGGCGAGCGGCCGCGCGCTTCAGCCCGATCTCGACCGGCACGTCCAGGATGATCGTCAGATCCGGCTTGAGATTGCCGATGGTGACGCGCTCCATCGCATTGACGAGGCCGACCGGCACTTTGCCTGCCTTGCCTTGATAGACTCGGGTTGAGTCGGAAAAGCGGTCGCACAACACCCAGGTCCCTTGGCTGAGGGCGGGCTGGATCACCGTGCGGACATGGTCGTCGCGCGCGGCGGCAAACAGCAGCGTTTCGGCATCGGGACCGAGCAGCTTGCCCATGCCCGATAGCAGCAGATGTCGGATCACCTCGGCGCCAGGCGATCCGCCCGGCTCTCGGGTTAGGATCGAGCGCAACTTTGCCGCTTCAAGGCGTTCAGCCAACTTCTTGATTTGGGTGGATTTTCCCGAACCCTCGCCGCCTTCGAAGGAAATGAATCGGCCACGCCCGGGCATGCGTTTTGTCGCGGCTTCGCCCATCTCAGAGCCTCTCCACGCCGGCGCGGAACATGCCGATGACCAGCTCCTGGACGCCGTCAATGGCCCGCCGCATGGTCGATCCGACGCCGATGGATTCGGCGGCATAGACCGGCGCTTCCATGGCGACCTTCGGTCCGCGCCAGACCCGAACCACGCCGACCTGCTGGCCGGCCGTCACGGGCGCGCGGACCGGGCCGCTGTAGACGATGCGCGCGAGCAGCTTTTCGCCGCCCTGCTTTTGCACCATCACGTTGATCGGTTGCGGGCTCGTCAGCTTCACCGAGCGGCTATCGCCGCCGAACACACGCGCATAGCCGAGCGTCTGGTCGGCGACAAACAGGGTCCGCTGCTCGAAATTGCGATAGCCCCATTCCAGCATCTTCTTGGCCTCGGAGGCGCGTTCCTCGGAATCCTGGAGGCCGTTGACGACGACGATCAGGCGGATGCCGTTTTGGACGACGGATCCGACCATGCCGTAGCCGCCCTCCTTGGTGTAGCCGGTCTTCAGCCCGTCGGCGCCGTCGAGCGAGTTCAGCAGCGGATTGCGGTTCTGCTGGCGGATCTTGTTCCAGGTGAATTCCTTCTGGCCGAACAATTTGTAGAACTCGGGATAGTCCAGGATGATGTGACGGGCCAGCATCGCGAGCTCGCGCACGGTCATCTTGTTGCCCGGATTGGGCAACCCGTTGGAGTTGGCGAAGGTCGACCTCACAAGCCCCAATTCGCGCGCCCGCTTAGTCATGTAGTCGGACGCGAAGATTTGCTCGTTGCCGGCCATCCCTTCGGCAAGCGCGATGCAGGCGTCGTTGCCGCTCTGGATGATGGCGCCGTGCAGGAGATCGTCGACCGAAACCTTGCTGTTGATGGCGGCGAACATCGTCGACGTGCCGGACGGCGCGCCGCCGTGACGCCACGCATTCTCGCTGATCCGGTATTCATCCGTCAGCTTGACCGTGCCCTCCTTGATGGCGTGGAACACCACTTCCGCCGTCATCAGCTTCATCATGCTGGAGGGGGCGCGCAGCTCGTCGGCGTTTTTCTCGAACAGCACACTGCCGCTTTTGGCCTCGATCAGGATCGCGGTCGGTGCATTGCCCTCAAAGGCAATCTCTTCCGATTTCGGGGCGCCCTGGACGCTATGGTTGGCGGCCTGCGTGACGCTGCCCCACCCGAGTCCTGCCGCGACCAGGGCGGCGATCAGGCAGCGACACAGGCCTCGCGGCGAGGCCGTGAGCTTGCGGAACAAAGAAAGCGCGGGTGCCATCGGCAATCTGCCTCTTGGGTGCCGGGCGTTCTAACAGGTGGACCTATCGCGAACAACACAGCTTTTCGCGCCGTTGCGCTAGGTGAACGCGCGTCCCCAAGAACTCGACGGCTTGATGGGAAGGAACCTCGACGCGCTCGGTTGGTCTCGGCGACTGCATCCGTCGACGAGGTGGTGGCCGTTCAGGCTTCTTCAATAGAGCCCGCGGGCGGCGAGGATTTCGCTCGGGCCACGCGGATCAATCGGCGTGTAGGCCGAGCTGTAACGGCTGTCGGCTTCGTAGGATACCTGGCGCGGATTATCGAGGGTGCGGCCCGCCGACCGCGCCCGGCTCGACGACGACATTTCCGAGGTGGCATTGATCGAGGCGTAATCGGCCCCGGTATTGCCGAGGCTGTAGGGCCGATCCGCCGGCATCGGAATCTCGCCGCGTACCGGGCGGCCACGGATCGCCGTTTGCGGGACGAACGGCCGCGCCGAGGCCAGTCGGACCAGGGACGGGGCCGGGGCCGGCTCGCCGGTGCGCAACGTCGCCATCAACAGGCGGTCGTCGGACCCGTCCAGGGGGGCGCGGCCGACATATTCGACCCGCACGCGCGCCGTGCCGTTGCTTTTGAATTCAAGAAGTTCGGCCGCCTTGTGGGAGACGTCGATCAGGCGGTTGGCGGCATAGGGCCCGCGATCATTGACGCGGACGATCAGCGATTTGCCGTTCGAGAGATTGGTCACCCGCGCATAGCATGGCATCGGCAGCGTCGGGTGGGCGGCTGTGAGCGCATCCATGTCGAACACTTCGCCGTTGGCGGTAAGTCGGCCGTGGAAGTCATCGCCGTACCAGGAGGCGATGCCCTCCTCGCGGTAATTGACGTCCTCCTCGGGAACATAGACACGGCCTCCGACCATGTAGGGCTTGCCGACGCGGTAGCTGCCACCGCCTTTCGGCACCGGCTCGCCAAAGGCGACCATCCTCGGACTGGAGGAGACGCCGTATTTCGGATCGACCCGGCTGGCGAACTTGCCCGATGAGGCGCAATTGGCGAGCGCCAGGCAGGCACCGATGACGGCCGCGCTGCGCGCCGCCCGGACTGCCGAATCTAAGCGTCGGATCCCCATTCGCCCCATTACCATTCCATCCGGAGCCTGCCTACTTTGAGGCATTTTCCGGCCATGCCGCGTTTGATACGGCCCACCTCCGCATCAAATGCTGAAGATACCGCAACCGGAACGCGGCAGAAATGGGGTGGGATTTACGATGGTTACTCAACCGTTGCTTTTGCGCCACGCCCGCAACCGACATTGCTCGGTTTTGGCACACCTGTTGCGCGAAATCCCCACTGACCATGCATTGTACGACCGCGCTGCGAAATCTTTTTGACTGTGTAGGCGTGCACGGCGTTTGGTGTGCATGCGCGGGGGCGCAAAGGACGACTGCAATGTTCGAGATGCTTACAGCGGCAATGGGCTTGGTGGGAGCCGGAATTTTCCTAGCCCATGCGTTCGAAGGTGTTCTGTCGCGGACTTAATTCCGCGGCAGTGTCAAGCGGCCCTGCATCACCTGCTTTCAGTGAGCTCGTTCGGAAAGTTTTAATCAATTCGGACGAACGTCGAGTAAGGAGGGTGTACCATGCGCCATCATGACTTGGTCTCCGAGGGCTTCCTCGCCCTGACTGCAGCCGGTTTTGTGCTCCTTTGCTCGAGCCTGCTCGCTTTCGCCTTCGCTAGCTGAACGCCAGCATCCTGCTCCGCCCAGGGCCCCGAGCCACTTTGGCTTGCCCGGGCGAAGCTGGGTGGCCCATTCCCCTTCACTTTCGCGACGCTACTTCTGGCATTTTCCGGTGCTGGTGTCGCAATGATCGCCCGCATGGCAATAGCGAAAGCGCTTGGATGTGCCGGCATGGCACTCGCAGGTTTTCTGGGTGACGGCTCCCTCCGGGCAATGCGGAAAACGCTTGAACTTGATGGCTGAAAGCGCCGGTCCCGTCGCGAGAACGATAGCGATCGCGGAGGCAAGAAGGATGCAGGCCTTCCCCATGATGTGTCTCCCTGTGTCGAATTTGCTAGGCGACATCGCTTAAAGCTCGCTCCGGATCGAGCGCGGCAGGAGCAGCCGCACCGTGGTCCTTGCCCCCATCTCGCTCTCGAGCGAGAGCTGTCCTTCGAGGCGGTCGACCACCATGCTTTGCACGATGTGCAGGCCAAGCCCGGTCGCGCCTTCGTGGCGGCGCGTCGTGAAGAAGGGATCGAAGGCCTGGCGGCGGACGTGCGGGCTCATGCCGCAACCGTCGTCGGCGACCACGATTTCGATGTCGCCGTTGCCGAGCGCATGCGCCTTGACGCGGATCGTTCCAGCGCGCCCGTCCGGAAACGCATGCTGAGCCGAGTTGAGCGCGAGATTGCTCAGCACGAGCCCGTAGGGTCCCGGCAGGCTGTCCATGACGAGATCGCCTTCGCAGGCGACATCGAGCGCGAGCCCCCGTTCGCGCAGCTCCGGCCGCAAGCCGGCAAGCACCTGCTCGGTGAGCTCACGGAGGTCGAAGCTGCGCCGTTCCAGACGGCTCCGATCGACCGCCACCTGCGCGAACGACTGCACCAGCTCGGTGGCGCGCGCGAGGTTCGCGACAAGCTGGACCGAAGCGCCCCTGACCGCATCGAGGAATTGGTTGAGGGACGAGCGTCTGATCTCGCCGCGTCCGACCTCGGTGGCGAAAAGCTCGTACTTTCGCTGCAGCGTCGTCGCGGCCGCAAGGCTCGAACTGACCGGGCCGCTGATGTCGTGCGCGACGCCGTCGACGAGTCTTCCGAGCAGCGCGAGCTTTTCCGCTTCGATCAGCAAGGCCTGGGTTTGACGCAGATGCTCCAGTGTCTCCTCGGCCCGTTCGCGGGCGCGTCGCATCTCCTGCTCGCTGCGCTTGCGCTCGGTGATCTCTTCCGCCGCGACGTTGATGGCGACGATCTCCCCGCTTGGCGCCCGCAGCGGATGCCAATAGGTGATCCAGGCTCGCTCGTCAGGCTGGTCAGGACGCTGGCCGGCTACTTCGACACCGGTGATAGGCTCGCCGATCCGAAGGATCGACTGCACGATCGCCTCGACTGAATCAGCAAGCGCCGGCACGCACTCCCGCACGGAGCGGCCGAGATGCTCCTCGACCGAGATGCCGCAGATCTCGGTCAGCCGCTGATTGATCTGCAGGTAGCGGCAATCCGGCGACAGGCAGGCAAGTCCGATCGGCGCTGTGTCATAGATCAGCTTGAGCGCCGGCTGCGGAAACAGCAGGACGTCGGATTTTGCTGCAGCCCGGCTGCCGTTCCCCACTAAAATGCCTCGCCTTTCGTTGTGTCCCCAGCGATGGCAAGGAACCGCTCCCCGTCCGCAGCCTCACAGGCTGGATCGGGCAAGCACTGATGTCACGTCGATCCTAGCAAAAACGACCCTCGCAACAAAGGTCGCCTCGCCGCGCGACGCGCCCGAATGATTACGGATATCGCCCCATCCCGAGTCCGGGCCAGAGTCACTGATTCGCACTCTGGAAACGCCGCAACACATGATGCCGGCTAGCTTCGAGCCGCCGGATCAAACGCTGAGCTAACTCCACAACGCGGACGGAGGCAGCTTTCCCGAGGCGAGCCGGCGCAGCCTTCCCGCTTCCTGAGTGTCCTCGGACAGCCGTTGCCGGTGACGCCGGATAATGCGCAAAGCCGATGAAAGTTTCTGGCGGGTTTTGCAAGGCGTCCGATTGCGCCTCAACCCTCCGCAAAGCTTCGCAACTGCGCCAGGATTTGCGCCCAGCCCTGATGCGCCTCAAGGCCCTCCGGTGTCAGCCCCGAATGCGTCACGCGCACGGTGGTGATGCCGTCCGTTTCAGACAGGTCGAAACGGACCAGCGTCTCGGAGGCGTTGGCCTGCCAGGACGGCAGCCAGGTGAAAGCGAGCACCCGCGGCCGCTCGATCGCCCGATACTCCCCTGTCACCGTGAACGGCCTGCCAAAGCCTGTGCCGCTCATCTTGAATTTGCCGCCGACCCGCAAGTCGGACTCGACATGCGTGGTCTGAAAGCGGCCATCACGGCCCCACCACCGCCTGCGCTGCTCGGGGTCAGTAAGCGCCTCGAACACGCGCGCGGCGGATGCGTTGATGGTGATTTCCTGCACGATTGTTTGCGTTGCAACGGCTGTGGTCATCGCTCCTCCTCGACGTAGTGTTTCAGCTCGCGCAAGGTGCCGCTCCAGAACACCTCGTAGTCGCTGAGCCAATCGTTGACGAGGCGCAGCGGGGCGGCATTCAGCACGCAAATCCGCGCCGTGCCTTCCTGACGTGTGGCAATCAATCCGGCCGAGCGCAGCACGCGCAGGTGCTTCGAAATTGCTGGCCGGCTCGTGCAAAAATTTGCAGCGATCTCGCCGACGCTGTAGCGCCCGTGACGCAGCATTCCGAGAATCTCCCGCCGCGTGGGATCGGCGATCGCTCGAAATACGGCGGTGCGTTTCTGGCGGTGTTGCGTAACCATTGGGTTACACAAATGGTAACCATATGGTTACGGATGTCAAGGCGCACAATCAGGTGCGACGCACATTCCTCGCACCGGGAGATCACTGCGTTTGCCGCCGAAACCTGGGGCCGTGCACGAAATAAGCAACAAATTCTGGATGCGTGGAACCCTGTTCACGGCAGGAGAACTACGGAGCGAAACCCAGCCCCGCGTGAAGACGGCCTGCAATCCCTTCGCGATTCACCGTCACTCCGTGAGGTTGAACGCGAGCGCGACGCCGCCGATCAGAACGAGGCTGATGGCCCAAACCGCATCGAGATTGAACCAGCTTCGCGATACGAATTTCAGGCCGAGATAGCGGTACACCAGCCAGGCCATGCATCCGCCCGCCCCTGCCATGACGGCGACGTGCACGAGGGCAACGAGCATCGCCGTGCCGAGATTGGCCCTCACGAGCGCGGCGGTTGCCTCGTGGCCGGACGCGGACGCGTCGCACAGGCCGAGATAGATCGGGAGCAGCATCAGCCCGGCGCCGTGTGCGATCGCGATGGCAAAAGACCAGAGCCCCAATTGTGTCGGCGGTATCCTTGCGAGCGCTCTGGGATGGCGTCGCCGAAAGAAAAGAAAGATGCCAAAGCCGACGACGACCAGGGACGCCGCTATCTGAATCTGACGTTGCCATTCGGCGAGCGTGAGCAGCAGCGCGAATGGCAGAAGCATCAGGATGATTGCAAGGAAATGGCCCGCCGACAGCGGCCCGAGCGCCAGAAACAAGGCGCGCGGGCTTCGTTCCATGAGCCCTGCGGAGACCGCGAGCGGCCAACCCATTCCGGGATTGATCCCGTGAAAGAGGCCGCTCGCGACGATCGCAAGCCAGAGCCAGGTCGCGGCCCAATTGGCTCCGCTCAATTCGAGACCGACGGGTAACAGAAGGAATCCGTCGAGCAGTCACCGCCCTCGAGCCGGATCTGGTGCGGCCGATATCCGTCTGGAAAACTCACGAAGTAATCGCGGGCAAGCTCCAGCCCACCCCCCTCACTCGCATTGGCCATCACCTCGGCGCCCGGCATGCCCTCGGGATAGAACTGGGCATCCCATGTCGAGTACAGCGAGTTCGTCCAGTACACCCGTTTGCCGTCGCGGCTGATCTCGACCATCTGCGGGCCGCCCGCAAAGGCCTTGCCGTTCGGGTGCGACGTGCGGCGCGCAATCCCGCCGATATGCACGGAGCCCGCAAGCTTCGGCTTGCGGGGATCGCCGACATCGTACTGGCGCATCTCGCCCGTGCCCCAGCAGGACACGTAGAGAAACCTGTCGTCCATCGACAGGTCAATATCGGTTACCAGTGGCGGCACCGCACCAAAGCCCTGCAACAGCGGCGGCAGTTTCTCCTTCGGCGCAGGCTCGGGCGGGATAGTCGCCGTCTTTTCGGCGTGGAATTTTCCGCCCTCGCGCCACCAGGTCCAGATCGAGGCTTCGAGGTTGGTCGTGTCGACCACGACGCCGACGAATCCGTACTCGCGAACCGGATCGTGGGCGGGCCGCACCTCCAGGGCCATTTGATGGTTGGCGCCGAGGTCGATGGTCTGCACGTGGCGCCGCTCCCTCAAGTCCCAGAAGTGGAGCTGGTGACCGTATTTGTTCGCGAGAAGATCTTCCGGAACGATCCCGTTCTCGAACTGCGGCGGCAACGCCCATTCGCTGGTCACCATGTAGTCGCGCGGCAGATTCCACCAGAAATCATAGTGGAGCTTTTGCGGGCCGCGATCGATCTCCCAGCGGCCCAGAATTTCGAAGCTTTCGCAGTCCATGATGAACACGCCGGGAGGTCCGTTGGTGCCGTCCTTTCCACTGCCGCCAAGCGTGCTCACGTAAATGCCCTCGGGCCCGCAATGGACGGTGTGCGGGCGCGAGTAGCCGGTCTTCTTGAAGACCTCCTCGGGCTCGATGATCTTGTGAATGCGTGCTTTCGTCGGATCCGGCTTGGTGTCCACGATGTAGATGCGCGACGAGCGAAGCCCCGGGATGATGAGATAACGACGCTCGACGAAGGCGTGTCCCGCGAGCGGAGACAAGGCCGACGAGCAGGCGTTCCAGCCGCAATGATGAAATTCGTCACCCTTGTTCGGCATGATCACGGTGTGGACGACTTGACCGTAGCTCGGCGAGGACGGCTTGACGTCGACGACAGCGAGCGCGTCGGGCCTGGAGAAATCGGGACTGAGCAGCAAGGTGTAGGCGAAGTTTTCCACTGGCGCTTCCATCGCAAGCCTGGGCGATGCGTGAAAGGTGGGATCTGGCCTCATGGTCATGGCATTGCCTCCCAGTTTTGGGTCGGCCCGCGTCGACATGGCTAAGGGCAAGAGGCAGTGATGTGCCGGCTCTCAGGACCCAAGTCCGCGAGCTCAACTGACCGAGGCACAATACGCCATTGCGTCGCTTGCGGAAACGGGAAGACGCATGACGCCAAGATTTGTGACCGCCGAGTGCAACAAAATATCAGGCAGCTTTAGCGAGACGTGGCGGAAGGGGCTGGGATTTCAACTCACGGTGCCCTTGCGGGCACGCCGGTTTTCCAAGACCGGTGTCTTAAACTAACGACCCCGACTCCATTGCGAGGCCGGGGCCATTTGTTTTCGCGCTCCGATTGACGAGGTTACAGGCAGCGCAACTGCCCGTTGGGCATACGAGTGGCCGGATGGCCGGTCTTCTTGATGCACCAGCCTTGATTTTGACCGCCGGGAACACAGACGCCGGCCCCATTGCGATGACCGTTTGGACCGCACCCGCCTAGCGCGAGCGCAGGTGTCGTCACCGACGACATCGTGACAGAAAGAACAAAAGCTCCGAGTAGCGCAGCACAAACTTTCATGACTATCTCCCTTACGCCATTATATGAATGGCGAGCTTGCATATAGCAGCCGGCGGTCCCAAAAGAAATCACGGTGCGCATGGCGAATGTGTCGACACAACAATCGCATTCAGGCGACGTTCATCAAGAAGCCGAGTCAGTTAATCGGTTGACCCTCGCGATGGATTGCAGGTCTACGCAGTCTGCCGTGCCCTGCTCGCTGCCACAGATCCGCAATTGATTTCGTCCGTCGACTGGGGATTTGGCATCCTCCAAACCCAAGATTGTTTCGACTTTGTGTCGGATCTGCCTCCTCGCAATCAACGACGCATTCCTAACGCGCTGGCATCAACCACCGAGGGTGTGCTAACTGCCCCGCATCCGACCTCCAGGAGAGAGCGCTCGTGTCGCTGACGGATACAGTTGTGCGATGTCGATCTGGAATTTTCCAGCTTGAATTCGTGAACACAGCAAAACAAAAGATCGGAGGCGGTACCGCCTTTGTCAGCAACGGCCATTTGATAACCAACCATCACGTGTACCTTGGCTGCCATGCCGCTGCACAAGTAGGCGTGCATCGCGACGATATGGCCGTAGGAGAGTTTCGTTTTTTTTGGCGCCCAAGACTTTGCCACCTGGTTGGCAGCCGGCTCGCAAGAACAGAGCTACGATTACGCAATTCTCCGACCGCCGGCAGATTTGCTACGATCGACCGCTCATCAGTTTACCCTCGAGGTGCCAAGAAATCGGCGCATCGGCGACGACGTTGCCCTTCTCGGCTTTCCCCTCGAACACAATAACCTCACATGCCATAGCGGCAGGATTTGCTCGTTCTACGAATCGGGACTGGCGCATGTCATACAGATCGACGCGAGCGTAAATGCCGGAAATTCCGGAGGTCCTTTGATTGACCCTGAGACCGGCGTAGCCATCGGCATCATCACACGAAAGGCAACCGGACTGAGCCAAATCTTCGGTCACCTTCGACAAACAATGCAGCAGAATATCAAAATTGCGGAAGCAACCGGCGGTGGCATGATCATTGGAGGCATAGACTTCGTCCAATCAATCGCTATCGGCCAGCGGCAAATGTTGGCGACCCTCGATGAAATTGAACGGCAGGCTAATGTAGGCATTGGCTACGCTTTCTCGGCCGAGCATTTATTGGCCGAGGGCTGCATGGCGCGTCGATAGGCCGGGTTGGCGGAAAGTGTATCCTCCGACGGTAACGCGATCGGACACGGCAACACTTCCACCGGCTTTGCCATTCGCGCGCGCAAGTCCTCAACGATCCATTCCGACACAGTTTCGGGCGAAACGCCGCTCGCGCCGGCCGCTTCCACGGCATCGAGCACACCGCGCAGCGTTTGCCATTGCTCGGGGCTGAGCGAGCCAGGGATGCGTTGTTCGACACTCACGGCTAGTTCGCATGGGATCAGGCCATAGGCGATCTGTGCGAGCTTGCCAGGGTCTTCGTTAGCCAGGCGCACGAGGACGTCGCGGCCGGCCGCTTCCCATACCTCAGCGATATCCCTCAAAAGCGCCTCAGCAATTCGTTGACGGCTTCCGACAGGCCGGCCGGCGCGATTTCCGCTCTCGCCCGGTTGCCAGCGGTGCGGACCGGCCGTGGTGATGTTCCGTTGTTGATTCATTAGACTACCTCAGTTTGCCGTTGATAGGTTTCCTCAGTTTGCCGTTGTTTTGTTTGCGTGCGCTCGGCGCAAAGCCGAAGCGCCACGCGAGGGGGTACTAGGGGGAGGTCTGGAGGTGCAACACTGGACTATTGAAATCATTGACGTTTTTGGTGACTCTGGACACTCTGGAGCAACCTTGGAGTGCCAACTCTGGAGCAACCCTGGAGCTACACCAGCAGGTGTGCCTAAAATCATGATACAATCTGCACGGGACATGGGGGTGGTGGGTGATCCGGCACGATCGGAGGCGCCTTAAACGCCCGAATAAGTTCAAACGTCTTGTCCGACGGCGCGCCATACATGACGTTTTCAATCTCGCCTCTTTCGAGCAGCCGTGTCATCGCATCGACCATTTCGTGCTTTTTGACACCCTGTCGCTCGGCTTCGCGTCGAAACAGCTTTGGCGCATACTTCGAAGAGTGAGTGCTCATGCTCACCCGGTCGTTGTTCTTCCGATGCCAATCGAGCCGCTGCAGAAACACCCGCTCTGCTCTCTGCTCTTGCTCAAGCGGAGACAATGGTTGCTCTTCGCGCGACCACCCCGAAGTGAATACGCCGTTTCGCCACCACATTTGAATTTCGGTGCCCGTGCGACCGTAGTTTAATTTTTTGGTGCTCAGGACTCGCTTGTCCGGATCATCCTCGGAGCCGTCCTCGCCAATCACTCGGCTGAAATAGAGCCGGGATCGAACCGAATTACTCCAAGCGGTTGAACCGCTCGTGCCAGTTCCCGAGTTCAAACCGGTGAGGCTTGGGTGCGCCAGTAAAACGACAGCGCAGCTGTGCTTGAGCGCCAGCTTGCGCATCAAGGCAATGAATTTCCGCACCTGATGCCGTATGCTTTCGTTGCCGCCGTAGACGTCGGCGAGGGTGTCGAGCACAGCCACGACGGGCTTACTCTCGCCCATCACCTCATCGAGTTCCTTATAAAGCGCCGTCTCTTCAAGAACGCCAGCGTCTTTCGCCAAGCCCAAGAGCGCGTCCTCTTCGGTCAGACTTGTCACGTGCAGGCCCTTGAGATCGCCGAATGTTTTGTTCATGGATTTCGCTATGTCGTCCATGCGTCGGTGCAGTTCGTCGTGGTCATCTTCTGCCGTGATGAATTCGACCGGTCCTTGTTTTACCGAGCGCCCGAAAAAGAATGTGTTGGTTCTAGCGGCAGCGGCGAGTTGGAGCGCCAGGAGCGATTTACCGACACCACCATCACCGTAGAGTAGTGTAACGTTCCTGTGCGGCACCAATTCAGACACCGTCCACTCGCGGTCGGGGACGACCTTCCCGTGGAGTGTAGCGGCATCAATGCGGTGAGCACGAATGCCCGTCCTTGAGGGTGTGGACGGCGGCATGCCCGATCCTTGCAATATCGTTATTTCGTTCTGTCTTGCCATTGTTAAGTCCGGATCAGCCTTCCCTGCTTTCAATCCGCTTTGGATAGTCGATATATCGTGCGCCCGATCGTCGGTGCCGAAGGCCTCGCAGGCCTTCAACAACGTATCGATTGCAAGTTGCTCGGGAAGTTCGCCCCCACCGACAAGGCGACCAATTAGGTAGGCTGACTTATTAAGCTGGTCGTTGCGCTCGCCAGGTGCGGCGCTAGCTACGCACTTGAACTGATCGACCAATGCGATTTCAGCGCGATTCGTGGGATGGAGCGGCGGCTCAATCGTTGTAGTCGCAGGCGTAGTCGTCGACGCTTTTTTAGCAGCCTCTTGTGCGAGCTTCACGAGCCAATTCGGCGCTTCGACCATGGCCGCTAGGTCGTTGATCCATTCGTAAGCACCGTCACCGCGGATGCTCGGCGGCGCGAAGACCATTGCGCCTTCACCGCACACGTCAAGACCGAGACCGATTTTGCTTTGCGACTTTGGGATTTCAATGCCCTCTGGAAGACGCCAATAATAGTGCAGCGACTTAGACGGGCTCCGCGCTTGAAGCGTCTCTGGTAAAGGGCCGTGCTCGGCAATAAGCGCGTCTAGGGCTTCCTTACCGTTGTGGGCGTGGCCGCCTTCTCTGGTGTCGACGTCGAGAACCCAAAGCTTATTAACGCTGCCTGTTGGAACGCCAATCAGGGCGCGCCCTAGATGATCTGCGAAATCCGCGCGGATTTCATCAGGGTTGTTCGTCATGCCCCACTTACGACCGTCACTATATTCGGCCGATTTGTAGGACTTTTTCTGCTTACCCTCTATCCTGCCGGGGAAGACGCAATAGCCGTTGGCGGCATATAGAAGCGCAGCGTCGAGCATAGGATTGGTCACGCCCGCACCGCCTTCCGCCGTGCAATCTCGGCTTTGAGCGTCGGAATACTGTCCATCAAATTTTTGAGTTTCGCGCGTGTCTGCCGATCATGAGTCGGCGAAGTGCCGTCGTTATAGAGCCAGAGTTGTGTCTCAAATTTGATTCGCGTGTCTGGCGCGATCGGCACTAGGGGTGACGCGACAGTGATTATGCGATCAGGCAAGTAGTAATCGATCCACGGCGCGAAGACGATTGGTTGATAGAGTCGATCGTGGAAATAAATGAAGGCTGGGCTGAGGTAGATGCCGTAAGGCCAAAGGCGGTAGTCGGTACGCATTACTCGGATTCCTTTGTTGAGAAATCCGATCGGAACATAGTTGCAATCGCAACCAACATGTGCTAAGAAAATCGTGCTCATAAATTCCTAAACTCAAGTTGGCCCGATCGGCATGTCCGGTCGGGTTTTTTGTGTTTAGGCGGCTGCGGATTCGGTCTCGGCCGCACGTTCGGCGCGCCAGGCTTCCCATGCCTCGCGGCTGATGCGGCGCTCTGACCCGACCTTGTAGGTCGCGGGCGCTTTGCCCATCTTGGCCAGTTTGTAGAACATGGACCGGCCGATCTTTTCGCCACTGCAAAACTGATTGATAGTGAAGGCTTCCATTTTCATTCCTCGTTAAGGTTTTGTGGTCGCGAAAAAACCCGCTTCGCCACTTCACAGCGGCTCGGCGGGTCTCTCTCTGGACCGTGGTTGTCCTTATACGCTAGTTTTTGTTCACTGTCAACAAAGTGACATGTTAACCCGTTGATAAGTCAACATATTTTTGAGGTACGCAACCTGTGGTCTCAACATAAATTTGAGGTTGCGCTAACTCATTGATGCGCAATACTGACTCCACGCTTCCATCAACTCGCGTCGCTTCGCGAGCGCTGTTGAGCGTCGGTAGGCGGCTTCGGTTTCATCAGCGACGCTATGCGCCAAACACATTTCAGCTATGTCACGAGGAAAGTGCGAGCAGTCGCCACACCAATCGCGGAACGTCGATCGCATGCCGTGAGTCGTGGCCGGTGTCTTGGTGTGGCGTGCGATGCAGTTGGACAGCGTTACGTCACTGACGGGCCGGAAAGGTAATTGCGCTGAGGCCGCAGTGGTCAGCGGCACCTTGTGCTCCCGATCGGCTTTCATGCGAGCGGCGGGGATCGTCCAAAGATCGCCCTTCAATTCGGTGGCCGCGTCCATGTCATAGGCTTCGTTGAAGCGAGAGGCGGTCAAGATAATCCAGCGCAGCATGCGCGCGGCGTCAGACGTGTCACTTGCCAGTGATTTCCAGAAGGTGGGCATCTCCTCATAGGGCAATGCCGGATGATGCGTCACGTCCGACTTGCGGCGCCGTGCAAGCACCTGATCAAGATGGCCACGCCAGAGAGCCGGATTCTCGCCCGTACGGAGTCCTTCGGCCTTGGCCGCGTTCAAAATCGCTTCAATGCGTCCGCGGACACGTCGCGCCGTCTCTTTCTTCGTTTGCCAGATCGGGCGCAGCGCTTTCAACACGCCATCGGTGTTCACGTCGGCGACAGGCAGATGGCCAATGTTGGAATAAGCGTAGTCCCGCAAACTGTTGCGCCATTGCTGCCGGTGTTTGTCGTTTTTCCAGCCGGCCTCTTTTCCGGAAATGTACTGCTCGGCATACGCCTTGAACGTAGTCGCGCGCGACGCCTGCGCCTTGGCTTCGGCACGCTCGGCGTTGCGCTGCTCGATCGGGTCTTTGCCATCACGAATCAGGGCTCGGGCCAAGGCGGCATCTTCACGCGCTTTCGCTAACGTCACGTCGCCGGATGGACCTAATCCCATGAACCGCTCTTTCCCGGTCATCGGGCTTGTGAAGCGAAAAACCCGACTCGCGTTGCCGCTCTTGTCGACGTCGAGCCGCAAGCCGTCACCGTCGCTCAGCTTGTCGCCAGGTCGTGCGTTCTTCACCTTCAATGCAGTCAGATTTCCCATCGCTATTCCTTTCAAAGTGTCCGCCTAAACCCACGAGCCAACCCACGTTTTGATCGTGGATGCTTGGCGACACGCAAAAACATTTAGCGATGCGAAAGTGAAAATTCGCCTTACGCCGCAATAGCTTGCGTGTCAGGTATAGGCGTGTATGGACACTGATGGATTAGCAGGGAGCGGAAGGGGTGGGATTCGAACCCACGGTACCCTTGCGGGCACGCCGGTTTTCAAGACCGGTGCCTTAAACCACTCGGCCACCCTTCCATTGTGAGCGACTTCAATCACTTGGCACGGGGAATAGCAAGGACAGGTTAACGACCGTAGGATGGAGCGAGCGGATCGACGCTAGGGGGCAAAGAGTGAGGTTATTTACAATTTCCGGTGGCGCGTTGCTCGCGATGATGGCGGGCGCGCCCGCCGACGCGCGCGTGGTCAAGTCTGGTGTGACGACGCCGATCCATACTTACCTCTCCTGGAACAACGACTGCTCGCCGAATTCGGGCGTGGTCAGAGTCGCAACCAAGCCGCAGCACGGAAAGCTGACCCCGCGCAGGGTTACCGCAGTCGCAAGGCGCAACCGGTTCTCCACCTACGGCACCATCTGCCTCGGTCGATCGATGCCGGGGTTCGAGGTGGATTATACATCGGCGCGCGGTTATCGCGGGACCGACGGCTTTGCGATCGAGGTGATCTACGGCAGCCGAAAGCCGATCCTCGATACGTACACGGTGACGGTGGAGTAGACGCCGACGGAAAAGCTTATACGGCCGGGATGGCCGGGGGCGGATTAAAGGCATACCCTCGCACCTGCAGAAACATCTCCTTCAGAGTTGTGCCGCGGCCACCCGCCTTATCCCAAAACCTTTCGCACTGCGATCTCGGCATGCATCAGAAATCACGCCCTCGGCGGTGGCGATCAGGTTGTCGTGCGCTTGCTTCGCCTTTGGCGCCGCGCGTTTGCGGCTTCGGCTTCGGTCACTTTCTTGCGTAAAGCCTGGAGATCCAACATCTGCTGTTTGAGAAAATCGATTACGAAGATCCGTTCGTGCGGGTATTTGACTCCAGCCGCGCGCGGAGGCTTTCCCATTGGGAATCCCCATTGTTCGTGCGCGCTGGTCGGAGGGGAAGGTAATAGCGGGTCGTGACAATTTGGTTATGCGTTGCGAGAATTCAAAGCATCCGCCGAGGCAATCGAGCCGAAGGCCAGAGCACTCGGCGTTTCGATAAAATTGGTCAAGCCGAAACCCGATCCTGAATATGATGCGGTGAGGTGGAGTTGATGCCAACGGGAGCTGGTTACCGCCGCCGCGGGCCGCGATGGCCGGGGGCGGCCCAAAGCGCCCCGCCTTGATAGCAGACCCGTCCTGGCTTCGCCCACCCACAGGCCGGGTAGGTTGGCTTGCCGCCGCGCGCCAGTTCGACATTTGCATTGGCGGCGCCGGGCGTGGCCAGGCAAAGTTCGCTTGAAAGGGGCGCAAGCACCAGCCCGATAGCGACAGCAAGCACCAGTCTTCGGAAAGAGGTCATCGCGATGCTCCGTTGAGTGGGAGCATCAGGCCTCAGTTTTTTGCGTTGGTCTTGGACCGATCGGCGGATTGGTTGGACTGTCCGGTGTTGCTCACTTCCCCCACCGCAACACCGCTGGATCAAGCCCTTTCGCGATCTCGATCAGGCCTGCCCGCGTCGCCGGATGCAGCGGCTGCAACGGGTGACGCACGGTGTCGGAGGCGATGACGCCGCCCTCTTTCATCAGCACCTTGCAGGCGGCGAGGCCGCATTGGCGGTTCTCGTAATTGATCAGCGGCAGCCAGCGTCCATAGGCGGCCACGGCGTCCGCGCGGCGGCCGGCGAAGAACGGGTCCATGATCTGTCGGATGCCATCGGGATAACCGCCGCCGGTCATGGCGCCGGTGGCGCCGGCGTCGAGGTCGGCCATCAGCGTGATTGCCTCCTCCCCGTCCCATGGCCCTTCGATCACGCTGCCACCGGCGGCGATCAGGGCACGCAGCTTGTTCGCCGCGCCCGGCACCTCGACCTTGAAATAGCGGATGTTGGCAAGCTCCTTGGCCATCCGCGCGAGCAGATCCACCGAGAGCGGCGTGCCAGCGACCGGCGCGTCCTGGATCATCACGGGAATGCCGACGCTATCCGAGACCACGCGGAAGAAGTCGAAGACGGCGGCTTCAGGCACGCGGAACGTCGCGCCGTGATAGGGCGGCATCACCATCACCATGGCCGCCCCCGCCTGCTCGGCCTGCCGACTCCGCGCCGCACAAATGGCGGAGGAGAAATGGGTCGTCGTCACGATCACCGGCACGCGGCCGGCGACGTGGTCGAGCACGGCCTGCATGACGCTTTCGCGCTCGGCATCGGTCAGCACGAACTGCTCGGAGAAATTGGCGAGAATGCAAATTCCCTGCGAGCCCGCGTCGATCATGAAATCGATGCAGCGGCGCTGGCCCTCGAGGTCAAGGTTGCCGTTGGCATCGAAGATGGTCGGCGCGACGGGAAACACGCCGCGATAGGGTCGTTTGGAGGTCATGCTGGGAATTCCCTGGGAGATGCTCTTGGGCACGAGGCCCAGCGATCATTAGTTTGGATAGCGCCTGGACGCAATCGTGGCGCAGCGCCCTGCGAAAACGCCGCGCCTCCCTGTCCAATTCATGATCGATTTTTGGGCGGCCTGCGGCATAATTCCTGACAAAAGGGGAAACGCAACAATGACGACAAAGGCCGGGACGACGCGCGCAGCCGAGATTGGAACGAGCTTCGACGCCGTCGTGGTCGGCGCCGGCTTTGCCGGCATGTACATGCTGCACCGCTTGCGTGGGCTTGGCTTCACGGCGCGCGTGTTCGAGGCCGGCGGCGGCGTCGGCGGCACCTGGTACTGGAACCGGTATCCCGGCGCGCGCTGCGACGTCGAGAGCATGCAATACTCCTTTTCGTTCTCGGAAGAATTGGACCAGGAGTGGAACTGGTCTGAAAAATATTCGCCGCAGCCCGAGATCCTCGCCTACGCCAACCACATCGCCGATCGCTTCGACCTGCGCCGCGACATCGTGTTCGATACCCGCGTGGTCAGGGCGACGTTCGACGAGGCTGCAAAGCGCTGGCAGATCGAGACCGACCGCGGCGACAGGGTGTCGGCGCGCTTTTGCATCATGGCAGTCGGCTGCCTGTCGGCGCCGAACCGGCCGCGCTTCGAGGGCATCGGCGATTTCAAGGGACCGGTCTACCACACCGGCGAATGGCCGCATGAGGGCGTGGATTTCACCGGCCTGCGTGTCGGCGTGATCGGCACTGGATCCTCCGCGATCCAGTCGATCCCGATCATCGCCAAGCAAGCCTCGCAGCTCACCGTGTTCCAGCGCACCGCGACCTGGTCGGTGCCGGCCTGGAACGAGGCATTGACGCCGGACTATCTGAAGCAAGTGAAGGCCCACTATCCGGAGCTGCGGGCGAAAGCCCGCGCACGCCCGACCGGCTTTTATTTTCCCTACAACTTGACGCCGGCGCTGGAAGCGAGCGAGGCGGAACGCGAGAAGCAATACGAGGAAGCCTGGGCACGCGGCGGTCTGCCCTTCCTCGGCGCCTTCGGCGACCTCCTGTTCGAGAAGGACGCCAACGATACCATCGCCGATTTTGCGCGGAGGAAGATCCGCGGCATCGTGAAGGACCCGGCGACGGCCGAGCTGTTGTGTCCTGACAACGTGTTCGGCTGCAAGCGGCTGTGCGTCGATACCGGCTATTTCGAAACCTACAACCTGCCGCATGTGAAGCTGGTCGACGTCTCCAGGACGGGAATCGAGCGCTTCACGGCCGGCGGCATCGTGGTTGATGGCACGGAATATCCTGTCGACGCGATCGTCTCCGCCACCGGCTTTGCGGCGATGACGGGGTCGTTCGACAAGATCGCGATCACCGGCCGCAACGGACTGACGCTCGCCGAAAAATGGCGCGCCGGTCCCCGCACCTATCTCGGGCTCGCGTCCGCGGGCTTCCCGAACCTGTTCATGATCACCGGGCCCGGCAGCCCGTCGGTGCTCGCCAGCATGATCCAGGCGATCGAGCAGCACGTCGACTGGCTGGTGGATTGCCTCGGCCACATGCGCGACGTCGGCGCGAGCACGATAGAGGCGTGCGTGGAAGACGAGGACGCCTGGGTCGAGCATGTCAACGAGGTCTCAAAGGTCTCGCTGCGCTCGACCTGCAGCTCCTGGTATGTTGGCACCAACATCGCCGGCCGGCCGAGGGTGTTCATGCCCTATATCGGCGGCTTTCCGATCTATGTGCAGAAATGCAACGAGGTCATGAGCAGCGGCTTCGACGGCTTTGTGCTGGAAGGTGCGGCCAAAACCAACAAGCCGCCGGAGGTGCGCTTGACCGAGCGCTGGCGCGCGCCGCTCGACATGGAGGTGATCTCGCCCGCTGCCGTCGCCGCCAGGCGCGTGCCGGTTGTTTAAGAGGTAAACAAGAGCTTACCGTGCAATGAGTGGCTCGGCATTCGTGCCGAGTTCTGAGGGTGTTGCTGCAGAGCACGCATGGTGGGTGTTGAGGGCGGCGCGTTCGGAACCCGATGGAACTATGCAACACGCCAAAAAAAGCGCTAGAATCGCCATAATGCATCACCACAGATTGGGCGAATGCATCCCCACTAAAGTGCCCGAATGCATCATCATTCCGGTTCGCACGACCCCGTTCTCGTAGCGCTGTCGATTCTGATCGCGGCGCTTTCTTCGTATACAGCGCTGGATCTTGCGACCCGCATGCGGGCCACCTCAGGCCAGGCCAGTTTGGGCTGGCTTTGTGCTGCGGCGATCGCCATGGGCGGCGGCATCTGGTCCATGCATTTCGTGGCCATGCTGGCATTCAGCCTGCCCGGAATGGCGGTCTCGTACGATCCGCTGCTCACGCTGCTGTCGCTCGCCATTCCCATCGTCGTGGCCGCCATCGCCTTCCTGGTCGTCAGTCAACGCCCGAGCGCCCTGCTCGCTTCGGGGTTCGGAATGGGGCTTGCGATCTCCGGCATGCATTACACCGGCATGGCCGCCATGCGCATGCCCGCCTTCATTACCTACGATCCGCTCTGGGTCGCGCTATCCATCGCCGTTGCGATCGGTGCGTCAATCGTCGCGCTGTGGCTCGCCTTCCGCACCACCAATGTGCTCGAGCGGCTGTCCGCCGGCGTAGTCATGGGACTTGCGATCTCCGGGATGCATTACGCGGCGATGGAGGGCTCGTCCTTCATGCATACCGATGTCGGGACCGGCTACACAGGACACGGCACCGTCGGACAAGCGCCGCTTGCATTCCTGCTTGCGGGCACCACCATCATCATTCTCAGCATCGGACTCGCTGCAGCCATCTATGATCGCTCCACGGCGGAACGCGCCAGTCGCGAGGCCGAGGCGCTCAGGCGCAGCGAGGAGCGCTTCCGGCTTCTCGTGGAAGGCGTGGCCGACCACGCCATCTTCATGCTCGCCCCGGATGGACAGGTGGCGAACTGGAATCTCGGGGCTCAGCGCTTGATGGGGTATGGCGAGGAGATTGTGGGATCGCACTACGCGATCTTGTACCCGGAGGAGGACCGCAACTTGGGCCTGCCCGATGCCGCACTCACGGAGGCGAAGCGGGACGGCAAGTCGACGCATGAAGGCTGGCGCCTGCGCAAGGACAATAGCCGCCTCTGGGCCGAGACGACTATCCAGGCGGTGCGCAACGCGCGCGGCGAGACCATCGGCTTCGCCAAGATCGTGCGCGACGTGACGGAACGCCGCCGCGCCCAGGAGGCGCTCGAGCGCACGCGGGATGCGCTTGTGATGTCGCAGAAGATGGAGACCGTCGGTCAGCTCACCGGCGGCGTGGCTCACGACTTCAACAACCTGCTGGGAGCGATCCTCGGCAGCCTCGAAGTGGTCAAGAGACGCGTTCACACCGACGACCCCAGGATCCACCGGCTGCTCGACAATGCCATTCAGGGAGCGCAGCGCGGCGCCTCGCTCACACAGCGCATGCTGGCCTTCGCGCGCAAGCAGGATCTCAAGCCCGTGGTCGTGGACGTTCCGGCCCTGGTGCGCGGAATGGCCGCGCTGCTCAAGTTCGATCCCGGTATCCGGATCGAAACCCATTTCCCGCTCGAACTGCCGAGAGTGAGGGTCGATGCCAACCAGCTCGAGCTTGCGATCCTCAACCTCGCCGTGAATGCGCGCGATGCGATGGCAGGCGGCGGCGTCATCAGCATCGCCGCGCACGAGGAACCGGCGATGGATGGTCTGGGCGCTGGACAATACGTCGCGCTCTCGGTAAGCGACACCGGATGCGGCATGGACGAGGACACCTTGAGCCGCGCGCAGGATCCGTTCTTCACGACCAAGGGCGTCGGCAAGGGGACCGGCCTCGGGCTTTCGATGGTGAAGGGGCTTGCAGAGCAGTCGGGAGGCACGCTGGTGCTGAAGAGCCGTCCCGGCGAGGGTACCACGGCCGAAATCTGGCTACCGCGCGCCGAGGACCAGACGGTTCCCGCGCCCGTCGCGGTGCCGATGCATTCCGTGTCGCGGTCTAGCCGCCCCCTCTCCGTGCTGGTTGTCGACGACGATCTTCTGGTGCTCGACAATACGGCCGCGATGCTCGACGACCTCGGCCATGACGTCATCGAGGCGTGCTCCGGCGAGGAGGCGCTGCAGCTCCTGCGTCGAACGCCCAAGATCGATGTCGTGGTGACCGACTACGCCATGCCCGGAATGAACGGATTGAAGCTCGCCGAGGCGATCGCGGTCGAGCGCCCGGACACGCCTGTGGTGCTGAGCACCGGGTATGCCGAGCTTCCAGGCTCCATGCGTCCTCACCTGCCCCGCATCTCGAAACCGTTCGACCAAGCCGCTCTTGCCGCCGTGATAGCCGAGGCGATGCGCGAGACCGCACAGACCGGCTCTGTCCTGACGTTCCTGCCCAGAAGCGCCTGAAGCGAGCGCGTGACAAGAGCGGCCGAGACGACGCTGGCCTATTTGGTGGAAGCGCCGCTGCAGTAATCGCGCCAGAACTTGCGGTACCCTTGTTCCACGCGACGCGTGTAGATGTCGCAATTTCCGGCTTCGGAGTTGGCGACCTGCGCCGGCAACCGCGCGCGCAACGCCGCGAGCTCCGAGGGATTGGAAGCGTGTTTGAGCGCGATCGCGAGATAGCCATCATCATCCCCGGCAACCCAGTCGTCGAGTCCGACTGCCTTCACGATCGCCCCACCCGCGCGCGCTGCCGGGCCATCGCCGAGCTTGGTGACCACGGGCACGCCCATCTGCAGCGGCTCCCAGGTCGAGATGCCGCCATTTTGCGGGAACGGGTCGAGCGCGATGTCGATGTCGGCAAACATCTGAAGATGCTCGAGGCGCGTGGTCTTGCCGATACAGCGGATGCGATCCGCAGGAATGCCGTGGGCGACAAAGCGCGCGGTCAATCCGTCGCGCAGGAGTGGATCGCTCATCGAGCCGTTCTTGACCACCATCATCGCGCCCGGCACAGCCGCCATCAACTTCGACCAGAGCTTCAAGGCGGGCTCTGAAATCTTGTCGGTCCGGTTGAACATGCCGAAGGTGACATGACCGTTGCGGAGCATGGGCAGCGGCGATGGCGCAATCTCCGGAGGCCGCTCGATGGTGATGAGCGAGGGCAGATCGTAGATTGTTTCCGCAAAGAGGTGCCGGACCGCGGGCGGAATCGTGACGGCATCGGCGAAGAGATAATCGATCGTGGGCAGGCCCGTGCCGGTCACGCTGCCGACGGCCGTGACCTGGATCGGCGCCGGCTTGCGCGCGAATACGCCGAGCCGATGGCCGGCCGAATGTCCGGACAGATCGACGAGGATATCGACCTTGTCGGCCTGGATCCGCTCCGCCAGCTTCTCGTCGGGGAGCTGCCAGGCGTCGACCCAGCGCTCGACCATCGCGCGCAAGCAATCCGTCGTGTCGTCCTTGAGCGGCGAGCAGGAATAGGCGATGACCTCGAATTGCATGTGATCGTGGTGGCGCAGGATGGGCATGAAGCCGAGCGCAGCGGAATGATCGCGGAAGTCGGAGGACACGTAGCCGACGACAATGCGCCGCTCGGGATCGAGGTTGCGCTCGCCGAGCGACTGCCGCGGCAAGCGCGAGCCGATCGCATCCCACCAGTATTTCCGCGCGGCCTGAAGCTCGGCAAAATCGGTGCCGGGCAGGAAATCCAGCGCAAAGATCTTCTTGGTGATCGCATCCTCATAGTCCGGCCTGATCGCGAGCGCGCGGTCGTAATGCTCGATCGCGGTTACGATGTCGCCCTGCAGCGCAAAGCAGGCGCCGAGCAGGCCCCAGGCGACCTCCGAGTTCGGGTTTTGCGCCAGCACCTTGTTGCTGGCGCAGATCGCCTGAACCGTGTTGCCATCTAGGAGACAGGCCGTGGCCTTGCCGCACAAGGCGGGTTCCAGGAGCGGCTGCAGCGCGAGCGCCGCGTCAAACTCGGCCTCCGCTTTCTTGGGCTGCCCCAATTGCTGATAAAGCCGCCCACGCTGTGCGATCACGGCGGCCGCATCCGGCTTGAGGGCCAGCGCCGTATTCAGCGATGCGAGCGCCACGTCGAAGTTTCGCAAATTCATGCTCACGAGGCCCTTGCCGAGCAGGGCCGGCAAAAGCCGCGGCTGCAGCGAGAGCGCCCGATCGAAGCTCTGCGCGGCCTCCTCATTCCGGCTGGAGAGCAAGAGCGCCATGCCGCAGTTGCAATAGGCGTCACCATAATCGGGCTTGAGCGCGATGGCGCGGTCATGGGCGGTGATCGCCTCATCGAACCGCCGAAGATGCATCAAGGCGTTGCCGAGATTGGTGAGCGCGGTCGGGAAGTTCGGCTTGAGCGCGACCGCGCGCTGGTGGCGTGCCAGAGCCTCCTCATAGCGGCCCAGCCGGAACAGCGACAGACCGAGGTTGGATTGGGCTTCGGCCGAGCGCGGATCGAGGTCGACTGCGCGCGTGAGGACCGCCGCCGCCTCGTCGAATCGCTCGCAATCGTTCTCGGACACGCCGAGCAGATGCAGGGCGTCAAAATGGTTGGGCAGGTCCTTGAGGATCTGCCGGCATAGCGTCTGGGCCTCCAGGTGCCGGCCTTCGCGATAAGCCTTGATCGCCGCCGGCAACAGGACTTCCGCCTGCTTCCTGGCTTGCTTTTGCAGCCTTGCGTTTTGAAAGGCACGCGAACCAACACTGCTTTGCAATTGCAATTCCCCGCAGAAACTCTCCATCCTTCCCGATGGCTGCTAGGATTCTCGTTGATTCGCTATGAGTTGGCGAATGTGTTCTTGGCAATTTGGCGGCCGGTTAAGTGTTGTTAACCATCCGCGTTCTAGCGTTGATTCGCTGACCTCACCGACCGGCCTTCAGGTACACCGTGGCGCGCATTGCTCATTCTACCGACAAAACATTGGACGACCGGACCAGGCTGGAGTCCGCGGACAGCGCCGCGCTGCGGCTCGCCTGCGGTAGCGCCAATTCAATCGCCTTCGTGTCCGGCAATTTCAACGTCGTGCACCCCGGCCATCTCCGCCTGTTGAAGTTCGCGGCCGAGCAGGCCGACATCCTGGTGGTCGGAGTCAATGCGGACTCCTCCCCCGGCGTCACTGTTCCGCAGCAGGTGCGGGTCGACAATGTGTGCTCGATCAGCATGGTCGATTACGCGGTCTCGTTGAATGTTCCGGCGGAAACCTTCATCGCGTCGCTGCAGCCGAACGTGGTGGTAAAGGGCAAGGAGTTCGAGCACCGCCAAAATCCCGAGCAGCGCGCGGTCGACGCCTATGGCGGACGGCTGGTGTTCAGTTCCGGCGAGCTGCGCTTCGCCTCGCTGTCGCTGGTTGAGCGGGATTATACCGATGCCGATATCTCGTCGGTTACCAAGCCGCTCGATTTTCCAAGCCGGCACGGCTTTGAGCTCTCGCAGCTCAAATCGACGCTGGCCAAGATGGCGGGCATGCGGGTGCTTGTCATCGGCGACCTCATCATCGACGAATATGTCACCTGCGACGCGATCGGAATGTCGCAGGAAGACCCGACTATTGTGGTCACGCCGATCGTGACCAAGACGTTTGTCGGCGGCGCCGGCGGTGTCGCGGCGCATGCGCGGGGCCTGGGCGGTGATGTCCGGTATTGTACGGTGGTCGGCGAGGATGAATTCGCGAGCTTTGCGCTCGAGAATCTGGAAGAACAGGGAATCCGCTGCGATTGCTTCGCAGATTCCACGCGGCCGACGACCCGGAAGCAGCGCTACCGCGCGCTGAACAAGACCTTGCTGCGCGTCAACCATCTCCGCCATCATGCCCCGAGCCCCGATATCCAGGGCAGGATGCTGAAGGCGGTCGAAGCGGCCCTGCCCGATTGCGACCTGCTCTTATTCTCCTGCTTCAACTATGGCTGCCTGCCCCAGGATCTGGTCGATGCCATCACGGCGAAAGCGCGCGCCAAGGACGTGATGCTGGCCGCCGACAGCCAGGCCTCCTCCCAGCTCGGTGATGTCTCTCGCTTCCGCGGCATGTCGCTGATCACGCCGACCGAGCGCGAGGCCCGTCTGGCGCTGAACGATTTCGAGACCGGATTGGCCGACGTCGGCGAACGTTTGATCCACAAGGCGTATGCCGACAACCTCGTGATCACGCTCGGCGCCGAGGGCTTGCTGGTCAACACGCTTCACGACGGCACGCTGGTGACCGATCGCCTGCCCGCCCTGAATCCGTCGCCCAAAGACGTCGCCGGGGCCGGCGACAGCTTCTTCATGAGCTCGGCGATGGCGCTCCGGGTCGGCGCCGACATCTGGCAGAGTTCCTATCTTGGCGCGCTTGCAGCCGCGCTGCAGGTCTCGCGTGTCGGCAACAGCCCGATGACCGCAGCCGAGCTGGTGGCGGAAATTGACGGCTCGAGCTACGAGCACGACTAGAGGAGAACGACGATGCGCGCGCTTCTTCTCGCTGCAGGACAGGGGCTTCGCCTGCTCCCGATCACGGCGACCACGGCAAAGTGCATGGTCGAGATCAACGGCCGGCCGCTGCTCGACTACTGGCTGGAGCTCTTGCTCAACGGCGGCATCGAGCGCGTCCTCGTCAACACCCACTGGCTCGAGGACCAGGTGATCGATTTTGTGAAGGCCTCGCGCTGGGCAGCGCATGTCGATCTCGTGCACGAGGAGGAGCTGCTCGGCACCGGCGGCACCGTGCTTGCCAACCGCCACTGGTTCCAAGGGCAATCCTTCATAGTGGCCCACGCCGACAACCTCACTGATTTCGACGTCTGCGGCTTTGTCGACGCGCACCGCCGCCGGCCCGCCGGTCACGCCGTCACCATGCTCGGCTTCCGTACCGACACGCCCCGCTCCTGCGGCATCCTGGAACTCAATCATCGCGGCACAGTCGTCGCCTTTCACGAGAAGGTCGAAAATCCGCCCGGCAACCTCGCCAACGGCGCGGTCTATATTTTCGAGCCGGAGGTCATCGATGCCATCGCGTCCTTCGGGCGGCCAATCGTCGACCTCTCGACCGAGATCATCCCGCGCTATATCGGCCGCATCCTTTGCGTCGAGACGCGCGGCTACTATCGCGACATCGGCACGCCCGAAAGCCTCAGGCGGGCCATCGCCGACACCGCCCCGCGGCGCATTAGCCGTACCGGCGTCGCCTAGGGGAACCCTGATGAAGATCTTTCTCACCGGCGCCTGCGGCTACAAGGGTAGCGTCCTCGTCCCGAAGCTGTTGAAGGCGGGACATCAGGTGGTCGCTTTCGATATCATGTGGTTCGGCAATTTTCTTGAGCCGCATCCGGACCTCACCGTCGTCAAGGGCGACATCCGCGATCCCGACGCTTACGATCTCTCCGGGTGTGATGCCATCATCCATCTCTCGAGCGTGGCGAACGATCCCTGCGGCGATCTCGACCCGAAGCTCACCTGGGAAATCTCCTGCCTCGCCACCATGCAGCTCGCCGATCGCGCCAGGCGCGCCGGCGTCAAGCGCTTCATCTATGCTTCCTCCGGCAGCGTCTACGGCATCAAGGACGAGGAGCAGGTCACCGAAGATCTCGAGCTGTTGCCGATCTCCGAATACAACAAGACCAAGATGTGCGGCGAGCGCATCGTGCTGTCCTACAAGGACGACATGGTGGTGCAGATCGTGCGTCCCGCGACCGTCTGCGGATTCTCTCCGCGGCAGCGCCTCGACGTCTCCGTCAACATGCTGACCATGCAGGCGCTGACCAACGGCCGCATCACCGTGTTCGGCGGCAACCAGACCCGGCCCAACATCCACATCGATGATATCACGGACCTCTACCTCTTCCTGCTCGATCATCCCGAGCATCTGGGAATCTACAACGCGGGCTTCGAGAACATCTCGATCCTCGATATCGCCAGCATGGTCGTGAAGCACGTCAACGCCGACATCGTCGTGACGCCCTCGAACGATCCGCGCAGCTACCGCGTCAATTCGGACCGCCTGCTCGCCACCGGTTTTCGCCCGAAGAAGACGGTGGAGGATGCGATCACGGAGATGATCGGCATGTACTCGCAAGGGCGGCTCAAGAACGAGGACCGCTGGTACAATCTGAAATGGATGGAGCGGGAGGTGGTGAAATGACCGCAGCAGTCGCCTTTCCGCAACCGTCGGCCCTGTTCAACGACTATTCGGAACGGCTCAGCGCCGCGCTCAGGGAATTCGACTGGACGCCAGTCGAACGGCTGGCCCATGATCTCCTCGATTGCTGGCGCACCGGGCGGCAGGTGTTTCTGGTCGGCAACGGCGGCAGTGGCGGCAACGCCAACCATCTTGCCAACGATTTCCTTTATCCGCTGTCGAAGACGCCGGGCTCCGGGCTCAAGGTGCATTCGCTGTCGTCCAATCCCGCCATCATTACCTGCCTCGCCAATGATGAAGGCTATGAGCGCATCTTCTCGATGCAGCTTGCGGTGCTGGCGCGCGAGGACGATGTGCTGATCGTGATGTCGGGATCGGGCAATTCGCCGAACATTCTTGCAGCCCTCGAAGAAGCCAAAGCGATCGGCATGACGAGCTACGCCCTGCTCGGCTTCTCCGGCGGCAAGGCCAAGGCGCTCGCCGACGTCCCGATTCATTTCCGCGTCGACGACATGCAGATCGCCGAAGACGCGCAGATGATCGTCGGCCACATGCTGCTGCAGTGGCTCTACGGCCAGCGCGACGACGTCAATGCGCTCAAAATCCAGGCGGCAGAGCTGCGGCGAACATGGCGGCGAATGAAAAATACCTGATCCTCGGCTCGAACTCGTTTTCGGGCGCGACGCTGGCCGATCATCTCGCGGCCGAAGGGCATGACGTGCTGGCAGCGAGCCGCTCCGAGGAGGCGCATCCGGCGTTCCTGCCCTACAAATGGCAGGCGCGGCCGGGATGCGTGCGCTTTACGCGGATCGACCACAACCACGATCTGTGCGCGCTGAAAGCGCTGCTTGCCGCTGAGCATCCGACGCATGTGGTGAATTTCGCCGCGCAAAGCATGGTCGGCGAAAGCTGGCAGCATCCCGATCACTGGATGATGACCAATGTCGTTTCGACCGTGCGGCTACACGAGCTCTTGCGCAACTATGACGGCCTGGTTCGCTATGTCCATGTGACGACGCCCGAGGTTTACGGCTCGACCGATGGCTGGGTGACGGAAAGCGCCCCGTTTAATCCGTCAACGCCCTATGCAGTGTCGCGCGCGGCCGCCGACATGAGCCTGCGCACTTATTTTGCGAACTACAAGTTTCCGGTCGTCTTCACCCGCGCGGCCAATGTCTATGGGCCGGGCCAGCAGCTCTACCGCATCGTACCGCGCACCATCGTGGCCGCAATGGGCGGCGAGAGGCTTCGGCTCGATGGCGGCGGCAAGTCGGTCCGGGTGTTCATCCATATGAGCGATGTCGCCGACGCAACTGTGAGGATCGCACGCAGCGGCAAGCTCGGCGAGGCCTATCACATCTCCGGCTACGAGCTGGTCTCGATCCGCGCGCTGGTGGAGACCATCCTGAAGCAGCTCGGAAAATCCTTCGACGATTGCGTGGAGATCGCGCCTGAGCGGCCGGGCAAGGACACCGCCTACATGCTCGATACGACCAAGCTTCGGAACGAGCTCGGCTGGCGCGACACCATTTCGCTCGAACGCGGCATCGAGGACGTCATTCGCTGGGCCGAGCGTTTCAAAGGCGAGCTGGCAAAGCTGCCGGCGAAATACGTTCACAAGCCCTAAGGGAGAACCGCGATGGGGAGAGGACGATGAACCTGGTAGTCCGCAAGCCCGCCGGCGGCATCGACGCGCCCGCCTTGACGCGTCGCGCCGCGGAACTGCGCGGCAAGATCATCGAGATGTCGCACGCGGCACAGGCCGCGCACCTCGCCTCCTCGCTTTCCTGCGCCGATATCGTGACTGTGGCTTATTGGCATGTCCTCAACATCGATCCGGCGCGGCCGAAGGATCCCTTGCGGGATCGTTTCATCCTCTCCAAGGGGCATGCCGCGGCGGCGCTTTATGCGGCGCTGGCGATGAAAGGCTTTTTCCCGCTCCAAGAGCTCGACACCTATTGCAAGGACGGCGGCCGTCTGGCCGAGCATCCGCCTGCCAATCTCCTGCCGGGCGTCGAGGCCGCGACCGGCTCGCTTGGCCACGGCCTGCCGCTTGGCTGCGGCATGGCGCTGTCGGGGCGTATCAAGGGAGAGGCATTCCGGGTCTTTGCGCTGCTTTCCGACGGTGAGAACAATGAGGGTTCGGTCTGGGAAGCCGCAATGTTCGCCGCCGCCCAGAAACTCGAGAACGTCTGCGTCGTCGTCGACTACAACAAATGGCAGGCGACCGCCCGCTCCAACGAGACCTTGATGCTGGCGCCGCTCGCCGACAAATGGACGGCGTTCGGCTGGGATGCGCGCGAGATCGATGGCCACGATGTTGGTGCGGTTGCGGAAGCGATGCAGCACGTGCCCAACGGCTCGGGCAAGCCCGTGGCGCTGATTGCCCATACTGTCAAGGGCAAGGGCGTGTCGTTCATGGAAGACGACAACAACTGGCACTATCGCGCGCCGTCATCCGAGGAAGTCGCCAAAGCGCGCAAGGAGCTTGGGCTCGCATGAGAAACGCTTTTGCGGACGAACTGACCCGGCTCGGCGACGAAGACGCGCGCGTGGTGATGTTGTCTGGCGATATCGGCAATCGCCTGTTCGACAAGTTCAAGGCCAAGCATGCGCAGCGCTTCTTCAACTGCGGCGTCGCCGAAGCCAACATGATGGGTGTCGCCGCCGGCATGGCCATGAACGGCCTGCGTCCGGTCGCCTACACCATCACGCCCTTCATCACGACGCGCTGCCTGGAGCAGATCCGCACCGACGTCTGCTATCACGAGGCGCCGGTGACGATCGTCGCGGTCGGCGCGGGACTTGCCTATTCCGGCCTTGGGCCGACCCATCATGCCTGCGAAGATATCGCCTTCCTGCGCTCGCTTCCGAACATGGTGGTGGTCTGCCCCGGCGATGCCTTCGAAGTGCGCGCAGCGCTGCGGGCGTCCCAGCAGCAGGACAGGCCCGTCTACATCCGGCTCGGCAAGAAGGGCGAGCCGGTGGTGCATTCAGGGCCGCTTGCGGAATTTGCGTTCGGCAAGGCCATCACGATGGCGCGTGGCAGCGATGCCTGCCTGCTCTCGACCGGCAACATGCTGCCCGAAGCGATCGAAGCCGCGCATGCACTGGAAAAGCAGGGAATCTCCGCGGAAGTGGTCAGCTTCCACACCGTGAAGCCGCTGGATGAGACGTGCCTTTCCGATGTCTTTGTGCGCTTCCCGCTGGTCGCGACCATCGAGGAGCATTCGCGGATCGGCGGCTTTGGCGCAGCGGTTGCGGAATGGCTGATCGATCACAGCGTCACGCCGCGGCAATTCATCCGCTTCGGCACGCCAGATGCCTTCTTCAAGAAGTCCGGCGAGCAGGAGTATGCCCGCGAGGTGCTCGGCCTTTCCGGTCACCAGATCGCGGCGAAAATCGCGGACGCGTTGCGGCAGGGCTAACCACATGAAAACCACCGCCGCCCTCCTCGTTCAGACCGGCGCACCGCTCGTCGTGGCTGAGATCGACATCCCCGCCCTGAAGCCGGGCCAGGTGCTGGTCGAGATCGCTTATTCCGGCGCCTGCGGCACACAGGTGATGGAATGGCGCGGCGACAAGGGTGAAGACAAATGGGTGCCGCACTGCCTCGGCCACGAGGGCACCGGCACGGTGCTGGAGACCGGCCGCGCGGTCACCAAGGTGAAGGCGGGCGACAAGGTTGTGCTGTCATGGATCAGGGGCTCTGGCGTCGAGGCCGGCGGCGCCGTCTATGCCTGGGCCGACAAGAAGGTCAACGCCGGCGGCGTCACCACCTTTCAGCGCCACGCCGTGGTCAGCGAAAACCGGCTGACGTTGCTTCCTGCGGAATTACCTATGGATATCGCCGTGCTGCTCGGCTGCGCGGCGCCGACCGGCATGGGCGCGGTCTACAATGTGTTGAAGGCGCAGCCGGGCGACGCGGTTGCGGTGTTCGGCACTGGTGGCGTCGGGCTCCACGCCATCATGGCGGCGGCTCTGGTCGGCGCGATGCCCGTCATCGCCGTTGACCCTAATCCAACGCGGCGAGCGCTTGCGCCGCTTTACGGCGCATCGCACGTCATCGACCCCACGGGCATCGACGTGCTCGCCGAGATCAAGAAGATCGTCCCGCAAGGCGTGGATATTGCTGTGGAATCGTCCGGCGTGCCGGCCGCGATGGAACAGGCCGTCAACGCCACGCGCCAGCAGGGTGGCCGCGCGGTCGTGATCGGCAATGCCCGCCACGGTGCGACGCTCTCGATCAACCCTTCCGTCTTTAATCAGGGCAAGAGCCTGATGGGCACATGGGGCGGTGACAGCGTGCCCGATCGCGACTATGGCCGGTTCGCGCGCCTGCTCGGCGCGGGCCGCTTTCCCGTCCGCAAGCTGCTGTCCAAGGCCTATGCGCTCGAACAGGCCGAGCAGGCCTTGCAGGATCTCGCGTCCGGCACAATCGGCCGCCCCCTGATCGACATGTCGCTGCGAGCGTAGTCATGCGCATCGGAATCGATTTCGACAACACGATCGTTTGCTACGATGGCGTCTTTCATGCAGCGGCTCTGGAGCGCGGACTGATCCCCGCCCATCTGTCGCGCGACAAGAACAGCGTGCGCGATTATCTCAACGGCGCCGGCCGCGCCGACGCGTTTACGGAGCTGCAGGGCTACGTCTATGGCGCCCGCATGGAGCTGGCGTCGCCCTATCCCGGCTTTGCCGATTTCGTCGCGACCGCGGGGAAAGCCGGCCACGAGCTGTTCATCGTCAGCCACAAAACGCGCACCCCGATCCGCGGGCCGCAGCATGATCTGCACGCCGCGGCGCGAGGCTTTTTGGCAGCGCGCGGGCTGGTCGGCTTGGGCAGCGACCAAATCGATCCGGGCAACTTGTTCTTCGCATTGACCAAGGAAGACAAGGTCGCTCGCGCGGCTCTCCTTCGCTGCGACGTGTTCATCGACGATCTCCCGGAAATCTTTGCGCTGCCGGGTTTTCCGGCGGGAATGCGCTGTATCCTGTTCGATCCCGAGGGGCAGTTCGCGGCTGCCGCCCGTGGGGGAAAGCTCCACCTCTGTTCGTCGTGGACCGAGATTTCCGCGGAGCTCTGCCATGCGCACGTCTGACGCACTGGCCGACGACGGTTTGCTCGCACTGGCCACGGCGCTGACCGCTCGCGCCGGCTTCGGCCGCGCGCGATCGCTGACGCGACTTGTGGGCGGCAGGAACAACCAGGTCTTCCGCATCGATGCCACGGCGGGCGCGCCGCTCGTCATGAAGCGCTATTTCAGCGACCCGCGCGATATGCGTGACCGGCTCGCTGCGGAATGGGACTTCCTTGAACGCGCCTGGAACGACGGCGTCCGGACCGTTCCGCAGCCTCTGGCAAAGGACGACAGCGCCCAAGCCGCCCTCTACAGCTTCGTCGTGGGCCGAAGGTTGGAGGCCGGTAAGCTTGAGCCGGCCCACATCGATGCAGCCGCTGATTTCATTCTCGCCATCAATGCCACGCGGCGTGTGGGCCTTGGGCCCGCTTCGGACGCCTGCTTTTCGATCTCCGATCATCTGCAGCTCGTCGAGCGTCGGCTGTTGCGTCTGGCAGCGCTCGATCGCGAGGCGCCACAGCTTGCCGATGCCGAGCGTTTCGTCTTCGCGATATTGCGCCCAAGGTGGGACATGGTGCGCGAGCAGGTAACGCGTGAGGCCCATGCGCTCGGCCTCGATCCGCATCGTGCGCTGGCCGAATCCGAATGCTGCCTGTCGCCCTCCGATTTCGGCTTTCACAATGCGCTCGCGGGCAATGATGGGCGGCTCGTCTTTCTCGACTTCGAATATGCCGGACGCGACGATCCGGCCAAGCTTGTCGTGGATTTCTTCTGCCAGCCACAAGTGCCGGTTCCGAGCGGCTATCGCGCCCAGTTCCTGACGCGCCTGGCGCTGGACGACGTCACGCAAGCGCGATGCAGGATCCTCCTCGACGTCTGCCGCGTCAAATGGGTCTGCATCCTGCTCAATGATTTCCTTCCCGTCGGCGCGGCGCGCCGTGCTTTTGCGGCGACGAGTGACCGCAAGGCGCGTTGCGCTGTGCAGCTTGAGAAGGCAAAAGCGATGCTCTCGGAGATTCGCCTTTAAGGACGCAGGAATGGCCTATCGCGACTTCATCAGCCTGATTCATACATCGACCAAGCGCGACTATCTCGCGCGCGTCACCCAGCGTGACAAGGCCGAGGTCGCCGAACTCGCGGTCAAATACGACTACGATTATTGGGACGGCAGCCGCGAGACCGGCTACGGCGGTTACAAATATGACGGCCGCTGGCGCAAGGTCGCCGACGCGATGGTTGCTGCCTACGGCCTCAAGCCCGGGATGCGCGTGCTCGACGTCGGATCGGGCAAGGGTTTCTTGCTGCACGATTTCACGGAAAGCGTACCGGGGATCGAGGTCGCCGGCATCGACATCTCGGCTTACGGGATCGCGCACACCGTCGAGGGCGTGAGGCCATTCTGTCAGGTCGGCTCGGCGGTCAGGCTGCCCTATCCCGACCAGCATTTCGACCTCGTGATTTCCATCAATACGCTGCACAATCTCTACAACTACGAGCTCCATTCGGCGCTCCGCGAGATCGAGCGCGTCGGACGCGGCGCCAAATACGTCTGCGTCGAGGCCTATCGCAACGAGCGCGAGAAGGTGAACCTGATGTACTGGCAGCTCACCTGCCGCATCTTCCATACGCCGGCCGAATGGGACTACGAGTTCAAACAGACGGGTTATAGCGGCGATCACGAGTTCATTTTCTTCGTCTAGCGACTGGAGAGCGGATGCCGAATGCATGGTGCAGGCTCTGTGGCGAGGTGCTGAACGGCAGCGCTCTGTCGCTCCAGCAAGTACCCGTCTGCAATCGCTTCACCTTGAGGCCGGACGCTGTCGCGCGGCACGATCTTGTCTTGCATCAGTGCCGGCGGTGCCAGCTCATCCAGCTCGGCGTGCCCTTGCCGGTCGAAGCCGTGCGGCCGAGGTTGCCATGGATCAAGTACCGCGAGCCGGACGCGCATCTGGATGGCGTGGTGGATCTTCTGCTCGATGAGCCTGACTCAAAAGCGGCGACGTCGTTCGGCGTCGGCCCGTTCGATCAGCCCCTGCTCGACCGGCTCCAAAGGCGGGGTTTACGTGCGGCGGCACTTGATATCCGTCCCACGCAATCAGGGCAGGACGGCTATCCCTATCTCGAGACCTGGCAGCTTGGATTGAATGCCGAACACCTGACAGGCATCGCCAAGCTCTACGGCACCGCCGACATCATCTCCTGCCGTTATCTCCTCGAACATTGCCATGATCCGCTCGGCGCCTTGGGCGGGCTCAAGCAACTCCTTGCCGACAACGGCGTCGTGGTTATCGAAGTGCCCGACAGCGCCAAATTTCTCGCAGCCTGCGACTATTCCTTCCTGTGGGAGGAGCATGTCAGCTACTTCGTCGAGTCGACACTCCGGCATCTCTCAACAAAGGCCGGCTATGAGGTGGCCAACCTTCGTCGGGCACAAGGCGAATTGGAGGATGCGCTGATTGCCGTCCTGCGGCCGGCGCGAGACGAGCGCAGTGTTGATGTCGCGCCGACCAGCACTCCGACGCCGGAGCTGTTTCCTGACTATATCGCCAACTTCGCCCCGAAACGGGATTTGGTTCGCTCTTGGGCGGCCGAGGCGGCCGGACCATCCGGAGATGGCCTTGCGGTGTTCGGCATCGGGCACCAGGCCGTGATGTTTGCCAACGCCATGGGCGTGTCCGAGCGCATCGCTATGGCGGTCGACGATGATCCCGACAAGCGCAGCTATTTCCCGCCCGGCTTCAAGGTCCCCGTCGTGCCATCGGACGCGCTGCTCCAGGACACAAAAGTGCGAGCCTGCCTGTTTGCGGTTGCGCCGCGGATCGAGCAAAAGATCAGGGATCGGCTTGCCCCGCTCGCACGGCGTGGCGTCGAATTCCGCTCGATCTTTGCTGGAGTGCCAGGATCGGTATTGCCGGGGCCTTCGCCATGACCTTAATCCAGAAATCGCCGGAGGTGTTTGTCGCGGAAGGCCCGATCGCGACGATCGGACCTCAAGACATCGCGCTGCTGCGGCACGCCGCGCGGCAAGCGCCGAAGCGGCGCGCGCGCATCAATGCGCATCCCGCCCACGACGATCCGCTGCACGAAATGATCATCGCCATCGAGCCTGCCTCCTACATCCAGCCACACCGGCATCCCGGGAAGAGCGAGGCGTTCCACATCATCGAGGGCGAAGTTGACATCGTCATCTTCCGCAATGATGGCGCGATCGAGCAAATCATCTCGCTCGGCGAGAAAGGCGGGACCAAGCCGTTCTATTACCGGATGTCGGAGGCGCGATTTCATACGCTGGTCATCCGCTCCGATCTGCTGATCGTGCACGAGATCACCAACGGCCCGTTTCGCCCCGACGGCACGATGTACGCGGCGTTCGCGCCGGGCGATGATGATCCGGCAGCCTCGGTAGCCTTCCAAGCTGATCTAGTCGAACGGATCGCGGCATTTCGGGAGAAACGCCCGTGAGCGCCCCGCACGCTGTTGTGGTTGGAGGGACGCGCGGCCTCGGCCTCGTCGTAGTCGAGCGTTTTCTGGCGCGCGGATATGGCGTGACGGTGATCTCCCGCTCGCCCTCGTCAAGGCATGCCGGCGATACAAACGTCCGCCATCTCGCGGCAGACCTTGAACACGCCGAAAGCTACGACGGCATCTGGTCCAGGGCGCGCGACGGTTTTGGGCCGATCAGCTACCTCGTGCTGTGCCAGCGTTTTCGCGGCATTGGCGATCTCTGGGACGGCGAACTGCGTGTCGGCCTCACCGCTTCGAAGCGTTTGATCGAGGGCTTTGCCAATCATTTCGCGGAATCCGGCGACCGCGCTATCGGCGTGGTGAGCTCCGTCTATGCGCAATATGTCGGAAGCTCGCAGCCGGTCGGCTATCATGTCGTCAAGGCCGGGTTGAACGAGATGGTTCGCTATTACGCGGCCACACTCGGGCGGCGCGGCATCCGTGTCAACGCCATCATGCCGCTGACCTATCTGAAAGAGGAGTCGCGGCAGTTCTACGAAGGCAATGCCGGCCTGATGGACCTCTATCGGAAGCTCGTTCCCCTGCAGCGCATGGGGACAGCAGAGGATTCGGTCAACGCCCTGAGCTTCCTCTGCAGCGAGCAGGCTTCCTTCATCAACGGCCAGTCGCTCCTTATCGACGGCGGGGTGTCCGTGATCTGGCCCGAGGAGGTGGCAAAGAGTTTTGCCGGGATCAAGAGCTGAGGATTGCGATGGCCGACGAGAATGCGAGCAACACATGCGACACGTGACGCACAAATCGGCCTGCCGCCTATGCGGATCGCGTGCGCTCGAGCTGGTGCTGCCGATCCGGCCGTCGCCGATCGGTGACGCTTTCGTCACGGCCGATCGCTTGCAGGAGAAGCAGGAGCTGTTCCCGCTCGATTGCTATCTCTGCGGCGACTGTGGCCATCTGCAAAATCTCGACGTCGTCGACCCCGAGATCCTGTTCCGCGACTATACCTACCGGACATCGGTTTCGCTTGGGCTGGTCGAGCACTTCAAGAATTACGCACGCTCGGTCGTGTCAGGCCTCGCGATCCCCAAAGGCAGCCTTGTCGTGGAGATCGGCAGCAATGATGGCTCGCTCCTGAAGGCCTTTCAGGCCGAGGGCATGCGGGTGCAGGGGATCGATCCGGCGCGCGACATTGCAAAGGCGGCAACCGATCAGGGCGTCTCGACGCGACCGGACTTCTTCACCAGCGCGATTGCGGCGCAAATCGTGGCCGACAGCGGCCACGCGAGGCTTTTCTGCGCCAATAACGTCTTCGCCCATATCGACAATCTTTCCGATGTCGCAAGCGGCATTCGCTCCCTGCTCGCGCCGGACGGCGTGTTCGTGTTCGAGGTCTCCTACATCGTCGACATGATCGACAACATGGTGTTCGATACCATCTATCACGAGCATGTCTCGCACCACGCCCTGTTGCCGCTGGAAGCCTTCCTCAATCGCCATGGCCTGACGCTGTTCGATGTGATGCGCACGGGCACCAAGGGTGGCTCGATCCGGGGCTTTGCGCAGCTCCTGTCGACCGGAAAACGTATGCGCTCGCCGCAGCTATCGGCGCTGATGGAGGAGGAAGCGCGGCGCCGCATCACGGGGCCTGAAATCTATCGCGGTTGGTTCGGCGCCATCGAGCATCGCAAGGATGCGGTGCTCGCCTATCTCGACGCTGCTCGCGGCGCCGGCAAAACCGTAGCCGGCTATGGCGCATCGACGACGACGACAACCCTGCTCTACCATTTCGAGCTGGCCTCGCGCCTCGCCTTCATCGCCGATGACAACCCGCTCAAACAAGGCCGCTTCAGCCCGGCTGCCCATATTCCGGTGCTGCCGTCCGGCGAGCTCACGGTCCGAAAGCCGGACATTGTGGTGATCCTCGCCTGGATCTACGCCGAGCCGATCATCGCCCGCAATGCCGCCTTTATCGATGGCGGCGGGACGTTCGTCGTGCCGTTGCCGGTGCCCAAGGCGATCGACCGCAACGGTCCGTCGCCACTTGGCGGCTTGTGACCCGCTTCACTGCGCGATCCAGCCTTGTGCGGGCAATATCCGCTTGAATGCCCAAAGGTTTGTACCCGATACTGCTTTGCCATCGATCAGGGGATGGCCGTTGGGCCGCCTCGCCGACGCGATTTGGAATTGGAAAGAAAAGGACAGTCCGCTTGTTTAGTTGAAGGAGGTTATTTTGAAGCGCTTTACCCCTCTGACGCTGCTCTTGTTCATTATCATCGTGCCGGCTTTTGCCGAGAAGCTTGTCGATCCCACCAAGGTTGCGCCGGAGTATCGCGAAGCCGCCGAGAAGCGCCGCGCCGAGCAGCTTAGGGAGCTTGAATGCTCCCACAAAGCCGACGCTCAGAAGGTCATGCCGCGCGATCGCACCGCCTTCCTGCTGCAATGCATCGAGGCCGACGCCGACACGAAGTAGCCGGCCGCAACGGCTCGCGCGAACACACGATAGCAAGCGCTGCTGCGCTGCACGGTCGCGCGAAACGGTTGATAACGCGTAACTCCGCTTGCCCATCGGCTCAGACTGCGGAAGATTTTCCGGGTTGTGACGTATGGGCGTGGGGGCGTGGCATGCGTAAGCAAGACGTGACCTTTGACTATCATCGCTATCGGCAGTTGCTCGCCGACGCCGACAATGACGACAAGCGGATGGCGTTGATCAACATTCTGATCGAGGAGCGCGCCAGGGATCGCCTGGCGGCTCAGATCGCTGGCGACCGGGCCGCGATGACGGCATCCACCATCGCCAAGGTCCTAGGCCCCTCGCGGCGCTGATGCTGGCTCCGCAGGCGGATGAGCCATGCGGCCCGCGACGGCCGCAGCCTGTGGCATTGGGACGACATTAACGATGCCCGGAAATCAGGCCTAAAGCCTTTTGGCCTATGCATGTCCCCTCGATGCCCATTCGTGGGCCAACAAAGGGGCGTACAACGTGAAAACGATTTCTTCGATTGCTGCTGATCGCGCGTTCAAGGCGATCTCGATGTTTTCCGGCCTTGGTCTCGCCTTGTCGTTCTGCCTGATGGCGGCCGGCATGGACCTGAGCACCACCTGGCTCTAATCTCTCGGTCCGGCACCCGCAAGCGCTTCGCGCCCACGGGAGCGGGGAACCCGAAGGATCGTTCATTGCTGTTTTCTCGTCGCGCACCGTTGGTCGCGTTTGCCTTCACCACATTCGCCATCGCCAGTTCGCGCCACGGCTTCGCGACCTCCACCGCCGGCGCCCCCGACCGGGTGACGGCCGCCCTGGTCGCAAAGCCCGTCGCGCTGCCCGACATGGCTCTTGGGTCCGACACGGCGCCGATCACGATCGTCGAATATTCCTCGCTGACCTGCCCTCACTGCGCGGCCTTTGCAGAGAACGTCTTCCCGATGCTGCAGTCGAAATATATCGACACCGGAAAGGTCCGGTTCGTGTCCCGCGACTTTCCACTCGACTTCAAGGCTGCCGCTGCCTCGATGCTGGCGCGCTGTGCGGCCAAGGGCGAGGCATCGAAATTCTTCGAAGCCACCATGATGCTGTTCAAGCAACAACAGGATCTGGTGGAACACACCACCGACACGTTGACATCGATCGGCGCCAAATTCGGCATGGCGCAGTCCGAGGTCGAAAAATGCGTGAAGAACGATGACACGCTCGACAAGCTGCAAGCCGCTCAGACCTTCGCCCACAACCAGTTGAAGGTCGAGGCGACGCCGACCTTCTTCATCAATGGCGAGAAGCTGCAAGGCTCGATGTCGTTCGAGGAGCTGGAAGCGAAGCTCCTGCCGCTGTTGAAGCGCTGAGCGGCATCGCGCCGTCGCCCCGCGAGCTTGCACCGTAGTGATACGGAATAGGCGTCGCTGCCAACTTTGACTAAGAGCTTGCCTGCGTTTTGCGCCCCATGGGGGAGGGGCAAGTCACGAGGCCCGGGCTCCTAGGCACTCCGGGCCTCGTGCACTTCAAGCTTCCGCAAACCTCATGACATCACGGCTACTTGCTCGCGTTATGACGGCGCTAGCTTGAATTGGGATGCTGCGCGCGAAAACGCTGCCGCAAAAAAGTTCCCTCAAAATCGTGCCGGCGCTGTTACACAATTTGATCGGCGGAGTCGTCGAACCGCCCCGGTTCCACACTCCTATTGCGCCGGGCGGCTGGGCAACAACGAGCCCTACCTTGAATCGCAAACTCCTCATTCTCTTCGCGATCATCTCACCCCTCTCTTGCGCACATGCCGAAAGCGGACTGGCCTCCTATTACGGCGGTCGCGGACATTCCGGCGAGATGACCTGTGCACACCGGACGCGTCCCATGGGAAGCATGGTCACCGTCAAATATCGCGGCCACACCATTCGCTGCCGCGTGAACGATCGCGGTCCTTTCGTGCGAGGGCGCGTGATCGACCTGTCCGTCAGTGCAGCGCGTGCGCTCGGTATGATGGGTGCCGGCGTCGTGAAGGTATCGCTTGACGGCAGTTGAGAGTCCGCGCGCCTCTCTCCGGCGCATTCATTTTCGCGTTTGCGGCGGTGCAACGAACGCGAGGCCGATCCGGTTCTTCTGGATCCAGGCGACGCTACACTCATGCACGGTTGCGCCGTTGTCCATGACCAGGCGAAAGCGCGCCGGCACAAAGGCCGGGTTTTCCACGTCGATGGCAGCGCCATCGGGGGAGATATTGCGCACCACGCAGCTCATGACCGATCCTGCGGCCGAGACCAGACCCGGCTCGTTGATCTCAGTCCGCTTGTGCTTGCGCCGTTCTTCCATGGCCTTTCCATTTCTTGCGGCTGCGAGAGCAGCAGCAATTTCTAGAGAGCAGCAATTCCTAAAACGAATCGCGGCCCGTGCTATCGCACCTGGCTACCGCGGACGCAAATTACTACGCTCCCCAACGCGCGCCGGGGCGCCGCAGCCATTCGCGGCAAGCGCGTGTGCGTATTGCCCGGCGCATGCCATCTGTTCGCGGGCCGGCTTGCCGGTCGCGGCGGTCGCAGGTTAGCCTTATAACGATAGCGATGCGCGGGGCGCGACGCACGCCTTTATAAAAATGAACAGGCGCCCATGGGGAGAACGCCATGTTCGACGAGCTCGACCGCAGGACGAGTCTGACTGGCAACCAGGTCAAGATCCTGATCGCGGCCATCATCGGCGATGCGCTGGAATTTTTCGACTATTTCCTGATCGGCTTTGTGCTTGCCTTCCTCATCGGACCGTGGAAGCTGACCTTCGGTCAATCCGCCACGGTGCTGATGAGCTCCGGGATCGGCGCCATCATCGGCGCCTATGCCTGGGGCTGGCTTGCCGACCGCATCGGGCGCCGTATCGTCTTTATCGGCACCGTGCTGAATTTCTCGATCGCGACCGGCCTGCTCTATTTCACGCCGCACAACGGCTGGGTCTATCTCACGGTGATGCGCTTCTTCGTCGGCACCGGCGTCGGCGGACTTTATTGCGTCGACCTGCCATTGGTGCAGGAGTTCATGCCCTCCTCCAAGCGCGGGCTGATCGGAGGGCTCGTGACATCGGTCATTCCGCTCGGCGTCGGCCTCGGTGCGGTGCTAGGCGCCTTCATGGGCACCGACCAGTGGCGTCTGCTGTTTGCCATCGGCATCCTGCCCGCCCTCGTCGTGCTCTTGATCCGCATCTGGGTGCCGGAGAGCCCGCGCTGGCTCTGCCGCCAGGGTCGGTATGAAGAAGCGCGCAAATCGCTCGCCTGGGCGCTGCAGGTCGAGCCGTCGTCGCTGCCGATGCCGACCGCTGCCGATGCCGGTCCGGTCATCACCTCCAACTGGTTCGACCTGTTCAAATATCCGCGCAGCCTTCTGGTGTCCTGGCTCGGCAATGCCGGCGCTCAGACGGGAGTCTACGGCGTGACCTTGTGGGCGCCATCACTCTTCGTCCTGCTGTTGAAGGTGACGCCTCAGCAGGCGGCGAAGATGATGATCCTGCTCACCGTGTTCGGCTTCGTCGGGCGGATCGCGTTCTCCTATTTCAATGAATCGATCGGGCGGCGCAAGGCGGGCGGCCTGCTGGGCTTAGGCGCAGGGGTTCTCGTGATCGTCGCCGGCTACAATTACAACGTGATGTGGGGAGACTGGTCGGCGTTCTGGCTGATCCTGGCCATTGCGTTCTTCTTTGCCGACGGCGGCTTTGCGCTTGTCGGCCCTTATGCAACCGAAATCTGGCCGTCGCATCTGCGCACCTCGGGCATGGGCTCGGCCTATGGCTTTGGCGGCATCGGCAAGATACTCGGCCCGGTGGGGCTCGCGCTGATCGTCGGCTCCAACAATTACGTCAAGCCCGACGTGCCATTGCCGGAAATCCCGCTAGCCTTCGTCTATCTCGGCTGCTGGTTCCTGATGGCCGGCGCCGTGTATTACTTCCTGGGCATCGAGACCAAGGGTAAATCGATCGAGGAGATCGACAGGGAGCTGAACGCCACCATCGAGGTGGCGGCGACGGCTCAAGTTCGGCAGGCATAGATTGGCCATGATTGTTGCGACTTCCGCTGAGCTGTCCGGCGATCGAACCGTGGTCGCGCGCGCAGAAGCCCTCCGGCCGGCGGTCGCGGCCGCCTCCGACGAGATCGAGCGGGATCGGCGGCTCCCGCCCGCCCTGCTCGACAAGCTGCATGAGGCGAGGCTGTTTCGCCTGCTGCTGCCGCGCTCCGCCAACGGGATCGAAACCGATCCTGTCACCTTCTTCCACGTGATCGAGACTATCGCGCAAGCCGACGCCTCCGCTGCCTGGTGCCTGAGCCAGGCCGGCGGTTGTGCGATGGCCGCGGCCTATCTCGACCAGCCGGTGGCGCAGGCGATCTTCGGCAACGATCCCCGCGCGGTGCTGGCCTGGGGTCCGGGACCCAAAGTCAGCGCCATCGAGTGCGAAGGCGGCTATCGCGTCACCGGCGTCTGGGCGTTTGCGTCCGGGGGCCGTCACGCCACCTGGCTTGGCGCGCACTGTCCGATCTTCAAGGCCGACGGCACCCCGCGGCTCGACGACGATGGCGAGCAGGCCGAGCGCACCATGCTGGTGCGTAGCAAGGATGTCGAATGGACCGACATCTGGAACACGGTGGGCTTGCGCGGCACCGCGAGCGACCAGTTCGCGCTCAACGACTTCTTCGTGCGATCCGATCACTCCATCATCCGCGAGTTCTGGCGCGAATGCCGCGAGCACGGCCCGCTCTATCGCATGGGCAACGGCACCTGCTATCAGGTCGGCTTTGCGGGTGTAGCTTGCGGCATCGCCCGCGGCGCGCTCGATTGCTTCATCGATCTTGCAAAAACCAAGGTGCCGCGTAGCGGCAAGAGCCCGATCCGGGACAACGCCGTCGTGCAGTCCGATCTCGCCCAAGCCGAGGTCAGCTTGCGTGCGGCACGGAGCCTCGTGCTGCAAACGATGGCGGAGATCTGGAAGCATCTCTGCGCCGGTTCGATCATCACGGTGGCGCAGCGCATGTCCGTGCGCGTGGCTGCAACGCATGCGATTCACAAAGCGCGCGAGGCGGTCGACTTCGCTTACAACGCAGCCGGCGCGACTGCGATCTTCGAGAGCCATCCGCTGGAGCGCCGCTTCCGCGATATTCATACCGTGACCCAGCAATTGCAGGGGCGCCTCAGCCATTTCGAAACCGTCGGCGCCTGGATGATGGGCGCCGAATCCGACCTCACTTGGGTATAGCCATTCAAGGAGAAGAACCATGCCGCTTGGCGGACTGCAGCATTACACGATCGAGCCGCAGGACCTCGAAAAGACCAGGGACTTCTATGTCGACGTGCTTGGATTGGAGAACGGCGCGCGCCCGCCGCTCGATTTTCCGGGCTACTGGCTTTATTCCGGCGGCCAAGCGACCGTGCATCTGATGGGCACGCGCAAGCCGCGCGAGGGCATCGTGGTCCGCGGCACCGAGAAGAAATACGAAGATACCGGCCGCCTCGACCACATCGCCTTCGCCGCGACCGACGTCGAGGGCGTACGCAAGCGGCTCACCGAGAAAAAGGTTCAATTCCGCGAGCAGATCGTGCCGCGCACGGGCGATACGCAAATATTCCTCTACGATCCCGATGGCATCGGCGTGGAACTGAACTTTCCGAAGAGCTGAGACGGTCGTTCTCACCACGACCTGACATCGGCCGGTCCGGCGGCAAGCTGCGGGCCGGCCGATGGCGTTTGTGCGGTCGCCCGGCGTTAACCCGACAAGGTCACGGCCGAGCCATGTATGCGGCGCGAATTGGTCTGCATTTCTTCAACATTGGATGGCGACGTGAAGGCGCCGCGCCGCTGCGGCAGGATAGCCGGGTACCGGGCCTTTAACCTACCCCAGGGCACGCGTGCCCGGCTATTCGCCGCCGCGACACGCGCATCGCTGCCCGCCTGGTGCCGGCTAGTTTAGTCGAGCCCGCGCTCGTGGCTCAGGCGCACCATCTCGTCGATGAAGATTTGCTTTTGCTTGTCGTCGAGGCTCGCATAGAGCGGATCGGCGGCGTCGGCGATGTTGCGCTGGTCTTGGGCGCGGTCGACCAGGAACTGTGCTTCGTTGCGCATCTGCTCGATGATATCGTCCGGTGGATCGCGCTTGGCGCGCGCGATGCGCAGATTGAGGCGGTCGGCACCGTTGCGACCAAGATCGTGCATAGCGCCGGAGAAGCTGGCCCAGTTCTTTTCCTGCTCAGACGTGAGATTCAGCTCAGTCTTGATCCGCTCGACATAGGCGTCGCTGTTGGCGACGATCTGCTCGGCCGTGAGCTTCGGCTCGCCATTCTGGGTGAGCACCTGAACCGCTTTGGCTTCCTTCGTTGCCTTCGCTTCCTTTACACCCTTGGCCGCGGCCTTCGCGGTCTTGGTCGCTTGGTTGCTGTGCTTCTCGTTCGGCTTGCCGTTCGGATTATTTGGATTGTTCCCGTTGTTGCCGGTGACCACACCGGCCACGCCGCCAACCACACCGCCAACCACACCGACCACGCCGCCGATCGCGCCGCCCAGCACGCCGCCGACGGGCCCTGCGGCCTTGTTGCCTTCGCGGGCTCCCTGCTGGACACCCTTCACAAGGCCTTGCGCATCGACGATCCGCGGCGCGTTAACCAGAAGGACGGTGGCCACCCCAAGCGCAACGCACAGTCTTAACCGTGTGCGCAAGCCTGATGTCGGGCTGGTCATTGTTTGGTCTCCATCATCGAAGGGATTTCATTCGGCGGGATTTTTGAGGGCGGCAGAAGTCTCTCTGATCGCGATTCTACCGTGTTGCGACTGAATTCGTCTACCGCAGCACGCGGCGAATGCGATCAAGAAAGGCCCGCCGCGCGAAGCTGTTACGCTTGACTGCGGCGGATTTGCGCCAGCGCGTCACGTCAGTTTGCTGCAAATAACCCGGCTCGTCGTGTGCGATGCAAAAAATCGATCGCGTTGGACGCCGCGACTGGGCGGCGAAAACGACTCTGCGCAGCTTTGACGCACGACATTAGTTCTAACGTCTTATTCACCTGATTTCTCGACAGAAGCCGGCATTTCTGCTCTGATCGTGAGTGATGAAATCTCAGTGCTTCGCCCGCCGGGCGGGTGCCCGGGAGAACGAGAAGAACAACAAGACAAGACCAACGGATTTCTCGATATTTCCGATTTGGTCCAGCAGGGAGGACGCCATGTCACGGAGAAAACTCACCCGTCGTCAATTTGTCGCTGCCACGACGTTGACTTCAGCGGCCATGGTCGCCGCGCCCTTCGTACGCTCGGCCCGCGCGGCCGGCAGCCTTTCGATCGGCTTCTGGGATCATTGGGTTCCCGGAGCCAACAAGGCCTCCACCGATCTCGTCAATGAATGGGCCGCGAAGGAGAAGGTCGAGGTCAATGTCGACTACATCACCAGCCAGGGCAACAAGCTGCTCCTGACCCAGACCGCAGAAGCCCAAGCCGGGTCCGGGCACGACATTCTGGCGTCCGGCGGTCCCTGGCAGGTGCAGGCCTTTGCCGAGCAACTTGAGCCCATGGACGACATTATGGGGCCGATCATCAAGCAGAATGGCGAGCCCAACGATACGGTCAAATATCTCGGCCAGGCCGGCGGCAAGTGGCTCGCGGTACCCGCTTCCGTCGGCAGCCAGATCAAGGGGCCGTGCTCGCGTATCGATCTGATGAAGAAATATGCCAACATCGACGTACAGGCGATGTATCCGGCCGGTAGTCCGCCGAAGGCAGATAATTGGACCACGGACACCTTCCTGAAGGCGGCTGAAGCCTGCCATAAGGGCGGTTATCCCTTCGGTATCGGACTGGGCGAGACCACCGACAGCGTCGATTCCGCCGGCGCGTTCTTCCAGTCATTCGGCGCTGAACTCGTCAACGCCAAGGGCGACGTCACGGTAAAAACCGATGCAGTCAGGCAAGCGCTCGAGTACTACAAGAAGCTGATATCCTTCCTGCCGCCAGACGTTGCCGCCTGGGACGACGCCTCGAACAACAAGTGGCTTATCGCCGGCAAGGGCGCCCTGATCATGAACCCGCCGAGCGCCTGGGCGGTCGCCAAGCGCGATGCGCCGCAGGTGGCCGAGCAATGTTGGACGCATGGATTCCCGGCCGGTCCGAAGGGCCGCTTTGCGCCCTATCTTCCCTTCTTCTGGAGCGTCTGGAAATTTTCCAAGAACAAGGAGGCTGCAAAGAGCCTGCTCGTTCACCTGTCGCAACCCTCGTCCATCGAAAAGATGGTGGTGGCGAGCGGCGGCTACGACCTGCCGGCCTATGACAAGCTCACCACCTTGAAGGTGTGGGCGGAGGCCGAGCCCCCGAAGGGCACACTCTACCATTACCCAAATCCCTTCCACCATCAGAAGCTGTCTATCGCGGCTTCGTCGGCGCCGCCGAAAATTGCCCAGCAGATCTACGTTCAGGCGACGCTGACCAAGATGTGCCTGAAATACGCGCAAGGAGAAAAGATGGAGGACACGCTCGCCTGGGCGGAAGGCGAGTGCGAAGGCTTCATGCGAAGCTAAGTCCTGACGCGATGCGCCGCGCGGCTGCGTGCGGCGCATCCATTCGCGCCTTGGCCCGACAAGGCACCAAGAGTGTCGCGGCTCCGCGGTCCATGACCGCTCAAGGGAACCTGCATTATGGCTGATGTCGTCGTTCAACCGACCAGCGTCGCAAGCGCACGAAACGTTCCCAGGCGTTCAAGCCTGAAACGCTCGCTGCAGCGCAAATCGACGGTGGCCTTCCTGATGACGCTGCCGCTGATCCTCCTCATTGGGCTGCTGGTGCTCTATCCGGCAGCCTATTCGCTGCACCTGGCGACGCTGAACAAGGGGATGACCAAATTCGTCGGGCTTGGCAATTTCGAATTCCTGTTTAAGCGCGAAACCTTCTGGATGGTGGTGAAGCAATCCTGCATCTTCGCCATCACCGCGGTGATCTTCAAGGCGCTGATCGGTTTCATCGTCGCGCATCTCGCCCACAACATTCCCTCCAAGAAGCAGCGCAAGTGGCGCGGCATGCTGCTCGTGCCCTGGGTGATTCCGCCCGCCATGAGCACGCTGGCGTGGCTGTGGCTTTTCGATCCCTCCTACAGCGCCTTCAACTATACGCTGGGCCTGTTCGGCATCGGTCCCATCCCCTGGCTCGGTGAAGCCGGCTGGGCCCGCTTTTCCGTCATCCTGGTCAACGTCTGGGTCGGCGCGCCATTCTTCATGATCATGTATCTGGCCTCGCTGAAATCGGTGCCCGAGCAGCTCTATGAAGCGGCCGCCATCGACGGCGCCAACTGGTGGCAGCGCATCTGGTATGTGACGCTGCCGATGATGCGCAACATCATCGCCATCACGACGCTGTTCTCGCTGATCGTGACCTTCGCCAATTTCGACATCACGCGCATCCTCACCGCGGGTGGCCCGCTCGACACCACACACCTGTTCGCGACCTGGTCCTTCCGGCTTGGTATCGAGGGCGGCGATATTCCGCTCGGCGCCAGCGTCTCACTGTTCATGGCGCCGATCCTGGCGATCGCAGCGATCTTTATCCTGCGCGACATCAACAAACGCGGGAACGAAGCCTGATGAGCACGATCGCAGTCCACAAGGCCGGCCCCTCGCGCAAGGTCAAATACGGCAGCATGAGCCGCGATCGCACCTGGGCGCTGCGGTGGTCCTACTTCTTCCTCGCGCTGTTCGCGTTGTTCGCGCTGGTTCCGCCGATCTACATGATCATCACGTCGCTGAAGAGCAGCGCCGAGATTTCGGCCGCGACCAATCCGTGGTGGGTGTTCCATCCGACGCTGTCGAACTACGTCGAGCTTTTGACCTCGAACCAGTTCCTGCGCTTCTACTGGAATTCCGCCGTGGTGTCGGTGTTCGTGGTGGCGATCACCATGCTGATCAGCATCCCCGCGGCTTTCGCGCTGTCGCGCATGCGGTTCTGGGGCTCGGCAACGCTCGCCGCCGGCGTGTTCCTGACTTACCTTATTCCGGACAGCCTTCTTTTCCTTCCGCTGTTCAAGATGTTCGCGCGGCTGTCCGAATGGACCGGGATTTCGCTGATCAATCATTGGTATGTGCTGCTGTTCATCTATCCGACGCTGACGGTGCCGTTCTGCACGTGGATCATGATCGGCTACTTCGCCTCCATTCCGAAGGAGCTGGATGAGGCCGCAATCATTGACGGCGCCTCCTGGTTCCAGACGCTGACCCGGATCTTCATTCCCGTCGCCCTGCCCGGTCTGATCGCCGCGACCATTTTCGCCTTCACCGTCTCTTGGGCGCAGTACCTCTATCCGCTGGTGTTCACGACGTCGACCGACCAGCTCGTGATGCCGGTCGGCATCATCACCTCGCTCGTCAAGGGCGACGTCTTCAACTGGGGTCAGATCATGACGGGTGCGCTGCTCGGCGCAGCCCCCCCGCTCCTGATCTACGCCTTCCTGATGGATTACTACATTGCCGGCCTGACCGCCGGCGCGACAAAGGGTTGAAACTCATGGCTGAAGTCAACTTGCGCAAGGTGGTGAAACGCTACGACGACGTCGAGGCGGTGCGGGGCATCGACCTTGATATCGCCGACAAGGAGTTCGTGGTGCTGGTCGGTCCCTCCGGCTGCGGCAAATCCACCACGCTCAGAATGATCGCGGGCCTCGAGGACATCACCGACGGCGACATCATGATCGGCGGCGACGTCGTTAACGATGTGCCGCCGAAAGATCGCGACATCGCGATGGTGTTCCAGAACTATGCGCTCTATCCGCACATGACGGTTGCGGAGAACATGTCGTTTGGCCTCCGCCTCAAGCATTACCCGAAGGCGGAGATCAAGAGCCGGGTTGCGGAAGCCGCGCGCATGCTCGACATCACCGACCTCGTCGACCGCAAGCCGAAGCAGCTCTCCGGCGGCCAGCGCCAGCGCGTGGCAATGGGCCGCGCCATCGTCCGCAATCCCAAGGTGTTCCTGTTCGACGAACCGCTTTCCAATCTCGACGCCAAGCTGCGCGTGCAGATGCGGATCGAGATCAAGAAGGTGCACCAGAAAGTCCGCACCACCACGGTTTACGTGACTCACGACCAGGTCGAGGCCATGACATTGGCCGATCGCGTCGTGGTCATGAACAAGGGCAAGATCGAGCAGATCGGCACGCCGAACGAACTCTATCATAGTCCGGCGACGCGCTTCGTCGCGGGCTTCATCGGCTCGCCGGCGATGAACTTCCTGCCCTGCCACCTCGAAGAGGCTGCTGGAAAGCTCAACCTGCGCCTCACCGACCGCCTTGCCTTCCCGGTGCCGCTGGCGCGCACCGTGCGTTACCAGAACGTACCACGCAACGAGAAGCTCCTGCTCGGCATCCGGCCCGAGCATCTCACGGAAGCCAATGGACACCTGGCCCCCGGCGTCGAGACCTTCGAAACCATGCTCGACGTTACCGAGCCGATGGGGATGGAGACGTTGGTCTACTTCACGCTCGAGGGCTCGCAGGTCTGCGGCCGGGTCAACCCGGGCGCCGGCGCGCGCGACGGTGCCCCGCTCCGATTGGCTGTGGACCTCAACAATATGCACCTGCTAAACGAGGGGACCGGCGTCGTCCTTTGACGCCGGACAAGAACCCCAAGGGCAGGAAATGGCCACCAACAAGAAGAAGATCTTCGTCACTCAGACCATGTCACCGGGAGCGCGAGCTCTCCTCAGCGTGCGGGACGATATCGAGCTCGTCGAGTTTCCCAACCTGATCTCGTCCAAGGATTTCGAGGCGATGCTGAAGCAGCACGCGCCGGTCCATGGCGTGGCGCTCGGCGCTACCCGTTTCGGCGAAACGGAGCTGGAAGCCTCGGGCGGCATGCAGGTGGTGACGCGGATCGGTGTCGGCTACGACGCGGTCGACGTGCCCGCGCTTTCGCGCCGAAAGGTGCCGCTGATGGTGGCAGGCACCGCGAACTCGCCGTCGGTGGCTGAACATGCCTTGTTCATGATGTTGACGCTGGCCAAGCGCGCCCAGGAAATGCACTCCATGGTCAAGGACGGCACGTGGGCGAGCCGGCTTGGCGTCTTGCCCTTCGACCTCTATGGCAAGACCGCCCTGATCGTGGGCTTCGGGCGCATCGGCACGCGCACCGCCAAGCGCTGTCTCGCCATGGAAATGCAGGTATTGGTGTACGATCCATACAGGCCGGCAAGCGAGATCACCGCGGCCGGCTGCGAGGCGGTGCCCGATCTCGATGCGGCCCTGCCGCGCGCCGACTTCGTGACCATCCATTGCCCGAAGACGCCCGAAACCGTCGGCATGTTCAATGCCGCGCGTTTCAAGCTGATGAAGCCGAGTGCCTATCTCATCAACACGGCCCGCGGAGGCATTGTCGATGAAAAGGCGCTGCATGAGGCGCTGGTTTCGCGCAAGGTCGCAGGTGCCGGCCTTGACGTGTTCGAGCAGGAGCCGCCCCCGGTCGGCCAGCCCTTGCACAGCCTCCCCAACGTGATCATGGCGCCGCATGTGGCGGGGGTCACCGTTGAAGCCGTCGACCGCATGAGCGAGCAGACGGCACGGAACATCCTGAGCGCGCTGGACGGCGCACCGATCCGGCAGAACGTCATCAACCAGGACGTCCTCTGAATCGCGCGGGCGGCCACCCTGCGGTGGCCGCCCCACATTTTGTTTGAAAGTTGAGCGGGTTGCGCCATGGCATTCAAGGAATATGGCAGCTTTGACGCGGTCGGCCTCGCCGAGCTTGTCCGCACCAAGCAGGTCACGCCGACCGAACTGCTCGACGAAGCCATCGCGCGCACGGAAAAGGTCAATCCCGATATCAACGCGGTTGTGGTCAAGCACTACGACCATGCCCGGCGCCAGATCGAGAAAGGTCTGCCGCAAGGGCCGTTCACAGGCGTGCCGTTTCTCCTGAAAGACCTCGATCTGCTTGAGGGCACGCGGACGACATTCGGCGCGAATGCGCTGAAGGATGACCTCGCCGACCATAGTTGCACCCTCGCCAAGCGCTTCCTCGACGCCGGCCTCACGATTTTCGGCAAGAGCGCGAGCCCGGAATTGGGCTTGATGCCGACCACCGAGCCACGTTTGCACGGACCGACCCGAAATCCCTGGAATCTCGCTCATTCCTCCGGCGGCTCATCGGGTGGCGCGGCGGCGGCCGTTGCCGCGCGCATCCTCCCCGTCGCGCATGCGAGCGACGGCGGCGGTTCGATCCGTATTCCCTCGTCCGCCTGCGGCGTGTTCGGGCTGAAGCCGACCCGCGCGCGCAATCCGGTCGGGCCGGATCGCGGCGAAGGTTGGGGCGGCTTTTCATGCGGCCATGTCGTGAGCATCAGCGTGCGCGACAGCGCCGCGATGCTCGACGCGGTCTCGGGCCCCGAGCCGACCAGCATCTATTACGCGCCGGCGCCGGAGCGGCCCTTTGCCGAAGAGGTCAGGCGCGAACCGGGGCGCCTGCGCATCGCCTTCACCGACCAATCGCCCTATGGCGAGGCGATCGACCCCGAGGTCGCGGCCGCCGTCCGCGATGTCGCGGCGATGCTGGGACAGCTCGGCCATCATGTCGAGCAGCGCGCGCCAAAACTGCCCGCTGATCCCGCGGCAGTGATGACGACGATCGTGAGCGCCAACACCGCGCTGACGGTGCGGCAGGCCGAGCAGCGTTTCGGCCGCGCCACGACGGACAAGGACTTTGAGCACCTGACGCTGGCCATGGCGCACAACGCACAGCAGGCCAGCGCGATCGACTATGTCGCAGCCCAGTCCGCGGCCTACCAGATTTCGCGCGCGCTTTCGGATTTCATGGCGAGCTGCGACATATTCCTGGCGCCAACCTTGTGTGCGCCTCCGCTCCGGCTCGGTGAGCTCAACGCGATGTCGCCGGACCTTTCGCATATTGGCCCGACGCTTCGCCGCTACATGCCGGGAACCTCGATGTTCAACATCTCCGGCCAGCCCGCGATGTCGGTGCCGCTGGCCTGGAGCAAGAGCGCCTTGCCGCTCGGCATGATGTTCGCGGCCCGCTTCGGCGCCGAGGGAACCTTATTTCGCCTTGCGGCACAGCTTGAGCAGGAGCGCCCCTGGAAGGCCAAGCTGCCGTCGGTCTGCGCTTAGATCAGCTCCGCCGTGTGTCCCCTTTCGGGACATCAGGACGACAAAACTCAGCCTCATTCGCAGCCGAGTAACACGGTCGGGGGTGCCCGGGTGGAATCGGCAGCGCCCTTTTGGGGAAATCGGAGAGCGGTATCTTGAGCCAGAGCGACCCGACTGATCACGCGCTCGCGACCATTGCGAGCATCCTCGATCAACCGGAAACGCCTCCCGAGGTGGATAGGCCCGTGAGCGAACCCAGGCCGGCCGTACCGGCCATGGCGACTACGGACGGCGAAGCCTATTCGAAGCTCGGCCCCGGTCCGATTGCGGCGATCCGCTTCAAATGGACCGCGCGCCCAGGCGGCAATGGCGAATATTTTGTCGACGAGACCATCGGCGAGAGTTCGGCCCCCATGGTTTCAGGCCCGATGACCCGGGAAGCCGCCATTGCGCTGGTCGATGAACGCGAAAGCGAAGCGCGGCGGCGTTTCGACCAGTTGCGGTCCGAGATGACCGGCCGCGCGGCCGCTGCCGATCTTGTCCGCAAGGGCGAAGCCTGAATCCGGCAAGCTCCTGCGGCGCGACCATGATCTCGATGCACGATGTCACGCGCCGAATAGCGATGGTTGCGATTTCTGAGACTTGGTCTAAACGGTGCGGCGTCATCTGAAGGAACCGCATCGAGACCCAATATGCTTCGCAATCTGATTGGCCGCTTGATTTGCCTCCTGGCAGCGCTGGCCGTGACCGTTTCGGCCCACGCGCAACAGCCCTCCCGCCTCGATCAGATCATCAGCCGCGGCACGCTCAGGGTCGGCACCACCGGCGACTATCTGCCGTTCACGTCTCTCGACAAAGAGACACGGAAATTCCGCGGCTTCGACGTCGACATGGCGGAGGCGCTCGGCAAAGCCCTCGGGGTCAAGGTCGAGTTCGTACCGACCGCCTGGCCGCAAATGATGAAGGACTTCGAGGCCGACAAGTTCGACATCGCGATGGGCGGCGTCTCGATCACGCTGGACCGCCAGAAGAAAGGCCTGTTCTCGACGCCGATCATGCGCGAGGGCAAGACGCCGATCGCCCGTTGCGCCGACAAGGACAAGTTCGCGACCCTGGCCGACATCGACAAGCCGGGCACGCACGTCATCGTCAATCCCGGCGGCACCAACGAACGCTTCGCGCGCGCCCATGTCAAGAAAGCCGAGATCAGGGTCTACAGCGACAACGTCACGATCTTCGACGAGATCGCCAAGGGCAACGCCGACCTGATGATGACGGACGCCTCCGAGACGCGCTACCAGCAGAAGCTACATCCTGGCGTGCTCTGCGCGGTGCATCCGGACAAACCGTTTGATTTTTCGGAAAAGGCTTACTGGCTGCAGCGCGACGAGGCGTTGAAGGATTTCGTCGACCAGTGGCTGCACATTTCCATGGAAGACGGTAGTTTCAAGAAAATCTACGCCGCCTGGTTCGAGTGAAGGCCGCCCGGCAGAATTGGCCTCGACTCTCGCAACGCAAATTTCATGATGATTTGAGCATGTTCCGCACGGAAATCCGGTTGCCAGCTCTCGAATGATGGGCACGTAATTGAACCATAATCGCAGGCCTGCGACTTACGTCGTGAAAGTGATGTAGATCACTTAAGGCAAGATTGACCGCAGCATAGTTTCGGCCCTTTGGGGATTCCGCTGCTCAGGAGGTCACAATGAAGAGGCTATTGGCGATGGCCGCATTGCTGCTGGCAAGCAGCGCCGCGCAGGCCCAGTACCAGTTCGAATATGGCGGCCGCACGATCCGCATCGACCCGGACCGCGGCACCATTTCGATTCCGGGCATCTATGACAACACCGGCAGGAAGTCGAAACGCGCTCACCAGAACAAACCTGCTTCACAGGACGCCAAGACCGATACGCAAGCCGCGCCGCCTCCGGCATCGTCTCCTGCCGATACGGCTGCGGCTCCGCCGCCGGCGTCACCTGCGCCGCCGGCATCACCTCCTGCTGCGGCAACAGCCGCGCCGCAGACGGCAACGGCCGCGCCGGAGCAACCGGCCGCGCCCGCGAACAATGCACCTGCGGACACCACGGCAGTTCCGCCGCCTGCGCCCGCCCCCCTGCCGCCGCAGCAGGCCGCAACGCCACCCGCGCCGCCGCCCCCTCCAGCACCGACGGTTGCGGCTGTCCCGCCAGCCCCTCCACCCCCGCCGCCCGTTCGCAGCGACCCCAATTCGCCGATCGGCGTCTGGCTGACGGAAGAGAAGGAAGGCAAGGTCCGGATTGAGCAATGCGGCGCCAGCCTCTGCGGCTATTCGGTCGACGCCAAGACGAATGCCAATGGCGAGCAAGTGCTCATCAACATGAAGCCGGGCAAGGATCGGAAATGGAGCGGCCGCATTCTCGATCCCGACACCGGCAGCACCTATGATTCCACCCTCGCGATCAAGGGTCCGGATACGCTCCGCGTGCAGGGCTGTGCGTTCGGCGGCATGTTCTGCGGGGGCCAGACCTGGACCCGGGTGAACTAGCCGCACGACAAGTTCCGATGCAAAAGGCCCCGCTTTGCCGCGGGGCCTTTCATTTGTGTGCCACGTCACACACTGGAACCGCGGCGTGACAGCCATCACATCGCGCCTCCCCGCACAATGTGACAGTCCCGCTCGTCCAACCAGGGAAAGGGGCTCGTCAATGGGATATCTCAGCAGGGTCATTGTCGCCGCGGGGATCGCGGTTGTTCTAGGCTCGCCAGTCACTGCATCGGCCACCGTTGCCGGCTCGGCGTTTGACGGCCAATGGAGCGTTCACATTGCATCCACCACGTCCGAATGCGGCAATGGCCAGATCGTCTCGATCGGGATCAGCAACGGTCAGGTGAGTAGCTCGATGGTGAGTGCGTCGGGCCGCGTCGCCGACGCCGGCAGCATCAGCGTCACGCTGTCGAACGGCCTGAAGAAGGCGATCGGCTTCGGCCGTCTCTCGGGCACATCGGGATCGGGCACCTGGCGCGGTGCGCTGTGCAAGGGCACCTGGACCGCGTCGCGGATTTGACCGTTCGGGGCGGCTCAGCCAATGGCGGCGCCGTACTCCGCGTCGGTAACATGCTCCATCCAGGTCACGTGGGCGCCATCCTGCGATTCCTGCATCGCAATGTGGACCATGCCGGTCGTCGGGGCGCCGCCATGCCAGTGCTTCTCGCCCGGCGGAATCCAGACGACGTCGCCAGCCTTGATCTCGCGGATGGGCCCGCCCTTGGTCTGGACCCGGCCCACGCCTGAAATCACGTAGAGCGTTTGCCCCAGCGGATGAGTGTGCCACGCCGTCCGCGCGCCCGGTTCGAAGGCTACGCGGCTGGAAGCGATCCGCGCCGGCGCCCGTGGTGTGATGATTGGATCCTGCCAGACCGTTCCGGTGAAGCTTTCCTTTGGCGCGCGCCGCGTCGGGCGCGAGCCTGCGAGGTGGATGTCCATGGGGGTTCTCCGTTCGCTGTGCGCCGGTCGGTCCGGCCTACTTCTTCGAAGCCGCGTAACGCGCCTTGGTTTCGGCATTCATGGGATAGAGCCCCGGCAACTGCGCGCCGTTGTTCACCTCGTTGACGATCCAGGCTTCCATTCGTTCCTGCTCAGGGCCTTCGGCCAGTACGTGGTCGAGCAGCGCCTGCGGAATCAGCACCACGCCGTCCTGGTCGGCGACGATAACGTCGTTCGGGAATACGGCCACGCCGCCGCAGCCGATCGGCTCGCCCCAGCCCACGAAGGTGAGGCCCGCCACCGATGGCGGCGCAGCAAAGCCGTCGCACCACACGGGAAGGCCGGTGCCGAGCACGCCTTCGACATCGCGGACCACGCCGTCGGTTACCAGCGCCGTCACGTTGCGCTTGACCATGCGCGCGCAGAGGATGTCGCCGAAAATGCCGGCATCGGTGATGCCCATGGCATCGACCACGGCGATGCAGCCCGCCGGCATGGCCTCGATCGCAGTGCGGGTCGAGATCGGCGATGACCAGGACTCCGGGGTCGCAAGGTCCTCCCGTGCCGGCACGAAGCGGAGTGTGAAGGCCGGCCCCACCAGCCGCGGCATTCCCGGCTTCAGCGGACGCGCCCCGCGCATCCACACGTTCCGCAAGCCCTTCTTGAGCAGGACCGTGGTGATGGTGGCGGTGGTGACACGGGAAAGGGTCTTGATCGCGTCGGGGGTCAGGGACATCGAGAAAACAGGCTCCGAAGGGGTGGATTTGACGGGCGGCATCTTGCGGGGTGGAAGCAGCGCGTCAAGGGCGTGACAAGCACGAGCGTTTGAGCGAAAACGCATGCCATGGCCACTCCGCTTCCCGCGCCCCGCCTGTTGCCGAGTGGCGACAGTGCCGTCACGGTGGAATTTTCCCGCAATATTGACGACACCGCCAATCAGCGGGTGCTGGCGCTCGACCGGGCATTGGCCGCGGCTTCCGTGGCGGGCGTGACCGAGGCCGTGCCGACCTATCGCTCGTTGCTGGTGCACTACGATCCCGAAACAATCGATTTCGGGACGCTCGGCGAGAAACTGCTGGCGCTGGCAGCCGCGCCCGCGCCGCCGGCCGCCAAGGCCCGGCACTGGCGCGTCCCGGTCGCTTATGGCGGCGAGAACGGGATTGATCTCGAGGACGTTGCCAAGGCCCTGAATCTCACGCCTGGCGAAGTGGTGGCGCGTCACACAAGCGGCGACTATCGCGTGGCCATGATCGGCTTCACGCCAGGATGGTCGTATTTGTCGGGCCTGGATAAATCGTTGCACATGTCACGCCGGCAGAATCCGCGTGTGTTTACCCCCGCGGGAACGGTTTCCATCGGTGGCGTGCAGACTGGCATTCAGTGCCTCGCGGCACCGAGCGGCTGGCATCTCTTGGGACGCACACCGGTGCGAACCTTCCATTTGCACCGTGAGCCCATCTTCCTGACGGAACCCGGCGATCGCATCACCTTCTATCAGATCGACGCCAAGACCTTTGCCGAGCTGGATCGCGCCGCAGAGGCCGGCGAGATCATCGCCGAATTGGTCGCCGCATGAGCAAGCTCGTCGTCTCCTCGATCGGTCCGGCAAGCTCGGTGCAGGATCGCGGCCGCCACGGCGTGCAGCGCTACGGCCTGGTACCGAGCGGCGCGATGGACAGTCTGGCGCTCGCTGCCGCCAATGCGCTGGTCGGCAACGATCCGTCTGCTGCATGTATCGAGGTTGGCCCCTTCATGGCGTCGTTCACGGCGCGCGACGGCGCGGTTCGCGTTGCGCTGACTGGTAGCCCACGCGGCGCCGACGTCGCCGGTCGAGCAATAGCCATGAACACGTCGATGGCCATCGCCGATGGCGAGACGCTGACGCTGGGCTTGGCCAAAGGCGGCGCGTTCTCCTATCTCGCGATTGACGGCGGCATCGACGGAGGCGCCACGTTCGGCAGCCGCTCCGTCAATCAGCGCGCCGGCCTCGGCAGTCCCTATCCGCGACCGCTGCAGGTGAGTGACGAATTTCCGGCGAAGGCCGCTAGCGGCGCGACCGACCGGCAGATTGAGCTGCCTGACCTATCAGGGCCGATCCGCGTCGTGCTGGGCCCGCAGGATGATGAATTCTCCGACGAAGCCAAGGCGCTATTCCTCGACAGCGAATGGAAGGTTTCGGCGACCAGCGACCGCATGGGCTATCGGCTCGAAGGCCCCGCCATCAAGCATTTGCACGGCCACAACATCGTCTCCGACGGCACCGTCAACGGCAGCATCCAGGTGCCCGGCAATGGCGCACCGATCGTGCTGATGCCGGACCGCGGCACGACCGGCGGCTATCCGAAGATCGCGACCGTCATTTCGGCCGACTTCGGTCGCTTCGCGCAGACGCCGGCCGGAATCGCCTTCCGCTTCAAGGCCGTCAGCATGCAAGAGGCACAGGCGGAGGCGAAAAAATTCGCCGCATTGCTACGCGGCCTCCCCGAGCGTCTCCGCGCTATCGAAGGCTCTGAACTCAACATCGAGGCGCTGCAGGATGCTAATGTCGCGGGCAGCGCCGTCAGCGCGATCGACGCCCGAACATGGCATGCCGAGACGCCGACCGAGAACCCATAACAAGAACCGATGACAAGAGAGGCTGGATCATGAAAACCGTCGATCTCAACTGCGATCTCGGCGAGAGCTTTGGCCCCTGGGTCATGGGCCACGACGCCGAGATGATCGAGCTTGCAAGCAGCGTCAACATCGCCTGCGGCTATCATGCCGGCGACGCCGACACGATGCGCAAGACCGTGGAGCTTGCGAAGGCGCGCCGTGTGTCGATCGGCGCCCACCCCGGCTATCGCGACCTGCACGGCTTTGGCCGCAGGCCGATGCCTGGGCTGTCATCCTCGGAGATCGAGAACCTCATCGCCTACCAGATCGGCGCGTTGCAAGCGATCGCCACCGCGGCCGGCCACAAGGTCACCCATGTGAAGGCCCACGGCGCGATCTCCAATGTCGCCTGCGGGGACGACATGACCGCGCAGGCGATCGCCAATGCCATCAAGGCGGTCGATGCCAACCTGGTGTTCGTGGTGCTCGCTAACTCGAAGCTGGTGAAAGCGGGTGAGCGCGCCAACCTGCCGATGGCCCATGAAGTGTTCGCCGATCGTGCCTATGAGGACGACGGCAATCTGGTCTCGCGCAAGAAGCCCGGCGCGGTGCTGCACGATCCCAAGGCGATCGCCGCGCGCGTGGTGCGGATGGTGCAGGACGGCGCTGTCGTTTCCGTGAGCGGCAAGGTCATCAAGATGCGGACCGATACCGTCTGCATTCACGGCGACAATCCGACTGCCGTCGAGATCGCACGCGGCGTGCGCCAGGCTCTGAAGGATGCCGGCATCGACGTCGCGCCATTCAAGCGCGCGGCGTAGAAATTGGCCGCGTCGGAAGCCGGTCAGTACACGTCCTGCTGGAACCGCCCCTTTTTCTTGAGCTCCCCGACAAAGGCGATCGCCTCGTCGGTCGAGCGCGCGCCGAATTGCGCGACGATATCGACCAGCGCCCGCTCGACGTCCTTCGCCATCCGCTTGGCGTCGCCGCAGATATAGACATGAGCGCCTTCGGCGAGCCACGTCCACAGCTCGCGACCGACCTCGCGCATGCGGTCCTGCACGTAGAACTTCTTGGCGCCATCGCGCGACCAGGCGAGCGACAGCCGCGTGAGCAGGCCCGACGTCTTCATCGCGTTGAGCTCGTCTTGATAGAAGAAATCGCAGTCGCTGCGCTGATGACCGAAGAACAGCCAGTTCCTGCCGGGAGCGCCGGTCGCCTTGCGATCGAGCAGGAAGGCGCGGAAGGGTGCTACGCCTGTGCCGGGACCGACCATCACGATCGGCGTCCTGGGATCCTGCGGCAGCGAAAAGCCATGGGCCTTCTGCACATAGACCTTGACATCGTCGCCCGGATTGATGCGCTCGGCGAGGAAGGTCGACGCGAGGCCCAGCCGCTTGCGCCTGCCGATCATGTAGCGCACGCAATCGACAGTCAGCGACAATCTTCCAGGCGTTGCGTTATGCGAGGATGAAATCGAGTAGAGCCGCGGCTGCAGCGGCTCCAGCGCCTCGACAAAGGATTCCGGATGCGGGCGCACCTTCGAAAATTTTTGCAATGCCGCCATCACATCCAGCGTCGCGGCATCGCCATCGGGATCCTCGCCCTGCGCCAACGCGCGCGCCTTCTCGCGCTCCTTGCCGCCGGTGAGAAAGGAAAACAGTTCGAACAGGCTGTCCGGCGCCGGCGACAGCGAGACGTCCTCGATCAGAACCTCGCGCAAGGTCTTGCCGCGTACGGCGGTCGTGTGCGACGCGCCGAGCAGCGCGATGATCTGGTCAACGAGGCCGAGATCGTTCCTGGCGAAGATGCCGAAGGAATCGCCGACGACATAATCGAGCCCGCACTCCTCCAGATCGAAATCGATATGCCAGGTCTCCTTCTCCGAGCCGTTCTTGTTGAGGAGGCGACGCGACACGAATTTCGCCGGCACGGGATTTTCGCGGGAGCGGCCGGGTTCAGCAACAACGGCCGGCTTAGCCGCTTCCGTCGCGCCCGTTGCGGGCGACTGCGCGGCAGGCGCCCTGTCGAGCTCCGCGTGGAGCGACTTCAGCATCCGCGCCGTTTCCTTGCCGCCAGGGACGCAAAGATTGAGGCGCGCCTCGCTCTTGTTTGCGATCGCCTCCGAATAGTCGTGGCAATTGTAGCCGCACTGGCCGCAATCCTGCTGTGCCATCGCCGCCATCATCCGCCGCCTGAGCGGGCGGCCTTCGGCGAGCTTCATGCGCTGCGCGATCGGCATGGTCTGGTCGTGCCAGGGCGCGACGCCATCGTCGCCATCGCCCGTCGGCCCCATCACCGCGCTGTTCTGCTCTGGCGATAGCGGGATCGTGCCATCGAGCCCGAGCATGCCGACGAGGAATCCGTTCAGCCATTGCCGCTGCTGTTCGGAGAACGGCGCATTGGCCGGAATGATCTCCATCCGCGGCAGGTTCGTGATCTGGTTCATGGTCAGGCTTCCGCGTCTGCCAGCTTGCGCAGGGCTTCGCCGTCGTGACGGCGGGCAAAGGTGAGAAAGGTCTCGTCCGGCGCGCTGCGATTTTTCACGTAAGCCTTCAGCAGGCATTCGACCGTCTTCGGCGCATCCTCGGCCTTGAGGTCGCGATAGACCTCCTGGCCGATCTCGGCGTTGGGCCCAAAACCGCCGCCGGTGAAGAGGTGATAGCCTTCGACGGTGTCGTCGCCCTCGCCGACCGGCACCTTCGCCGCGATCAAACCGATGTCCGAGATGTAGTGCTGCGCGCAGGAATGATGGCAGCCGGTCAGATGGATGTTGAGCGGCGTGTCGATGTCGACGCGGCTCTCGCACCAGTCGCCGATCTCCGCGGCATGGCGCTTGGTGTTGGACGCAGCGAACTTGCAGCCTGCGTTACCGGTGCAGGCGATCAGGCCGGCGCGGATTTGCGAGGCTTTGGTCGAAAGTCCGAGCTTTTCGATCGCGGCGATCGCCAACGCGACATTCTCGTCGCGCACGCCTGAGAGCAACAGGTTCTGCCAGACCGTGAGGCGGATTTCGCCATCACCAAGGTCCTGCGCGATCCTGGCGAGCCCCCGCATCTGCTCAGAGGTGAGCTTGCCGACCGGCAGCACCACACCGATCCAGTTCAGCCCCGCCTGCTTCTGCTTGTGGGCACCGATATGGGCCATGCGATCGAAGGCCGGACGCGACGCGATCGCCTCCTTCGGCGCCCGCGTGAGCTTGCGGCCAAGCCTTTCCTCGACCGCGGCCATGAATGGGTCGACGCCCATGCTATCCAGCACATACTTCAGCCGCGCCTTGAGGCGGTTGGTGCGATCGCCGGTGTCGATGAACACCCGCACGATTGCATCCGCCACGTTGGTCGCGTCTTCCGGCTTGACGATGATGCCGGTTTCCTTCGCGAAATCCTTGTGCCCGGTGATGCCGCCCACTCCGAGCCGGAACCAGACGCCGGGCTCGATGCCATGGCCGTCCCTCACCTCCACCGCCGAAAACGCGATGTCGTTGGTTTCTTCCAGCACCGCGATCCGGCCGGCGCCGTCGAAGGCGACGTTGAACTTGCGCGGCAGGCCGTAAAGCGAGCGGTCGTTGAGGATGTGAAAATGCCATTCGCGCGCGTAGGGGCGCGTGTCGAGCAGCTCCTGCGGATCGATGCCGGCGGTCGCCGTGCCCGTGACGTTGCGGACGTTGTCCGCGCCCGAGCCGCGCGAGCAGAGGCCGAGATCCTGGATGCCCTCGATCAGCGCCACGCCGTTCTTCGGCAGGATTTCCCGGATCTGGAGATTGGCGCGCGTGGTGACGTGGCTATAGCCGCCGCCATAGCTTTCGGCGAGATCGGCCAGGCCCGCTATCTGCCAGTGCTTCAGGATGCCGTTCGGCATGCGCAGGCGACACATGTAGGAATCCTGTGCCGGCGCGACGTAGAACAGGCCGTAATAGCGCCAGCGGAAATTGTCCGCGGGCGTCGGCGGGGTGTTGTCCCTCGCCTGCTCCTTCAACCGCTCATAGGCGTCGAAGGGGTGCTCCTCACGCTTGAATTTCTCCTGATCGGCGAGCTTCTTGCCCGACGCCGTGACCTTGTCCTGCGCCTTCACGTGCGCGGCGTCCGGGCCAGCCGGCTCCGCCTTCGCCGGTGTGCTGGCCGCACCGCCGGCAAGATTGCGGCCAACGCGCCCGATCTGCAGGCCGGACATGAAGCCTTCGAGGTAGCGCTTCTGCTCGTCGCTGAAGTCGCCGGCGCTGGTGGGAGTTTCAAGTTTCATATTGGCGAGGTGCTCTTGTTGCTATTCCGCAGCGGCCTGGATCACGACCGCATCCGCTTCGCTGGATTCACGCGCCGGCTTGTAGGTCACGTAGAGCGCAAGCCCGGTGAACAGGAAACCGCCGACGATGTTGCCGAGCGTGACCGGGATCTGGTTCCAGAGCCACCAATCGCTGAGCGAGACCTTTGCGCCGAGCAGCATGCCGGTCGGGATTACGAACATGTTGACGACCGCGTGCTCGAAGCCGAGTGCGAAGAACAGGAAGATCGGCAGCCACACCGCCGCGATCTTTCCAACCGTCGAGGTCGAGGTCATGCCCATCACGACGCCGAGGCAGACCAGCCAGTTGCAGAGGATCGCCTTGACGAAGACGCTGACCATGCCGGCAGTGCCGAGCGCTGCGTTAGCGATGGTCTTGGCTTCGGCCACGGCAACGATGCGGGCGGCTACGCCGGCAATTTCGGCCCTGCCCATATTGGTGAGCGAGATCGCGATCAGCACGCCGAAGACGACGCTGCCGATGAGATTGGCGACGAACACCCATGACCAGTTGCTGATGACGGCGCCCCAGCTCGCCTTGCCCTCGAGCCGCGCCAGCGGCACCACCGCAAAGCTTCCGGTGACGAGCTCGAGATTGAGCAGAACGATCATCACCAGGCTAACCGGGAAGATCAGTGCGCCGACGATCGGTTGGCCGGTTGTGACCACGGCGGTCAGGGCGAGCGTAGTGGCAGCGCCCAGAAGCGCACCGGAGAGCGCGCCGCGGATCAGGATGTCGCGCGGCGCGAGCGCCAGCTTCTTCACGCTGGCATCAATCATCGCGGCAACGACGTCCGCGGGCTTGGCATAATCCATTTGAAGCTCCAACTGCCACGCCTGGCGTGGTCACAACGAGGTCAAGGCAAAGGACAGGGATGTGCGCCGCCCGCGTCGGTGCGAGCGATCCGATCAGCCGCATTGCTGCGGAACTTGGCCAGCAGGCATCGGCGGCGGCCGGCTTGAGCTTCCCCATTCAAAACGTGTGCCAGTGCAGCAATGTTAGAAATTCGCAGTTATTTCAGTTATTTGGTATTTTTGCACTGCATTAAGTGATTTTTTATTCATGCCTTTTCAAAGAGCATAAGCTCAAATAATAAGCTTCGAATCAAATTGCTCAATCTTTAATCGGGCAGGCTGACCGGACCTCAGAGCGCCTTTCGGGTCACGGCAAACGACGCCAGGTAACCTTCGACATCCCCGACATCGAAGGCAGGTCCCGCGAACGCTGTGAACGGCTCCGTCGCGCCGGCGGGCGCGCTCGTTCCCAGTGCCACGTCGTAGAGGTCGGGCCGAAATACCGCCATGGCGGTTGCAAGCGCCTTGGGGCTGACCGTGGTCTGTCCCCAGCGGGCCATCTGCGAAAGCAGCCAGGCTGCCTGCACCGGATCTGGCCGCGCCGCCGCTTCGCGTCCGACCAGGAGGTAGCGATCGCTTTCACGCATGGTGCCATCTGGCGAGATTTTCAGGCGCCCTTCGAGCGTCCGCTGGATGACCTCGGCGTCGACGCCGATCCGGTCCGGCTTCGCCAGGATGCGCGCCGTCTCGGCGCGATCTTGCTCGACGAAATCGGCGGCACGCGAAGCCGCGCGGGTCAATGCTGCGACCACGCCGACGTTCTTCTCCGCCCAGCCCTGCCGCACCGCCAGGACCTTTTCCGCTGCCCGCACCAGGATGTCGGAGACGAAATGCAGAATGTGGCCGTCGCCGCGGTCGACTGCGACCGAGTTCCAGGGCGCGCCGGCGCAAAACCCGTCGATCTGACCACTCGCCAACGACTGCGCCATGAACGGCGGCGGCAGCACGACGAGGCGAACATCCTCGTCAGGATCGACGCCGCCCGCCGCAATCCAGAACCGGAGCTGGTAGTTGTGGGTGGAGAACGGAAACGTCATGGCGAAGGTCAAAGGCTCCGCGCCCTTCTTCCGCCGCGCCGTCACCACGCGCGCCAGCGCTCTTGCCGTTGCCATCGGATCGAAACGGTCGCCATCAAGCTCGCCCATCAGCGCTGCGTGGAGCACAGGCGACACCGTAATCGCATTGCCGTTGATGCCGAGATTGAAGGGAGCCACGATCGGCACCTTGACGTGGCCGATGCCGAGGCTGGACGCGATTGCGACGGGGGCGAGCAGATGCGCGGCATCGAACAGGCCGATATTGAGCTTGTCGCGGACGTTTGACCACGACACTTCCCGCACCAGCGTGACATCGAGACCTTCGACGGCGGCAAATCCCTTGTCGACGGCCACGATCAGCGCCGCTGCGTCGACCAGCGGAATGAAGCCGATATGGAGTGGCACGCTCATTTCAGAAGCTCCGACGCCGTCAGGATCGATTGCGCGATTTCGCCGATCTTCTTCTTCTCGCGCATCGCGGTGGAGCGCATCAGCACATAGGCCTCCTCCTCGGTCAGGCCCTTGAGCTTCATCAGAATACCCTTGGCGCGGTCGATCACCTTGCGCTCTTCAAGCGCGGACTTGGTGCGGTCGAGCTCGTTCTGCAACCTGGCGAAAGCGTTGAAGCGCGATACGCAGAGGTCGAGAATCGGCTTGATCCGCTCCTTCTTCAGGCCATCGACGATGTAGGCGGAGACGCCGGCATCGACGGAGGCCTGAATCGAGGCCGCATCGCTTTGATCCACGAACATCGCGATCGGGCGCCGCACGGCGCGGCTCACCTGGAACATCTGCTCCAGGCTGTCGCGGCTGGGGTTTTCCAGGTCGATGACGATGATGTCGGGATCGAGCGCATAGATGCGCGCCAAGAGGCTCTGCATCTCGCTGATGTGCACGACTTCGGTATAACCGGCCTCGCGCAACCCCTCTTGCAGGATCGCGGCCCGTATCGGGCTTTCGTCGACGATGACGATCTTGGGGGAGGCCTCAGTGCCCATTGCTCACTCAGGTAGTCCGGCCACTCATCCATAGCACGGGGAACGCCCGCTCAAAGCCTTGTAATTCTGCCCATTTGGGACTAGCTCACCGCCTATCAATCACACAGTTTGAAGCACATGTCGCAGGCCGCCGCGCCGAAAGTCAGCTTTGTTTCGCTTGGATGTCCGAAGGCGCTCGTGGATTCCGAGCGCATCATCACGCGGCTGCGCGCGGAGGGCTATGAGCTTGCGCGCAAGCATGACGGCGCCGACCTCGTGATCGTCAACACCTGCGGGTTCCTCGACAGCGCCAAGCAGGAATCCTTGTCTGCCATCGGTGATGCCATGGCCGAGAATGGCAAGGTCATCGTCACCGGCTGCATGGGCGCGGAACCCGAGCAGATTTCCTCCGCCTATCCCGGCGTGCTCTCAATCACCGGACCGCAGCAATACGAGAGCGTGCTGGACGCCGTGCATCGCGCGCTGCCACCGGCGCACAATCCGCATCTCGATCTGGTGCCGCCGCAGGGCATCAAGTTGACGCCGCGCCACTACGCCTATTTGAAGATTTCCGAAGGCTGCAACAACCGCTGCAGCTTCTGCATCATCCCGAAACTGCGCGGCGATCTGGTCTCGCGACCCGCCAATGATGTGTTGCGCGAGGCCGAGCGGCTGGTGAAGGCCGGCGTCAAGGAGTTGCTCGTCATCTCGCAGGATACGTCGGCCTATGGCGTCGACATCAAATACGCCGAGAGCCCGTGGCAGGACCGCCAGGTCCGCGCCAAATTCTTCGATCTTGCAAAGGAGCTCGGCGAGCTCGGCGCCTGGGTCCGCCTGCAATATGTCTACCCCTATCCCCACGTCGACGAGGTCATCGGCCTCATGACCGAGGGCAAGATCCTGCCCTATCTCGACATTCCCTTTCAGCACGCAAGCCCGGATATCCTGAAAGCGATGCGGCGCCCGGCGGCGCAGGACAGGACGCTCGCGCGCATTGCGAAGTGGCGCGAGCAATGTCCGGAGCTCGCGCTGCGCTCGACCTTCATCGTCGGCTTTCCAGGCGAGACCGACTCCGATTTCGCTGATCTACTTGACTGGCTGGATCAGGCCGAGATCGACCGCGTCGGCTGTTTCAAGTATGAGCCGGTCGCGGGCGCCGCCTCGAACGCCCTTTCCGGCGCCGTGCCGGATGAGATCAAGCAGCAGCGCTACAACGCGTTGATGGCGCGGCAACAGAAGATTTCGGCACGGCGCTTGAAACGCAAGATCGGATCACGGCAGCCGATCATCATCGATGAAGTCGGCCCGACGGTTGCCAAGGGCCGGTCAAAGGCCGATGCGCCCGAGATCGATGGCCGCGTCTATCTCTCGAGCCGCCGGGCGCTGAAGGTCGGCGAGATCGTCGCCGCGAAAATCGAGCGCGCCGACGAATACGATCTGCACGGCAGCGTCGCCGGATTTTAGTTAGCGCGTTTTCGCTGGCGGCGAGACGGAACGGACCGTCCAAAGCCGGAGCAGGCGATGGGCCTTGTCGACCGTGAGCTCCGCGAACTGGCGCTCGAGCTTGCCTCGCTCCTCTTCCGCGGTGACGCCGGACGAATACCGGCAATCAAGGATCGCGCTGACGGTTTCCCATGCAAGGCCTGCAACCTTGCAGGGCACAAGGATGCCGTCGCTGCGCAGGCTTTGCATGAGCGGTCGGACGATCTCGACGCTCGATTCCGACAGCTCCGCCAATGCGGCCACGGTTTCCTCGTAACGCTTGCACCGGGCAACATCCCGCAGGATCGCTTCGTTGAGCCGGCCTCCTCGCTTCAGTTGCGACATCACTGCCCTGGCCGTGCCGAAATCGCGCTCGCGCGAAAGCTCGCGGTCCGCGCCAGCCGACGCAGCCGAAATCGCAGCTCGTATTTCCTCAAAAAGATGGGGTGGCGCCCGCGACAAGAGTCGGTTCTTCACGGCTTCCGTCGCATTGCGCAAGAGCTGCACGCGAAGCCCGGCTGGCAAGTCCGCCCTCATCCCCGTTGCGACCGCAAGTTCGGGATCGGATAGGGCCTGGTTGAGGATCATCGCGAAGCCCGCCGCCGAAACACGCGCGCCGGGATTGGAGACGAGCCTGCGGCTGACGCTCGGAAAGCGCCGGGCCAGCAGCGCATCGGTGACGATCTCCTGGAGCCACCAGCGCCCGGCAATCGCAATCAGATGCTGCTCGCCCCGCGTCTTCGCGATCTCGATGAGATCCTCATTGCTCAGTCTCGGCGATTCCGTGAGCACGGGGCCCGCGATGCTGATGTCCTCATGCCTTGCCAGACGACAAATGACGGAAACCGGCGCCTGCGGAACGGGCGCGAGCTGGGAGCTCAACTCGGCGAGCGCAATCCGCGCGCTGACGTCAGCCATCGCACGCAGCTCGATCGAATTGACCAGCCGTTCAAAGACGTTGCCGAACAGCTCGATCTGGTCCTGGCTGTAGCTGCCCGCCGACGCCAGAAAAAGCGCGGTGACGCGTTCGACGGTCTCGGTGCATCTTCCGCAGGAGCCCGCGGCCATCGCCGCTTCGACCTCGTCGGCGATCGATCGATTTGCGTCTGACATCGCTCGTCCTGAGCGGCTGAACGGCTGTTCTGAGCCAATTGAATAAGGTTACGGACGATGGCTAAAATTTTGGTAAAACTGGCGCGATGGTGTCTGTGCGCGGCCCAGCCGCCTCGCGCCGGCAAAATCTGCTCATTCGTGACGGGATCGCGGGCTCGAATGTTCGGCGGACCGGCTTGACATCGACTCGGGTTCGCCTGTATGAGCGCGACCCATGATTTCCAACCGGACCAACCGCCGCGCCGCTTTCCGCCGTCGCTCCAGCGACGATGATGGGCTGCGCCATGTCCGACGACCACGCTGAATAGTTAGATCAGCTTAGTTTTCGAGAAGGCCGCGCCCTCAAAAGCGCGGCCTTCTTGCGTTTCGGCGCCCTCTCTCACCAAAACCCACAAGGAGAAACTCCATGCTCAAGGTCACCCATCCCTTCGACGCGCTCATGGACATCACCGCGCGCCCGCCAACCGTGTTCGTCAAGGGCGAAGGTTCGTATCTCTGGGACGACGCGGGAAAGCGTTATCTCGATTTCATCCAGGGCTGGGCCGTGAATTGTCTCGGTCATGCACCCGCGGTGATGGCGGAAGCGATTGCGGCGCAGGCCAGACTTCTGATCACGCCGAGTCCGGCCTACTACAACGCCGCAAGCCTCAAGCTCGCCAAGGCGCTGGTCGACTTGAGCTGTTTCGACCAGGTGTTCTTTGCCAATTCCGGCGCGGAAGCCAATGAAGGCGCGATCAAGCTCGCGCGCAAATATGGCACCCTGCGCAACGGCGGCGCGTTCGAGATCATCACCTTCGCGGGCGGCTTTCACGGCCGCACGCTCGCGACCATGTCGGCTTCCGGCAAGAAGGCGTTCGAGCCGCTGTTCGAGCCCAAGGTACCGGGCTTCAGGAAAGCCAGGTTGAACGACCTCGCTTCGGTGAAAGAGCTGATCAACGGCAACACCGTCGCGGTCATGCTCGAGCCCATCCAGGGTGAAGCCGGCGTCTGGCCCACAACGGATAAATTCCTCCAGGATTTGCGCGCGCTGACCAAAGAGCATGGCCTGCTCCTGATCGTCGACGAGATCCAGACCGGCGTGGGCCGCACCGGAAAGCTGTTCCACTACGAGCATGCCGGCATCACACCCGACATCATGACGCTGGGCAAAGGCATCGGCGGCGGCGTCCCGCTCGCGGCCCTGCTTGCCACTGAAAAAGCGTCCTGTTTCGAGCATGGCGATCAGGGCGGCACCTTCAACGGCAATCCGCTGATGTGCGCGGTCGGGCTTGCCGTGCTGGAGCAAGTGAGCGAGCCCGCGTTCCTGAAAGCGGCGGCGGATGCCGGGCTCTTTCTCGAAGCAGAGTTGCAAAAGCTGGCGGCGCGGCACGGGCTCGGCGAAGTGCGCGGCCGCGGGCTCTTGCTCGCGCTCGACCTGAAGCTGCCGATCGGGCCTGCGATCGTGGCGCAAGCGTTGGATGCGGGTCTGCTCCTGAACTCGCCGCAGCCGGATGCGTTGCGCTTCATGCCGGCACTCAATGTGACGCGGGAGGAAATCGCTGAGATGATCGGTCAACTCGACACGATCCTAACCAAATGCGGCGCTGCGCGGCGGGTGCCGTAGCCGACATCGGCAACGGCTGGACCGCTCCTGGAGATCGCTACGTGACAAAAATTCTCTTCCTGCCGGGCGCTGGGGCGAGTGCCTCGTTCTGGCGCCCTGTCGCGGACCTGCTCGATCCGGGCCGGGAGCGGCACTTTTTTGCCTGGCCGGGACTCGGCAACGAGCCACACGATCCGAAGGTCCAAGGTGTGGACGATCTTGTGTCGATGGTTCTTGCTGAACTCGACGGACCTTGCGACCTGATCGCCCAGTCGCTGGGCGGACTCGTCGCAATTCGCGTGGCGCTTTCTGCGCCGAAAAAAGTGCGGCGGCTTGTGCTTGCCGTTACGTCGGGGGGTGTCCCGGTGCGTGATCTCGGTGGCATCGATTGGCGAATAGGCTACCGGCGGGAGTTTCCCAACGCCGCCGGCTGGATCACCGATGCGAACCGGACCAGCGAGGATTTGTCTGCAAAGCTGGGCTCAATCGATGCACCAAGCCTTCTGATCTGGGGCGATGCTGACCCGATCAGCCCGCCCTCCGTGGGACAACGGTTGCACCAATTGCTACCTCATGCACGCTTGCGCATCATCCGCGGCGGTGGTCACGATCTGGCGCAAACGCACGCTGGGGAGGTTGCAACACTGATCGCCGATCATCTTCGCTAGGCGCACGCGTCCGTCGCGCGTCAGGGCTTCAGAATAGACGCCCCAGTGGTACCGCGGCTTTCCAGATCGACATGGGCTTTCGCCGCGTCCTTGAGCGCGTAGGCGTGGTTGATCGGCACATGCAGCTTGCCAGAGATCACCGCGGCGAACAGTGTGTCGGCGCCTTCGAGAAGCTCCTTGCGCGTGCCGATATAGTCGTTGAGCTTGGGCCGCGTCGCAAACAGCGAGCCGTGGCTGTTGAGCTCGGCGATCGCGAACGGCGGCACCGGGCCCGACGCGTTGCCGAAGCTGACGAACAGCCCGCGCGGCTTCAGGCACGACAGCGAGCCGGGAAAGGTCGATCTTCCGACGCCGTCATAGACGACGTCGCAGAGCTCGTTGCGGCTGATCTGCTTCACCCGCGCGACAAAATCCTCTTCGTTGTAGAGGATGACGTGATCGCAGCCATTGGCGAGCGCAAGTTCGGCCTTCGATTTCGAGCCGACGGTCCCGATCACATGCGCGCCGAGCGCCCTCGCCCACTGGCAGGCGAGCAGGCCAATGCCGCCGGCCGCGGCATGGATCAGCACGCGATGATGCGGCTCGATCTTGAAGGTCTTGTGCAGCAGGTACCAGACCGTGAGCCCCTTGAGCATCAGCACCGCGCCCTGCTCGTAGGTGATGTGGTCGGGCAGCTTGACGAGTTTCTCCCAGGGAATGTTGCGCTCGGTCGCGTAGGCGCCGAGGTTGTGATAGTAGGCGACGCGGTCGCCGGGATGAAAATGCGTGACGCCGGGACCGACCGCGACCACCTCGCCGGCGGCTTCGTTGCCGGCAATGAACGGCAGCCCCGGCGCCTTGTAGAGCCCGGTGCGGTAGTAGACGTCGATGAAGTTCAGGCCCACCGCGTGCTGGCGGATGCGGACTTCGCCCGGCCCGGGCGCGGCCAGGTCGATGGCTTCATAGACCAGCGCCTCCGGTCCGCCCACCTTGTGCACGCGCACGGCCTTGGTCATCGTCTCCTCTCCCAAGGGCAAATCAGTAGCCTGAAACCAAGGCCATTGAAGCCTTATTGTCAACTCGATGGCATGCCGGTCGTGCTATCCGGAGGCCTTCCTGCGGTTACGCCTGGCGAGCACGTTGAACATTTCGACCGCGGCCGAAAACGCGATCGCGAAATAGATGTAGCTGCGCGGAATGTGGAACTTGAATCCGTCGGCGACCAGCGCCACCCCGATCAGCACGAGGAAAGCGAGCGCCAGCATCTTGGTGGTCGGATGCTCGGCGACGAAGCGCGCGACGGGGCCTGACGAGACATACATGATCAGGCAGGCGATCACGACCGCGGCGATCATGATGGCGAGATCCTGCGCCATGCCGATCGCGGTGATGATGGAGTCGAGCGAGAACACCATGTCGACGACAATGATCTGGACGATCACCCAGAAGAACGCACTGGTGCCACCCGATCTTTCATCCGGCTCGTCGACGCCATCCACCTCGGCATGGATTTCGTGAGTCGATTTCGCGATCAGAAACAGCCCGCCGCCGATCAGGATGACGTCGCGCCAGGAGAACGACAGGCTGCTCGCGGTGAAAACAGGTTCGGTCAGGCCGATCAGCCAGACCAGGAGAGTGAGCAGGATGATGCGAAACACCAGCGCCAGCGCGAGACCGATCTGACGCGCGCGTTTGGCCCGCGGCGCGGGGATGCGCGAAACGATGACGGAGAGGAAAATGACGTTGTCGATGCCGAGCACGATCTCCAGCGCCGTCAATGTCAGCAGCGCCGCCCATGCTTCGGGGCTGGTGAGGAGGGCGATCATGATTTGAACGAGCGCACCAGGCGGAATGCACCGTCACTGGCAACGACATAGACGGCGATCAGGCACAGCGCGATCGTGACTGGCGGCTCGACGTCGAAATCCCTAAACAGCACATAGATGCCGAGCGCGCTCGCCACCGCGATCAGCGTCAGCGTGAGCCGGCGCAGCCGTACTACGCGCACGGGATGCAGCACGTGGAACGGCAGGAAGGTCGCCACGATCAGTACCGCAATGAAAAGGCTCGATAGTGCCGGCGGCCAATGCAACAGGAACAGATAGAACGCCGCAACGTTCCACAGCCCGGGAAAGCCGCGGAAATGGTTGTCATCGCGCTTCATCCGGCGGTCGGCGAAATAGAGCGCGCCGCTGACGACGATCCCGATGCCAAGCAGCGGTGCGGCAAGGGGCAGCAGCAGCCCGCTTGCGGTGATCGCATAGGCCGGCACGAATACGTAAGTGACGAAATCGACCACGAGATCGAGGACATCGCCGGACCAGTTCGGCTGCAGGTTCACCACATCCAGCCGTCGCGCCATCGGGCCGTCGGCGGCATCGATGACAAGCGCCGCGCCGAGCCAGAAAAACATCGCCGACCAATGCTCGCGCACGGCTTCCAACAGCGCCAGCAGCGCGACGCCCGCGCCGAACGCGGTGAAAATGTGCACACCGAAGGCGGCGGCGCGCCGGGATGGCGGGACAGTAGCTGGAGGGTCGGCCTGTTCCATGGGTGGCGCAGTGCTAACAGGAATCGGCCTCATTTGTATATCCGAGCTTGCGGCGTTCGGCCGCGCGGAACGTCGGTTGCAGGCTTGAAAATGCTGTCCGGAAACGTCAATTGTGAGAGCATGGACGACGGATCGAAAGTCTATGATGTCGCGGTGGTGGGCGGCGGGCCCGCCGGGCTTTCGGCTGCGATCGCGCTGGCTGAAGCGGGCGCCAACGCTGCGTTGATCGCGCGGCGCGCCCCCTACGGGGACAATCGCACCACGGCGCTGCTCGGCGGCTCGGTCGATTTCCTCGAAGAGCTTGGCGTCTGGCCGCGCTGCGCCGATAAGGCGGCGGCGCTGACGACCATGCGGCTGGTCGATGACACCGGGCGCCTGATCCGTGCGCCGGAAGTGCGGTTCTCCTCGGGAGAGATCGGGCTTGAAGCGTTCGGTCAGAACATTGAGAACCGGACGCTGGTGGCCGCGCTGGAGGAGCGAGCGGCCGAATTTCCAAATTTGGCGCGGCTCGACGACGAAGCAGAGACGGTTGCGCCGCAAGAGAGCGCCGTCGCGATCACGGCGCGTAACGGAACGTCGCTCTCGGCTCGCCTTGTCGTCGGCGCCGATGGCCGCCATTCGCTCTGCCGTGAGGCAGCCGGCATTGGCGAGGTGAGGCGGGAGCTCAAGCAATCCGCCCTCACCTTCAACATCAGCCACACGCGGTCGCACAAAAATATCTCGACCGAGTTTCATACTCCCGAGGGCCCCTGCGTGTTCGTGCCGCTCCCCGGAGAGCGCTGCAGCGTGGTCTGGGTTGCTTCTCCCAAGGAGGCCGAGCGGCTGATCGCGCTTGGCGATGAGGAATTATCAGAAGCTGCCGAGCGGCACTCGCATTCGATCCTGGGCCGGGTCAAAGTCGAGGCGGGACGCAATCTGTTTCCGCTCGCGATCGAACGGCCGGCGCAATTTGCCAGGCGTCGCATCGTGCTCGTCGGCGAAGCCGCGCATGTCATTCCCCCGATCGGCGCACAGGGGCTCAATCTCGGATTGCGCGACGCCGCCGATATTGCCGACATCGTCCGTGACAAGATCGCCGCGGGCGACGACCCAGGCGGGGCCGACGCGCTGCTGCGTTATGATTTCAAGCGCCGTCCCGATGTTCTCAGCCGCACCTTTGCGATCGATCTCGCCAATCGCTCGCTGCTCAGCGATTTCCTGCCGATGCAATCGCTGCGCGCGGCCGGCATGCATCTGATCGGCGCGATCGGCCCATTGCGGCGGCTTGCCATGCATGAGGGATTGGCGCCGTCCTGGCGGACGCGCCGCGGTGCGGGTCAGGCGATCAAGGAAACGCCGGCCGGCCGGTCTGCGGAGCCCGCGCCGCGATCGCAGGCATGACCAAGCGCGCAACCATCATTTCCGCGGACTGTCGTTCATCTTCCACAGCCGTTCCCGGCCGGGAGGGTAGGGTTAATTCGCCAGGCGGGGCACTAGCATCGGCCGCCGCGATGGTCTATCGACAAGACATGATCAAAGCACGAACCGCCAAGTTCCAGATCGGGCAGATTGTGCGCCACCGGATCTTCTCCTTCCGGGGGGTGATCTTCGACATCGACCCCGAATTCAACAATACCGAGGAGTGGTGGCTATCGATCCCCGAGGAGGTCCGCCCGCACAAGGATCAGCCGTTCTACCATCTGCTCGCGGAGAACTCGGAATCCGAATACGTCGCCTATGTCTCGGAGCAGAACCTGCTGCCGGACGATTCCGGCGAGCCGATCCGTCATTCCCAGGTCGCCGAGATCTTCGTGAAGGATAAATCCGGCGGCTATCGCCCGCGCAATCCGTCGCTGAACTAGCGCGAGCCGGGCATCAAGTTTCAGCCAATAAAAAAGGCGCTCTCGCGAGCGCCTTTTTCGTGTCCATGTCTCGGACGATCCTACTTCGCCGCCGCGTTGGGCGCCGGCGTTGCGCCCGGCGGATTGGCCTGCTCGAGCTTCTTGCGCTGCTCCTCGGCACGCTTCTGCAGCTCTTCCTGCAGCTTCTTCTGCTGCTCCTCGAACTGCTTCGGATCGGTCGGCGGACCGTCATAGGCCTTGGCGAATTCGGCCAGCGGCAACGGCAGCGTCAGCGGCGCGCCGTTGGCGTTGATAGCCTGAACCACCAGGTTCTGGCCCTTCTTCATGTTGGCGATCAATTCCGGAGTCGCTTCGTAGTCGGACATGCAGCCGTTGGCGAAGCAGATCACATAGGGCGACTGCATCGGCGGGTTGTTGTCGACGATGATGCGGGTTCCGTGCACGAGTTGCATGCCGAGCGGCAGGGTCACACGCAGGATCTTCTTGGGCTCGCCCTCCGGCTCGATGATCACGGCGGCGATCACCGGCTGGCCGGACTCGATGCGGCCGTCCTTGCCGGTGAAGCACACCTGCTTGGCGTTGGCGTCCTGGCCTTTCAAGCAGAACTTGGTCCAGGGCGCGTAGATGAGCTGGATCTGCTGGTCCTGAGGCTGCGCCGGCGCGCCGCCCTGCTGCGGAGCCTGAGCCTGAGCAGCCGGCGCCGCCGGTGCGGCTTTCGGGGCCGCCTTGGGAGCAGCCTTAGGGGCGGGTTTCCGGGTCGCCGGGGCAGGTGCCTGGGCGTGAGCATCGAAGGCAAAAGGCAGGGCCAGGACGGTTGCCGCCAACAAGGCGAGAAGTCGCCCACGCGGCCCGACAGACGCGGCCAAGGTACGGAAATTCATTGCGGAAAGCCCTTTCTGAACGGGAACGCCCGAAACTCCCGGTGACGGCCCGCACCAAGCCGGTTCGCGCGGCTGTCTCCGAGTCAATTGAGGCGGATACGTGACAGGTGCTGCCCCCTCCCTCAATCGCCCGCTTTCATACAGGGGCGGACGGAAAGATCAATGCCAACGGGCATCTTTAGGCCCAGCAAAATCCGCCGGATTCTGGCTTATGCTAAAACCCCGACGTGATCTCTTCCGAATCAAATTCGTCCGTCCCCATGTTAGCTTTTAGGCGCATAGGCTTCCGCCGGTTCACGCGATTTGCCTCGGCGCCGATGCTGTTGGCGATGATGGGCATAGCATCAGCCCGGGCGGAAGAGGCGCATGCCATCGCCATGCATGGTGCGCCGGCGGTTCCGGCCGATTTTGCCCACCTGCCCTATTTCAACCCCGATGCGCCGAAGGGTGGCCGGCTGGTCTGGGGCATTCTCGGCACCTTCGACAGCCTCAATCCGATGATCGTGAAGGGCGAACCGGTACAGCAGGTTCGCTCCTACAATTTCGAGCGCGGCTATGTGATCGAAAGCCTGATGGCGCGGGGCGAGAACGAGCCGTTCACGCTCTACGGCCTGCTCGCGAAGACGGTCGAGACCAATGATAAGCGGACTTTCGTCACGTTCCATCTTGATCCGCGGGCGCGCTTTTCGGATGGCAAGCCGGTCACGGCCGAAGACGTGCTGTTTTCCTGGAAGCTGCTTCGCGACCATGGCCGCCCCAACCATCGTCAATATTATTCGAAAGTCGCCAAGGCCGAAGCGCTCGATCCTCTCACGGTGCGTTTCGACCTTACCGGCGCCAATGACCGCGAGCTGCCGCTGATCCTCGGGCTGATGCCGATCCTGCCCAAGCACGCCGTCGATGTCTCGACCTTCGAGGAGACCTCGCTGACACCTCCGGTCGGGTCGGGGCCCTACCTCATCACGTCGGTCAAACCCGGCGCCAGCGTGACCTTCACGCGCAATCCCAACTACTGGGGCCGGGATCTCCCGATCAATCGCGGCTTGTTCAATTTCGACGAAATCCGCTTCGACTATTACCGCGAGGCCAATGGCTATTTCGAAGCATTCAAGCGCGGGCTCTACGACTACCGCGTCGAGACCGAGCCGCTGCGCTGGCACGATGGCTATGATTTTCCCGCAGCCAAGAATGGCGAGGTGATCCGCGAGACCTTGAAAACCGGTTTGCCGAAAATTTCCGAGTACTTTGTTTTCAACACCCGCCGTCCGGTGTTCTCCGATATCCGCGTCCGCCAGGCGCTGACCCTGCTGTTCGATTTCGAATGGATCAACCGCAATTACTTTTTCGGTCTCTACACGAGGAGCGGCGGCTTCTTCCCCGGCTCTGAACTGTCGGCCTACGGCAGGCCTGCCGACGCACGCGAGCAGGCGCTGCTGAAGCCCTACGCGGCGAGCATCGAACCCGACATCCTCGACGGCAGCTACCGCCTTCCAGTGACCGACGGATCCGGCCGCGACCGCACCACCCTGCGCGCCGCGTTGTCGCTGTTGAAAGAGGCGGGCTACGACCTTGACAGCGGCGTGTTGCGGCAGCGCTCGACCAAAGCGCCGCTTGCCTTCGAAATCATGGTTGCCTCCTCCGACGAGGAGCGCATCGCCCTGAACTATGCCGACACTCTCAAGCACGCCGGTATCCAGGCGACTGTGCGGACCGTCGACGCCGTGCAGTTCGACCAGCGGCGGTTGGGCTATGAGTTTGACATGATCCCGCACCGCCTGGATCAGTCGCTTTCGCCGGGTAATGAACAGTCGTTCTATTTCGGCAGCAAGGCGGCCGACATCCAGGGCACCCGCAACTATATGGGGGCCAAGGACCCGGCCATTGATGCCATGATCGCCGCGTTGTTGCTTGCCCGCCACCATGCCGGCTTCGTATCCGCGGTGCGCGCGCTCGACCGCGCCCTGATGTCCGGCTTCTACGCTATTCCCATGTTTAGCGTCCCTGACCAATGGCTTGCCCGATGGAATCGGATAGAACGGCCCAAGGACACCCCTTTGGTCGGCTATCTGCCCGAAAGCTGGTGGCAGAAGCCGGGCGCGCAGGGGAAATGAGCGGAAGCGACGCCGGAAACGGGGCTTAAGGTGCACCAACCCAACACATCGCCGACGCTCGACACGCTGTTCCAGCGGATCCTGGCCCGCAAGGGAGACGTTTTGGCGCTGGCCGACCCCGAGAACAAGGCACGCATTACCGGCGGGCCACCCAAGCGGCTGAGCTACGCGGCAGCCGATCGCGCCATTTCCGCTCTCGCCGCGCATTTCGTTGACGCCGGCCTCCCGGCTCATTCCGTAATTGCCGTTCAACTGCCGAACATTGTTGAATTTGCACTCACGGTGTTGGCTGCGCATCGCGCCGGCCTCGTAGTTGCGGTGTTTCCACTGCTGTGGCGGCAGGCGGAACTGGTCGCGGCCCTCAACCGCACCAGCGCGCGGGCGATCGTGACCTCAGCCAGGATCGATGGCATCAGCCATGCCGATCTCGCGATGAATGCCGCCGCCGAAGCCTTCTCGATCCGCCATGTCTGCGGCTTCGGCAGCGACCTGCCGGAAGGCATGGCTTCGCTCGATCAGGCGATTGAGCGGCCTTCGAACACCGTACGCCCCGTGATCCAGGATGGCCGCAAGGCCGCCATCATCTCCTTCGACGTCACGGCCGACGGCTTTCGTGCGGTGCCGCGCACGCATCTCAGCCTGATCGCGGGCGGGCTCGCGCTGTCGCTGGAAAGCGACGTCGAGCAAGGGTCTACCGTGATGTCGGCGTTTGCACCCTCCTCCTTTGCGGGACTTGCGTCCTCCATGGTGGTCTGGTTGCTGACGGGCGGATCGCTGGTGCTGCACCACCCCTTCGACAGCGAGGTGCTGGAGCAGCAGATCGGCGAATATTCCTGCGACACGCTGGTTGCGCCGGCACCGCTCGCGCTGAAGCTCGACGAACTCGGTCTTTCGACGCGGATGCCGAGCCTGCGCAATGTGATCGGCATGTGGCGCGCGCCGGAGCAGGTCGCTTCCAGCTCGTGTTGGACAGCGCAGAACGCCTCGCTGACCGACGCTTATCTTTTCGGCGAAGCGGGTCTGTTCGGCGCCCGCCGAACTGCGGAGGACGGCGCGCCGGCGTTGGTGAAGTCCGGGCCGCACGGCGCGCCGCGGGAGATGCCGGGCTCCTCGATCGCAGGCGAGATCCTGCTGACGCCAAGGGGCACGCTCGGATTGCGCGGGCCGATGGTGGCGGTTGCCGCGTATGCGCCACTGCCACCGCCCGAGGACACGCTGATCGCGCAGGCGCCACGCGACTACGTCGATACCGACTATGCCGCGCGCCTTGATCGCTCTACCGGCGCGATCTCGATCACGGCCCCGCCGACCGGGATCATGGCGGTTGGTGGTTACCGCTTCTTGTCCTCCGATCTGCAGGAATGGGGACGGCGGTTGGGCCAAGGCGCGTTGCTCACGGCATTGCCGGACCGCCTCAGCGGCCACCGGCTCGCCGGTCGCGCCCAGGACAATGCCCGCGCCCGCGACGCACTCTTAGAACTTGGCCTCAACCCCTTGATGGTCGAAGCTTTTCGGGACCGCGGCAGCGCCGCCTGATGGCGAGTCAGAGTTTCCGTTGACGGCGCATTAAGCCCCGCAGGCTTAACTTTCAGGTCACTGTTGCGTCAGTCGTCCCGAGTTCGAGAAATGTCCCAGCAAGGCCCGCTCCTCGTCGTCTCCAGCGCAGGGCAGCCCTCCTTCGTGCGTGCGCTGGACGAGGCTCGGATGTTTCCGGTCATCGAGACGCCCTTGCCGGCCGCTGCGCGAGCGGTGAAGCAGATGCAGCCATCGGCTGTTCTCGCCGACATGCACGGCGTCGATCGCGCGCCATTCGCGGCGCTGGCAAAGCTCATCGCCGCGCGAACGCCCTATGTCCCGCTCATCGCCATCGACCCGACCGCGCCGCTGCCCGACAATGCCATCCCTTTCACCTCGCACGCCGCGAAGTTCGACCGCCTGCCGGCACGCCTGAATGCAGCGCTGCGCGTACGCGCGTTGCATATGACCGTGCTGCGCAGACTGAGCGAGGAGCCGGCGACCCGCCTGCCCGACAGCGATCCCGCACGGGAAGCCACCGTTCTCCTGATCGGCCGCGGCGGCAGCTATCCCGCGCTCTCGGTCGCGCTCGGCGAGCGGCTCGGCGTGGTCGGCGCCTTCTCGATCGAGGCCGCCGCCAATCATCTCAACACTCGTGACATCGACGGTATCGTGCTCGGCGAAGGTTTTACCGCACGAGTGGCTGATGCCTTCCTCACGGTGCTTTCGGAAGACGCTCGATTCCGCAAGCTGCCGATCATTCTCACCTCGGACGCGCTCGCGCCGTCATACGAGCTGCCCAATCTCGAGATCATCATCGGCGAGCCGGCGGAGATTGCCGCCAATGCGCTGCCGCTGATCCGCCAGCACGCCTTCGAAGCCCGGCTCGGCCGTACCCTGCGTGCGATCGACGCCGAGGGGCTGCTCGACCCGCACACAGGCCTCCTGGTCAAGGCCAGCTTCGACCGCGATTTCGTGACCGCCGTCCAGCAGACGCTGGCCAATGGAGGCGGATTGTCAGTGGCGCGCTTCGCTTTCGACGCCGCAAATACCCGCGCCCAGCTCGACGGCGCGCGGATCATCAGCCGGCTGATGCGGCAGACGGATTTCGGCGCGGTCCAGACCGACGGCTCCGTCATCGTCGCGTTCATCGACGCCGATCTGCGCAACGCGCACGGGATTGCGCGGCGGCTCTCCGCGGTGATGCGCCATACCGCGAGCGGCAAGCGCGGCGCGCGTTCGGAGCCGACCGTGACGGTCGCAACCTTGCAGCCGCAGGACTCGCCGAAATCGCTGCTGGCGCGGCTCTATCACCCCGCGCAGCGCGCCGCGTCCTGAACGTCGCGCTTTTCGTTTGCACATGATCTCCGCGCAAACGCTTCGCGTTTGTCGCGAGGGAAAACCGCTACGCACTTTTCCGGATCATGCGCTAAGCCGCCTTCTTGTTCTCGGCGAGATTGGCGAGCTGACGCAGAATCTCGGTGGTGCCGGCGATCCGCTCTTCCGGCGTCTCCCAATCCTGGAAGAACACCACCTTCATGTCAGGCCGCACTTTTGCAGCCTGGCCGTGCCGCTTGATGAAGAACACCAGCCGGTCGGGATGAGCAAAGCTGTTGTCGCGGAAGGTGATGACGGCGCCCTTCGGCCCGGCATCGACCTTCTCGACATTGGCGCGGCGGCAATAGGCCTTGATCGCAGCGACCTTGAAGAGATAGCGCACCTCGTCCGGCAGCACGCCGAAGCGATCGCGCAGCTCCGCCGCGAAATTGTCGATCTCCTCGTCGGTGTCGAGATCGGCGAGCCGCCGGTAGAGCGACAGCCGCACCGGCAGGTCGGCAACGTAATCCTCGGGGATCAGCACGGGCATGCCGATCGTGATCTGCGGCGACCAGCGGTCGGCGGCAGGCTCGGCGACGCCGGCCTTGAGGTTCACGATCGCCTCTTCCAGCATCGACTGATACAGCTCGAAGCCGACTTCCTTGATATGGCCGGACTGCTCTTCGCCGAGCAGGTTGCCGGCGCCGCGGATGTCGAGGTCGTGGGAAGCGAGCTGGAAGCCGGCGCCCAGTGTCTCCAGCGACTGCAACACCGTCAGCCGCTTCTCGGCTTGCACCGTGATCTTCTGCTGCGCCGGCAGCGTGAACAGCGCATAGGCGCGCAGTTTCGAGCGTCCGACGCGACCGCGGAGCTGGTAAAGCTGCGCAAGGCCGAACATGTCGGCGCGATGCACGATCAGCGTGTTGGCGTTGGGAATATCGAGGCCGGATTCGACGATCGTGGTCGAGAGCAGGATATCGTATTTACCGTCGTAGAAGGCCGAGATGATGTCCTCGATCACGGTCGGCGCCATTTGGCCGTGTGCGACCGCGACCTTCATCTCCGGCACGTTCTTGTCGAGGAAGTCCTTCACGCCGGCGAGGTCCTCGATCCGCGGCACGACGTAGAACGCCTGGCCGCCGCGGTAGCGCTCGCGCAGCAGCGCCTCGCGGATCATCAGGGGATCGTGCGGGGCGACGAACGTGCGCACGGCGAGGCGATCGACCGGCGGCGAGGCGATGATCGAGAGCTCGCGCACGCCGGTCAGCGCAAGTTGGAGGGTACGCGGGATCGGCGTGGCACTCAGCGTCAACACATGCACTTCGGCGCGAAGCTGTTTCAGCCGCTCCTTGTGACTGACGCCGAAATGCTGCTCCTCGTCGACGATGAGCAGGCCGAGGTCGCGGAACTTGATCGCCTTGCCCAACAGCGCATGGGTGCCGACGACGATGTCGATCGAGCCGTCGGTGAGTCCCTTCTTGACCTGCGTCAGTTCCTTAGCCGAGACCAGGCGCGAAGCCTGAGCGACCTTCACCGGGAAGCTCTTGAAGCGCTCGATGAAGGTCCTGGTGTGCTGGCGCGCCAGAAGCGTGGTCGGCACCACGACGGCGACCTGCTTGCCGTCCAGCGCGACCGCAAAGGCAGCGCGCAGCGCCACCTCGGTCTTGCCGAAGCCGACGTCGCCGCAGATCAACCGGTCCATCGGACGGCCGACTTCGAGGTCCTTCAAGGTCGACTGGATCGCGGACAACTGGTCCTCGGTTTCCTCATAAGGAAACCGCGCGCAAAACTCGTCGTAGACGCCGGCCTGCACCGGCGTCTTCGGCGCCTCATGCAACATGCGCTCGGCAGCGATCTTGATCAATTCGCCCGCGATCTCGCGGATGCGGTTCTTGAGTTTCGCCTTGCGCGTCTGCCAACCGGTGCCACCGAGCCGGTCAAGCTCGACAGTGGCGCTATCGGAGCCATAGCGGGAAAGCAGCTCGATGTTCTCGACCGGCAGGAACAGCTTGGTCTCGGCGGCATAATGCAGCTCAAGACAGTCATGCGGCGCGCCGGACACTTCCAGCGTCTGCAGCCCAATGAAGCGGCCGATGCCGTGCTCGACATGCACAACGAGATCGCCCGAGGTGAGACTGGTCACTTCCGAGATGAAATTCTCAAGCTTGCGGCTCGCCTTGCGCGGCCGCACCAGACGGTCGCCGAGAATATCCTGCTCGCTGATGACGGCGACATCGTCGGTCTCGAAACCCGACTCCATGCCGAGCACCGCCAGCATGGCTTCGTTGCGCGGGGTTGCCTGAACCGTGCGCCAGGAATTGACTGAGGTGACGTTGGCGAGCTTGTGGTCGCGCAGCATGCTCGCCATGCGGTCGCGCGAGCCCTCGCTCCATAGCGCCACCACGACTTTCTTGCGCTGGGCCTGCAACGCGTGGACATGCGCCACGACGGCCTCGAACACGTTGACATTGCTGTCGTTGCGTTCCGGCGCGAAGTTGCGGCCTTGCCGCGCGCCGGCATCGAACACGTTGGCACCCCCGGGCACGGCAAAGGGCGTAAACCGCGTCAGCGAGCTCTCGCCGAGACGCGTCTTCCATTCGTCCTCGGTGAGATAAAGCCGGTCCGGCGGAAGCGGCTTGTAGATCGCGCCGCCGCCGGGATGCTCCATCGCCTCGCGCCGCGCGTCGTAATAGTCGGTGATTTGCTTGAAACGCTCGCGCGCGGCGTCCTCGCCTAGCGGCTCGATCGCGATCGGCGCGTCGCCGAGGTAGTCGAACAGCGTGTCCATCCGCTCCTGGAACAGCGACAGCCAATGTTCCATGCCGGGATAGCGGCGGCCCCCGGTGACCGCCTCGTAAAGCTGGTCGTCGCGGTCGGGCGCGCCGAACTCGGCGACATAACCCATGCGGAAGCGGCGGATGGTCTCGGTGACGAGCTGGAATTCCGAGATCGGCACCAGATCGAGCGAGCGCATGTCCAGGAGGGTGCGCTGGGTCTCGGCATCGAAGGAGCGGATCGACTCGAGCGAGTCGCCGAAGAAATCGAAACGTACAGGCTGATCGAGCCCGGCCGGAAAGAGATCGAGGATACCACCGCGCACGGCGTATTCGCCGGGCTCGCGCACAGTCGAGGAACGCGTGTAGCCGTTGTGCTCGAGCCAGGCGACGATCGAATCCATCGGCACGACCTGGCCGGGCGCGACCGACAATGCCTGCGCCGCAACCGCCTCACGCGCGGGGACGCGCTGTACGATCGCGTTGACCGTAGTCAGCACGATCAGCGGCCTCTCGCTGCCGGTGAGGCGCGAGAGCCGCGCGAGCGTGGTCAGACGTTGCGCGAGGATACCGCCATGCGGCGAGACACGATCGTAGGGCTGGCAGTCCCAGGCCGGAAACTGCAGGACCGGCAAATCGGGCGCGAAAAATTCGAGCGCCCGCGCCAATTGCTGCATGCGTGGCCCGTCGCGGCAGACCGCGGCAAGACTGATCGCGGGCTTCTTCGGCCTTGCGGCGATCGCGCGCGCGAGGTCGGAGATGACAAGCCCTTCCGCACCTTCCGCGACATTGGCAAGCGTCAGTACATGGCCTGGTGCCAACAGCTCGGCCGGAGATTTGACTTGAGGTTTCATGCGAGATCCACGGCGCGGAAGGCCTTGATGCGGTCGAACAGCGTGCCCGCATAGTCCGCCGCAAGCGGCTTGTCGCCGGTCAGGGCGGCATAGAGGTCGGGATCGGGCACCTCGATCAGGGCCTCGAGCTGATTCACCTCTTGCTCGGAAAGCGTTGCGATCTCGGCATCCGCAAAGCGGCCAAGGATCAAATCCATCTCGCGTGTGCCGCGGTGCCAGCAGCGGAACAAAAGCCGCTTGCGGCGTTCTTCCAACCCATGGCTCGATCTCGTCGATCCCGTCATCTCTTTGCTTCCAGTCCAACGCCAAAAGCCCGGACGTGCCGGGCGCGGTGGATATAGCGACGGCGAGAGCGAATGTCAGCCCTTCTGGTCCCAATTATCAAAAGCCTTGTCATTGCCGGGCTTGACCC
>NZ_DATGFH010000013.1:0-14693 GCF_035309285.1 Bradyrhizobium sp. | reverse complement strand
GGTCCACATGTGCAGGCTTTGACCCGCCGCCACCTCGGCGGCGCTCAGCACGTTCTCGTGGACGGTGAGCTCGGGAAAGATCTCGGTGATCTGGAAGGTGCGGGCCATCCCGAGCCCGACCCGGCGGTGCGCCGGGACGCGCGAGACGTCCTGCCCGTCGAAGATGATGGTGCCGGAGCTCGGCGGGAAATAGCCGCTGATCATGTTGAAGAAGGTCGTCTTGCCGGCGCCGTTGGGCCCGATGATCGCCCGGAGCTCGCCCGGCTGGACATTGAGCGAGACGTTCTGCACGGCGACCAGGCTGCCGAAGTTCTTGGAGACCTTGCGCACCTCGAGCATGGTCACTCCACGCCCCGCCGCTTCAGCATGCCCAGCATGCCCCGCGGAAAGAACAGCACCGAGAGCATGAAGATGGCGCCCAGGAACGCCATCCATTCTGTCGGCAGAGCCGAGGAGAGGAAATCCCGCAGCACCACGAACACCACCGCGCCCAGCAAGGGTCCCCAGAACGATCGCATGCCGCCCAGCACCGCCATGATCACGAAGAACCCGGAGAGCGAGTAGTGCAGTGCCAGCGGATCGGCGAAATTATTGAGGAGCGCGTAGAGCGTGCCGGCGAGCGCGGTGAAGAAGCAGGAGATCGAGAAGGAGAGCCAGATGTGCCGCTCGACGGGAATGCCGAGGAAGCGCGCCCGGCGCTCGTTCTCGCGGATCGCCCGCAATGTGCGCCCGAAGGGCGAGCGCAGCAGGAAGCTCATGAGGGCGACGGCGAGCGTGAACACCACCACGGTGAAATAGTAGAAGCGGGTGCCGTCCGTGATGTCGAAGCTCAGCGCGCCCAACCCGATGGGCTCGCGATGGAAGCCGCGCAATCCGTCGAAGCCACCGGTGAAGTCGTTCCACTTGTAGGCGATGTAGTAGAAGATCTGCCCGAAGGCGATGGTGCACATGGCGAAATAGACGCCGCGCCGCCGGACGATCAGCAGGCCGAACAGCGTTCCGCCGAGCCCGCCGAGCAGGATGCCCGCCAGCATGGCGAGCGGCGTGCTGGGCGCGACGTACTTCAGCATGAGGCCCGTGCCGTAGGCGCCGAGTCCGAAGTAGGCGGCATGGCCGAAGCTCAACACGCCTGTGAAGCCCAGCAGGATGTTGAGCCCCATGGCGGCGAGGCCGAACACCAGCACGTTGGCGGCGAGCGCCGTATAGCCGCCCATCAAGGGGAACCACGCGGGCACCGTGATCAGGGCGAGCCACATGATCGCGACCGGCAGCCAACGCCGATAGGCAGGTTGCTCGGCCGCGGCGGCAACAATGGCCGTGCTCACGACAGCATCCCTTCCTCGCCCATCAGCCCGCGCGGCCGAATGAGCAGCACCACGACCAGCATCACGAAGATCACGACCTCGCTGGCGGCCGGATAGATCGCGGCCGTGAGCGCCGCCGTGACGCCGATCAGCAATCCACCCAGCAGCGTGCCGGTGAGGCTGCCGACGCCACCGATGATGATGGCGATGAAGCTCGGCATCAGCAGGTCATCGCCCATATTGGGATTGATGCCGATCGCGCCGGTCGCGAGCACGCCGCTCAGCCCCGCGAGCAGGCAACCCACGGTGAAGTTGAAGGTGCGGAGCAGCTTCACGTTGACGCCGAGCGCCGCCACGGTATCGAGATCGAGGGTCCCCGCGCGGATGCGCAGGCCGACCCGCGTGTACCGCAGGAAGGCGAAGACGGCGATCACGGTGACGATCACGATCGCCACCATGAAGACGCGGTACCACGTGATGAAGAACAGGTCGGAGCTTATCGGCGCCTCGAGCGCCGGCACCATGTGCATCTCCTGGGGTGACGGCCCCCACCACCACAGCATGACGCCCTGCATGACGAAGGCGAGACCGAAGGTCAGCAGCAGGCTGTAGACGGGGTCGCGCCGGTAGACGAAGCGCATCAGCAGCTCGACCACCACGCCGACCGCCGCCGTCAGCAAGGGCGCGATCAGGAACGCGCCCCAGAATCCCACCACCTTCGTGAGCTCGAGTGCCATATAGGCGCCGAACGCCAGGAAGTTCCCGTGCGCGAAATTGATGACGTTGCTGAGATTGAGGATCAGCGACAGGCCCAGCGCCATCAGCACGTAGAACGCGCCGAGCATCAGCCCGTTGGTGACGTTGTAGAGGATGAGGGTGAACATCGGGCGCCTTCTTGCAGGGTCCGATCAACCGCCACCCGTTGCCTCTGCCGCGGGCCCGAGGCCGCGCGGCGGAGGCACGGATGTCAGCGCCGGCTCAGGCCGGATGCGTCATCTTGCAGCCGGTGTCCGCGACCGGTCCCGCGGCCGTGTCGCCCGGCACCGCCTCGGCGATCGTAAACACGTCGTCTGGGCCCGCCTTCGGTGGGTGCACCTCGCCGACGAAGATGCTGGGCATCAGCTCGTGGTCGCCCGCGCGATAGCGAACTTTGCCCGCCTGCAGCGCCACGTCGGGAGGCAGCTCCATGTCCTCCATGGCCATCGCAAGCTTCGGGCCTTCGAGTGATTTGGCCTTCTCCGCCGCGAGGCGCACCGAGTGCATGGACACGTATCCAAACCAGTCCCGCGCCGACGGCGTCTTCTTGGTAGCCGCGCGGTAATCGGCCACGAACTTGACGACCTCCGGCACATTGGGCTGGTTCCACCACCACTCCATGTCCCACCAACCCGCCTGCGCCTCCGGCTGCAGCGCCTTCACCGTCTCCAGCTCGAAAAGCGCGCCGCCGAGCGCCATGTCCTTCTGCATGCCGAACTGGGTGAATTGCTTCATGCAATTGATCTGCGTCAGCCCGCCCATGTTGTTGAGCAGCACGTTGGGCTTGAAGGCCTTGGCCTTGATCAGCGTGGCGGAGAAGTCCGTGGCGTTGATCGGCAGCATGTCGCCCTCGTAGGTCCCGCCGGCCTTGGTCAGCGCCTTGACGAAGGCATCCTGCAGGCTGTGACCGTACGCATAGTCGGGCGTGATGAAGAACCATTTCTTGCCGAACTTCTTCACCAGTTCGGGTGTGACTGCGTTGGCGTCCATCGAAGTGGTATTGCAGATGCGGAAGACGTTCCACTTGCAGTTCGTGCCGGTGATCGGATCGGTGTGGCCGCCGGGCACGATGTGGAAGATCTTCTTTTCATTGGTCACCTGCGACATCGCATAGGCGATGCCGGAGTTGACGTCGCCGAGGATCACCGCGACGTTGTCGCGGTCGATCAGCTTGCGGGTCTTCTGGACTCCGGTGCCGACGTCGTTGGCGGAATCCTCGATCAGGAGCTGGACCTGGCGGCCCAGGATTCCGCCCTTCTTGTTGATTTCGGCCTCCGCATATTTGGCGCCGTCAACTTCGCTCTGCGCCAATGCCGCCAGGACGCCGGTCAAGGGATTGACCATCCCGATCTTGACGGGTTCGTCGGCAAGCGACTTGACGACGAAGGGGGCGCCAATCACCTGGCTTGCGCCAAGGACGAGGCTGGATTTGATGAGTGTGCGACGATTGAGCAAAAACCGATTCCTTGGCATTTCAGATCTCCCGGGTGTCTCTTTTTAGGACGCTGTTCGTGAACCGATTTCCTGCTGGATCGAGAAGCGATCCGCAGGTTGCAGGCTCTTGGTTGGGCGGCATTCTGCGATGCCTTGCTGGCGGCGGCCTGCCTGGCCGCTCTCCTTCGTTGAATGAAAGGCGTGTGCGCCATTATAGCATTAACGCCGGTCATGGGATCGAGGATTCGATCCAGATCGGCGTCTGATTGCTGGCTACGTTTATAATGCGGACGCCGATTGCGCTACGGCAATGGCGGAGAAGGGCATGCGGTCCTCCGGAAGGTGACTGTGTCTTTTGGCGGCATTCTGTGACGCCTTATGGAGCCAACCGTAGCCTTTCCTGTTTGTGTTTGCCAAGAGGAGCCCTTGCGACCTTCGGCCTATAGGCCTGCTCAAAAAGTCGTCAGTCCGGCAATTCCTTAACGGCCCGCGGCGCTTCTGGCGGCCTCGTTGTTGAGGACGATCAGCGCGTCGACCGCGACGCCCGTTCTGGGGTTGATCAAGAACGGGTTGACATCGATCGAGGCGATGCGGTTGCCGGCGTCCGCGATCAGATTGGACAGGCCGACGAGGGCCTTCACCACAGATGCTTCATGCAGCGCCGGCTTGCCGCGGTAACCCTTGATCTTGACGCCGGCCTTGGTCCGGGAGATCAGAGCCTTTGCCTCGGCCGCATCCAGCGGCGCGCCGGCAAGCGCCACATCCTTCATCAATTCGATGTCGACGCCGCCGGTGCCGAACAGCACCACGGGCCCCATCTCGGCATCCAGCGACGCGCCGACCACGAGTTCGAGATCGGCCTTGACCTGCTGCGCGATCAGGATGCCTTCGAGCTTCGGCTTGCCCTTCAGCTTCTTCACCCGCGCGGTGATGTCATTGAAAGCCTTCTTCACGTCCGCGGCGGTATTGAGATTCAGCACGACACCGCCGATGTCGGATTTGTGCAGGATGTCGGCGCTGACGACTTTTGCAACGACGGGAAAGCCGATTGTCCTGGCAATGTTGACGGCTTCTGCAGCGGTCTGCGCGATGGCCTCTTTCGAAATGGGAATGCCGTAGGCTTTCAGCAAAGTCTTGGAGGAGACTTCGTCGAGCGCCGCGCCGTTGGCGTTCTTCAGCGTCTTTTCCAGCACCGCACGCGCGGATTTCGTCGAGCTCGAGACGATGTCGGGCACTTCCTTGCGCAGGTTCGCATACTCGATCAGCGACTTGATCGCGGTCACCGCGCGGTCCATGCCCTGCATCACGGTGATGTGCGGCAGCGACTTGCGCAGAGCCTTGGTGAACTCCGTGAAGCCGATCGACATCGCGCTGATATAGATCACGGGCTTGCCGCCGCCGCCCGCCATCTCGTTGACGATGCGCAGGTTGCGCTCGCGCAGCTCATGCGGCGCCTTCGGCAGCTCCGAATCGATGATGACGATGTCGGTGTCGGGATCGTCGATCATGATCTTGATCGACTGCATGTAGACGGAGGGATCGACGACGGCGGCAAAGCCGGCGTCGAGCGGATTGCCGACGATCGAGCCCGGGCCCAGCATTTTCGCAAGCTTGTCGGTCGCGTCCTGCTTCAACGGCGCAAAGCTCAGCCCAGCCGAATAGAAGGCATCGAGCAGGAGCCCGCGCTTGCCGCCGGACAGCGTCACTGCGGCGAGGCGATTGCCTTTCGGCACGGCGGAATGGACGAAGCATTCGGCGGTCTCGATCAGTTCGTCGAGCCCGCGCACCCGGATCACGCCCTCGCGGGTCGAGATCGCGTCAAAGGTCTCGATCGAGCCGGCGAGCGCGCCGGTGTGGGCCATCGCCGCGGCGCGGCCGCCTTCGGAGGCGCCAAGCTTCAGCGCAATCACCGGCTTTCCGGCCGCGCGCGCGGCCTTGCAGGCGTCGCGAAACGCCTTGGTGTTCCGCACGCCCTCGAGATAGACCACGATGACGCGGATCTGCGGATCGGCCGCGAAATAGCTCATCAGGTCGGGCGTTTCGAGGCCGGCCTCGTTGCCGGTCGTCACCATGTAGCCGACGCCGACGCCGCGATCCTCCAGCGCCTGGCGGATCGCCATCACGATGGCGCCCGACTGGCCGGCGATGGCGACCGCGCCCGCTTCCATCGTGATGATGCGATCGTCGATATTGGTGAACATGTTTTCGCCGGCGCTCAAATTGCCGAGGCAGTTCGGCCCGGTGACAGCCATGCCGGTCTCGCGCACGGCCTCCTGCAATTCCACCGCCAGCCGCTGGCTGTCCTCGTCCTGCAATTCGGCGAAGCCCGAGGTGACGATGGTCGCCGAGCGCGCGCCGGCCGCGGCCGCGTCGCGGATCACCTGCACGGCAAAGCGCGCCGGCACCAGCACCAGCACGTGATCGGGCCTTTCAGGCAGGCTCGCGAAATCCTCGTAGCAGGGCACGCCCCAGATCGTCTCGCGCTTGGCGTTGACCGGGAACAGGCCGCCTCTGTATTTGTACTTGATCAGGTTGTTCCAGATGCGCTCGGCGTAGTTGCCGGGCTTGTCGGTCGCCCCGACCAGCACGATGTTGCGCGGATGCAGCATCGCATGGATGCTCTTGATGACGTGACTCGCATCAGGCGCCGGCGACCATTTGGCGGACAAGTGTGATGCGGGGCTGACCTGTGCTTCCATCGGCGTATTCCTGACCCTTTTTCGTTTTTTCGTTTTTCCGCGTGGCGGACAAGAGCCGCGGCACGCGGATTTTTATCCTTATTATGATCCAATCATCGGAGTGGCAACCGATGCCGCCGGATGGGCGTCATGATCCCTTGCGAGGCCTGCTACCAGACCGGCCGCGGGCGCGAGGGCGAGGCGAGGCCGGCAAGCAGCACGGCGAGGATGCCCGTGAGGAAAATGCCGTCGAATGTTCCTGCGCCGCCGATCGAGGCCACGGGCGCGCCGAGCCCGGTGATCCTGTCGAGGTTGGTGAGGTCGGCGCCGACCAGCGTGCCCATTGAACCGCCGATATAGGCGAGCGGCGCCGCATATTCGCGCGACAAGAGGAAGGCGAGGATCGCGGTGACCACGACCGGCGCGAACACCGGCACGGCGATGCCGACGCCCTGAACCGGCGTCGCCATCGAATGGATCACCACCGCGATCACGGCGACCGCAATCGCGGCCCTGACCCAGAGCTGATAACGCAGCACCAGATAGGTCGACATCAGGGTCGGAATGACGGCGCCCCCGACGTTGACCGCGAGCACCGTGCCCGGCCATTGCGTCACCATCGGAACCACATAACGCATGCCGAAGAAATCGACGATCTCGCCGCTGCGGACGGAGTGGCCGGGCAGGACCGTGATCGGGATGTTGAAATAGCTGCCGATCAGTGAGCCGAACAGCAGGAGCAGCGCCGCGCCGGGGCCGACGCCGAGCTTCATATAGGCATAGCGCAGGACACGGAGCTGGATCAGGATGATCAGCACGACGAACAGCAGCGCCAGCACTGAAAACAGGGCCGGCGTCAGCGGCAAATATTGCATCTGGGAACCCATCATGGCGATGCCGCTGCCTCGTCCTGGTCATGCCCGGTCCATACCGGGCGTTCATGCCTTCAAGCTAACAGATAGGACGGGGATGGCCGGGACAACAGGCGCAAAGGTCGCGTTTCGCGCTTTGGCCCGGCCATGGCGAACGGCCAAAAAAGAAATCGCCCCTCTCGGGGCGATTTCGAACTTTTCGAATGGGATCGCGGGGAGGCTTAGCCGCCGACCTCGGCGCTGATAACGTCGCCGAAGAAGTCCCACTTGCCGTTCTTGAACTGCATCATCCGCAGCTGTTCGATCGGGGCAAAGTCGGTCGGGCCCGTGTTGACCTTGATACCCGGCAGCAGGGTGTCGGGGGCGAAGTCCTTCAGGGACGCCGCCTGCTTCATCACGTTCGCCCGCGTCAGGTCGTCGCCGCACTGTTTGAGAACCTGCACCATGGTCTCTGCCGCCGCGTACCCATAGACCAGGTTGGCGTCGGAAAGATTGGCGCCCGGCATGTACTTGTCCGCGAAGGCGACGAACTTCTTCATGCCCTCATCGCCCTTCCATTGCGGGTCGGAGGCATCCTTCAGGTACCCCGCCGACAGGATACCCTCGGAGGCCTCCAATCCGGCCGGCTTCATGACAGCACCGATCGAGATCGACACGTCGGTCAACAGGTGCATCGGCTTCCATTCAAGCTCCGCCATCTTCTTGATGGTTTGGGCGGCAAATTTCGGCGTCGTGCTGTCGACCAGGACGTCGGCGCCGGTGCCCTTCAGCTTGACGATGTGGCTGTCGATCGAGGGCTCGGTGGTCTCGTAGCTCTCTTCCGCCACGATCAGCTCTTTTGCCTTCTCGCCGAAGATGTCCTTGAGGCCGGTGACGTAGTCCTTGCCGAAATCGTCATTCTGATAGAACACCGCGATCTTGGCGTTCGGCTTTTCCTTCAAAATGTACTTCGCGAAGATTCGCGCCTCGGCGCGGTAGCTCGGCTGGAAGCCCATGGTCCACGGAAAGTGCTTCGGGTCGTTCCACTTGCTGGCGCCGGTGGCGACGAAAAGCTGCGGCACCTTCTTGGTGTTCTGGTATTTCTGCACGGCGGACTGGGTCGGCGTGCCGAGCGCGTTGAACACGAACAGCACCTCGTCGCTCTCGATCAGCTTGCGGATCTGTTCCACCGTCTTCGGCGGCGAGTAGCCGTCGTCATAGGAGATGAAATTGATCTTGCGGCCGTTCACGCCGCCATTGTCGTTGATCATCTTGAAATAGGCTTCCTCGGTCTTGCCGATGATGCCGTAGGCGGAGGCCGGTCCCGAATAGGCCTCGACGTTGCCGATCTTGATTTCGGTGTCGGAGGCGCCGGTATCGTATTTCTTCTGCGCCAATGCGCTTTGGGTGGCCAGCAGCGAGAAGGCAGCCGCGGCCGCGAAAAGTTGCAGTTTCTTGTTGTTCAGTTTCTTGTTCTTCATCGAGAGCATTCCCTTGGTTTTTCCCATGGCTGGAGGTTGGACTTACAGAGACTTTGGACTTACGACGCTTTGGCCGTGGCGATGTCAGTCGCCGCGGGTACTGAAAAAGTCTTCCGCAGGGTCGGCTTGTGGATCTTGCCGGTGGCGTTGCGCGGCAAGGCATCGACGAAGCGGATCACGCGCGGGCATTTGAAGCGCGCGAGGTTTTTGGCGCAATGCGCGTGGATGTCGGCCTCGTTGAGCTGCTGGCCGGGCTTGAGAGCGATGATCGCCATGCCGACCTCGCCCCATTGCGGATCGCCGATGCCGATCACGGCCGCTTCGGCGATCGCCGCAATCTGGTGCAGCACATTCTCGACCTCGGCCGGATAGACGTTCTCGCCGCCCGAGATGTACATGTCCTTCCAGCGGTCGACGATGTAGTAGAAGCCTTCTTCGTCGACGCGCGTCGCATCGCCGGTGTGCAGCCAGCCGTCGGTGAAGGAAGATTGGTTTGCGTCGGGCCGGTTCCAGTAGCCGGGCGTGACGTTCGGCCCCCTGACCCAAAGCTCGCCGAGCTCGCCCACCGCGACGTCGGTGCCGTCGGGGCGCACCACGCGCACCTCGGTGTGCAGCACCGGCTTGCCGGCCGAGCCCGCCTTGCGCGCGGCGTCCTCGCGATCGAGCGCCAGCACCGCCGGCGACGTTTCCGTCATGCCATAGCCCTGCTGCAGCGCCACGCCGCGGCTTTCCCAGACTTCCAGCAGCGGCACCGGCATCGGCGCGCCGCCGACCCCGCCGATGACGAGCCGGCTGAAATCGGACGTCGCAAAGTCCGGATGCTGCGCCATGAACTGGTAGATCGAGGGCACGCCGAAGAAGACATTGATGCCGTGCGCGGGATCGCTGATCAGCTTCAGCGCCAATCCCGGATCGAACGCGCGCATGATCAGGACAGTGCCGCCGACATGCAGCACGGGGTTGGTGTAGCAATTGAGTCCGCCGGTATGGAACAGCGGCAGCACCGTGAGCAGCACCGACGACGGCGTGATGTAGGCGGGCCCGCCGAGATTGACGCAATTCCAGAACGTCATGCCGTGGGTGATGATGGCGCCCTTGGGCTGGCCGGTCGTGCCCGAGGTGTACATGATGGTCGAGATGTCATCGAGCGTGACCGGCTCGATCGCTTGAAGCGGCTTCGCGACGGATATCGCGGCCTCGTACGAGCCATTCGGCCCGAGCCGTAGCACGGACTCGATGTTGCATGATTTCGCAACGGCAAGCGCCGTCTCGGCGAGATCGCCGTCATGGACCATCACCTTCGGCGCGGCGTCGCCGACGATGAACCCGAGCTCGGGAACGGTAAGCCGCGTGTTGAGCGGCAGGAACACCGCGCCGAGCCTGCCGCAGGCGAACTGGACTTCGAGCGTGTCGGTGGTGTTCAGCGCCAGCACGGCGACGCGATCGCCGCGCGCGACCTTGAGCTGATGCGAGAGATGCGTCGCAAGCCGCGAGATCCGCCCGTCGAATTCTCTGTAGGTGAAACGGCGTTCGCTCGCGAGGTCGACCACGGCAATCTTGTCCGGCGTGCGGCGGCCGAAATGCGCGATCCAGTCGTAGTAGCGAACGGCCAACATGTCCTCCGCAATCGGCGGTCAATGCCGCCTTGTCCCTTGCTCGACTCTGGTGGGCGGCACCATGCCCAACTCCGCTCTCTCCCGGTAGTCGGACTTTTGGGCGCGCGCAAGCGCGCTGGTCGTATGTTATCCTTGCTTTACGCGATCGCTCCTCGTTTTACCCGCTGCGTGGAATAACGCAGCGACTGGACGCAAGTTGGCGCGGAAACTTGCCGCCATCTTGCGGCGTACCGCTCTCGGAAAACACGATATGAAAAGCCCATTCTATACCGCCGAGCATGAAGCCTTTCGCGAGCTCATGCGCCGATTCGTCGGCAACGAGATCGAGCCGTTCGCGCATGAATGGGATGAGGCCGGCGAATTTCCGCGCGCGCTCTACGCGAAGGCGGCGTCAATCGGCCTGTTGGGTCTCGGCTTTCCCGAGGAGTATGGCGGCGTGCCCGCCGATCAGTTCATGAAGATCGTGGCGAGCCAGGAGCTCGCGCGCGCCGGCGCGGTCAGCGCGAGCCTGATGAGCCACACCATCGGCTCGCCGCCGATCGCGCGCGCCGCGCGTCCCGAGGTCAAGGCGCGCGTGCTGCCGGAGGTTCTCGCTGGGCGCAAGATCTCCGCGCTTGCGATCACCGAGCCCGGCGGCGGCTCCGATGTGGCGAACTTGCGCACAAAAGCCCGCCGCGACGGCGACCATTATATCGTCAGCGGCGAGAAGACCTTCATCACCTCGGGCGTCCGCGCCGATTATCTGACCGTTGCAGTGCGCACCGGCGGCGAAGGTGCGAGCGGCGTCAGCCTGCTCCTGATCGAAGGCGACACGCCGGGGCTCTCGCGCACCAAGCTGAAGAAGATGGGCTGGTGGGCTTCCGATACCGCGACGCTGCATTTCGACGACTGCCGCGTGCCGGTCGAGAACCTGATCGGCGAGGAAGGCCATGGCTTCAAGCTGATCATGCACAATTTCAACAGCGAGCGAATGGGCATGGCGGCAAGCTGCACGGCTTACGCCCGCGTCTGTCTTGACGAAGCGATCGCCTACGCCAAGGAGCGCAAGACCTTTGGCAAGCCGATCGCGCAGCATCAGGTGATCCGCCACAAGCTGGTCGACATGGCCCAGCGCGTCGCGGCGTCTCAGGCGATGCTGGAAATGCTGGCGTGGCGGCTCGGACAAGGCGAAAGTCCGGTCGCCGAAATCTGTATGATGAAGAACCAGGCGACCCAGACCATGGCCTACTGCGCCTCGGAAGCGGTGCAGATCTTCGGCGGTGCCGGCTTCATGCGCGGCATCAAGGTCGAGCGCATCTACCGCGAGGTGAAGGTCAACGCGATCGGCGGCGGGACGGAGGAGATCATGAAGGACCTCGCCTCAAGGCAGATGGGGTTGTGATCGTGCCCTTCACTCCGCGTCATTCCGGGGCGCGAGTGAAACTCGCGAGCCCGGAATCCATAACCCCAGGCTGCGGTTATGGATTCCGGGCCTGCGCCTTGCGGCGCATCCCGGAATGACGAGGATAGATTGACAACATGCTCTTCACCGCCGACCACGACGAGCCGCGCCGCTCCCTGCAAAAATTCATCGCCACCGAGATCAACCCTCACGTCGACGAATGGGAGGACGCCGGCATCTTTCCCGCGCATGAGCTGTTCAAAAAGCTCGGCAATCTCGGCTTCCTCGGCCTGAACAAGCCGGTCGCGTTCGGCGGCCAGGGGCTCGACTACTCCTACGCGCTGATGATGGCCGAAGAGCTCGGCGCCATCAGATGCGGCGGCGTGCCGATGGCGATCGGCGTGCAGACCGACATGGCAACGCCCGCGCTGGCGCGGTTCGGCTCGGACGAGGTGCGGCGCGAATTCCTCACTCCTGCGATCGCGGGCGATCAGGTCGCCTGCATCGGCGTCTCCGAGCCCGGCGCGGGAAGCGACGTTGCGTCGATCAAGACCGGCGCCCGCTCCGACGGCGGCGATTACGTCATCAACGGCGGCAAGATGTGGACCACCAACGGCACGCAGGCAGACTGGATTTGCCTGCTCGCCAATACCTCTGACGGCCAGGTCCATCGCAACAAGTCGCTGATTTGCGTGCCCATGAAGAGCAAGGGTGTGCAAGTCGCGCGAAAACTCGACAAGATGGGCATGCGCTCCTCCGACACCGCGCAGATCTTCTTCGACAATGTCCGCGTGCCCAAGCGCAATCGCATCGGCGAAGAGGGCCAGGGTTTCACCTATCAGATGATCCAGTTCCAGGAGGAGCGGCTGTGGGGTGCGGCGGCCTGCCTCAAGGCGCACGAGTACATCATCAACGAGACCATTGAATACACCCGCAACCGCAAAGCCTTCGGCGGCTCGATCCTCGATAACCAGGTGGTGCATTTCCGCCTCGCGGAGCTTCAGACCGAGGTCGAGCTGTTGCGCGCGCTGATCTATCGTGCCGGCGAGCAGCTTGTGGCGGGCGAGGACGTGACGCGGCTTGCCACCATGGCCAAGCTGAAGGCCGGCCGGCTCGGCCGTGAGCTCACCGACGCGTGCCTGCAATTCTGGGGCGGCATGGGCTACATGAACGAAACGCCGGTGAGCCGCGCCTATCGCGACGCTCGGCTCACCTCGATCGGCGGCGGCGCAGACGAGGTGATGCTGATGGTGTTATGCAAGATGATGGGCACATTGCCCGGATCGAAGAAGGGGAACGCGTAAATGATCACGCTCTATCACTGCGACGGCGCGCGCTCCTTCCGTCCGCTCTGGATGCTGGAGGAAATGGGGCTCGCCTACGAATTGAAGATGCTGCCATTCCCGCCGCGGGTGTTCGCGAAGGACTATCTCGCGCTCAATCCGCTCGGCACCATCCCCTTGATGATCGACGGCGAGACCAAAATGACGGAATCCTCCGGCATCTGCCACTATCTCGGCATCAAATATGGTCCGACGCCGCTGATGGTGGACGAAAACGATCCGGACTACGGCGCTTTCCTGAACTGGATGTATTTTTCCGACGCGACGCTGACCTTCCCGCAGACGCTGGTGCTCCGCTACAGCCAGCTCGAGCCGGAGGAGCGCCGGAATCCGCAGGTCGCGACCGATTATGCGAAATGGTTCCTGGGACGCCTGCGCGCGGTAGAGGCTGCGACCGCAAAATCCGGGACGCTTTGCGCCGGCCGCTTCACCGCTGCCGACATCGTGATCGGCTATGCGCTGCGGCTTGCGGATTCCATCGGGCTTGCCAAGGATTTTGGACCCAACGTCGCCGCCTATTTTGCCAGGGTGCGCCAGCGCGAGGCATACCGGCGGGCCGTCGCGGCCGAGCGGAAGGCCGGGATCGAGCAGAACGTCGCGCCAAGGGTAAGGGCGTGATTTGAATTGTGTCATTCCGGGGCGATGCGACAGCATCGAACCCGGAATCTCGAGTTTCCGGGTTCGCGCTGCGCGCGCCCCGGAATGACAGCTGATGACAGGCCGCGAATTTGCGCTATGGTGCACCCATCGAAAGCGGTCCCAAGAGCCGCGCGAGGAGACAGCCATGGACGACAGGCCGAAGAGTTCAGGCCATCTGATGTTGATCACGCCGGAGCGGGTGTTTTACGCCGGACTCCTCGGCAGGCCGCGCGAGCGTTGCCCCGGCGCGTTCCATGTCTATGTCGCGCTTCGCGGCGGACTCTGGCTCACGACCGCCGACGGCCGCGAGGCCTATGGCGAGCTCGTCGCCGTGGCGCCGAATGTGCGGCACACCGTCGCGAGCGATTACCGCTCCGCCATCGTCGTCACGATCGAGCCGGAAAGCGTGCGCGACGGCACCTTCGAGGACTGGGAGAAGCGGCTGCAGGGCATCGAGCGGGATTTCTTCGCCCAGCGCATTCGCCTCGCCTATGAAATGCTGCTGACGCGGCAATGCCGCACCGATATCGATTCTGCCGAGCTCGACCGCATGTGCTTTGGCGAGACGTTGCCGCAGCGCAAGCTCGATCCGCGTATCGTGCGGGCGATCATCCGAATCGGAAAGTTTTCCGGCGAGCCGGTGACGGCGGACATCTGCGCCGCGGAAGCAGGCCTCTCGGCCTCGCGCTTCCTGCATCTGTTCAAGCAGGAGACCGGCATCTCCTTCCGCTCGTTCCGCGCCTGGAAGCGCGCGCGGCATCTTTTGCATTTCGCGAACCAGGACCTCAACCTCGCCCATCTCGCACAGGACATCGGCTATCCCGATTCCACCCATTTCAGCCATTCGATCCGCAGATTCTACGGCCTGAAGCCGCGCGCGATCTTCTCCGGCTCGCGCGACCTGGCGATCTACAGCAGCGAAGCACGAACGGAAGAGGCGGCGCTGACGTAGCCGTCCGACGCGACCTTGTAGGGTGGGCAAAGCGTCAGCGTGCCCACCATCCTCCTTGCCGTGACAATGGTGGGCACGGCGCAAGTGCGCCTTTGCCCACCCTACGAAATCGTCCACGGCCGAACTGCTCGACGAGGCTGGGCAAGAACTTGCGATCAGCCCAGTTGAGCCAGCTGTTGAGGACGACCGGCGAGCAGAAGCGTGCAGTAAGTCCAGAATGCGCTCAGAGCGGTCCAAGTGGAGTTTAGGCGAGCTGCG
>NZ_DATGFH010000012.1:0-18034 GCF_035309285.1 Bradyrhizobium sp. | reverse complement strand
GGCCTTCAAACGACGGTGATCGCTGGCTGGGAGTAGGGAACGCGCACGAGCGAAGCGAGTGCGCGCCGAGTAGTCCGTCGGGTACCACGCCGACGTTAAGAGAACAGTGGGAGTCGTAGGCACGACGAACGAGAGGGAGTCGAATGGCAAAAAAAGTAACGGGATTCGTGAAGCTCCAGATTCCAGCGGGGCGCGCGAATCCGGCACCTCCTGTCGGCACCGCGCTGGGCCCGCAGGGGATCAACATCATGGCGTTCGTGAAGGAGTTCAACGCACGAACGCAGGGCCAGGATACCATCCTGCCCGTCGAAGTCACGATTTTCAGTGACAAGTCGTTCACTTTTATAACCAAGACACCCCCAGCCGCCGTATTGCTCAAAAATGAGGCTGGGGTCGAGAAGGGCTCAGGTACGCCGAACAAGCAAAAGGTCGGCTCGGTCACCAAGGCGCAAATTCGCAAGATCGCCGAGATCAAGCTGCCGGACCTGAACTGCGACACGATCGAGTCCGCCGAGGCGATGGTGGCGGGCGCCGCGCGCTCGATGGGCATCGAGGTGAAGGGGTAAGCCATGGCCAAGATCAGCAAACGTTACAAGAAGGCGATGGACGGTCTGGACCGTGACAAGGCCTACAGCGTCGAGGAAGCCGTCAAGCTGGTGAAGGCGCGCGCCACCGCCAAGTTCGACGAGACCATCGAATTGTCGCTCAATCTGGGCGTCGATCCGCGCCATGCCGACCAGATGGTCCGCGGCGTGGTCAACCTGCCGAACGGCACCGGCCGCACGCTGCGCGTCGGCGTGTTCGCGCGCGGCGCCAAGGCGGACGAAGCCAAGGCTGCAGGTGCCGACGTCGTCGGCGCCGAAGACCTCGTCGAGAAGGTGCAGGCGGGCAACATCGATTTCGACCGCTGCATCGCCACCCCCGACATGATGCCGCTGGTCGGCCGTCTCGGTAAGGTGCTAGGTCCCCGCGGCATGATGCCGAACCCGAAGATCGGCACCGTGACCATGGACGTCACCAATGCGATCAAGGGCGCCAAGGGCGGCTCGGTCGAGTTCCGTGTCGAGAAGGCCGGCATCGTACAGGCCGGCGTCGGCAAGGCATCATTCTCCGAGGACAAGCTCGTCGCCAACGTGAAGGCGCTCGCGGATGCGGTCGCCAAGGCGAAGCCTGCAGGCGCCAAGGGCACCTATATCCAGCGCGTTGCGGTCTCCTCCACCATGGGACCGGGCGTGAAGGTCGAGCCGAGCACGCTGCTCAATTGAGGCTCGCGCAAGGGAAATGAATTGAGGGGCGGAACTGGGCAACCACTTCCGCCCCTTGTTTTTGAGGTGAAAGGGCGCAAGCGATGCCCGAGAAAGTCCTGGTCTTTTCGCGCTTTCCCAAAAGCCTGATGCAGCGCATCGGCGAAAAATTCGATCTTCTCGACGCCGGCGGAAAGCCGCCCAACGAGATGTTTTCCGCCGATCAGCTCGCGGGCATCCGTGCGATGATCACCGCCGGCGGCTCGCCGCTTCCGGGCCGGATGATGGACATGCTGCCGAAGCTCGGCGCCATCGTCTGCTACGGCACCGGCTATGACGGCGTGGATTTGAAGGCCGCCGCCGAGCGCAGGGTCGCCGTCGGCCACAGCCCCGGCGCGAATGCGGCGTCGGTCGCCGATATCGCGGTCACCTTGATGCTGGCGGCGACGCGGCGTCTTCTGGTGCTCGACACTTACGTGCGCGGCGGGGATTGGGCGGCGGCAAAGCCGTCGCCGATGATGCGTCCGCAGGCGGGGATGCCGGGGCGAAAGGTCGGCGTCTACGGCATGGGCGAGATCGGGCGCAAGATCGCCGCGCGCGTCGCCGCGTTCGAGGCCGAGGTCGGCTATTTCAGCCGCAGCCGCCGCGACGTGCCGTATCAGTATTACCCGAGTCTGGAGGCGCTTGCCGCCTGGTGCAGCGTCTTGATGATCGCGGTGCGGGCAGGGGACGACACCCACCATGTCGTCAACGCCGATATCCTCAAACGGCTCGGCGAGGACGGCTATGTCATCAACATCGCGCGCGGCTCGGTGATCGACCAAAAGGCTCTCGTCGAAGCACTCGAGAGCAAGACCATCGCCGGCGCCGGCCTCGACGTCTACGCCAGGGAGCCGCACGCGCCGGACGCGCTGACCGCGCTCCCCAACGTCGTGCTGACGCCGCACACCGGTGGCCACACACAGGAATCGCACCGCAACATGCAGGACTGCGTGCTCGCCAATCTGACCGCGTTCTTCCAAGGCAAGCCGCTCGCCTATCCCGTCAACTGAGCGGCCCGCCGGGCGCGGCTTGCGGCGCGTGGCGGAGCTTGTCCGGGTTGCGCACCAGATAGATCGCGGCAATCCTGTCGCCATCGATCGCGATGCTCAGCGTGTGATCGATCTCGCCGTCCATGTAGAGCAGGACGCCGGCAGTGCCGTTGATCATCATCGGCACGAGCCGAATGTCGTGTCCTGCATTCTTGCCGATGATCCCGAGCAGGAAGCGGATGATCTTTTGCGCGCCCTTGATCGGGTTCAGCGCCGCGCTCTTGCGGCCGCCACCGTCGGTAATGGCAATTGCGTCCTCGCGGAGCAGCCCGGCGAGTGTCGAGACATCGCCGCTTGCCGCCGCCTCGCAGAACGCGGCGAGCAGCCTCGCATGACTGTCCGGTGCCGCCTTTGGAGCAGGGCGCTCGTCGCGCACCGTCCTTCTGGCGCGCGCCGCCAATTGTCGGCAAGCCGCCTCAGAGCGGTCGAGCATGTGCGCCACTTCGGAAAATGGCCGGTCGAACACGTCGTGAAGCAGGAACGCCGCGCGCTCCAGCGGCGATAGCCGATCCAGCGCCAGCATCAGCGCAAAGGAGAGATCGTCCGCAAGCTCCGTGGCGGCGTCTGCCGCAAGACCCTCGGCGTCGAACACGGGTTCGGGAAGCCACGGCCCGACATAGGTTTCGCGCTGCGCTTTCGCGCTCTTCAGCCGGTCGAGACAGAGCCTGGTGACAACAGTGACAAGGAAAGCTTCCTTGTTGCGGACATCCTGTGCGCCGGCAAAACGAAGATAGGCGTCCTGCACCACGTCTTCGGCCTCGCTCCGGCTGCCGAGCATGCGATAGGCAAGCCCGAGCAGCCGGCCGCGATGCGGCGCGAGAGGATCAGTTTCACGCGGCCTGCTTGATGACATCGATCTGGTGGCCGGCCACGGAGACGCGGCGGCATTCCTTCGCATAGCCAAGCGCGAGCTTCATCATTGGAAACATGCGGCCCATCTGCAGCGTCATGGCGAGATCGATCACGCCCTTTTCGCCCCAGCGGGCGCGAACGGCGTCGCGATATTTGTCGTCATCCATCGAACGATTCACGATGGCGTCGGCGAATTGGAAGCCGAGCGCCACGTCTGGTTTCATCGCCGCGACGTTGCGGCGAAGCACCGCTTCGATCTGGTCCTTAGCCATGCCCGCTTCCAGCGCCATGTCGACGCACAATTGCGTACACGGGCCGCAATCTTCCGCCATCGCGCCGGTGATATTGGCGGCAAACTTGGTTTCCACCGGAATCACCTCGCGATGGGCGGAGGCCTTCATCACGGGCGCGAATTTGAAGAAGGCGGCCGGTGACTCCTTGAGCACCATTTCCGTGTAGCTCGTGTCATAGCCGTAACGTTTGCTGAAGCCGCGCAGCATGCGGCGTGCGATGAATTTACGCATAGTGTTCTCCTCGGGTTGGGAAAGCGGAATAGAGCGCGAGCGCTGACGGCAGCACGACGCTCGCGAGATCGGCTGCGGCGCGGTGGTCATGCCCTGAGGCGATCAGCGCGAGATGGATGAGGCCGTGCAGCACGAGAAATCCGGCGCCGGCCACCGCCGCCGGCCAATAGGCCGGACGCCAGGCTCGCGCTGCCAAGGCGAGGCCCGATGCCAGGAATGCCGCGCCGACGTCCTGGACAAAATGTGGGTTATAATGGCCGGTATCGGGTACGCCGGGAACGCTCGCCCACCAGATGGAACTGGCGAACAGCATTGCCAGCCCGTTGGCGGCGTTGTGCGCGCCCAGAATCGCTGCGATCCATCGTTGCATCTGCACCTCCTGCGGTTCAGACGAGCGGGCCTGGCGCTGTGTGACAAGGAACGCCGGAATTTTTCGGTGGAGGGTGCCTGCGGCGAACTGGTCTGAATTTTGCTCTTGGCAAGCCGGGCGAGACCGGCTAAACAGCCGTTTCCGGACGTGCTGGCTGGCGCTGGCACGTCCGTGCTCGCATTCCAAAAGCCCGACGCGATAGGAGATCATTCCTCATTTCGAGACATCCGCAAGGTTGCTCGAAAAAGGGAGGAAAGAGCTCATCGCTTTTGGCCGGATGCGGGCGGGGGCTTTCCGGGGAAAAGCCGGATCGCCTCGATCCTGTCCGAGACTGCAGGCGCTCTGCGAGGAAACGTAAGTTTCTTCAATGGCTTAATCGTATAGCCTGCATAGACGGGTGAAGACCGGATTTTTGCTTTCCGCGTTCGCCAACAGGCGGCGGGAAGCGGGTTTGGTTCGAACCTCGACACCCCGAGGGTCCCGATGAGGGGCCGGCGGGAGGGCAGGCTTCTAAATTGTCGTCGTGCCCGGCGTGTCCTAACGGACTTTTGGTCCAGAGGTCAGGTTTTGGGCGGGACGATGGGTGCAACCCGGCGGTCCCGCTCATGTGGCGATGACCGCCAACCGGAGAGAGCTTGCTGTGGAACGAGCGGCAAAAAAAGAGTCGGTCGAACAACTCCACGAGGTCTTCAAGACCACGGGCGTTGCGGTCGTGGCTCACTATTCCGGCCTCACCGTGGCCCAGATGCAGAAGCTGCGCATGCAGATGAAGCAGGCGGGGGCATCGGTAAAGGTCGCGAAGAACCGTCTCGCCAAAATTGCTCTTGAAGGCACGGATGTCGTTGCCATCGGTCCCTTGCTGAAGGGGCCGACCGTGATCGCTACTTCGAAGGATCCGGTGGCGGCGCCAAAGGTGGCCCTCGAATTCGCCAAGACGAATGAGCAATTCGTCATTCTCGGCGGCTCGATGGGCAAAACCGTCCTGAATGTCGATGGCGTTAAGGCGCTTGCCTCGCTGCCCTCGCTCGACGAACTGCGCGGCAAGATTGTCGGCCTCATCGTGGCGCCGGCGACCAAGCTTGCTCAGCTTGCCAATGCGCCCGCGGCCAAGCTCGCGCGCGTTATTCAGGCCCATGCCTCAAAGGGCGAAGCGGCCTGACGCCCTTCGCAAATCTCAAACCCTGGTTCGAACCAAACATTCAAGGAAACTGATCAATGGCTGACTTGCAGAAAATCGTCGACGACCTCTCGAGCCTCACCGTGCTCGAAGCGGCCGAACTCGCAAAGCTCCTGGAAGAGAAGTGGGGCGTCTCGGCCGCCGCTGCAGTCGCGGTGGCCGGCCCGGCTGGTGGCGGCGGCGCTGCTGCCGCTCCGGCGGAAGAGAAGACCGAGTTCACGGTCGTGCTGGCTGCCGCCGGCGACAAGAAGATCGAGGTCATCAAGGAAGTCCGCGCCATCACCGGTCTCGGCCTGAAGGAAGCCAAGGACCTCGTCGAAGGCGCTCCGAAGAACGTCAAGGAAGGCGTGAACAAGGAAGAGGCCGACAAGATCAAGGCCCAGCTCGAGAAGGCTGGCGCGAAGGTGGAATTGAAGTAAGCGGAGCTTGCTTCAATTCCATCCCCGGACAAGCAAAGCGCGATCCGGGGATCTGGTCACCAAGACGTGGATGGCCGGGTCAAGCCCGGCCATGACGAATGATAAAGCGGCCGGCCGGCTCATCCGGGCCACTGCAAGGCTTGCAAAAGGGATGCCCTGGAGCGGGTCGAACACGAAAATTTGTGGGGATTCTGGGACTTGACCCTCGAATCTTCACTATTGTCATCCCATATCGGGGCGGCAGCACGAAAACACGACTATGAGGCGGGGACGGCGGCATTACCCCCTTCTAAGTCGCTGGGAGAATAGGCAATTTCGGGCTTTTGCAGTCCGTGACGAGATCGATCTGACGGGCGGTGCGCTCATGTGCGCCCCGCGCGTCGTTTTGCGTTCTGAAGGTCTGAAGAACAAATTCAGGACTTTTGTTCCCTGAAATTGCGTTTTCGGCCCTGAAAACGGAAGAAAATTCAAACCCGGGGAACGGTGGCAGCCGTGCTTCGGAAGGTTCGCTCTCAAGGGCGACGATAACGAGAGGCCACGATGGCGCAGCAGACATTCACCGGTCGCAAACGCGTTCGCAAGTTCTTCGGACACATCAAGGAAGTTGCGGAAATGCCGAACCTCATTGAGGTTCAGAAGGCGTCCTATGACCAGTTCCTGATGGTGGACGAGCCGGCTGGCGGCCGTCTCGACGAGGGCCTGCAGGCGGTGTTCCGCTCGGTGTTTCCGATCTCCGACTTCTCGGGCACCTCGATGCTGGAATTCGTCCGCTACGAATTCGAGCCGCCGAAATACGACGTCGACGAGTGTCGCCAGCGCGGCATGACTTTCGCTGCGCCGTTGAAGGTGACGCTGCGCCTCATCGTGTTCGATATCGATGAAGAGACCGGCGCCAAGTCGGTGAAGGACATCAAGGAGCAGGACGTCTACATGGGCGATATCCCGCTCATGACCATGAACGGCACCTTCGTCGTCAACGGCACCGAGCGCGTCATCGTCTCCCAGATGCACCGTTCGCCAGGCGTGTTCTTCGACCACGACAAGGGCAAGACCCACTCCTCCGGCAAGCTCTTGTTTGCCGCGCGCGTGATTCCGTATCGCGGGTCCTGGCTCGACATCGAGTTCGACGCCAAGGACATCGTGTTCGCGCGCATCGACCGCCGCCGCAAGATCCCCGTGACCTCGCTGATGTTCGCGCTCGGCCTCGACGGCGAGCAGATACTGTCGACCTTCTACAAGAAGATCATCTACAAGCGCGCCAAGGAAGGCTGGCGCGTGCCGTTCGACGCCAACCGTTTCCGCGGCTATTCGACTGTCAACGACCTGATCGATGCCGACACCGGCAAGGTCGTGCTCGAGGCCGGCAAGAAGCTCACCGTGCGCTCCGCGCGCCAGCTCCAGGAAAAGGGGCTGAAGGCGCTGCGCATGTCGGACGAGGAGCTGGTCGGCAACTACGTGTCTGAGGACCTCGTCAATCCGAAGACCGGCGAGATCTACGCGGAAGCCGGCGAGGAAATCGCCGAGAAGCTCCTGAAGGTGCTGAACGAGCAGGGCTACAAGGAGCTGCCGCTGCTCGACATCGACCACGTCAATATCGGCGGCTACATCCGCAACACGCTGCATGCCGACAAGAACATGACGCGTGAGGACGCGCTGTTCGACATCTATCGCGTGATGCGTCCTGGCGAACCGCCGACGCTGGACTCGGCGCAGGCCATGTTCCAGTCGCTGTTCTTCGACTCCGAGCGCTACGACCTCTCCGCGGTCGGCCGCGTCAAGATGAACATGCGCCTCGAGCTCGATGCGCCCGATACCCATCGCACGCTGCGCAAGGAAGACATCCTGGCCGTCATCAAGACGCTGGTCGACCTGCGCGACGGCAAGGGTGAGATCGACGATATCGATCATCTCGGCAACCGCCGCGTCCGCTCGGTCGGTGAGCTCATGGAGAACCAGTACCGGATCGGCTTGCTCCGCATGGAGCGCGCGATCAAGGAGCGCATGTCGAGCGTCGATATCGACACCGTGATGCCGCAGGACCTGATCAACGCCAAGCCCGCGGCCGCCGCGGTGCGCGAGTTCTTCGGCTCCTCGCAGCTCTCGCAGTTCATGGACCAGACCAACCCGCTGTCGGAGATCACCCACAAGCGGCGCCTGTCCGCGCTTGGACCCGGCGGCCTGACCCGCGAGCGCGCGGGCTTCGAGGTGCGCGACGTGCATCCGACGCATTACGGCCGCATCTGCCCGATCGAGACACCCGAAGGTCCGAACATCGGCCTGATCAACTCGCTCGCGACGTTTGCGCGCGTGAACAAGTACGGTTTCGTCGAGACTCCCTATCGCAAGGTGAAGGACGGCCGCGTCACCGACGAGGTGGTGTATCTCTCGGCGATGGAAGAGGGCCGCTATCGCGTGGCGCAGGCCAACGTGCCGCTCGATAACCGTGGCCGCTTCACGGAAGACTTCGTGGTCTGTCGTCATTCCGGCGAAGTGCTGCCGGTGACCCCGGACAAGGTCGACTACATGGACGTGTCGCCGAAGCAGCTTGTTTCGGTTGCCGCGGCGCTGATCCCGTTCCTCGAGAACGACGACGCCAACCGCGCGCTGATGGGCTCGAACATGCAGCGCCAGGCAGTGCCGCTGGTTCGTGCCGAGGCGCCGTTCGTCGGTACCGGCATGGAAGGCGTGGTGGCCCGTGACTCCGGTGCGGCGATCGCCGCCCGCCGTTCCGGGGTGGTCGACCAGATCGACGCAACCCGCGTCGTGATCCGCGCGACCGAAGATCTCGATCCGACCAAGTCGGGCGTCGATATCTACCGGCTGATGAAGTACCAGCGTTCCAACCGGTCGACCTGCATCAACCAGCGTCCGCTGGTGAAGGTCGGCGACATCGTCAAGAAGGGCGACATCATCGCCGATGGTCCGTCGACCGATCTCGGCGAGCTCGCGCTCGGCCGCAACGTGCTCGTCGCGTTCATGCCGTGGAACGGCTACAACTTCGAAGACTCGATCCTGCTCTCGGAGCGGATCGTGAAGGACGACGTCTTCACCTCGATCCACATCGAGGAGTTCGAGGTGATGGCCCGAGACACCAAGCTCGGCCCTGAGGAAATCACCCGCGACATTCCGAACGTCTCGGAAGAAGCGCTGAAGAACCTCGACGAGGCCGGCATCGTCTATATCGGTGCGGAAGTGCGCGCCGGCGACATCCTGGTCGGCAAGATCACGCCGAAGGGCGAAAGCCCGATGACGCCGGAAGAGAAGCTTCTGCGCGCCATCTTCGGCGAGAAGGCCTCCGACGTCCGCGACACCTCGCTCCGCGTGCCCCCGGGCGTGCAGGGCACGATCGTGGAGGTTCGCGTGTTCAACCGCCACGGCGTCGACAAGGACGAGCGTGCGCTGGCGATCGAGCGCGAAGAGATCGAGCGTCTTGCCAAGGACCGCGACGACGAGCAGGCGATCCTCGACCGCAACGTCTACAGCCGTCTCGCCGAGCTCCTGGAGAACCGCCAGGGCATCGCGGGCCCGAAGGGCTTCAAGAAGGACACCAAGATCACGCGCGCGGTGCTGGAAGAGTACCCGAAGTCGCAGTGGTGGCTGTTCGCGTCCCCCAACGACAAGCTGATGGTCGAGATCGAGGCCATGCGCAAACAGTACGACGAGTCGAAGAAGGGGCTCGAGCAGCGCTTCCTCGACAAGGTCGAGAAGCTGCAGCGCGGTGACGAACTGCCGCCCGGCGTGATGAAGATGGTCAAGGTCTTCGTCGCGGTGAAGCGCAAGATCCAGCCCGGCGACAAGATGGCCGGCCGCCACGGCAACAAGGGCGTGGTGTCGAAGATCGTGCCGATCGAGGACATGCCGTTCCTCGAGGACGGCACGCATGCCGACATCGTGCTCAATCCGCTCGGCGTGCCTTCGCGCATGAACGTCGGTCAGATTCTCGAAACCCATCTCGGCTGGGCCTGTGCGGGGCTCGGCAGGCGGATCGGCCAGACGGTCGATGCCTACCTTGCCGGCGCCAACAAGGACACCAAGCCGCTCAAGGAGACGCTGAAGAAGATCTACGGCGACGACGAGACCATCAAATCGCTCAACGACAGCGAGCTGATCGAGCTCGGGCGCAATCTCTCACACGGCGTGCCGATCGCAACGCCCGTGTTCGACGGCGCCAAGGAGAGCGACATCGAGGAGATGCTGAAGGCTGCCGGCCTCGACGCATCGGGCCAGTCGACCGTCTATGACGGCCGAACCGGCGATCCCTTCGATCGCAAGGTGACGGTGGGCTACATCTACATGCTCAAGCTGCACCATCTCGTCGACGACAAGATCCATGCGCGTTCGATCGGTCCGTACTCGCTCGTCACCCAGCAGCCGCTGGGCGGCAAGGCGCAGTTCGGCGGCCAGCGCTTCGGCGAAATGGAGGTTTGGGCGCTGGAGGCCTACGGCGCGGCCTACACGCTGCAGGAAATGCTGACGGTGAAGTCGGACGACGTCGCCGGACGCACCAAGGTGTACGAGGCGATCGTGCGCGGCGACGATACGTTCGAGGCCGGTATCCCCGAGTCCTTCAACGTGCTGGTCAAGGAAATGCGCTCGCTCGGCCTCAACGTCGACCTGCACAATTCCAAGATGGGCCCGGCGCCGACGTCGGAGGCGGCCGAATAGCCGAAAGGGTTTCATGCCCGGCGATCTCGCCGGGCATAGCGCCTTGCCGCAAAAGCCGGGCAGGGCGACCTCTCAAAGAGATTTTCGAATTTGCTGCCGGAGGCGACCGGCACGCGAGGAGAAGACGATGAACCAAGAGATCATGAATCTTTTTAACCCGACGACGCCGGCTCAGGTCTTCGACCAGATCCGGATCTCGATCGCGTCCCCGGAGAAGATTCTGTCCTGGTCCTACGGCGAGATCAAGAAGCCGGAGACCATCAACTACCGCACCTTCAAGCCCGAGCGCGACGGCCTGTTCTGCGCGCGCATCTTCGGGCCAATCAAGGATTACGAGTGCTTGTGCGGCAAGTACAAGCGGATGAAGTACAAGGGCATTATCTGCGAAAAATGCTCGGTTGAAGTGACGCTGTCGCGCGTCCGGCGCGAGCGCATGGGCCATATCGAGCTCGCCGCACCCGTCGCCCACATCTGGTTCCTGAAGTCGCTGCCGTCCCGCATCGGCCTTCTGCTCGACATGACGCTGAAGGACCTCGAGCGCATCCTGTACTTCGAGTACTATGTCGTGCTGGAGCCGGGCCTCACCTCGCTGAAGGACCGTCAACTCCTGTCGGAAGACGAATACCTGAAGGCGCAGGACGAGTTCGGCCAGGATTCGTTCACCGCCATGATCGGCGCCGAGGCGATCCGCGAGCTCCTGAAGGGGCTCGATCTCGAGAAGCTCGAGGCGACGTTGCGCGCCGAGATGGCTGACACCGACTCCGACATCAAGCACAAGAAGCTCGCCAAGCGACTGAAGATCGTCGAAGCGTTCCGCAACTCCGGCAACAAGCCGGAATGGATGATCCTCACCGTCGTGCCCGTGATCCCGCCGGACCTGCGGCCGTTGGTGCCGCTCGACGGCGGCCGGTTTGCGACGTCGGACCTGAACGACCTCTACCGCCGCGTCATCAACCGCAACAACCGCCTGAAGCGGCTGATGGAGTTGCGCGCGCCCGACATCATCATCCGCAACGAGAAGCGCATGCTGCAGGAGGCCGTCGACGCGCTGTTCGACAACGGCCGCCGCGGCCGCGTCATCACCGGCGCCAACAAGCGTCCGCTGAAGTCGCTCGCCGACATGCTGAAGGGCAAGCAGGGCCGCTTCCGTCAGAACCTGCTCGGCAAGCGCGTCGACTACTCGGGGCGTTCGGTGATCGTGGTCGGCCCCGAGCTGCGCCTGCATCAGTGCGGCCTGCCGAAGAAGATGGCGCTCGAACTGTTCAAGCCGTTCATCTATTCGCGGCTTGACGCCAAGGGCCTGTCCACCACCGTGAAGCAGGCGAAGAAGCTGGTCGAGAAGGAGCGGCCCGAGGTCTGGGACATCCTGGACGAGGTGATCCGCGAGCATCCGGTGCTCTTGAACCGCGCGCCGACGCTGCATCGCCTCGGCATCCAGGCGTTCGAGCCGGTCCTGATCGAGGGCAAGGCGATCCAGCTTCACCCGCTGGTCTGCGCCGCCTTCAACGCCGACTTCGACGGCGACCAGATGGCCGTGCACGTTCCGCTGTCGCTGGAAGCGCAGCTCGAAGCGCGCGTCCTGATGATGTCGACCAACAACATCCTGCATCCAGCGAACGGCCAGCCGATCATCGTGCCGTCGCAGGACATCGTGCTCGGCCTCTATTATCTCTCGATCATGCGCGACGGCCTGCCCGGCGAGGGCAAGATCTTCGGCGACATGGCCGAGCTGGAGCACGCGCTGCACTCCAAGGTCATCCATCTCCACAGCAAGATCAAGTACCGCTGGGAGGGCACGGACGAGGCCGGCAAGCCGGTCAAGCGCTGGATCGACACCACCGCAGGCCGCGTCATGCTCGGCAACGTGCTGCCGAAGCACTCGAAGATTTCCTACGACATCATCAACAAGCTGATGACCAAGCGTGAAATCTCCGGCGTGATCGACCAAGTCTATCGCCACTGCGGCCAGAAGGAGACGGTGATCTTCTGCGACCGCATCATGGCGCTCGGCTTCTACAATGCGTTCAAGGCCGGCATCTCCTTCGGCAAGGACGACATGGTGGTGCCGCACGGCAAGTGGAAGATCGTCGAGACCACGCGTACGCTGGCGAAGGATTTCGAGCAGCAGTACAATGACGGTCTGATCACCCATGGCGAGAAGTACAACAAGGTCGTCGACGCCTGGTCGAAGGCAACCGAAGAGATCGCCAAGGAGATGATGAAGGAAATCTCCGCGACCAAGAAGACGCCGAAGGGCGCGGATGCCGACATCAACTCGATCTACATGATGGCGCATTCGGGCGCGCGCGGCTCGCCGGCGCAGATGCGCCAGCTCGCCGGCATGCGCGGCCTGATGGCCAAGCCTTCGGGCGAGATCATCGAGACGCCGATCATCTCCAACTTCAAGGAGGGGCTGACGGTGCTCGAGTACTTCAACTCGACCCACGGCGCCCGCAAGGGCCTCGCGGACACCGCGTTGAAGACCGCGAACTCCGGCTATCTGACCCGCCGTCTCGTCGACGTCGCGCAGGACTGCATCATCAACTCCGATGACTGCGGCACCAAGCTCGGCATCAAGATGCGGGCCATCGTCGACGCAGGCACCGTGGTGGCCTCGCTCGGCTCGCGCATCCTGGGCCGCGTGGCCTGCGATGACGTGCGCGATCCCGCGAGCAACAAGGTGCTGATCAAGCGCGGCACGCTGATGGAGGAGCCTCACATCGACGCTATCCAGCAGGCCGGCATCCAGGAAGTGAAGATCCGCTCGGCGCTGACCTGCGAGCTCGTCAACGGCATCTGCGGCAAATGCTACGGGCGCGATCTCGCTCGCGGCACGCCGGTCAACCACGGCGAGGCGGTCGGCGTCATTGCGGCGCAGTCGATCGGCGAGCCCGGCACGCAGTTGACCATGCGCACCTTCCACATTGGCGGTGCGGCGCAGATCAACGAGCAGTCGTTCGTGGAGTCGAACTTCGAAGGCAAGATCGTCATCAAGAACAAGGCCATCGCCCGCAACAGCGAAGGTCACCTGGTCGCGATGGTGCGCAACATGGTGGTTGCGATCGTCGATGCCGACGGCACCGAGCGGGCGACCCACCGCATCCAGTACGGCTCGCGGATGCATGTCGACGAAGGCGACATGGTCAAGCGCGGCCAGCGCATTGCCGAATGGGATCCGTACACCCGTCCGATCCTGTCGGAAGCAGACGGCACGATCGGCTTCGAGGATCTGGTCGAAGGCCAGTCGATTTCGGAAACGCTCGACGAATCCACCGGCATCGCCAAGCGCGTCGTCATCGATTGGCGCTCGTCGCGCGGCGGGGCGGACCTGCGGCCTGCGATCGTGGTCAAGGGCAAGGACGGCAAGATCCTGAAGCTCGCGCGCGGCGGCGACGCCCGCTACATGCTCTCGGTCGACGCCATCCTCTCGGTCGACGTCGGCGCCAAGGTCAAGCCGGGCGACATCCTCGCCCGTATCTCGACCGAAAGCGCCAAGACGCGCGACATCACCGGCGGTCTGCCGCGGGTGGCGGAGCTGTTCGAGGCCCGCAAGCCGAAGGATGCCGCGATCATCGCCGAGATCGCGGGCACGATCCGCTTCGGCCGCGACTACAAGAACAAGCGCCGCATCTCGATCGAGCCGATGGACAAGACCGAGGAGCCGCGCGAGTACCTGATCCCGAAGGGCAAGCATATCCACTTGCAGGACGGCGATATCGTCGAGAAGGGCGACTTCATCGTCGAGGGCAATCCGGCGCCGCACGACATCCTGGCGATCAAGGGCATCGAGGAGCTCGCTGCCTATCTGGTCAACGAGATCCAGGAGGTCTACCGGCTGCAGGGCGTGCTCATCAACGACAAGCACATCGAGGTGATTGTCCGGCAGATGCTGCAGAAGGTCGAGATCATCGATCAGGGCGAGACCGACATGATCTCGGGCGAACAGGTCGACAAGATCGAGTTCGACCAGGTCAACGCCAAGGCCAAGGAGGAGGGCAAGAAGCCCGCCACGGGAATGCCGGTTCTGCTCGGCATCACCAAGGCGAGCCTGCAGACCCGCTCCTTCTTCTCGGCGGCCTCGTTCCAGGAGACCACCCGCGTGCTCACCGAAGCCGCCGTTAACGGCAAGGTCGATCCGCTCGAAGGTCTCAAGGAGAACGTCATCGTCGGCCGGCTGATCCCGGCGGGCACCGGCGCCTCGATGGCCAAGATCCGCGAGGTCGCGGTCAAGCGCGACAAGCTGATCCTGGACGAGCGCGAGAAGCAGGCGGCGATCGTGCCGTCAGCGCCGGAAGCGGAGCCGCTGGCGCTGCCGCCAGCGGAGTGATCCGCCGGAGGCCATACAACATCGGACGACAGAAGGCCGGCGCAAGCGCGCCGGCCTTCTCATTTGTTTTCGCCTTTGAATAGGGGATGAAGGCGCGCGGCGCCGCCGCGATAGCTTTTCGGCTGCAGGGCATGATCGGCTTGATGAGGCCGCCAAATGCCGTCGCGCAGCGGCACATTGCTCAACACTTCGTGTTCAGCGCGTGAAGAACGGACACCGAGAGGGGAAACTGCGGGCCTGACGGAGGCCGCCGCTGTTGGCCCGACGCTTGTCGCAAAAGTTTGGCTTGACCAGGATCACGCTCACTAATACCATAATCTTTACAGTGTAAAGATAGCGCGCGGAATCGTTACGAAAGTCGGGATTTCCAAGCCTAATGGGGCGCTCGTCATCGCAGTCACGAATTTCCCGTGATGCAGCTTCGGCAGCATCTGTGGCGACGTTTGCAAGCACACACGCTTGCGTGCGGGGACGCGATCGGGGGCGTTCGACCGAGCCCTTATTCTCCCACGAGACGAAAAGCGGCTATGCGCGCACCGCGCTTGCGTTGCGCGGATGCGGTGACTGATAAAGTCACGTGATGGGGTAATGCTTTGAACGTCCATTGCATGGGATTTAAACTCGATCCTCGGAGCTGGGCCTTGTGGCCCGAGCGCGAGGATTTGTCGAATGAGTTCACGCGGCTGCTGGGAGCGGCCCAGGAGGGGGGCGCGACCGTCGCGGAATGCTGTGTCGTGGCGAGCCGGATCGACAGCTCCGACGATCAATCCTGGTACCGGGAATGGAAACGGATCGCCGACGCAAACTACGACCGCGGCAATGCCGCCCGTGACCAGGGCCATGTGTTGACCGCTCGCAGCAATTGGCTGCGTGCCATCAATTACTATCAGTCGGCGGCATTCCCGTTTGATCATGACGACGAGAATCGGCAGGCCGCGATCGAGCGGATGCGCCAATGCGCGCGCGACTATCTTTGGCATCGCAGCCCGCGCGGCGAGGTGGTGTCGATCCCCTGGCCGAGCGGTTATCCGCTGCAGGCCTACTTCCTGCCGGCTCATGCGGAGGGAAAGCCGGCGCCGGCCATCATCTGCATCGGCGAGCCCTGTCAGCACAAGGAGGAATATCTCTACAAGGTCGCTCGCTACGCCAGCGAGCGCGGCATGTCTTTGTTCGCGGTCGATCTGTTCGGCTCGGGGCCGCATGCGCAGTTCGAGCAGATCGTCGGCCGTTCCGATCTGGAGACGACGATCGGGCATATCATGGACTATGTGGTCGAGCGCAACGACGTCGACCGGGATCGGATTGCCATCCTGGCCGATGGCTGCGGCTCCTCCCTCGTTGCGCGAGGTCTTGCCTTTGACGACCGCTTTGCCGCGGCGGTCTGTGACGGCGGTATCTGGGATCTGCACGAGCGAGCCTTTCTGATGGACCGTGACGCGGAGCTCGACGCCGGCGTGGTCCGCCGCCTCGGGCTCAATCGCGTGGCGCGCAACATCCAGTGTCCGGTCCTGATTTCTGCGGGCGAACGCGGCTGGCTGAGGGCCGAGCGCGTGCGCGAGTTGTACGATCACCTGAAAGCCGACGGCCGCGACGTGACGCTCCGGATCTTCACCGTTGGCGAGACTGCGGCGGCGCAGGGCCATGCCGACAATCCGACGCTCGCCAACGAGTATATTTTCGACTGGGTCGCCGCTCGGCTCGAGATTGGCGCGCGCTGAGGCCGGACTCTCGCGGGGGCCGCGCGGCTCAGGTGTCGACGACGACTTTCAGCGTGGCCTTCTCCAGTCGATTCTGGAGTGCGGCGAGAATATCGGTGAGGTCGCCGAGCTGCTTGTCGCTGAGCTCGGAGAAAATGAACTCGTTCAGCGCCTCCTGCTGGGCGGCAAGGCCGGCTATGAGTTTATAGGCCTTGTCGGTCAGCGACATTTGCACGATCCGGGCGTCCTCGGCGGAGGTCTTGCGGCGCAGAAGACCCTTCTTTTCGAGGAGTTTCGACTGCGTCGTCACAAAGGACGAGTCGACGTGCAGCTTCCTCGAGACCGCATTCACAGGCACCCCGTCATCCTGATCGAGGTCCATCAGGGCCATCAGGATCATCCAGCGTGGACCACTGATGCCCAGCGCCTTTGCCCAAAGAAAGCGCAGCTCTTCCAGATGCACGTTGATGGAGTCGATCACCCACGTGAATCGCCTGATGACATCCTCATTCCTGGATGCTGTTCCGCCCAAAGCCTTGTCCCTCGCAACATACCCCGGGGCTGGTGTCCCTCTTGTGGTATGCTCCATGACTCCATCTTGGTCGGGTTCATTTCCAAAACAATCAAAAAAGATCGCTGACCTACTTATTGATTAACCTCAAAAATCCTCTGGGGATTCCGCCCTGGTTATCCCACAGGCGTGGACCGAGCTCCCCGTTGCAAAAAGGATACATCGTTCCTGCAATCTAATAGATTACTAAATAAAGTATTTTGATTGCCAAAGTTGCGCATGCATATTCAACGATGACGGCTGGGGATCCGGATCGTCCCGTTGGGTAGTTCGCTCAAGTCCCGCGTCGCGCGGGGGGTGCAAGACGCGAAACGACTTTAGCGGTTTTTGGGGAGCCAGCCCTGGCGGGGAAAACCCTGGTGGGTACGGCCTTCTAAGAGAGAGCAACTTGGAGGTTTTAACAATGAAGATGATCAAGAGCCTTGTCCTTGGCTCAGCGGCGGCTCTGGTCGCCGTGGGTGGGGCACAGGCGGCTGATCTTCCGTTGAAGGCCAAAGCGGTCGAATACGTGAAGGTTTGCTCCCTGTATGGTGCCGGATTCTGGTACATCCCGGGCACCGATACCTGCGTCAAGCTGGGTGGCTATCTGCGCATGGACGTCGCGGTCAACGTCACGTCGGACGATACGGGTAGCACCAGTGCCACCGGCGGCGCGCGAAATCGTTTCACGAACGACTATACTTGGCGGTCTCGTGAAGACCTGAACGTCGACACCCGCACCGCGACCGAGTACGGCGTGTTACGCACGTTCTTCGATGCGACGTTTAGCTGGACTGACGACGTGTACTCGGGGAATGGCACGGGCGCGACCATCTACTCGCCGGTCGGACCTGCCCCGTTCGGCTCCGCGCCTAACAACGCGAACGCAGGTGCGGTCGCCGGCGGCACGGTCGGCGTGTACTACGCCTTCATCCAGTTCGCTGGCTTCACGATGGGTAAGGCGATCTCGGAGTTCAGCGCTCCCTGGACGAACTATCCCGGCAACAACTTCGACGGTCTCGTCGGCGGCGGCGGCACGGTCACTGGTGTGAACCAGTTCACCTACACCGCGCAGTTCGGCAACGGCATATCGGCCGCGATCTCCGCGCAGGATCCGA
>NZ_DATGFH010000011.1:0-12761 GCF_035309285.1 Bradyrhizobium sp. | reverse complement strand
TGCTGGCGATTTGCGGCCAGGACATGACGGTGCTGCGTACAGAGGCCACGACGCGCGGCGAAGATCTGACGACGCGCGCCGATTTCGAGGTCAATGAAGACCAGACCGTTCCGTTCGTGCTCACTTACGGGCCATCGCATCTTGCGCCGCCTGCTGCGATCGATCCCGCCCGCGCCTTGCAGGAAACCGAGGATTTCTGGACCGAATGGTGCAGCCATTGCACCTACGAGGGTGAGAACCGCGATCTCGTCATGCGGTCGCTGATCACGCTGAAGGCGCTGACCTATGCGCCGACCGGCGGCATCGTCGCCGCACCCACGACATCGCTGCCGGAGAAGCTCGGCGGCGCCCGCAACTGGGACTACCGGTTCTGCTGGCTGCGCGATGCGACCTTCACGCTGCTGGCGCTGATGAACTCGGGCTATACCGAGGAAGCCTCGGCCTGGCACAATTGGCTGCTGCGTTCGGTGGCCGGCGCGCCCGACGACATGCAGATCATGTACGGCATCTGGGGCCAGCGGCGGCTGCTGGAGTGGGAAGCCGACTGGCTGCCCGGCTATGAAGGCGCAAAGCCCGTCAGGATCGGCAATGCCGCGCATGCGCAACTGCAACTCGACGTCTATGGTGAGCTGATCGACGCGTTTCACCAGGCGCGCATGGCGAAGTTGCGGTTCGAAGATACCTGGCCTCTCGAATGCGCGGTGTTGAAACATCTCGCCGAAGTCTGGGACCAGCCCGATCACGGCATCTGGGAGCGGCGCGGCAAGCCCAGGCACTACGTCTTCTCGAAAGTGATGAGCTGGGTCGCGTTCGACCGTGGCATCAAGAGCGCGGAGAAATTCGGCTTCGAGGCGCCGGTGGCGGAATGGCGCAGGCTGCGCGAGACCGTTCACCGCGACGTCTGTGCCAAGGGGTTCGATGTCGAGCTCGGTGCCTTCGTCGAGTCCTATGGCTCAAAGCTGTTCGATGCCAGCATCCTGCTGATGCCCTCTGTCGGCTTTTTGCCGCCAAAGGACGCGCGGGTGCGCGGCACGTTGGCAGCCATCGAAAAGCACATGATGCGCGGCGGTTTTGTGCTCAGGCACGATCCGCGCGAAGCTGAGAAGCAGCCAGCCGAGGGCGCCTTCCTCGCCTGCAGCCTGTGGCTGGCCGATGCCTATGTACTTTCCGGCGAGCTGAAGAAAGCGCAAGCGCTGTTCGACCGCGTGGTCTCGGTCGCCAACGATCTCGGCCTGCTCGCGGAAGAATATGATGCGATCGCACAGCGCCAGACCGGCAATTTTCCGCAGGCGCTGACGCACATCGCGCTGGTCAACAGCGCGCACAATCTGGATGAGGTGCTGAAAGCGAGCGAGAAGCCGGCGATGCAGCGCTCGAAGTGAGCCTACCTGTTTTCCCGCAAGATCACGTCCATCGCCTTGGCAAATCCGTCCTCCTCATTCGTCGCCGTAACACGCTTGGCGTATGTCTTGACGTCGTCGGACGCGTTGCCCATCGCAAAGGAAAGTCCGCTGACCTCGAACATTGCCACATCATTGTGCATGTCGCCGATGGTCGCGACCGTGTCGGTCGAGATGCCAAGCCGGTGCGCCATCGCCCGCACAAAGGTGCCCTTGTTCTGGCCGGGTGGGGTGATGTCGAGATAATAGCTCTGCGAGCGCACGGCGGTCGCCTGCACGCCCAGCGCCGTCTGCACGGCCGCTTCGCATCGCGCAAGCAGCGCGAAATCCGAGGTCGAGCCGACCAGCTTGCAGGTGCGCGCGAGATACGGCGTGAAATCATCGATCACGGTCGGATCGGCCTTGATCGCGCGCTTCTCGTTCGGGACATAGTCGCCGTCGCCGTTTTTGGTGAACCAGTGCTCGTTGGTGAAGAGCCAGATGTCGACGCCGTATTCGTCGAGCAGTTCGAGGCTGCGCCGGACCGCTGCCTCCGGGATCAGGTGCTGCTCGACCGCCTTCATGCTCGCATCGACGATCGAGCTGCCATTGAAGGCGCCGACCGGCAGCTTGATCTGGAGCGGCTCGATCAGGAAGCGCATGCCGATGCTCGGTCGGCTCGAGGTGATGGTGAAGCCGATGCCGGCGGCATGAAGCCGCGCCACCGCAGCCTTGCTGGCCTCGGTCAGGGTCTTGTCCTTGGTGAGCAGCGTGCCGTCGACATCGGACACGACAAGCGCGATACGGGTCATGCGGGGCTCAATTTCAATTGGCGCAAAATGGTGTCGACGATGTCGTCCACCGGTGCGTCGATCGAGACGGTCACCGGATGCTCGTCGGAGGTGGGCGGCTCGAGCGTATTGAACTGGCTGGCCAGGAGTCCGGGTGGCATGAAATGACCTTTGCGGCGGCCGAGCCGCTCTGCAATGAGAGCCTGCGTGCCCTTGAGGTAAACCAGACGGATGTCGGTTCGATGATGCGAGAGGACGTCGCGATAGGCGCGCTTGAGCGCCGAGCAGCCGATCACCACTCTGCCGCCCGCATCGCAGACGCGATCGATCTCGGCGGCAATGGCCTTGAGCCAGGGCCAGCGGTCCTCGTCGGTCAAGGGGTGGCCTGCGCTCATCTTGGCGACGTTGCTGGCAGGATGGAATTGGTCGGCGTCCTCGTATGGCCAGCCGAGCCGCGCTGCCAGCGTCTCGCCGACGGTGGACTTGCCCGAGCCGGATACGCCCATCAGGACCAGCGCGCACGGCGTTTGATCATCCCCCACGAATAGTCTCCGCAAGCGCGGCCGCATCCACCAGAAAGACCGTCTCGCCATTGGACCGCGCGCGAGACGCAGGCAGGTTCTCGCCGGACAACACCCGCGTCAAGATCGTGCGCTTGCTCTCCCCTGCAACCTCGAACAGCATCTCGCGGCAGGAGGCCAGCGCAGGCAACGTCAGGGATATCCGGGGCACGAAGGGTTCGACATTGGCCTTGGGCACGCCGACCACCCAGCGCGCCGTCTCGTCCACCGCAGGATAGCCGGGAAACAGCGAGGCGGTGTGGCCATCCGGACCTACGCCCATGAGCACGAGATCGAACAGCGGCCGCGCGGGATCGAGCGACGCGGCGCCGTAGAACGATTTCAGCTCGTCCTCGTAGCGTGCGGCGGCATCACCCGGGCTCACCAAATCCGTCGGAATAGGGTGGATGTTTGCAGCAGGCGCGAAGCGGTCGAGGAAGGTGGCGCCCGCCACGGCCATGTTGTTTCTGGAATCGCTTGATGGCACGAAGCGCTCGTCGCCGATGAACCAATGCACGCGCGGCCACGGAATCCTCGCGCGATAGGCGTCGGTCGCAAGCAACTCATAGAGCGCTTTTGGGCTCGATCCGCCGGTCAGGCAGATCGCAATGCGGCCGCCATTTTCAGCGATCCGCGCCAGCACGCGATCGGCGGCAGCCTGGGCCAGCGCCGCCGCGTCGGCGACGGATATGACCTTGCGCGAAACGCGAGCCGCCATCGTCAGGCCAGCTTGCGCCAGCTTCGGCCATCGCGGGCGAGAAGCTCGTCAGCCTCCTCGGGACCCTCGGTACCGGCATCGTAGATCTTCAGGCCCCTGGCGCCGGCCTTCTTCCAGGCGTCGAGGAAGGGTTGTACGGCGCGCCAGCCGGCCTCGACGCTGTCGGCGCGCTGGAACAGGATGTTGTCGCCGATCATGCAGTCATAGATCAGCGTCTCGTAGCCGGTCGACGGCTCGGCGTTGAAGTAATCCTTGTAGCGGAACTTCATCTCGACGCCGTCGATGTTGATCGTAGGGCCCGGCACCTTGGTGTTGAACTGCAGCTCGATGCCCTCGACCGGCTCGGTCGAGATCACAAGGTAGTTCTGCGAGAGCTTGTCGACCGGCGTGTTACGGAACATCGCGAACGGGGCCTGCTTGAACTTGATGGCGATCTCGGTGCGCTTGATGCCGAGCGCCTTGCCGGTGCGCAGATAGAACGGTACGCCGGCCCAACGCCAGTTGTCTATGGTGAGCTTCAGCGCCGCATAGGTTTCCGTCGTGCTGCCGGGCTTGATGTTTTCGGTCTTGCGATAATCCTCGATCTCGAGATCCCCGACCTTGCCGCCGCGATATTGCCCGCGCACGGAGTTCTTCAGCGCCTCTTCCTCGCTCTGGATCTGGATCGACGACAGCACCTCGGCCTTTTCCGAGCGCACCGCATGGGCGTCGAACCGCGATGGCGGCCCCATCGTCACCAGCGCCAGGAGCTGGAACAGATGATTCGGCACCATGTCGCGCAGCGCGCCGGTCGCGTCGTAGAAGCTGCCGCGATGACCAACGCCGATCTTCTCGTCGACCGTGATCTGGATATGGTCGATGTGGTTGCGATTCCAGATCGGCTCGAACATGCCGTTGGCAAAGCGCAGCACCAGGATGTTCTGAACCGTTTCCTTGCCGAGATAGTGATCGATCCGGTAGATTTGGTGCTCGTCCATCAGCTTCAGCAATTCGTGGTTCAATTCCTGCGCCGAAGCGAGGTCGGTGCCGAACGGTTTTTCGATCACGAGCCGCCGCCACATGCCGTTCTCCTTCAGCATGCCGGTGCGGGCGAGCCCCTTGGCGATCGGCAGGAACGCAGTCGGCGGCGTGGCGAGATAGAACAGCCGGTTGCCGCCGGTCTCGCGCCTGGCCTCGAGCTTGTCGAGCTGGTCGCGCAACGCGTCGAACGAGGCGGGGTCTTTCGGGTCGGCCTCGATGCAGGTGACGCAGGACAACAATTGCTTTGCCAGCGTCTCGTCGATCTTGCGGGTCGTGAATTGGTGCAGGCCCTTCATCAGGCTGTCGCGCAGCTCGTCGCTCGACATGCCCTTGCGGGCGATGCCGACGATGCAGAAATTCTCCGGCAACAGCTTGCCGGTCGTGAGGTTATAGAGCGCAGGGATCACGAGGCGATGCGCGAGATCGCCGGTGACACCGAAGATGATGATGGAGCAGGGATCGGGCTTCTGACCGTTCGACATGCATCTCACCTGTCAGCGGGACTTTTTCGGCTCGCGATGGCCGCCGAAGCCGGCACGCATCGCAGAGAGGATTTTTTCCGCAAAGGTATGCTCCTTGCGCGAGCGGAAGCGTGCAAACAGCGCGGCGGTGAGAACTTCGGCGGGCACGGCCTCGTCGACCGCGGCATTGACGGTCCAGCGGCCTTCGCCGGAATCCTCGACAAAGCCGGAGTAATTGTCGAGCGTATGGTTTTCCGCCAGCGCCGTAGCGGTGAGATCGAGCAGCCAGGACGGGATCACGCTGCCGCGCCGCCACACTTCCGCAATGTCGGCAATGTCGAAAGCGAAGCGATGCTCCGCCGGCAGCGCCTCGATGTTGGCGTTCCTCAAAATGTCAAAACCTTCGGCATAGGCCTGCATCAACCCGTACTCGATGCCGTTGTGGACCATCTTGACGAAATGCCCGGCGCCGACGGGGCCGGCATGGATGTAGCCCTGCTCGACGCGGCGGTCGCGGCCTTCACGGCCTGGCGTGCGCGGAATGTCGCCGGTGCCCGGTGCAAGCGCCGCAAAGATCGGATCGAGCCGGTCAACGACGTCCTTGTCGCCGCCGATCATCATGCAATAGCCGCGCTCGATGCCCCAGATGCCGCCGGAGGTGCCGACGTCGAGATAGTTGATGCCGCGGGCCTTCAGCGCCTTGCCGCGGCGAACGTCGTCCTGCCAGAAAGTGTTGCCGCCATCGATGATGACGTCGCCTGCCTCCATCAGTTTCGCCAGCGCCTCGATCGTCTCCTCGGTGACCTTCCCGGCAGGCAGCATCACCCAGGCGGTGCGCGGCTTTTCGAGCTTCCCCACGAAATCTTCCAGCGCCCTGGCGCCCTCCGCGCCGTCGGCGGCGAGCCCCGCGACCGCCTTCTCGTCCTTGTCATAGACGACGGTGGTGTGGCCATGCTTCATCAGCCGGCGGACGATGTTGCCTCCCATCCGCCCCAGGCCGATCACTCCGAGCTGCATGTCGCCTTCCCTTCAAGCCAGCGCTTCGGCGATCGCCGCATCGAGCATCTTCAGGCCGGATGCGAGGTCGCCCTTCAGATGCACACGCAACGCGCGCCGGCCCCGCTCCGTCAACACGTCGAAATCGCCGCGCGCCTGCGCCGCCTTGATCACGCCAAAGCTCGCCTTCCAGCCGGGCAGCGCCAGATCCTTGGGCTCGTCGGCGGTGATCTGCAGGAACACGCCGGAGTCCGGCCCGCCCTTGTAGGCCTGTCCGGTCGAATGCAGGAAGCGCGGTCCGAATTCTGCGCAGGTGGCGACACGCTGAGCGTCGCGCACCTTCAGCCGCATGCCCTGCAGCGCGTCGATATGCGCACTGTCGCGCTCGATATAGGCCAGCAGCGCGACATAATCGTCGGCCTGGGTGCGCGCAAGATGCGCCTTCAGCCACGAGCCGAGGCTGCCGTCGGCGCCGAGCTTTTTCAGCGCCTCGACATTGGCTTCATCGGTATAGAGGTCGGCTTCGGCGGACGACATGGCTGGGGTCTCCGGCGGCAGCTTGCCGGTCTTCTCGAACGCTGCCGTCAATTCACGCGTCTTGATCTTGGCCGATTCCACATCCGGCTGGTTGAACGGGTTGATGCCGAGGATCGAGCCCGCAACAGCGGTCGCCATCTCGAAGCGGAAGAATTCCTGGCCGAGATGGTCGATCGACTTCATCGCGATGCGGACGACGGGATGGCCGGCCTGCTCCAGCGCCGTGAGTTTCTCGTCATGCGCGGTATCGTCCTCGCCCTCGGTGCGGATATCGATGAAGAAGCGATCCTTGCCGTAAACCGAGGCGTCGGCAAGTGGCTCGCCCTCGATGGGGATCAGACCCTTGCCTTCCTTGCCGGTCGACTCGGCGATGAGCTGCTCGGCCCAGGCGCCGAAATCCGAAATCTTCTTCGAGGCGAAGATGGTGACCTTGTCGCGGCCTTCGAGGCCGGCTGTGCCCATCGCAAGCCCGAGCTGGACGGCGGGATTTTCATGCGGCGGCACGTCCGCGCCGCAGGAGCGCACCATCGATAGCGTATGCTTGATCAGGCTGCGCACGTCGATGCCGGCGGCTGCGGCGGGCACGAGGCCGAACGGCGAGAGCACGGAATGCCGCCCGCCGATGGTGGGCTCGCCACGGAAGACGCGGGCAAAGCGCTGCCTGGTCGCGACCTTCTCCAGCGAGGAGCCGGGATCGGTGATGGCGATGAAGCGGTGGCCGGCCTTGTCGGCACCGATCGCCTTCGAGACGCGATCGAAGAAATAATCCTTCATGGCGTTCGGCTCGGTGGTGCCGCCGGATTTGCTGGAGACGATGAACAGCGCCTTCTTGATGTCGATTGTCTTCTCCATCGCGCGCACCTGTGCGGGGTCGGTGGAGTCGAGCACGTGCAGTTTCGGAAAGCCGCTCTCCTTCGGGAAGGTTTCCGCCAGCACCTCGGGCCCGAGGCTCGATCCGCCCATGCCGAGCACGACGGCGTCGGAGAAGTTCTGGCCCTTCACGCGTTGGGCAAAATCCTCGTAGTCGGCGACGTCTGCGTCCTCGGCGCTGGTCAGCCAGCCGAGCCATTTGTGCTCGTCGTCGCCGGTCCAGACCGAGTTGTCCTTGTGCCAGAGCCGGCGCACCTTCGCTTGAGCCCGCCAGTCCTCGGCGCTCCTTTCCATCGCCTTGTCGATGCTTGCGCCTAGCGCAAGCGCCTGGCGGTCGATGCTGGCGCCAAGCACGGTCGCGCGCTTGTGCGCGACCGCGCCGTAGAGCTTGTCGGCGGCATCGGCGAACTGCCTGACGCCGTCCTTTGTCAGCTCCTCGGTGATGGCATCGAGCGAGATGCCGGACCGCTCGAGCTCGGCAAGCACGCGCCGCGCGTCCTCGATATTCTCCTCGAGGGTATCGCGGAGCCTGCCATGGTCGCGGAAAGCCTCCAGCGTCGCCGGCGGCATGGTGTTGATGGTGTTGGGGCCGATCAGCTCCTCGACATAGAGCACGTCGCTATAGGCCTTGTTCTTGGTGCCGGTGGAGGCCCAGAGCAGCCGTTGCGGCTTCGCGCCCTTGGCCGCAAGCTTCTCCCAACGCTCGCCCGTGAACAGGCGCTTGTAGTCCTGATAGGCCATCTTGGCATTGGCGATGGCGACCTTGCCCTTCAGGGCAGCAAGGCGCTCCTTCTCGCCCGGATCGTTGGCTATCGCGATCTTCTCGTCGAGCTGCTTGTCGACCATGGTGTCGATGCGGCTGACAAAGAAGCTCGCGACGCTCGCGATATGCGAGGGATCGCCGCCCTTGGCGACATATTTCTCCAGGCCCTTCAGATAGGCCTCGACCACCTCGCGATAGACCTGTTGCGCGAACAACAGCGTGATGTTGATGTTGAGGCCTTCGCCGATGAGCTGTTCGATCGCGGGCAGGCCCTCGGGCGTGGCGGGCACCTTGATCATCAGGTTCTTGCGATGGACGGCCTTCCAGAGCCGCTTCGCCTCTGCGATCGTGCCCTTGGTATTCGTGGCGAGATAGGGCGACACTTCCAGGCTGACAAAGCCGTCATTGCCGTGGAGCGTGTCATAGACCGGGCGCAGCACGTCGGCAGCGTTCTGGATGTCTTCCACCGCAAGCTGCTCGAACAGCTCCGCAACCGGCCGGTCGCCGTGCTTCAAGGCCTTGCCGAGCGAGGCGTCATACTCGTCGGAGGCGCCAATTGCTTTCTCGAAAATCGAGGGATTGGAAGTGACGCCCTTGACGCCGTCGGTCTCGATCAGCCGTTTCAGATCCTTGGCGATGAAACCGCGGGCCAGGAAGTCGAGCCAGACGGCCTGGCCATGGTTTTCGAGTGCTTTGACGAGGTTCATTGATGCCGCTTTCCGTTCGAACTGATCGGGGGCCCGGGAGGGTCCTCAGGTTCCGGATCACACGCCGGATTGTCAACACAAGGGCGGGATCGCCCGCCGGGCAAGGCTTATCCCCGGAACATAACGCCATTTGGACAGGAATGATCCTGTTTGGACAGGGACGATCCAGGGAATTGGCATGCCAGGCCGTCACGCTGCCCAATTTTGTGACAGCGAGCAGGTTGCAAATCGACGGATCGTGATGGTGATCACGCGCCGCTCAAAATTCTTCGTCACGCCCGGGCTTGTCCCGGCCATGACGAAAGAATGATGTGCTCTAGTTGGGCGCCTTACGGCCGCAGGTAGAGATAACCCTGCGATTGCAGCTCGGCGATGCGCACCACGCCCCCTCTGTCGGCCGCAACGAAGCCGGGCAGGAGGTCATTCAGCGTGATCTTCATCGATCTCATGGTGTTGCCGCAGGCGGCAAAGCCGACGCCCGCGTTGGAAAGCCGGCTCATATGCTGGGTGAGGTCGGGATTGGCCCCGGTCGTCCGGAATGCCCGCAGCGCCGGACCATGCACCACGAGGGCGATTGTGACGTGGTCAGGGCCGCCGACGCCGTCGATATGGTTCTGGATGTTGCCGAGGACGAAGGAAACCTTGTCGAGGTCGCTGAGGTGATACACCACCTTCAATTTCTGTGCCGGGCCTTCAGTAGCAGCACTGGCGCGCGAGGCGGCAAAAGCGGCGCCGAGCGTGCCGACGGCGCGCAAGAGCATGTTGCGTCGATCCATGTCATCCTCCCGTTAGTTATATTTGTTATTGCCGCAGCGCCGCCTGCTCCTCGTGCTTGGTGAGCAGCTCATCGCATTCCCTGTTGTCGACGCGGTCGAGGCGGAACACCTTGTCGTCGGCACCGCCGTCCAGTGCCTCGACCTCACCTTCGGGATGTTTGCGATCCCAGATCGCGATCTCCGCGAGCCGCACGATCGAGGACTTGTTATCCTTCGAGAGCGCAATTTCAAGCCCGCCGCCGCCGCAATCGGCTTCACAGGAGTAGCGGATTTCCTTGTTGCCGTCCTCATCCACGAAATGGCCGCAGGAGTTGCCGCCGTCGAAATTCCCCGGCCTGTTCCGGAACCGCACGCCGACGCGATAGGCGTAGCTGGTCGGCTCGCCCGAGCGGTTCTCCGCGGTGACGAGCAGCTTCATGGCGCTGACCTTCTGCTTGGGATGCTGCTTCAAGTGAGCGGCATCGTAACGGCGCATGAAGCAGGCAGAGGCCTTGTCGCCGATAGGACCGGCGAACATCCGGGTATCGAAGGCCTTTGCCTTGGTCGGGTCGATGCCGTCCTGGGCATGGGCGGTGAGGGGCGATGCGGCGGCAAGCACCGCGACAAGCGGCAAGACGGTCAGGATTTTCATGGGCATCCACTCGAAATAGCGTTTTTCGAGGGTTAGTCGCAGCAAGGGCCAAGGCCGTTCAATGGCTTAGGGACCTTTCGCCCCGCGTCAGCGCCCCGCCGCATCCATCACGGCGCGCAGATCGTCCATGCGCACGTCGAGGCCGGGAAGCTCGCTGACACGATCGGAGCCGCCGGTACCGCGCTTGTCGAAGGTCACCACGCGCGCGTAGCTTGCGAGGCGCGTCAGGAAACGCGCGAAGTCCGGCTGATCCCAGTAATTCTCGACGTTGGAGACGAAGCCGGGCACCAGCACCAGGTTGATAGGGCCGTCGCCGAACGCCTGATAGGCAATGTGGACGTCACCGCTCTTGGCGTATTGCGTCACCGGCTGCATGGAAGACGCCCGCACATGCCGGTCTCAGCGCAAGGACGCGTTGATCTTCTCCAGCACGGCCGAGCCGGGGCAGAGATCGCCGGCTTCCAGCGTATTGAGCGGCGTTGCTACCGTGTTGAGGTGGGCGTGCAGGTCTTCCGCCTCCGCATCGACATAGAGCAGACCTGTGACGATCTGGCCCTTGGCCGCATGCTTCTGCAGGAAGGTCATGGCGCCTAACCGGTCATGGGCGTCGTAATCGGCGTCGATCTTGCGCAGTGCAAGCCTGGAGCCGTCATGCTGCTCGACGATCTGCACCGCGCCCGGCGCGTAATCGACCGTGATCGGATCGCGGCCGGTAATGACGTCGAGCCGGTTCACGGCGTCATTGTGCTCGCGGACATAATCAAAGCTCTTGGTCGAGCCGGCGTGGTTGTTGAAGGCGACGCACGGGCTGATCACGTCGATGAAGGATGCGCCCTGGTGCTGGATCGCGCCCTTGATCAGCGGCACGAGCTGGCTCTTGTCGCCGGAGAAAGAGCGCGCCACATAGGTCGCGCCGAGTTGCAGCGCGATCGCGACGAGATCGATGGCGTTGTCGGTGTTGAGCACGCCTTTCTTCGATTTCGAGCCGCGGTCGGCGGTCGCGGAGAACTGGCCCTTGGTCAGGCCGTACACGCCGTTGTTCTCGACGATATAGGTCATGTTGACGCCGCGCCGGATCGAATGCGCGAACTGGCCGAAGCCGATGGAAGCGGAATCGCCGTCGCCGGAGACGCCGAGATAGATCAGGTCGCGGTTGGCGAGATTGGCGCCGGTCAAAACCGACGGCATGCGGCCGTGCACGGTATTGAAGCCGTGGGAATTGCCGAGGAAATAGTCCGGCGTTTTCGACGAGCAGCCGATGCCGGAAATCTTCGCCACCCGATGCGGCTCGATCGAGAGTTCGTAACAGGCTTCGATGATGGAGGCGGTGATCGAGTCGTGGCCGCATCCGGCACACAGCGTCGAAATCTTGCCCTCGTAATCGCGGTGGGTATAGCCGAGGCGATTCTTGGTCAGGCCCGGATGATGGAATTTGGGCTTGGCGATATAGGTCATGACTTCACCTTGCGCAGCGGAGTCAGCTTGAGCTGATCCTGATGTTCGCCGATCGCGTTTGCGATGAAACGGGCGGTGATCGGCGTGCCGTCATAGTGGCGGATCGGCACCAGCCGCACCGGATCGATGCCGTTCTCGTTGACGATCAGCGAACGAAGCTGGGCGTCGCGATTCTGCTCGACCACATACACGAAGTCATGGTCGGCGATGAAGCTTGCGACGGAGGAGTGGAACGGGAAGGCGCGGATGCGCATGCGGTCGAGCATGTGGCCGCGCGCCTCCAGAAGCTGGATCGCCTCGTCCATCGCTGGCGCAGTCGAGCCGAAATAGAGCACGCCGTATTTGGTCGGCTTGGCGGCGTTGGCCTGCAACGGCCGCGGCACCATGTCCTGTGCGGTCTCGAACTTGCGCACCAGGCGCTGCATGTTGTCGGCGTAGACCGCGCCTTCTTCCGAGTAGCGCGCGTAGCGGTCGCGCGAGGTGCCGCGGGTGAAGTAGGAGCCTTTGGTCGGATGCGTGCCCGGATAGGTGCGGTAGGGGATGCCGTCGCCATCGACGTCGAGATAGCGGCCGAAGTCGCGGCCCTCGTCGAGCATCTCGGCGGTCATCACCTTGCCGCGGTCATATTGCCGGGCATCGTCCCACTTCAAGGGACGGCTGAGCCGGTGATTCATGCCGATGTCGAGATCGAGCATCAGGAAGATCGTGGTCTGAAGCCGCTCGGCGAGATCGAAGGCTTGCGCCGCGAATTCGAAGGCTTCGGCCGGGTCTTCGGGAAACAGCAGCACATGCTTGGTGTCGCCGTGCGAAGCATAGGCGCAGGCGATGATGTCGCATTGCTGGGTGCGGGTCGGCATGCCGGTCGAGGGGCCGGCGCGCTGCACGTTCATGATCACGGCCGGAATTTCAGCGAAGTACGAGAGGCCGATGAATTCCTGCATCAGCGAGATGCCGGGGCCCGAGGTCGCGGTGAAGGCGCGCGCGCCATTCCAGGACGCGCCGATGACAATCCCGATCGAGGCAAGCTCATCCTCGGCTTGCACGATGGCGAATTTGTTCTGCTTGCTTTGGGTATCGACACGCAACCGATTGCAATG
>NZ_DATGFH010000010.1:0-10896 GCF_035309285.1 Bradyrhizobium sp. | reverse complement strand
GAGATCGAGGGCATTCCATACGGCGCGTTCATCGTGCCCGGGCTCGTCATGCTGATGCTGCTGACGCAGAGCACGGCCAACGCCTCGTTCGGCATCTACTTCCCGAAATTCGTCGGCACCATCTACGAAATCCTCTCGGCGCCGATTTCCTATTTCGAGATCGTGCTCGGTTATGTCGGCGCAGCCGCGACCAAATCGATCGTTCTCGGCCTCATCATCCTGGCGACCGCCGGCCTGTTCGTGCCGCTGCACATTCACCATCCGATCTGGATGCTGACTTTCCTGGTGCTGACGGCGGTGACGTTCAGCCTGTTCGGCTTCATCATCGGCATCTGGGCCGATGGTTTCGAAAAACTCCAGATGATCCCGATGCTGGTGGTGACGCCGCTGACCTTCCTTGGCGGCAGCTTCTATTCAGTCAACATGCTGCCTTCGCCCTGGCGCTCGATCACCCTGCTCAATCCGGTGGTCTATCTGATCTCGGGCTTCCGCTGGAGCTTCTACGAGATTTCCGACGTCAGCATCGCCCTGAGTGTCGGCATGACCACCGCGTTCCTGGTCGTCTGCATGATCCTGGTGTCGTGGATCTTCAAGACCGGCTACCGGCTCAAGGTTTGACGCGCGAAAGCGCGTCGTACCGGAGTGCGCAGCCCCGGAATGACGATTAATTGTAGCAATGGACAGGGCCGCGATGCCGATGCCTCGCCCCGTTCATCTTCGCAGCCCTGCTCCGCTCGCGAAAATTTCACCCAAAAGGTCCAACCTCCGGCCCCATTTTGCGACACATTAAGGATGCCCGCCGCAGGTCACTGGAACCAATGCCGGATTTCGGGCATAGTGAATGCCGGGGACGGAGAGCCGCGGCGCCGAAACAGGCCTGGAGGCCAAAGGTAAACATGCGTTCCTTCCTCGTAGCTCTTGCCGGCCTGATGCTTTTCGCCGGCCACGCCGCCCAGGCGAAAGTCGATATCCTCGTCGACCAGAACAACCAGATGATGACCGTCTCGGTCGATGGCGTGGCGCGCTATCACTGGCCGGTCTCCACCGGCATCCCTTCCCGCGCGACGCCGGACGGCACGTTCCGCGCCTTCCGCATGGAAGCAGACCATTTCTCCAAGGAATTCGACGACGCGCCGATGCCACACTCGATCTTCTTCACCAAGATCGGGCATGCCATCCATGGCACCGAGTCCGAAAGCAGGCTCGGCACACCCGCCTCCCACGGCTGCGTGCGGCTGTCGAGGGCCAATGCCGCCACATTGTATGCGCTGGTTGAGGAACAGGGCGTGCTCAACACCACGGTGACCCTGACCGGCTCCTCCGCGGTGGCGCTGGCGCGCTATCCGAGGGCGAACACGGCTGTCGCCCGCCGCGCACCCGACCAAGGCTATTACGACAACCAGCAAGTTGCCACGGCCGGCGAGCCCATGCAGCTGACCCCGCAGCCGCAATTCTACCCGGGCCGCCAGGCAGCGCCGCAGCAGCGCCCGGATGACGGCTATATCTATCCCGCCGACGGCAGCTCGGATCAGCAGATCTACCCGGCGCCGCGCTCGAGCCGTCGCCTTTATGACGCGCAGGCCTATCCGCAGCAGCAGCCGCAAGACCGCTATTACAATAACCGGAACTATGACCAGAGCCCGCCCGGCTATTACTACCAGCCGCGGCAGCAATATTATCAGCCGCGCGGCTACGATGATCAGAACTAGCGCCCTGCCCGTTTGAAACCGGCTCGTGCGCGCGACGCCATATCAATCGCCGCGCGCGCCTCCGCGCAGAGCGGAAAGGCGTGCATCAACAGGCCCTTGCCGTGTTGAATTGACAAGCGGAAGCCTGTCCGTAATGTCCGGCCGCTTTGGTCGGGACCGGACATGACGCCAGAAGAAATTGCCGAATTCTGTGTGGCCTCGCTCGCCAATACACTGCGGGTGAGCAAGGATCGCATCGACCCCAAGGTGAAGTTCAACCGGCTGGGGCTCGATTCCGCCATGGTCGTCTATGTCATGATGGAGCTTGAGGAAAAGCTCGACCTCGAGCTCACCACCGACGATTTCTACGACTACCCGACGGTCGACGAGCTGTCGCGCCACCTTGCCGAGCGGCGCGCCGCGCGTCCGGCGGCCTGACGGCTCGAGGCCAGCCGCCGGGCAAGCCATGGATCTCCCCTCCACGCTCGTCGCCCTGCTCGCAGAGCGAGCGCGCTCGCGGCCCACTGATCGTGCCTATGCCTTCCTCTCCGACCGCGGCAGCGAGGAAACCGCGCTGACCTATGCCGAGTTGCATCAGGCTGCCGGGCGGCTCGCGACGCGGCTCGGCGAGACGGCCGCCCCCGGCGAGCGCGCGCTTCTGGTGTTTCCGCCCGGACTCGAATTCATGGTGGCGTTCTTCGGCTGCCTGATGGCCGGGATCATTGCGGTGCCGATGATGATGCCGCGGAGGAACAGCGCACGCGATTCGTCAGCCGCGATCCTCGCCAATTGCGAGCCCAAGATCGCACTGACCACACAGGCCTTTACGCTGCGCCAGGACCTGATGGCGCGCTTCGAGCGCGCCTCGCTGCAATGGCTCGAGGTTGGCCTGGCAGCCGAACCCTCCGAGAGTCCCCCGCCGCCGTTGCCCAAGCCGCAGGACATCGCGTTCCTGCAGTACACATCGGGCTCGACGTCGGACCCCAAGGGCGTCGCTGTCAGCCACGCCAACCTCATCGCCAATCTCGAGATGATCCGCCTTTCGCTCGGCAACACCAGCCGATCGACCTATGTCAACTGGGTGCCGCTCTACCACGACATGGGATTGATCCTGAATGCGCTGCAGGCGTTCCATGTCGGCGCGCCCTGCGTGCTGATGGCGCCGAACGGGTTCATGCAGCGGCCGCTCAACTGGCTGCGCGCCATCCATCACTACAAGGCCGAGGTCGCCTGCAGCCCGAATTTCGGCTTCGATCTCTGCGTCAGCCGCTACCGCGCCGATCAGATGCAGGGCATCGATCTCTCCAATTGGAAGATCGCGCTGAACGGCGCCGAGCCGGTCCGTGCCGAGACCATCCAGAAATTCATCGATACCTTTGCTACCCACGGTTTTCAGCCGAGCGCCGTCTTCCCGGCCTACGGCATGGCCGAGGCGACGCTCTTGATCTCCGGCGGCCGCCGCGGCGCGGGCCATGTGACGCGGAGCGTGAGCCAGGCCGCGCTGCAGGCGCACCGCATCGCACCGCCCATGGATGCCGCCGACACGCAGATCCTGGTCGGCTGCGGCCGCGCGCTTGAAGGCGAGACAATCGCGATCGTCGATCCCAAAACCCGCAGCCGCCCTGCACAGGGACGCGTCGGAGAAATCTGGGTGAGCGGGCCGAATGTCGCGCGCCTCTATTGGCGCAATGAGGCGGCGACCGCGGCCGGCCTCAACGCGGAGATTGCGGGCGAAGGTGCCGCCACACGCTGGCTGCGCACCGGCGATCTTGGCTTCTTCGATGAAGCGGGTGACGTGTTCATCACCGGGCGGATCAAGGATCTGATCATCATCCGCGGCATCAATCACTACCCACAGGACATCGAGCAGACGGTGCAGCGGCTGCATCCCTCGCTGCGCCAGAACGGCGGCGCCGCGTTTTCGGTTGAGGACGAGAACGGCGAGGAGGCGCTCGCGGTCGTGCAGGAGATCGAGCGCACCGAGCGCAACAAGATCGATTCGGAAGAGCTGAAGGGGCTGATCCGCGAAGGCATCACCGATCAGCACGAGCTGTTCGCCCGCCATATTGCGCTGATCCGGCCGGGCACGCTGCCCAAGACCACCAGCGGCAAGATCCAGCGCAGCATGACGCGAAGGCTGTGGCTGGAGGGGCGGCTCGACATGCTCGGCGAGGATTGATCAGAAATCGATCTTCGCCGCGTTGCCCTGCCTGACGCTGGCGATGATGCCCTCGTCCACCTTGCTGGCTATATCCGCGCGATAGTGGATGAGATCGGCGAAGTTTTTGGGATCGCGGGTCAGCGCATTGTCGATGCGGTAGTTGATCAGGTTGCTGTGAGGGCGGCCGGCCACGATGATGCGATACGCGGCGTTGCACGCCTCCCGGGCAGCGGCGTCCTGGCTGCCCGGCGTCGGCAGAAAAGTATGGAAGACCGGCGGCACCACCAGCACGAGGGCGACCTCGGACGGCAGCCGGCGGATCACGCTCGCAAGACGATCCTTGTAAGGAAACACGGTGTCGACGGTGCCGGTCAATCGCGGCCCGGGCGGCCGCGGCGCATCGGATGGCTGCCTTGATCCCGGCGGCCACACTTCCTCATAGCTCCAGAAACCATCCTCGGCAAAACGCTTGCGCTGGCCAAGCCCGATCGCGATCCTCTGGAACACGCGATCGAGCGCGCTCCACGAGAACAGATGGCGCGCATAGGTCAGCGTGCTGTCGCCATAGAGCCAATAGGGAAAACGATCATCCGCTGATGGCGCGGCGCTGCTCGCGCACCAGGGATCGTCGATCACCACGACGAGCGCGCCGACATGGGCGTGATGGCGCAGGAAGAAATCCAGGATCGCAAGATGGCCGCGCGGCGTGGCGCCGGGCGCAACGAGCTGCACGAAATGCTTGGCCGTCGCAGGCGACAGTTCGGCCGGCCGGATCAGTTGCCCGGTCGAATCGCCGAAAATGGCGGAATCGAAACGCCCGTCGCGCGCCCGGCTGGCATTGGCGGTGTAGGGCAGCTTGTCGTCGACGCCGGTGATCCCGAGCAGGCCGAACCGCCCGCTGTCGTAGGGGTCGACCGCAAAGATCAGCGCCGACAAGAGAAAAACGCCGATCAGAAACGCGCGGACGCCGGCCGTCAGGCAGCGGCTCCAGTCCGACGCGGGATAGCGATCAGAATTTGAAATAAACGAACTCATGGACGTCCCGTTCTCCGAGCTCGAACAACAGCGCCAGAAAGGCGATGCCCACGAGGGCCGCGAGGTAGACATTCGGGCGCCGCGTGAAGAATGCGACGATGTCCTGGCTCGCCGGCAGCAGGAACGCGGCCAGCGGCGCCAGCAACAGCGGCAGGAGATGCCGCCCGTGCTCCAGGTCGGGCAGGACTGCAAGACCTTGAAACACGTGCCAGGCGACCTCCAAACTGCCGGCGCGGAATATCACGCCGGTCAGGAGCACGAACGATACGGTTAGCGACCAGCCGGCAAGCGACGGCAGGCGCGGGCCGTGGCGCCGCCACAGCGCGCAGATCATCAGCGCGAAGCCGTGCAAGACGCCCCACAGCACAAAAGTCCAGCTCGCGCCGTGCCAGAGGCCGCACAGCATCATCGTAATCATGGTCGCGGCATGCGACTGCAGCGGCAGGTATCGCCGCGGCAGAATGCGGGCATTGATCAGCGGGAAATACACATAATCGCGCAGAAAATTCATCAACGTCATGTGCCAGCGCTGCCAGAAATCCTGGATGCTGGCGGCGCGGAACGGCGCATTGAAGTTGAACGGCAGTTGCACGCCGAATAGAAGACCGAGTCCGATCGCGATATCGCAATAGCCGGCGAAGTCGTAGAGGATCTGGACGGCGACCGAGATCGCAAGCCAGGCGTCTCCATCCTTAAGCGGGCCGGCCGCCGCTTGCGCGTAGATCGGATCGAGCAGCCGGCTCATACCGTCGCCGAACAGGATCTTTTCGACGAGGCCCGCCAGGATGAACGCCGCGCCGATGCAGAACCTGCGCTGCCAGCCCGGGCTGTAGACGGTCTGGCCGAACTGAGCCATCACCTCCGACCAGCGCACCAGGGGGCCGGCCAGGAGCTGAGGGAAGAACGAGATATAGAGCGCGTAGCGGTCGGCCGGATAGAGCGGCGCCTTGCCGCGCCTCAGATCGACCAGATACATGATGTGATGGAAGGTGAAGAAGGAGATGCCAAGCGGCAGCACGATGTCGAGATGCGGCATCGGCCGGCCGAGTAAAAGGCCGAGATTGGCGGCGGCGAAATTCGCATATTTGAACACGCCAAGCACGGCAAGATTCATCACGATCGCCGCCGTGATGATCCACCGCCGCTTGAAGTGCCCGAAGGCCAATGCCGCGAGCCAATTGATCGCGATCGAGAGCGCGAGCAGCAGCACATAGGGCGGATAGCCATAGGCGTAGAAGACAAACGACAGCGCCACCAGCACGCCGATGCGCGCCTGCGGATAGGGATCGGCGAGGCGATAGATCAGGAGCGCTGCCGGCAGGAACACCAACAGGAACGGATAGTCGTTGAACAGCATGCGTAGTTTGGCTGGTTCCGCTCTGCGATGGTCCGAAAACCGTAGGCCCCGGGGTTCAACCCCACATACAGTCTAGCATGATCAGCCGGCTTCGAAATCCGGCGCGCGACCCGTTCCTGATGACGCGGTGATTACGGTTCCGCAAGACAGGAAGCCCGAAAACCACGCGGGTCGAAAAACGCAAGCAATGAGTACACAGCCGCGCGAGAAGCTGCAACACTTTATGGCCTGCAAGAAAAATACCGGTCGCGATGTCTTGCGGCTTGCGCGGTCAGGCCTGCTATTCTCGCCACCGGCGGTATACGGCACCGAGGATGTTGGAATAATCGTCGGTCCAGACGCGCTGGCCCTCGGTCGGTTCGGTCTCGGTCCATTTGTCGTCGAAGGCCAGTTTGCCGACATCCGCCTCCTGTCGCGCACAGACCACGACGTCGGTCGCGAAAATATACTCATCGTCGCGGCCGGAATCCTCATCATAGACCCAGCACTTCAGATCGTTGGCATCGGCGATGCCGACGACCACGCTCTCCAGCTCGAGATGACGGTTGGAGACGTGCATCACGACCGCGCCCTGCGGCGCGAGCTTGTCCTTGTAGATCTTCATTGCTTCTCGGGTGGCGAGATGGATCGGGATCGCGTCCGATGAATAGGCGTCGACGATGATGAGGTCGTAGATTCCGTCCGGCTCCCTGGCGAAGGTAAGCCGCGCATCGCCAATCACGGGCTTCACGCCGGGCGCGCAGTTCTGAATGTAAGTGAAATATTTCGGGTTCCTGGCGGCATCGACCATGGTCTGGTCGATGTCGAAGAACTTCCAGGTCTCGCCAGGCTCGGCGGAACAGGTCAGCGTGCCGGCGCCGACGCCGATCACGGCCGCGCGCAGCGGCGCGCCCTTCCGCTCGCGGATCGCGGTGATCGCGCGGCCGATGCCGCCATCCTTGTGATAATAGCTGATCGGCTCGGGCCGGCCCTGGACCGGAGAGCCGTCGTCGTTGAGGAATTTCTGCGCGCCATGGATCGTGGTGCCGTGCATCAGCACGTGATACTGCCCGCTTGGCGTGACCACGATCTTGTGCACGCCGAAGAAGCTTCGCGCCGTCACGACCCGGCCCTCGTCGAACGGATAGATATGGATCAGCACCAGCGCGGTCACGGCGGTGGCAAAAATCTTCCAACGGCTCGCGTTGAAGAGAAGCGCGATCAGGCCCGCGAGCGCGCCGACGCAACCCGCGACCCAGACCCGGTGATCCTCCAGCCAATCCGGAATCCAGCCCTGATGCCAGGACGGCGCGACCAGTGCGACCGTCAGCGCCGTAAGGAACGGCCAGTACCAACGGCTCCAGTCGGGCCAGCGCTCTTCCGTGGACGGTCGGCCCAGCGCAGCGAGCGCCAGCAGGATCGGGTATTCCGCGACCCAGGAGAAAGCAAACGGCGCGATCAGACCCGCGAACAGGCCGCCGACCATACCGCCGAACGACAGCGCGACATAAAAACCGGTGAGATATTTCGCGGCCGGGCGCGTCCGCGCGAGCTCGCCATGACAGGCCATCGCGATCAGGAAGAAGCAAACCAGGTGACCGCCGAGCGTGAGCAGCAAATTCTGCTCACCGCCGAATGCGAGCAGCACGATGACGCCGGCGATCGCCAGCGGCTGCAGCCAGAGCATCCATCGATGCGGCAACAACGGGCGCGACTGGAACACCAGCACCCAGGTGAGAAGATAGAGCGATAGCGGCAGCACCCAGAGCAGCGGCGCGGCCGCGACGTCGGTCGAGATATGCGCGGTGACGGCGATCAGGAGCCCCGACGGCACCGCGGCGAGGAAAATCCAGCGCGCGCGTAAAAGCCAGCTCGGCGCCGGCGCGTCGCTTTCCTCGGTCGCACGATCCGCGGCTGCAAGCGCCGGCGAGCGCAACAGCAACGCGCCGCAACCCGCGATCAGCAGGATCAGCAAGCCATAGCCGCAGGTCCACATCAGGTTCTGCGTGCGCAATGTGAACATCGGCTCCAGCAGCACCGGATAGGACAACAGCGCGAGGAAGCTGCCGATGTTGGAGGACGCGTAGAGAAAGTAGGGATCCGGGCCGGCGGGATGGCCGGTGCGCACGAACCAGGCTTGCAGCAGGGGATTGTTGGCCGCAAGCGCAAAGAACGGCAGCCCGATCGAGATCGCAAACAACCCGAGCAGCCAGAAAGCGTAGCCGGACGTGGGCGGATCGCCCCAGGAGCTCGCGATCGAGAGCGGAAGGGTCAGGATGGCTGCGACGAGCAGCACCAAATGCACCACGACCGGAATAGCGCGGTTCCTGATCTTCATCAGGACATGCGCATAGCCATAGCCGGCAAGCAACAGCGACTGAAAAAACACCATCGCGACCGACCACACCGCCGGCGAGCCGCCGAGCCGCGGCAGCACCATCTTGGTGAACAGCGGCTGCACCGAGAACAGGAGGAGCGCGCTGAGGAAGATCGCCGCGGTGTAGACGGTCAGCACCAGCCGGTTGCGCGCGGCGGAAGGCTGCGCGGCAATGGCGGGCTCCATGGCGGCGGACGGCGCGGATGCAGTCATGTCGGCTCTGCCTTCAATCCCCAGCGGCGCAATGGAACACAAGGTGCGCGCGCGAGCAATGCGGTGCAGCGTATCGTCCCTTCACTTCGCGCTGTGCTGGATTGCGCGGTTTCGCTAGAAGTGACTGGAAGGATCATCTTTTCTTGAAGCTGCCATGACAGAGACGGATGTCGTCATCATCGGCGCCGGGCATAACGGCCTCACCTGCGCGGCCTACCTCGCGGCTGCGGGCCTGCGCGTGCGCGTGGTGGAGCGGCGCAAGGTCGTCGGTGGCGCCGCGGTGACGGAGGAGTTTCATCCGGGCTTCCGCAATTCGGTCGCGGCCTACACGGTGAGCCTGCTCAACCCGAAGATCATCGCCGACCTCCGGCTCGCCGATCGCGGTTTGAGGATCGTCGAGCGCCGCGCGCAGAATTTCTTGCCCGCGCCTGATGGCAGCTATCTCCTCACCGGCGAGGGCCGCACGCAAGAGTCCGTTGCCAGGCTCAGCGCGCATGACGCGGTGGCGATCGAGAGCTTTTCGCGGGAGCTGGAACAGATCGCGGACGTGCTCCGGCAATTGGTGCTGCGCGCGCCGCCGAATCTGGTCGAAGGCTTTGGCGCAAGCGCCTTGCGCGAAACCTTCAACGCGCTTGGCGCCGCCAACATCCTGCGCGGCCTTTCGCTCGAACAGCAGCGCAATCTGCTCGACCTGTTCACGCGCTCGGCCGGCGAGATGCTGGACGAGCGTTTTGATAATGACCTCGTGAAGGCGCTGTTCGGCTTCGACGCCATCGTCGGCAATTACGCGAGCCCGTACGCGGCGGGCTCGGCCTATGTGATGCTGCACCACGCCTTCGGCGAGGTGAACGGCAAGAAGGGCGTGTGGGGACATGCCATCGGCGGCATGGGCGCGATCACCCAGGCGATGGCGGCGGCGGCGCGTGCGGCTGGCGCCGAGGTCATCCTGGATTCGGGCGTGCGCGAGGTGATCGTGGAGCGGCAGCGCGCAGCGGGCGTGGTGCTGGAGAATGGCGACACCATTCGCGCGAAATATGTCGCCGCCAACGTCAATCCGAAGCTGCTCTATACGCGACTGATCCCGGCGGGTGCGCTGGCGCCGGAGTTTCGCGCGCGCATGCAGCGCTGGAAGAACGGCTCCGGCACGTTCCGGATGAATGTGGCGCTGTCGGCGCTGCCCTCCTTCACGGCGCTGCCCGGCGAGGGCGATCACCTCACCGCCGGCATCATCCTGGGCCCGAGCCTCGCCTATATGGACCGCGCCTTCCTGGACGCCCGCGACCGCGGCTGGAGCCGCGAGCCCGTCGTGGAGGTGCTGATCCCCTCGACGCTGGATTCCTCGCTCGCTCCCGCGGGCGCGCACGTCGCGAGCCTGTTCTGCCAGCACGTCGCGCCGGAATTGCCGGACGGCAAGTCCTGGGACGACCATCGCGAGGAAGTCGCAGACCTCATGATCGCGACGGTGGACAAGTTCGCGCCCGGCTTTGCGGCGAGCGTGGTTGGCCGCCAGACCCTCTCCCCGCTCGACCTCGAGCGACAATTCGGCCTGCTTGGCGGCGATATCTTCCACGGCGCGCTGACCTTGAACCAGCTCTTCTCGGCACGGCCGATGCTGGGACATGCGGATTACCGCGGGCCGCTGAAGGGCCTCTATCACTGCGGCTCCGGCGCCCATCCCGGCGGCGGCGTCACCGGCGCCCCCGGCCACAACGCGGCGAGAGCGATCCTGGCCGATCACCGCGCGCTGTTCGCAAGCCGTTGACAGGTGCGTGGACAGGCTGTGGATAACCTGTCGCAGCGGCCTCGATTCCCGCAATGATTTTAATGACTTATAGCCAAGACAGAAGACCCGCGTGGTGATTGGCCATGCGGGTCTTCTTGGGTGGCTTGATCGCCTGTCGTGAGACCATGGCGCCGTACGAAAACCGGCGCCACGATGCGCGCTTACTTCAAGGAGCTCGAGATCGACGTGAAATTGGTATTCAGGGTTGTACCAAGGCCGTTCACGACCGCGATGATCGCAAGCGAGATGCCCGCCGCGATCAAGCCGTATTCGATGGCGGTCGCCCCGGACTCGTCGGAAAAG
>NZ_DATGFH010000009.1:0-3747 GCF_035309285.1 Bradyrhizobium sp. | reverse complement strand
GAGGTCTGGACCTTCGTGAGGCCGCGCGGCGGCGACTGGATGCTCTCGGCGATCCAGCAGACCAATTGACCTCTGGATCGGCTAAGGAACAAAGGCGTCGCAGTTCCGCGGCGCCTTTTTCGTGTGCGCCGGTCCATGCCGGAATAAGCGTAGGTGCCGTGTGTTGAACGCTGTGCCTGCGCCCAAATCGGAAACGGCAATCGTCCAGTGGAGGAACAGATGAGCTTTCCCGTGAAGACCGTCTCAGCCTGTGTTGCATTTGCCTGCGGACTTCTGATGGCTGCGCCTGCTTCGGCGCAATCCGCCAACACCACCTTCTTCCTGACCAGCCACGGCATCGGCAATGGCGGCAATCTCGGCGGTGTCGCCGGCGCGGACAATCACTGCCAGACGCTGGCACAGGCGGCCGGCTTCGGCGCGCCCAAGATCTGGCACGCCTATCTCTCGACCCAGGCCGCCGACGGCAAGCCCGCCGTGAATGCGCGCGACCGCATCGGCAAGGGGCCGTGGCAAAACGTCAAAGGTGCGATGATCGCAAAGGACGTCGCCGACCTTCACAGCGCGGGCAATAATCTGACCAAGGAGACCGCGCTTACCGAAAAAGGTGAAGTCAACAACGGCATCGGCGACAAGCCGAACCGGCATGATGTGTTGACAGGCTCGCAGCCGGACGGCACCGCCTTCGGACCCGATCAGGATCGCACCTGCAAGAACTGGACGAGCAGCACGCAAGGGGCGGCGATGGTCGGTCATTCCGACCGCAAGGGCCTGCGCGACGACGATGTATCAAGATCGTGGAATTCGTCGCATCCCTCGCGCGGGCCGGATGGCGGTTGCTCGCAGAACGATCTGAAGAGCACCGGCGGCGATGGGCTGTTGTACTGCTTCGCGGTGAATTGACGCCGCTGCGACTAGCACCCCCTTGGCATGGTCCGGGCTCGACAAGGCCGAAGAACGATTGTTTTCTCGGTTCGTTGTCGGACGTGGGCCGTTGAGGCCGTGAAAGGACCGGGATCGTCAGATGAAATATGAATTGTATTACTGGCCCTATATTCAGGGCCGCGGCGAATATGTCCGGCTTGCGCTGGAAGATGCGGGCGCCGCCTACGTCGACGTGGCGCGCGGCAGTGGCGGCACGAGCGCGATGATGCGCATGATGGGAGAGGGCGCGACGCCGCCGTTTGCGCCGCCGTTCCTGAAAGCGGGCAAGCTCGTGGTCGGTCAGACCGCGAATATCCTGCACTACCTCGGCGCGCGTCATGGCCTTGCGCCGAAGACCGAAGCGAGCAGGCTATGGGTGCACCAGCTCCAGCTCACCATCACCGATCTCGTGCTGGAGATTCACGACACCCATCATCCACTCGGGCCCTCGCTCTACTACGAGGATCAGAAGGCGCCGGCGAAGAAGCGCACCGATGAATTCTGGAACGAACGCGTGCCGAAATATCTCGGCTATTTCGAGGACCTGGTGAAGGGCAATGGCGGCTTCTATGTCACCGGGCGGCGCATCACCTATGTCGACCTCTCGCTGTTCCAGATCGTGGAGGGCCTGCGCTATGCGTTCCCGAAGCGCATGAATGCGTTCGAGAAGAAAATCCCCCTGCTCCTGGCCCTGCGCGATCGCGTCGCCGCGCGGCCGAAGATCAGGGCCTATCTCGAAAGCGAGCGCCGGATTCCTTTCAACGAGGACGGCATCTTCCGCCGCTACAAGGAGCTGGATTTGTAGTTGGCTCGATCGCCGCCGCTTGCCTTACCTCTCCCCAGCGGGGAGAGGTCGAATTGCGAAGCAATTCGGGTGAGGGGCGCTGACCCACGAGAGAGTGTAACCCCTCACCCGGATTGCATCTAGCGATGCAATCCGACCTCTCCCGATGGGAGAGGTCGACTCGCGACAACGTTATCGGTTTCTCCCGTCGATCGGCGTCATCGCCAGCTTGGCCAGCTCGATGCCGTCGATACAGCTCACATTCACCGCCACCACCGCGGTCCCGTCGGTCTTCTGGCCGCGCGCGAACACGTCGACGCCGCAATCCTTGCAGAGCTGATGGCGGATGGCGTGCTTGTTGAAAAGATATTCCTTCAGGTTCTCCTCGCCGGCGCGGAGCTGAAAGCTCTTCGGCGAGAGAAAGGTGAAGTGCAGCCCTTTCTTGGTGCAGATCGCGCAGTTGCATGCGGTCACCATCGCTAGATCCGTGGTGCACTCGAACCGCACCAGGCCGCAATGGCAGCCGCCGGTAAAGTTCCTTTCGTCGGGCATAGGTCTGCTCTCCTTCGCCGCGCAGCGTATCAAGCTCGCGGCATTTTCCGGCAAGTTTGCGGCGCGGTTTCGCGCAGGGGTTTGTTGACAGATGCATAAGTATTTGCTTATATATTGCCATGACCTCTGCTGCACAACTGACTGTCGTGATGAAGACGCTGGCTGATCCCACGCGGCGGGTGGTGTTCGAGCGCATCGCTGATCATCCCGAGGTCGCGGCCACCGCGCTGGTGAAGGGGCTGAAAGTGTCGCAGCCGGCAGTGTCGCAGCATCTGCGCGCGCTGCGCGAGGCCGGTCTCGTCGCGGAGCGCCGCGACGGACGGCACATCTATTACCGCGCGGCGCCGAAGGGGCTTGCGCCGCTGATCGACTGGCTCAGCTACTACGAGGCGTTCTGGCGCGAGCGCTTCGAAAATCTGGAAAAATTGCTGGAGGAAGACGAGTGATGAGTGAGAAACATGCGATCGTTGTCGAGAAGGTGCTGCCCTATCCGCCGGAAAAGATCTGGCGCACGCTCACACGCAGCGACTTGATCGCGAAATGGCTGATGCCGAACGATTTCGAGCCGGTGGTCGGCTATCGCTTCACCTTCAGGACCAAGCCTTTGGGCGACTGGGATGGCATCGTGCATTGCGAGGTCTTGCAATGCGATCCGCCGGTCTGCCTGCGCTATTCCTGGAAAGGCGGCTCGGACTCCAATCCGGATTATGGATCGCGCCTGATCTCCGAGCTGACCTGGACGCTGACCGGGGTCGACGGCGGCACACATCTGAAGATGGTGCATGACGGCTTTGTCTTCCCGGGCAACCGCTTCGCCTATGACGTGATGGGCCCGGGCTGGGTCAAGGTGATGGATGCAATCACGCGCGTGACCGCGGACGCGCCCCGCGGAGTCTCGGCGGCGTAGAAACTTTTATTGGCGCATGATCTTTTCGGAAAACCGCTGCACACTTTTCCGGATCATGCGCTAGGCGAGCTGATCGACCCGCGTGCCCTGTCCGGGCGGCAGTGGCGGTTTTGGCGGCGGCTGATAGGTGCTGTTGTCGCCGTTGCTGCTCGCCGCTGTCTGTGGCTTGGAATCGCCCGAAGAGACCTGCGTCGTCGGGGCGGTGGCTGAAACGCTGGAAACGTCCATGGGTCGGATCCTCTGCTGTGCCGACCGTGACCGGCTTCTGTCAAAGGCCGGTGAAATCAATCGCTAAAATGCGAGCGATTTGTGTGGGCGCCCCGCCCATGGTGAACACGGAACTCACGCCGCGGCCTGCGGCGATCGCTTCTTCTATTGATCGAGCCCGCGCCGGACCACGATCGACGCATCCTTCCTGGTGCGCGTGCACTGCATGTCGAGTCTTTTATAGCGCATGGTGATGTTGTTGCCGCGCAGGATGCCCATGCGCTTCAGGCAGCGCGAGGTGCCCTTCGCGGTATCGTCTTTCGGCAGCGAGAAGATCACGGCCGCGGCAGACCCAATGAGGTCGAAGAAGGCCGGT
>NZ_DATGFH010000008.1:0-270398 GCF_035309285.1 Bradyrhizobium sp. | reverse complement strand
AAGCCTTCGCCGTGAAGGGCGAACTGGCCGACGCCACGTTCCTCGGTGAGATCATTCCTGGTGAGCGCCCGATGGATCGAGTTGATGGCCTCATTGCGGTGGTCCAGATCCTTCAGGACTTGCTCCGCGCGGCCGGAAAGGGACCATCGTCCCGGCTCGAGCTCGGTTGCTATTCCATAGCGCTCCAGGTGCCGCACCCGGGCGATCATGAGGTTGCGGTTCTCCCGGACGAGGAAAGTCGCGCCCTCCCCAGTTCGCAGGTCGATCACGCCCTGATCCTGCTGCTCGCCCAACAGCATCTTGTCGAGCCTAGTCACGCGTTCGGCTTCGATCTCGTTCTGCAGTTTTGTCTGAAGCTCAATCTCGCTCTGGTGCCCCAATTCCCGGGTGACTAGTTCGCTGGCGCGGTGACGGACGCCATGGGCGATGTAGTCGCCGGCAATATTGAGGATGCGGCCGTCGTCAAGCACGCCGCGAACGATGATGTGTGTGTGGGGATGGCCAGTGTTGTGATGGTCGACCGCGATCCAGTCGAGCCGGGTCGCCAGATCTAGTTCCATCTGGCGCATGAGGTCGCGGGTGAAGCCGCGAAGGTCGCCCATCTCGGTGGCATCCTCCGGCGCCACGATGAAGCGAAACTGATGACGATCTTCTCGGCCGCGCTCCACAAACGCCTTGCCATCGGCCTCGTTCTCGAACGCCGAATAGGCCTTGCCCCGCTCGCCGTCACGCGTAACACCATCCCGTTCAAGGTAACGCAGATGTGCATCGACGGCCCTGCTCATCGTCCCGCGCATCTTCGGCCCCCGTGCGCCCCTCGCTTGCGGATTGAGCCGGACTACCCTCGCCTTGACCACCACTCGCCGCGCTCGGAAGCGGCCAGCGGAATCTCTCTGCCACCCGCCGTCCGCGCTCTGCCGAGCAAACGAGGCAACGACCTTCGCGCCCCGGCCACGCGCGTTAAACCGACCCGTCCTGCCTCCTTCCCGGCCACTGGCCGAACCTATACGCTGAGGATCGCCACCTGCCTTGCGGACTGCGATCTGGACCTGCCTGAGGAACGGTTGCCTCCGCGGATCGATGCGCGCTCCACCGTTGCGTGACCAACCAGGTCTGATTCGGAAATTGTCGCTCTCATCACGTGCCATGACGCGACGATTGGCCTCGGAAATAGCCGACACAAGAGCTTCCGAGCATCGATCGCATCAAATCGCACTAGCGCGCATGAGGGCGAAGAAACAGCGGGGTTCCTCCTCGACGCACATTGCGAGCGCCATCGCTCGGAAGATTGAAATTCATCGGGAAAATCTGTGGGGCGGCACTTGCACACCTCGCACCGCGCCGTTTTGACGTCGCAGAAACTTGCAAAATCCAATGTGCAGACAAGCCTTTGCGACCGAAGGGAGCCAGCGAACGCCAGTTCGCTTTATCTCGCCGTCAACTCCCAGCCCCTCCTAGCCGTCCCCAACCGTGCACATCTTTCGAACTTGTCGTCCTCATTTCTGGATTGCGCCGATGCGCCAGCCTATTCTGGCGAAGCACATTCTGACCTGGTCCCGAACCACTCTCGAAGCGGAGCAATCCCGTTTCTCGACAGCAGGTCTGATGCAATACGCGCGCAGAGAGCAATGCGCGATGCAGAAGATTTGCAGAATTCGCGTCACTGCGATCACGGCGAGATCGATGCGCCTGAATTTATGATTTCGAACTGTTCGGAGACTTCCAATCATGCAAAGCGCCGCAATCTCGGCAACATCTCGCGGTAGGGCGAGTGACAGTCTGTGTCGCGGATCCTCGGCAAATTGGTCAGCGAAACGTCGCAGACTTGCTGTGCGCGCCGGCGGCAAGCAGAAGCGCAACAGCCATCGGATCAAGGACGGCGACAAGCGCCAGGGTCAGCAGCCGAACGGATCGCTCCAAGTCCGTAGCCGGCATGCCGATCAACTCGGCGAGATATCGCACCGGACCTACGTCGGCTTCCGCGCGGCGACGGTCTACGTCCGTCTTAATTTTCTCGATTCGTAGAGCTGCGAGCGCCTGGGTCTCACGTTGGCGGTTCACGACGATATCAGCGCGATCGCGGCGCTTTTGATCAGCAATCGTCATCGCCCCAACGGGGCGGCCGAGCCGCGTCGATTCTTCGATGGCTGCGTCGATCTGGGCAATGCGTCGATCCAGGTCGGCGACGGTCTCGGTCTGTATTGCTAGACGCGCTTCAGTTTCGGCTGTCCTGTCCGCGAGCGCCAGATCAACGCTCGCTATATGATCGAGGTGAGCTTTTGTAAGAAAGCCGAACACGCCGACTGCGTTCAGGCCCATCAAAACACCAATCATTATGACGAGAATCAGACACAGAAGTGGGGCGCCGAGCGCCAGTTCTCTGTCAACCATGCCGCAGCGACAAGTTTCCCGGCTTCCAGCGCAGCGCCCATGATGATTACAGGCCAGAACGCGCCGGCAAAGATGGCAGTAAGACCGTCAATAGAGAAGGCTGCTGACACACAGGCGAGTACCAACTCGACGATGAACGCGGCAAGCTTGACCGGTGACATCGAGCGTCTTGTGACATTTGCTTCGTACGGCAGACCTGCCGCTTCTGTAACAGCCGGCGTAACGGACGTCGTTACAACGATCTCCCCGGCGTTACGCTGGATGTAACCGGCGTTTTGCCACGCCCTCAGCCGCCGCCCGGCTCTCATCCGGTTCCAGCCCCACTGGCGACTAAGTTCCGCCGCGCTGGCGGTTATGCGCCCATCGGGCCGGGAGCGTAGCCAAGTCAGCGCCTCGGCTTCGTCGAACGGACGGCTCGGATCGGTTTGGGTCAGGACGAGCGGCTGCTCCCCGACTATCGGCCGGGGCCTTGATGAATTTCGATTGGCGATGGCGGTGACTGTCTCGACTAGCCTAAAGCTAAACCTCGCTTGCGATTGGGACTGGGGCAGTAGCGGATCCTGCACCGAATGAGCATTCACAAGGCTGGCTTCGCTTTATGGACCGTGCGACCAGGTGCGCAGGCACACCGTCACCCATAATGGCCACGGAAGCGCCGCTGATAAAGTGGCACATGTTAAGTGTCCGCAGAACGGCCAAACTGCACGCCACTGCCCGCCACAGCCCTCCCAGAGTCAACGCTGCGACTATTGCGAGCTTGATCGAGCACAATTGCGCAACAAAGCCGCCTCGCACGAGGCGAGGCGCCTCAAATGGGGAGGTCAGCGATGCCAGACGGCGACGAGGTTGGCGTAGATCGGGGCCGGGAAGGAGGATCAAGCCGCCGCCGCTTCGAAGACCACCTCCTTGGCCACGTAGATGAAAGCGATGTTGCCTTCCTAGTTCCCGCGCAGGAAGATGCGGACTGAAACTGGAGCATTGGTATTCGGCAGCACTCAGGCCGCAGCTCGCTCAGTTGAGCGCAGCCGCATCGGCTTGCGCGGCTCCTCGGTCCCTCGGCGCGAATTGCGCCTGAGTACTCTCCCATGCTTTGTATTAGCGCGCACCATGCGCCCGCAATCGTCATTGCCGCCAGCAATGCGACAGTTGATCTTCGGTCACCACCCGTTCCACATTGTCCGATTTGCTCTTGATGCGATATCGAAGACGTCCGTCCGCCTCGATCGGCATAAGTTTGACAATGGTGTAAATCGTCGGCGGGGCTTCGATCTCGACACGACCTTGGGGCCTCTGAGGGGAGTGCTGAATATCTTCATTGAGCTTGTATGCATGCGACATGTAGCAACCTCTCTAACTTGCGGCGGCCCTTGCTACGTCCATGGCGGCTCGCCGGAACGAGACCAGTCGCCGCCTGTCCTCATCCCACAATGTCAGCCGCACACACCACAGGCTTTGAAACATGGTGATTCGTCCGACGGCGGCGAGTTGAGGATGATCCCGCAACACGTCTGATAACCTGTAGCAGGGAATTCGGCTCGACAGGTGGTGGATGTGGTGGACGCCGATGTTTGCCGTGAACCAGCGCAACACCACCGGCAAGTGATAGTAGGAACTGCCGTGTAGCGCCGCCTCGTGAAAACTCCAGGCCTCGTCATCGGACCAGGAAGTGTGCTCGAACTGGTGCTGAACATAGAACAGCCAGACGCCGATCGACGACGCCAGAATGGTGATCGGCAGGTGCACCAACAGGAATGGCCTGACGCCGACCAGGCTGATCATGCCGGCGACCAGTATCGCAACGGCGGCGTTCGTGCCCATCGTGCTGAGCCAGGGCCTCAAGCCGCCGCGCATCATCCCGACCGGCAACCGATGGCGCAGGAGGAACAGATAGCTCGGGCCGATGCCGAACATCACCATTGGATGCCGGTACAGACGATAGAGCATCCGGCGCCATCCGGGCCGCGCGAAGAATTCACGCACGGTCAACGTGTCGATGTCGCCGAAGCCTCTTTGATCGAGATTTCCCGAACTTGCATGATGGAGCGCATGGTTGTGCCGCCAGTAGCCGTACGGGGTCAGCGTTATGACGCCGATGACCCGGCCGATCCAATCGTTGGCAAGACGGTTGCTGAAAAACGAGCCATGGCCGCAATCGTGCTGGATCATGAAGAGACGGACGAGCAGGCCCGCGGCAGGCACCGCTCCCACGAGGCCGATCCAGCAGTCAAAGTAAAGGGACACCCACATCAGGGTCCAAATCGCAGCGAAGGGAATGGCAGTGATCGCAAGCTCGAAGCTGCCACGCACGTTGTCCGGCTCGCGAAAGCGGCCGAGCAGCTGAACCAGCGTGCGGGCTTCCGTCGAGCGAACCGCATTTTTCTGCACCATTCAGCAACCGCGACAGATGTTCTTCAGCTTACTGCGCGTTCGGGCGTCCTCGGCGAGGAAGGGGTCCTCGTAGGCCGTCCGGTCACCTTCAACGGCCGCCGGCTTTTCAATTTTCGGACGGGGATACGCCGCATCGTAACTGGCGAGTCTCCCGGACGTACTGTCGATTGCGCGGCAATCCGGTCCGGCGGCCAGCGAGCCTTGCGTGCACACGCAGAGCGCAAGCACGGCAAAAGCCATCTTCATCCGATCTTCCTTTTTCATGAGCGATGTGCCGCCGGACATCCGCGATCAATCAATCCTATCTACCCGTGGATCGCCGTGGGCAATCCGAACGCTTGTAGACCTGTACGGCGGTTAGTGCTCGACAACGTGGAAGGCGCTCCAAAAAGACTGCGCGACCTCAACGATTGAACACCAGGTTTGGCGCCATGGTCGCGGAGTTGTCTTCGGCGCGATTAAACAGCATAACACAGCCGAGCAGGATGACCGCCAACAGGCAGTATCGAAGCCAGGAAGACCGGCCGAACCCACGGGCGTTCATTTGTTTGTATCCTTTGCAGGCCAAGCGGTCGTTTCAGGTTTCGTGGCCGTCCTTGCGAGTTCGGCTTCCGCTATTGCGCTTTCCGATGGCACGCCAGCTGCCGCTACGACGACGAGCAGCGACTTCGGACTCGCCGCCGGCTTCAAGGCGACCGACCCGTCACCTGTCATTAGACCGTAGACTGTTGTCCTGACGCTGTATAGCAGTTCTTCTCGCGAATACCGCGGACCCTGGCCTCGCATCAGACACTCGTCGCGTTGTTCTACACGGAGGACCCACACGACCAACATACGATCGCGATGCGACTATATCCGGCGCAATAACGGATCGCTTTTCATTCGGAACTTTCCTGTGACAGCTCTGGTTCTGCTTCAGGCGGACCGCAGGCTCGCCAATGCTGCCAGTCCAAGTTCTGCGGGATCTCGCTCGCCGGTTGCAGCACATGCGAGCACGTTCTGTGCGATTCGCAAACGGTTGCCTGTCGTGAGCATCCGTGGCGATAGCGAGGCAATGGCCCCGTCGAATACTGTCTTAAAGCCTGCGAGCTCTTCTGGAGAGTACGCGACATCCTGATCGATCATCGCAATGACCTTTCTCTTAGCAATAGAAGGGGTAGCATATCCCATGCGCCTCCCCTGGAAGCAAACTGCGCCAATCAAACGGCACGCGATTAATTTGGCGGCAGGCCTGAACTCGCTCTGCCTGCATCGTGTTTGGCAAACGGCGCCAGGAGATTTTTGGAGAGCGGATATTTCGCGGCGGCAACGCTGACCTTCGGGCCGCCTAGCGGCTACAACGGCACCATGGGGCTACGGCATACGCAAAGCAAGCAATAAAGAACGACAGGATCGTTGTCAGTTCAGCTTGGCTCGCCTATTTGAGATATGCGCATCATTGCTTCTCGCTGGTGACGGTGCGTGGACCAGTTGCATCAGATCGATTGTTCCGCTGCGGTGAATTCTGAGTCCCTCCGTGCTGCCAACTGAGGCGGCATTAATCTTCCCAGATAAGCTTGTTGCACAGTCCGCACCGATAGACGTAGGCCATCATGCCCGTTTTCACATCCGGCAGCTTGAGGTACAAGCGAGGTACCCCATCGCATACTGGGCAGTGGCTTGGCGGCTCATGGAGCGGCCGAGGCCCTTGAGGCGTGTTCATGACGCGTCCCTGTCTAAAAAGGCGGGAGCGCGCGTCTCTCTCAGCCACCGATGCCCGAAATACCGTTGTCGGTGATGGAGCCCAACATATCATCCGGCTGTTGGTTGCCGAGGAATTAGATACTCTCCAATTCTTATTAAGGCACTCTTAACCTAAAATTAGGGCACTTCAGGCATAATGACCTGTCTGGCGGGGAGTAGTTTGTCCCGGACAAGGAAGGCCCCGGCATTGGCTAGTCCCGGGGCCTTCGCTTTTTTTGCGTGACGCACGCCAGATTAGTACACTGGCATTTTGGGCCGATGGGCAGTGACCTGCTGCCCCGAAACGCCCCTTGTTTTGAGTTGGATCTGTTCTCGTGAAGCGCTCCCCAAAAGCTAGGCCAGCCGGAGCTGGAATTTTCTGGGGTTTTGGCTCAAGCCGGCGGGGGCGCCGAAGAAGCTGCTCGGGGACTCGATGCTGCACACCTCGGCCCTAAGGAGATGTTTGAAGAAAATTCTGACGCCCGCCTGCGGAGACGAGCTGTGACCTGGGCGCTTGAAGGAATCGGCTTCGCAACGACGCCGCTTCGGCTACCGTCGCTTAGGACTGCTATTGGCTCGACAAGAGGTCCGGATTAATCGGAAGAGGCGTCGCATTTTTGGCCTCTCGGGCCAATCGTTCGGCTTTCAAGCGCTGCAAATTTCGACGCAACGCGACTTGCTCCTTCTCGTATTCGGTCAAGGGGCTATCTGACGGACGGGATATGTTGTTGGCATCGTTTTCACGCCTGCTCATGACGTTGTCCTTTCGGATCGCACGGGAACGTCAGGCGATCGCATTTGACGTTTAAGAAGACATCGCCACCAACATCGCCCTGACGATTCCCTACCTTGTTGTGCCGGCGATTGGCTCGCAATCTCCGAAATGAAGCACGGCCTTGCCCATGCTCTGGCGATGGTGTATTTCCGAAGCAGGCCTTGGGATCGTCTGCGGCTATGCCCCAAGCCGCTAAACGGCTCGGATCGATCACGTGATGCTTCGTTCGGAGTGCTGTCTGTGAGGCCTCCATGACGCTCAGCGCGCCTTGCAACCCCGCGGGCCGTTTAACTCTTCGTCGCCGTCTTTGCGAGGTCCAGATCGATGCTGCTCGCGCAAGCCTTGGCCAAAGCGTAGTCCATATTCGTGGACGCAACGTTTTTCACGACCTCGCTGACGAGATTTTCTCTGGAATAAACGCTGCTTGTCTTGAATCTGGCCATGGCGCCGTCCGTGGCTGTGAATTGCGCGACGCACAGGGGCACTAGGACAGACATCCGGCCATTGTTCTCAGCCGCGGCTCGCATAAGTCTGGCACTCTCCTCAGTCATCCAACCGCCCCAGATGAAGCCGATGGTCATGGTTGCGACAGCGCCGAAAGCGATGCCTTGAAACAAACGCGTGCGCGCCTCGCGCTGGAGGATGGCTGGAACTTTCATCATATTGCCTTTCGTGAGGGTCTGACGCGATGCAGACGAGTGCCCGTGTCGTTGACGTTAAAGCTGATTGTGCTCGTCGTGTTTTACTTTCGTCAGGATCTCGTGGGCGGAGTGTCAGAAGGCCGACGCGTCTAATTCATAGGATCCTCTCTGACCGCGTGAATAGACCCTTGTAGCGGCCCGGCAGATTAATTCTCGATTCCTGTCAAACGCGGCAAGGAGGGCGGGCTCTTCCGGCAATAGCCTCGGCACAAGGCGCTCGAGCGCACCTCGAGTCACAAAAAAGGAGCATTCAATCGCACTGTCATAGCCCCAGAAACGCACCGCATCTCGGGTTGCATCAAAACTCCGGCTTGGATTTGGAAAGGTCAGGGTCATAAAGGCAGCGTCATGATGAGTCTCACCATACAAAAAAGATGCTCACTTACGACAGCTTGGCGCTCGAGGGAGGATCACCGCGGTTTCGTCTTGGCTCGATCCACGCGAACGATTTGAAATTCATCTGGACCTTCCAGCAAACTGCGCTTCCGGCTCGCCTGGTCTTCCAAACTCGCGGATACATCGGAGACACCGTCTATTGCGTCGCCTGCCATTTCATGCGCCCGCTTCCTTCGTTCCTCGAGCCCATCCATGAGTTCCTCGTCGATAGCAGAGGGCGGCGCCGCAGGCCGCGAACGCTGGGCTTGCGTGCGGATGCGCTGAAACTCATTTGAAAGCCGCTCTTCAAGCGTCGAACCTTCTCGATAACCACGCCGGGTCATATGGTGCTCCTGTCGTCTGGCCGCCTCTCGATCGTGCCGCAGTTCGCTTGGCGTTCTGCGGACATCCTCGCACCTGGCGAAAGCCGACACACCCTTTCGATGAGAACCCAGAGACTTTCCGCCCTTTTCCAGTCGAACACATCGCGCGACCAGATCGGAGGCCATTGCGAGTCGGTCGGCAGGCTCCCGTCTGAGCTTCTCAATCGTTCAAAGGGCCAACAATTCTATGCCGGACGACATCGTCAATGTCTGGTCCGGTTCATTCGATGGATGAGAGCCGCACAAAAGAGCGACTCCGTCATGGAACGAACTTCAATCGCCACATCGAGCCGCCCACGCATCACTTCCGAATCTCGGGCCAGACCAGCCAACGTATTTGCCGCTTCAACCTCTGCGGCTTTCTCGTTCGCGAGCTCGAGCCCCTCTTCATCGGGGTACAGATTTCCTTCGCTGCGAATATCGAAGAAGTAGCGAGTTTTCATGGCAAACCTCCTTGCGGGCGGCAATCAGCGACTTGCCATGATACGATCGTTGCCCAAGTCAGCCACCTCGATTCGCTGGTTGTGTCTTGGGATGGCTATCGCATTTTCTGTTGCGCGAACTCCTGCTTCGGCGACAAGTCGCGATCGATTGCCTCGTGAGGCTACGGAAGGTCTGCCTTTTTTGCTTGGGCGGCTAAACACGCCGAGTTCTCTCCAAGCTATTGACCACCACGAGCTTGGAGCCAATGTATGCCGAAAGATTTCCGACTTCCTGCTCCAGGGCAGCCTTTGAAAGCCTGAGAGTCGACGCCGTCTCGATACACCGACCGTCAGTATCGAAACGTCTTGTTCGGCGCCGACGGCACTGTCAGCCTCCGACGCGTGGACGCAATTTTCGATCCAGCAATCTATGAAATCGCGAGCTGATTCCGGGATGAGACAGCACTCCTTCGCTAAAAAGCCGGGAGCACGAGCTGTCTCTCTGCTGCCAGGGGCCTCACATCCATCCCGGCAATGGACAAACACTGCACTATTCCGAGCCGCTCCGCCAGCTCTAATTAGATATAAATGCTAGCTCTGGCTGCAGAAGCTGAAGGTTGATTCACGCAGCTCGCATGGAATCCGGCCTTCACGATCTTGCGGTCAAGCAAGTTTACCTTAGTCCGTCCGTTGCGGTGGCGGATCTGGATGCAGCGCCAGCTTATCCGCCTCGTATTTCTCGATCAGGAGGGCGATGCCATTCAACGTCAGTTGGTCGGTGGTCGAGGCCGACAGTCACGACACTGATCGAGTCGATGATCCAATTCCAAGCATAGGGTGCACATCGCGTCACTCCGTCAAAGACAGGCGGGAGCACGCATGGTCTCTCAGCCACCGATGACCAGGTGATCGCTGCCGGGGGTATAAAAGCAAGCGCACTTGTCCTGAAAGGTTCCGCAATTCAAGCAAAGGCAACAGCCAGCGTCCAAGTGACGCGGCAGCGCCCTTCCCCCGTCCTCCGCTCCTGGTCTCCGGACCAGGCGTTCACCAAAACCTAAAGGCGAGCCAGCATTGGTGAATAAAGCGCGCTGGACCATGCGATTACACCGCCCTTGAGGTTAATTAGCCGCTTCACCTTGCTTTTCTGCTTTGCAACGTTTAAGTTGTGCTTATTCGATTAGCCGCTGTGCCTTTCCGAACGCGCCTGCGGGCCCCTTCCCAAAGACATCGACAAGTTGAATTGAAATCGCGTGGTGGTCACGCGACTTGTGTCTTGGAAGGACAAAAAATGTCGACAGGTACTGTCAAGTGGTTCAATGGCCAGAAGGGTTTTGGGTTCATCCAGCCCAATGACGGCGGGAACGATGTGTTCGTTCATGTGAGCGCGGTCGAGCGCGCCGGGTTGCCCGGCCTCGCCGAAGGTCAGAAGGTCAACTTCGAGCTCAAGACCGACAAGATGCGGGGCAAAACGAGCGCAGAAAATCTGTCGCTTGCTTGAGCCGCCGAAGCCATTTCACGGATGTACTGGAATGGCAGTGTGCCCGCTCGATCTCAGGATTGAGCGGGTCTGCTCACTTGTAAGCCTGGATTCGGAAAGATGGTAAGCAGGAAATCGGCTGAACCGTCTGCCGTAAGTGTCGCGCGCGCCAACCGGCGAAGGCTGGCCCAGGAAGAAGGCGCGCGAGCGATGATAGACGTCGAGCAGAGGGCCGCCGCGCTTCGCAAGAACATGGAGCGTCTTCGCGCGCTGAGAGAAGCCAAACAAGCGGAAGAAGCTCTGGCGCGACCTGCGCTCGGCGAAGTGCCAAAGAAGCAGCGCGGAAGGCTGCGCTCGAGATAAGTTCGGCGGTCGCGCAGCGCCGCTGGAAGCGCGGCGTGACTGCTATCCGCTGCTAGCTTCCATCCAATCAACTGCACCTATCCGAGCGGGCTCTAGGAACTCTACCCGACGGAGCTGTTGTCTCCCAATACCTGCCGCAAGCCGAGCATTCCCAACGATTGACGATCTCGTTGGGCGCATATGTGGATCTGCTTGGAGCGATGACAGTGTGGCCGCAGACGCAGGTATCGGTCCCCTCAGGCGGCGAGCGACGCACGTCGTCGCTCATAAATCTATCAGCAGAACGATGCTGGAAATTCCGGCGAAGATTAATTGAATAGATAGCCGCATTCATGTTGTTGGTGCTCCCGTTTTGCGGCGGGAGCGCGACCACGTCTCTCAGTCACTGACGCCGTCATCCACGGTCAATGATCGTACCAATATAGGCGGTACAAGCCCAAAAGGCCAGTTCGATCGCGCCCGATGCGAAAGAACGGAGAGATGACGTCGACAGCTCTATCCGCGGCTCTTGTGTGATCGAAAAGCGGTGTCCGACGCCGGCACGAATGGCGGCGCTGCTGCCTTTCGGCTCGGCGCAGCGGCGATCACCTTTATCTTTTCCTTTTTAGGTTTCTTGGCTTCCCGATTGCCTCTTTGCTGGCCTTTTGCCATATCGATTCCCTTGGGGTTCGAGGACTGCGCAGATAGAGCGCGTGATTGGAAAACGTCCAACCAGCAGGAATATCCGCCAGTTGAGGCGCGTCGAGATCGTATTCCGTCGCGAGCCTAGTCGTCAGATCGAGCACACAGGTGCGATAGAAATTGTCCGCTTCCGTGCTCGGTCGGCTGATGCTCGCGGTCCATCCATAAGCGTCGTCAAAAATAAACAACGTCATTCCTAGCGGCCACGGTCCATGCAGGGCCGTTGCTTGCACCAGGATCATCTCCCCGAGTTCATAGGCCGTCTTCAGGCGCTTTGCGGTCATCGTCTGCCTCACAGGCCACGGGATCTGGGCGTTTCGCTATCTTTTCAAGCTGCTCGAAGTCATCAGGCAGGAGGATCTGACCTCGCGGCGTGCAAATTTTCACGTCCACGTAGCCCCGGGCCAGCAGCTCCTTTGCGTTCTTCAACGCTTCCGCAGCCGCGTCATGACCAACATTGACGCGCGAGAACTGATTACTCCCGCTGACCAGGAACTTCAGTTGCTTGGCCTTAGCCACGCCAGACAACCACGACAAGGAGAAAGAGCAGGAGCAGTGCCGGCACGATCACCGGCGGTACAATCCAGTCGCTTAGACGAGACCGGGCCATTACGCGCTCCTCTCTTCGGCGCGAGGACTCGTTGATCCACGGTCACCGATGGATGCCGGAGGGAAGCGCGGTGATAGCCGACGGTACGCTCACTCCTCCCCAATAGCGAGCGTTAAGTGAAACACGAGCCGGCTATTTCGAAAGCAATGTCGTGATCGAGGCAAAATGAGGATGGCTTATGCGCTGTAATGAGAGCATGCTGTTTAATGTAACATCGTAAGGGTTGGAAAAGCGATCACGAGGTGAATGAGATGATCGCGGGACCTCTGGCACGTTGCGACGAAACCGACGTTCCAGCGGAGATCGGAAGGGCCGATCGAGTTGGTGTTGATCGGGTCAGTCGATATGCCGGATACGCAGCGAATCGATGCGAGTGCGCCTGATGACTGATGAACCGCTCGATCTCGACAAACACCGTGGCATGGCCGCTCAGAAAGCGACCGACCTTCGTCGCGTCCTGGCGGACGTCGAAAGCAATGCACGAGAACTGCGTGATCGGCAGGCGCACCTGGAAAATCAACTACTGTCGGTCCCGGCTGCTTCGTGGCCGGAGGCAGCCGCGAAGGCGCGCTATGTCCTGGGCCTGTATGTCGCAGACCTATCGGTTGAGGACACCCGTCATCGCGATCTTGTCGCAGCGATATTGGACGATTTTGCACGCCTGGCTTGTGACGTTTGATCGGCCGCCACGCATGCTGCATCTGTAACCGACGAGGGTCGAGCTCGCATTGCTGTTCGCCCGCTCAAGAAAGCTCAAATGGCCGTTGCGGACGAAATTATCGACTTATTGAGGCGGAAACGCCGATTGAAGCTTTCCGCAAGCGATATCGCGGAAATGCTGTACTGGGAGGACCAAACCTATAAGCAACGTGTCAAAGCAGATTGCCTGATGCTCTATGAACAGAACAGGCTTAGCCGCGAGGGTAAGGGAAGTGCTGACGACCCCTACGTCTACGGTATTTCTTCTATTGAGCGTCGTAATCAAGAGGCGAGTGATTGAAGCCGTATAAAGGTCGTTTCGGGAAAGCTAGCAAGCTTCGCCCGGCAGTTCGCCCCTTCCCAACAGTCGTCAGACCCGCAGCAAGCAGCTCATTCCAATGAACTTCGCCGGTCGGCGTCTCGTCCGGAAGCTCCGGCGTCAGCGCGCTCACGGCCTCAAAAGATCACTTTGGCGAATAGTATTCGCCGGCAAGGTAAGACGGCGTCGATCACCAGCTTCTTTGCTGACCGCGGCGATAGAATCGCCGGCTGTCCGAACCACTTTGGCAAGCTCCTGATGGGAAATTTTTAAGCGCTTTCGCAGGATCCGGACCTGTACGCGATCGTTCAGGTCGAACTTATTGCGCGCGCCAGTAAAATGGCGTCGGTGCATGGGGTGTCTCCTTTTGGGTGAATGGATGCGCCGGGCAGACAAGGTATCTGGCCTAAGGGGGACTACCCCAACTCCTGGCCTAAGTTTTTCTGCCTTCGGTGAGACAACCTGACATCGCGACTTGTGTTCCGGCTGCCGGCAAAGCTATTTCGTCCGATACTTATCAAGCTGTCATCGATGCTGGCTCAGCACTCTTTTCGTCGCTACGTGGACTCCTGCTCTGGCCAGCGCCTCTGCGATTGCTATTAGTCCTGAGGATCGACGCGGCCGAAGCCGGACAGAACAATATGGCGCGTGTCCTGCCAACGATCGCCGATGCTTGTCGCGCGTTGAGCCGGAAAACGTTCGGGCCGTCACGCAGATCGGCCGGCATTTGATCCGACAATATTGACGGACAATCTCGGCTTACTCTTGCCTTCAGGAGGTACCTTCCTTGCGGGTGCGGCGATCAGTCCATCCCGGATCGCTTGTTTGCGCGCCAGCTTGCGCGATCGCCTCACCGCTTCAGCCTTCTTTCTTGTTATCCTGTCGGAGGGCTTCTCGTAGAAGCGACGGCGGCGCATCTCCCGGAACACACCTTCACGCTGCATTCTCTTCTTCAGAACGCGAAGTGCCTGCTCGACATCATTGTCTCGGACAAATACTTGCACCGGGCTTGCTCCTCGGACGTGGAATTCGTTGTGGTCGATAGGAGGCCACCGAGATCAAGAAAGCCGGGAAGAAGGCGCCGGCACTGGCGAGCCGAGATTCGGCTAACGAGGACGGCCTTTTGCAGGCGGCGGATTGATTTCCGCGATCTTGTGAAGACAATCGGCCTCGGTATCGTGCGGCCCGGAGACGAACGTACCGCTCACTTTTGTGCTGTACCATCCGGCTTCGACGCCAAGTCGAAGCGACTCTTCGATAGTGACGCGGCGCGGCGTTAAATTCTGCATGGAAAATCGCTTTCTTGTAGGCGTTCAACCATCGAACGCTGTCAGGGGGTTGGCCGCTTGGAAGATCACGACTTTGGCTCAGCTGTTGTGGACAGCCGCGCGAAGTCGGCAAATATGGCGGCCACGAGGTCGCGATGATGCGTGTCGGCGGGCGAGAGACCTGCTGCGTATAAATTCAGCACATAACTTGCTTTTGCGACCGCTTCCGGCCACGACGTTGCTGGGATTAACATAAGTTCATTCTCGAGCGCGGCCTGCCGCTCGCGAAGGACTCGCGCGCTGCTTTCTGCGTCGGCCAGCGATCGTCTCAAGTCGGTCGCCTTCTGCGCGGCTCTGCCGCGGTGCCTGTCGAGATCGAGCGGCTCGTCAGTCATCGGGCGTGGACGCGTCGATGCGTTGCGCGTCGGACAAGTCGACCGAGCCGATGGAAATCATCTCCATCGTTGCATTGCGTGGTGGCGCCGCGGGAACCACGATCATCGTGGCGACACGGCGGTAAGCAGCAAACGACAATCCTTCGATCATCTCCTCGTCGGTGATGACCTCGTAATCTCCCGGCGGCAGCGACCGATCGATGCCATTAATCCGGAACGAGTGCTTGAACGTGATAGTTTCCCGTCGCGAGCGTGTGGTCATCGCCAGACGCAATCCGAAGACGGCTTCGGACCGGTTCGAGTATTATCCATCGAGGGACGGTGCGCTCTCTCACTCCAATTAGCCAGTGTTTTCTTGAGAATTTACGGCGCAGGCGAGATTAAATCCTCGCGTTACATTGTATTCGGCTTGTTTCGTTGCCATTTTAAGCATGCAAGTACCATTGCGGTCGAGTGTCGCGGGGCCTCGCGGCCGGAACTCGCACCAGCGCGCTTCGGGCATTCTGCCATTTCCCGAACAATGCAATCGGAACGGGCCCCACAGCATGAAGATCCGCGTCGATCGTGGCGACTGCTGAGGAGGAAGCTTTCGATCGAGCCGATTCACCTTGTTGATCCGGCATTGCCGTCGGCGCTTTTGTGCTGCTGCTGCTAGTCATGCGGCCCATTTGCTTCGCGGCCGATAGGCAGTGGTGCCGCATGCAAGAGAGCGCATCGCCTGTTTGAAGGCGCGGTAGGAACTTATCCGGCTGTGGCAGCTTGGACTTGGTTAGCGGGAGTGTGCAGTTGAAAATCCTTCTCGTCGAGGACGAGCCATTCATCCTGATGGACATCGAACTGCAGCTACAGCAGGACTCTCATTTCGTCGTTTCGGCTTCAGATGCTGACAAAGCCATCGTCGTTTTGCGGAATGAAGCAGTGGACCTCGTATTGAGCGATATCGATATGCCGGGCTCAATGGACGGGATCGGGTTGGCAGCCGCCGTGCGCGATCGATGGCCATCTGTAAGGATCGTTCTCATGTCAGGAAAGCAGCGTCCGACTTTGGACGAACTTCCGTCCAAAACCCGGTTTATGTCGAAGCCATTCAACAAATCGCAGCTCTTGCAGGCCGTTCGTGCGTGGTAAGTTGGGTATTTTGAACGATCCATCGACCGAGGACGCCGGGATGGTCTACGTCGCTAGGCTCGTAGGCCGGCGGTGGAAAGGCGGGTTGTGGGCGTAATCGAACGAAATAATGTTCATGTTCGGGGATCAGGCGAGATAGCCATGATGTTCGCCCATGGGTTCGGCTGCGACCAGAACATGTGGCGGTTCGTCGAACCTGCCTTTGCAAGCGATTTCAGAACGGTCCTCTTTGACCATGTCGGTGCTGGCGGGTCCGATCTGAAGGCTTACAGCAACTCGAAGTATTCGACACTGGGCGGATATGCCGACGATGTGGTCGAGATTGGCCACGAGATCGGTCTGAAGGATGCAGTCTTCGTCGGTCACTCGGTGAGCTGCATGATTGGCGTGCTGGCCCAGCAACGGGCTCCAGGCATGTTCGGGAGACTGGTGATGATCGGGCCGTCGGCTCGATACATTGACGATGGCGATTACGTCGGGGGATTTAGCGAAACCCAGATCGAGGAGCTCTTGCAGTTTCTCGAATCAAACCATATGGGTTGGTCGGCGCAAATGGCACCGGTAATCATGGGCAATCCAGACCGACCCGAACTCGGTGAGGAGCTGACCAACAGCTTCTGCAGGACCGATCCCGAAATCGCAAAAGCGTTTGCGCGCGTTACCTTCAAGTCCGACAATCGCGCGGACCTGGCCAAGGTCGATATCCCAACGCTCGTGCTTCAATGCAGCGAGGACATCGTTGCCTCAAAACCAGTGGGTGAATTTGTTCACCATAGCATACCCGACAGCGAAATGGTGATACTGGAGGCGACCGGTCATTGCCCCAACCTGAGCGCGCCCGACGAAGCTATTTCCGTCATGCGCGCGTTTGTCTGAGCTTGCCGTGCGTGATCCGCGGATCGATGATTACCAGGACATGATCGAGAATTCGCTGTGCGGCTACCTTACGCTGCAGACGAATGGTCGCATCGAACTTGTGAACCAGACGCTGCTCGGATGGGTTGGCCGCGGCCCGGATGAGATGATTGGCAAGCGATTCAGCGACTTTCTCAACATAGCGGGCCGCATCTATTATGAGACCCACTTGGCGCCGTTGCTGAGGATGCAAGGTTACTTCAACGAGTTCGCCATCGACATGCTTAAGGCTGATGGTGGGCTGATCCAATTGATATGCAATGCGCTGGAACGACGCGGCACCGAGGGCCAGCCCACCTTTATTCGACTTGCGATGTTTAAGGCTACAGATCGGCGTCGTTACGAACAGGAACTGTTGCAGGCTCGCGAAGTAGCAACCAGCAGTCTGGCAAGCGAGCGCGAGGCGTCGGAATTGCGCGAACAGTTCATCGCAGTGCTGGGTCACGACCTGCGTAATCCGCTGGCGTCGATAAGTGCCGGGGCAAGAATAATCGGGCGCGATGCGAAGACGGAAAAGGAGCATCAAGTCGTTGCGATGATGCAGACGACCATCATGCGCATGGCAGGCCTGATCGACAACGTGCTCGATTTTGCGCGTGGACGACTTGGTGGGGGAATCACTCTTGATCGCAACGACCGCGTCCTGCTCGAGCCCGTTCTGCACCAGGTCATCTACGAATTGCGGCTGTCTTCACCGGGCCGTCAAATCGATGCCGTCTACGCGATCAAAGCACCGGCGAATTGCGACAGATCTCGAGTCGGCCAGTTGGTTTCCAATCTGGTTGGGAATGCGCTCAGCCACGGGTCAGCAAACGAGGCTGTACGCGTGCATGCGGAAACAACCGATGGATTGTTCCGATTTTCCGTTGCGAACGGAGGTGAGCCCATTCCCGAAGCGGCTATGTTAAAGTTGTTCGAGCCATTTTTCCGGGGCGAAATGCGCGCCAGCCGACAGGGCTTGGGGCTCGGCTTGCACATTGCCTCACAAATCGCCAAGGCTCACGACGGCGTCCTGTCCGCAACGTCGACCCCTACGGAAACAAAATTCACCTTCGAGATGCCGCTTCGGTGATTGGCGGCGATGCGCGGTGCCCTGTTTCGAGTGCCACACCCATATTCACACTGTTCACGCTCATTCAGGGGGACGTTTCGGTCCTCAGTCGATCGAGGGTGCCAGAGCATGGAAACCAGGGGGCGTAAACATTCGACGCGGTGCGCTGGTGGGACGATTGGCGAAACAGGCCCTATCACGCGAGTGTCAGCTATTGGCCATCAGAGGGTGCTTCGCGCGTGCGCCAGCGAAGCAGAATGGAGGGATCCGACTCCGCCAACACCTTCCTTGCAAATTTGACGACTTCTCGCGCGCGCTCGATCTGCTCATGATCATAGTCGCCGGTATCGATCAATGGGCGCAGTCACCAGGCCTTCAGCAGCCTCCGACCTAGGAACATAGCTCCGGTTTCGGAGCTTTGGACGAAATGAATTGTCCGCAATGCAGGCAGCCGATGATTCTGTCAGGAAAGACTTTTTTCTGCGTCCCGTGTCGGGAATTCGTGTTGTTCTTCGCAGTCTCAAAGCGATTTGATCCTGATGCCGTTTCTCGTCCAGATTGGCTCAATGGTCGTGGTGATGCGCTCCGCAGCAGAAGCCCTGAGGCAGTTCGACATGTACGTTGTCATTCGGCCTGCAATATTTGGGAGCCGATTGACAGTCAAAGCCGGAAAAGCACGATCTGAGCAAACGACCTCCGGGGCTACCCGGCGAACGGACATTCTTAGGGTTCGTCGGCATGTCTCAAAGGTGCCAATAGCCGGAAAATAGCAGTACTCATGCGACCGCCGCGACTGAGCCAAGTGGCACATCCAACGAGTAGATGAATCCACCCGGTTCGTAAACGAGTTGGACCTGACCGGTCAATTGTTGGCCGAGAGAGCCCATCATTCTCGTGCCGAAGCTTCGCCTTTTTGGAGGCTCGACCGCCGGACCTCCCCTTTCCGTCCAAACAAGGCGGAGTCTCTGCTTCAACTCGTCTATCGTCCATGCGATTTCCACGCGGCCTGTCGGGACGGACAGAGCTCCAAATTTAGTAGTATTGGTGCACAGCTCGTTGAACGTCATCGCAAGTGCAATGACGGCTACAGAGGTAATCCTGATATCCGGTCCGTTGAAATGAAAGCGTCTGTCCCCCTGGCTGTCATAGGGCTCCGTCGCACTGCTTAACGTGTGCGTAAGGCTCGCGTTTGCCCAACTGACCTGCATCAGCAAATCGTGGGCCCGTCCTAACGCGATCAGCCTGCCTTCCATCGCCTTCTGTCCGTGCTCGATACTTGACGCTCCACGGAAACTCTGGGACGCGATCGCGCTGACCATGGCAAGGGTATTCTTGACGCGATGATGAAGTTCCCCGAGTATCAGCTTTTGCAATTTGTGGGCGGCATCGCGCTGCTCGGCTTCGATCCCAGCCTGAATTAGTAGGGCCTGCGCGTCTGTCCCGGCTTGTTCGAGCAGAAGGCGAAGGCTGTCGTTCTCCGCTGAGAGGACGGCCTCTTGTGCGGATCGGGACGAGGGATCAACCGTCTCCATGGCGTGCAGCGCCTGATCCGCCGGCCAATCGGTTGCGTTCGGAACGATCCTTAGTGCGCCCGCGCCCACCATCGCCTGCAACTCGGTAATCATTTGCTCGACGCCAAGCGGTTTGCCGAAGAACCGGCTGTCCGCGGGCCTTTCCGCGTCAGATGGCTTCACTTGACCGGAAACCAGTATGATCTTGATTGAGGGCCAGCGTTCGTGCACCGCGTGGGCGAGCTTCAGGCCGTCCATGCCGCCGGGCATTTGAATATCGGTGAACAGCAGGGAGACGTCCGAGCGAGACTCGAGAATCGACATTGCCTCGTCGGCATTGACGGCCTCGATGGGGCAGAACCCGGCATCCTCCACAAGATCGACCGCGCGCATGCGCAGAATCATCTCGTCTTCCACGACGAGTACGTTCGGCACCTGAGTTGAATCTGTCGACATGGATAACCTCACTCTCTCACAGGGAGCCGATTTGAGTTGCCCGAAGCGAACGTTGGTACAGCGATCGTCCGGCCGTTTAGCGCCTGCCGAGCGCCACGACATCGATCATTGCTGCGCCTTTCAAGCAAGGATAGCGAGCTAATTCGCAGCGCTCGACAGCGTGTCATCTCGAGCGATGACAGGCACCATGACTCGAGCGAATTAGGCGGGCAGACGTGATAGAGGCTCATCGCGCAATCGTTTCATGAGCATCAGCAAATGCGGCGGCATCCCAGGGGGCTTCGGCTTCATACAAATGGCCAGCTATTCACCGATTTCCTTGCAGATCGCCACGTTTGGAGGCGGCTGATCTCAACGTCGCCCTGCTGTGCGGAACAAGTCATGAAGTATCCGATACGTCGGCAAGAGAAATGGATGAGACGGGACCCGCTGCTATCGGCGGGCGGTCACAAGACGGGCTTCCAGGATTTTCGCTCCAGAGCCCGCGTTTCGCAAACAGGATGCGGCGAAATCTGGCCAGACCTGTGTTGAGCAATTCGAGGCAGAGGCTCGCACCTCAAGCCGGTCGCCCTTGGCCAGCACCGCAACATCATCCGTTTGCACTTTGGGAGCAAACCCGGGCAAGGCGATTACCGACGCTCCGAGGAGCGCGAGTACTGCAAGGGCTGACAGTGATTTGACCATTTGGGGCTGCTGACTTTTTCATCTTCGATCCCTCCACTTTTGGGGGTCGGCAATACAACAACCAAAACGAGAATAAGTTCCTTTATAGCAATCTGTACTTGTCCAATTCATTCGGCCTTTCTTGTTGCCGACTTCAGCTGCGGGTCGACGGGATCGAAAACGGCCTTGAGAATTGATGCGTCCACGAGGGGCGAACGCGAGGGCAACGCGTGACGTAACGGACCCGCAGGCCGGCGCTCGCTTTACCTGGGAAACTCAAGTTATCGTCAACATCGCGGGCGGAGGCCCTTGTGTCTCAGTGGCGCAGGCTTATGTGAGCAGCGGCTAGCACTCGTTCATTGCGACTGCCAATCCAGAAATAATCAAAAAGGCAAGGAGGATCGCATGCAATTCCGTCCGCTCCACGACCGCGTCGTGGTCAAGCGCATCGACGCCGAAGACAAAACCGCTGGCGGCATCATCATTCCTGACACAGCCAAGGAAAAGCCGTCCCAGGGCGAAGTCATCGCCGTTGGTCCGGGCGGCCGCGACGAAGCCGGCAAGCTGATCCCGATCGACCTCAAGGTCGGCGACCGCGTGCTGTTCGGCAAGTGGTCGGGCAACGAGGTCAAGCTCGATGGTCAGGAACTTCTGATCATGAAGGAGAGCGACGTCATGGGTGTTCTCACCGATCTGCCCGCCGCCAAGAAGAAGGCCGCGTAAGCGCGGCCAGTTCTCCTTATCCTGAGGAGCCGGCGCGGCCGGCATCTCGAAGGATGAGGCCGAAAGCTAAAATCTCGTCCCTCGAGAACTCGCGCGGTTGCGCGGCCTGTGGGATTGGGACCGTCGAAAACGGAGATCATTATGTCAGCCAAAGAAGTCAAATTCGGCGTCGAAGCCCGCGATCGCATGCTGCGCGGTGTCGACATCCTCAATAACGCGGTCAAGGTGACGCTTGGCCCGAAGGGCCGCAACGTGGTGCTCGACAAGTCGTTCGGCGCTCCTCGCATCACCAAGGACGGCGTCACCGTCGCCAAGGAGATCGAGCTCGACGACAAGTTCGAGAACATGGGCGCCCAGATGGTCCGCGAAGTGGCCTCTAAGGCGGCGGATGCGGCCGGCGACGGCACGACCACCGCGACCGTGCTCGCGGCTGCGATCGTCCGTGAAGGCGCCAAGTCGGTTGCCGCCGGCATGAACCCGATGGACCTCAAGCGCGGTATCGACCTCGCGGTCGAAGCCGTGGTTGCGGACCTCGTCAAGAACTCCAAGAAAGTCACCTCGAACGAGGAGATCGCCCAGGTCGGTACCATTTCCTCCAACGGCGACGTGGAAATCGGCAAGTTCCTCGCGGACGCCATGAAGAAGGTCGGCAATGAGGGCGTGATCACGGTCGAGGAAGCCAAGTCGCTCGAGACCGAACTCGAGGTCGTCGAAGGCATGCAGTTCGACCGCGGCTACATCTCTCCCTACTTCGTCACCAACGCCGACAAGATGCGCGTGGAAATGGAAGATGCCTACGTCTTGATTAACGAGAAGAAGCTATCTCAGTTGAACGAATTGCTTCCGTTGCTGGAAGCCGTAGTGCAAAGTGGCAAGCCTCTTGTGATAATCGCCGAAGACGTCGAAGGCGAGGCTTTGGCCACACTGGTCGTCAACCGTCTACGCGGTGGCCTCAAGGTCGCCGCCGTAAAGGCGCCGGGCTTCGGTGACCGCCGCAAGGCCATGCTGCAGGACCTCGCGGTTCTGACCGGCGGTCAGGCGATTTCGGAAGATCTCGGCATCAAGATGGAGAACGTTACGCTCGCCATGCTCGGTCGCGCCAAGAAGGTGATGATCGACAAGGAGAACACAACCATCATCAGCGGCGCCGGCAAGAAGGCCGACATCGAGGCACGGGTCAATCAGATCAAGGCGCAGATCGAGGGAACCACCTCGGACTACGACCGTGAGAAGCTGCAGGAGCGTCTGGCCAAGCTTGCGGGTGGCGTCGCGGTGATCCGCGTCGGCGGCGCGACCGAGGTCGAGGTGAAGGAGCGCAAGGATCGCGTTGATGACGCGATGCATGCGACCCGTGCGGCGGTTGAAGAAGGCATCGTGCCGGGCGGTGGCGTCGCCCTGCTCCGTGCTTCCCAGCACCTCAAAGGGCTTCGCACCAAGAACGACGACCAGAAGACCGGCGTCGAGATCGTCCGCAAGGCGCTGTCCTATCCGGCCCGCCAGATCGCGATCAATGCCGGTGAAGACGGCTCGGTGATCGTCGGCAAAATCCTGGAGAAGGACCAATACTCCTACGGCTTTGACTCCCAGACCGGCGAATACGTCAACCTGATCTCCAAGGGCATCATCGATCCGACCAAGGTTGTTCGCGTAGCCATCCAGAACGCGGCCTCCGTTGCCGCGCTGTTGATCACCACCGAAGCCATGGTGGCCGAAGTGCCGAAGAAAAACGCGAGTGCCGGCGCTGGCGGCATGCCTCCGGGTGGAGGCATGGGTGGTATGGATTTCTAACTCCAACCGTTCAGTGCTCAAAAGAAAAAGAAAGGTCCGGCAGCGATGCCTGGCCTTTCTGTCGTCGACGATGATAACGGCATGGAGTTGACGGGGTCTCAGGCAAGTAAGCCTGACATTTAAACACACCGATTTCAAGGATGGCGCGACAACCCGGACTGGACCATCGAGAAATATGCGCGTGGTATAAGCGAGTGCGATCCCTGGAACGAAATAGTCAAGATCGCTAGCCCAACAACGTGCGGACCTTATTGGCGGCGTCATAAATTTCGATCTGGAGTCTCGGATAAGCCGACTTCAGCTCCCGGCCCGATGTTTCAGCAGCCTCGGCAGTGTCGAACTCTGACTTGAAGTGGCCATCGACGATCGTCGCGAACCCTTCGGTGGGAGGCCAGTCGGCTCGCACCGCCTTCTTCGGCTCCGGCTCGTCAATTGAGAGAACAGGTTTTTTCATCGTTGCTTCTTCGCGGTTGCTCATTGCCTATGAAATGCCGGCGGCAAAGGTTCGCGCACGAGTTCGGTTAAATTCAGATCCTCGCCGCTTTCCGTGATGTCCGAGAACAATACCTCGACAAAGGGATGCTGTCGGTTGGACGCGGCGCCTCGCTGGTATTTTCCGCTTACGATTCGCTGAAGCGCGGCAAGGTTCAGCTTGCCAAGCGCGTTATATTGATCACGGAGCAGACTTTGTCGTCCTCCGCGATGCTCGACGGACTCCGCCCAGACGTCCAGTACCTTGCGGCCTACAAACGCCTCGACCCGTTCAGCTCCATCCAGGGCAAAAAGCCGCAGCCCGTCCATGTTATGGGGTCCGTCATCGATGCTGAATTGTGCAAGTGACATCGAAAATCCTCCTATGCTCAGCATTCATTCACATCGGCAGTCCGTCGCGAACTGCGCCTCCCTCGTTATCCCACCGCAACAAAGCCGCAGCGCCGGATCTCGCATCGCCAGCCGTGTCTTTCAAAGGCACGCCACCGGATTCATTCTTGTGCTTGTGCAGAAATCGGGCGATCTGCCCGCGGAGCGCCGCTGTCTCCCACAATTTTCCGACCGACCCGGCGGTATCGAAGATCTCCCGTTGCAGCGACGTCGGCAAGCTGTTCCATTGCATGATGATCGCCGCGCCGAGACAGCGCAAAACCTGCTCTTCTTCGGCAGCAAGGACCTCGCCGCGGGTCCGGTCCGATTCGTCAACGTGCACGGCATCATGATAAGCATCTGCGAGGCTACGCTCGTTATTCGCCAGAGCGACGAAGCGGTCCTCCAGGTCTTGGTATTTTTGGCTTTCCTCAACGTCAGCCGAGCTCTTGACGAGTTGACCGTACTCAGCTGCTTTCACGCGATACTGCCGGGATTTGAACATGCTGACCCCTTTCGTTTTGAAGTCGCGCCAATTCGAACGCCCGCATGGGTGGCACCATCTCGTCGGTGGACCCGGAGGGGCCACCGACCGGCCTTCATCTGGCCGGTGCATCGCCCTTGCCGAGGAAATGCTCGTGAATTTCTGCGGCGTTGCGAAGGATCATTGCCTTGTTCATCGCCCTCGTACGCCGAATTCCCGGCGGCATTTCGCGAGCTGCATTCAGGGCGGCCGTCGCCCTAACGTTCAGTTCGTCAGCTAGCGATGCCAAGGGTCGTTTGACCACAAACGAACTTTTTGCCTGAGCTGACAGCGGGACTCTGTCGAGGTGAATTACCACCGAATAAGCATCACAGCGGCGACCAACAGCACAAGAAAGATCGGCAGTAATATCGGGGGCACGAGCCACTCCCGAATACTGAATTTGTTGACATATGACATATTGACCGCCTTTGGTCGCGGCGGGAGCGCGAAGCTCTCAGTCACCGATAACGGCCGGGGGGCGCGCGGTGATATCAGACATATGGTGACCTTTCGCCGGATAACGAGGCTCTGCGCGACTTATTTATTCGGCCGGGATGGCCCGCATTGTAATCCGATTTCAGCGTAGCCACATAGATGAGAGCGCAGCCTTTCGGCGTTGCGGTGAGGACTGTGGCCATCGAAATATCTGGTGCAGATCGTGCGCAGGCCGGCACGGATCTCGTGCACTGGCAACTTGATCGGTTCCAGGCAATGATTGCGTTCCCAAATTATAGCCGCTCCTACGACCGAACCCGGCATGCCGTGCGGTTCTGGGGATATGATAGCGCAATGGAGGCATCCTTCTTCATAAACGAGGCCGCGCTCCGGCACATCCAGCCAGATACCCGCCCCGACGAGGCCGGTTTCCTGAACGCGTTCGATTCCAACCGTGACCGGATATGCGCTGCTGCCGCCAAGGTTTATGTTCGCGGAAGCAGGGGTTCTTACGACCTGGTCGCCCATAATTTCTGAAACGAAAATCCGGTGGCCGTTGCCTGAACGGGCGCTCGATGTACGGCCGCCTCTCCAAATGAAACCAGACGCCCCCCATTCTCGTCCCACAAGGCGAGCGGTGCACACTGCAAGCTCTGGAACAGGGTGATTCGTCCGACGGCAGCGAGCTGCGGGTGATCGCGCAATACATCCGGCAACCGATAACAAGGAATTCGACTGCACAGGTGATGGACGTGGTGAACGCCGATGTTCGCCGTGAACCAACGCAGGACACCCGGCAGGTGATAGTACGAACTGCCATGCAGCGCGGCTTCGTGAAAACGCCAGGCCTCACCGCGGGACCAGGACGTGTACTCGAACTGGTGCTGGACATAGAACAGCCAGACGCCGATCGATGCAGCCAGAATCATGATGGGCAGATGCACCAGCAGATAAGGTCCCACGCCGACCAGCCGGATCATCCCAGCGATCAGAATCGCGATGGCGGCGTTCGTACCCATCGTACTCAGCCAGGGCGCCCAGCCGTTTCGCATCATCCCGATCGGCAACCGATGCCGCAGGATGAACAAATAGGCAGGACCTATGCCGAACATCACGATCGGATGCCGATACAGGCGATAAAGTATCTGGCGCCATCGCGGTCGCGCGACAAACTCGCGGACCGTCAATACGTCGATGTCGCCGACGCCTCTCTGATCGAGATTGCCTGAGCTCGCATGATGGCGCGCATGGTTCCGTCGCCAGTAATCGTAAGGCGTGAGGGTCACAACGCCGATCGCGCGGCCGACCCAGTCGTTCGCAAGGCGACCGTGAAAGAACGCGCCGTGACCGCAATCATGCTGGATCATGAAGAGACGGACGACCAGGGCCGCCGCGGGCACCATCAGCAGCAGAGCACTCCAATGGCCGTGAACAAGAACGATCGATATCACGGCCCAGATGATAAAGAAGGGCCCCGCTGTGATCGTCAGCTCGAACACGCCACGCGCGTTGTTGGGCTTCGCGATAACGCGCGAGCTGTTGCGCCAGCACGCGCTCCTCTGGTCGGCTTTCAAACATCTCTGGACTGCTTTCGAACATGTGCATTCAAAGCACGTTTATTCGCCGCCCCTTCCGGGACCGCGTCACGCGGGCCCGCGCAGCGCTGACGGCATCGACGAGCCGATCATCTCGCGCAGCGACAAATGCCGTGATGAGATTCACTTTCGGCTCCTGGTCGAGAGACCGCTCCCCGAACCCGGACACTGATCCATTTCTCGATATTTTACTGAGCAATATTGCTCAGCCTGGAATCCAGGCGTCGCAGGGCAATTTTCGGCGAGAGTGAGCAAAATTGCACAGCGCAGACGTGCCGACATGATAATTTTGTGACGGGTGCTGCAAGCTGACCTTTGGCATCTAAGAATGGTCTTTGGTGCGCAACCCTCACGGAGTCCATTTTTTAGCCGCACAAAGGAAAGAGGCCGCGAACTGAGGGCAACCTGAAAGGTTCATCGTGACGCCGAAGGTCAAAGAGCATACCTGCACGGCCTGCAACGGAACGGGCTTCCCCACTGTGAAGCAGCCCATGCTGGCAACTCACAAGATCTATCCGGAAAAGTGCACGATTTGCGCGGGGAAAGGAAGAATTGCGGACAGCACCGACTGAGGCGGCGTTAACGCTTGTCCGACCCACAAAGCGACTCAATTCCGCAGGACCATTGGTCGCGGCGCTCACGCCCTTGGCGTTGGACAACCGGGAACCGCGATCTGCGAGCCGATAGGCGCGCCTTCCTGATCCGGTCACGTAGCCCGTCTAATTCCTGCATTTGAGTTCTTAGATTGGCTGTCGTGTTGGCAATCGCTGTAAGGCGCGGGTCAATGACGTTTCCAGCGCGCTTTTGAAGAGAACTCATTTGAACGCCCCACCAACTAAAATGAGATCGTCGATATTGGGACAGTATGCTTTCCCGAGTCCAAGGCTGCTGATCAATATTGCTCACATCGGAAAAGTTAATGAATCAAACAGACCGCTAAATCTGGTTTGCCGGACGGCCACGCGGGGTGTACTCGCGGGAACCAAGCCACCACGAATTGGTTGGCCCGGAGGTAGATTCGTTTCAGGATCAGGTAGAGCCGCAATTTCCCCTTCCATGAAGCGACCGCCGCGGGCGTCCATGCGCAAGGCTCGCCGGCGCAAAACAGCCAAGTTCCCTAATATGCTGGCCGCCGGATCTGCTAAACTAAGGTCAACACCGGGCGCAAGGGCCTCATGTCAAAAGCGGCGAAAAGCTTGTTTGATCCAAATCTCTTTCTCGCCAAGGTCAGCGAGGGCACAACCATATTGAATTTTGAAAAGAACGCGGTCGTTTTTTCGCAGGGGGACGCCGCAGATTCTGTTTTCTACATCCAAAAGGGAAAGATCAAGGTTCTCGTTGTCTCCGAGCAGGGCAAGGAAGCCGTGGTCGGAATCATGGAGCCCGGACAATTCTTCGGCGAAGGATGCCTGAATGGCCATCCCTTGCGAATTTCAACAACGACGGCAATGGAAGAATGCGTGGTCACTTCCATCACGAAAGCCGCGATGCTCGCGGCACTCAAAAGCGAGCCACAGTTTTCCGAATTGTTCATGGCATATCTTCTAAGTCGAAACAGCCGCATCGAAGAAGACCTAATAGACCAGTTATTCAATTCGAGCGAGAAACGGCTCGCGCGTCTTCTCCTGCTTCTGGCAAATTTCGGAAAGGATGGCGCCCCACAGCCCATCACCACGCAGGTTAGCCAGGAGACGCTTGCCGAGATGATCGGCACAACCCGCTCCCGTGTCAGTTTTTTCATGAACAAGTTTCGCAAGCTCGGCTTCATCACCTATAATGGAAAGATCGAAGTTCATAGTTCGCTCTTGAACGCGGTTTTGTATGACAAGCCCGAAATTAAGAGCGACGAGTGAGGCGGCTGGGCGGAAGGATCGACGGGGCACGTCAGGCCGCCGTTTTGGTTTGAAGCGGTGACGACCGTGGGCAGGAGGGCGCTCCAGCGGATCGAGAATGGCTTTGGCGATCCTCCCGACGGTGACGGACGATGCGCCGGCAACCGTAACTATTGCGGCGCCACGGTAGGCCTCGATGGCGCGATCTGCCCGGCGGGCCCGATTCCCGACGGCGTGGGCCCCGAAAAGTTCGCGGTCTATGCACATGCAAACTCGGCGGCAGTGTTTGAAAAGTTGAATGGAACGCCAGTTAGCCAGTTAGCCATTAAAGGCGCGCAGCTTAGAAGAGCGGGGCGCCTGGGGATTCCGGGCGAATACGGGACCCGAGCCGGAAATTGTTTTGCCCGTTTGCGGAAGTTCTTTTCCGTTCCCGTTTTGCGATCTGTTCTCAGCGGTCGGCTTGGGTGCTGTCCGTGTTCAACCCCATTTGTCTTAAGTGAAATTATGAGGTGCCCTAAATCGATTTTGGAACGCGGACTGACCTGTTAAATTGATCCCCATCACCGCCCGGACTTGGCCAACATCGGTGACTGAGAGACGCTCCGCGCTCCCGCCCAATGGGAACGTAACTAAATGCGTTATTATTTCGATCAGCGAGACTGGGACGGACTCTGCGTTGATGACGAAGGGACGGAGCTGCGCAGCCTGGAAGCCGTGCAGAAAGAAGCAACTGACTCCCTGGCAGACGCAATACGGGAGGTGTTACGCTGGCCCATTAGGGCGGGAGGAATTTCGATAGAGGTCCGGGACCACAAGGGGCAAGTCATGTCCGTCCGGTTCTCCATCGAGATTGAGGTCGGCCGCAAGAATTGAGGCCGCCTCAGTTAGTAGCCGCCAACGCGATCTACTTCTCAAGAAAGCGCGACAGGCCAACTAACTCGACCTGCAGCCATGGAAATAGCGATGGACCGGATCGCGCTGGCCGTCCTCTTCTTTCTCGCGGCTAGCTCAGTTGGATCGAGGACATGGAGTAAGGCTGCCCCGCGCGCAGGGACGAAATACGAATTAGATGGACTTCGGGGCAAATTAAGCGCGTAGTCCTTTACATCACCGCGCTGTCATATGGCCCATATCGGTGACTGAGAGTCCGGTAACGCTCCCGCCCAATATTGGAAGGAGTGTCTATGACTTGGCTCTTCAACAAATCCCCGACACTGTACGAACGCCTCACCCAAGAAAAGAAGCGACTCGAAGCCGAAGCGAGTCGGTCCGATCCCGGCCTAACCCGCAACAAGCTTCTGGAGAAGATTCGTCAGCTTGATGTCGCGTCGCATATTAATGGGTGGCTGGCATCGCCTGGGTTACGTGCTCCAAGCCGAACGGTACATTGAGTCCACGTCACCATGGACCCCTTGGATTTTAAGTTCGCCAACAATCTTCGGCCGCCCTGTTCCAGATGTGGTAGGCCATTGGTGTTGACGAGGATCGAGCCGGATAAAGCCGGGTTTGATCGGAGAATCTACTATTGTGCGCATTGCCAATCGGCGGAATCTATCATAGCGCGCGTCTGAATAGGGCCGTCTCAGTTAGCAGCCTAAATTCGGAGTGTCCCAGTTCGGTTACGCCTCGGGCGAGCGAACTATTCAGCAAACACGAACACCTGAGAGCGCTCCGCCATCGACGCGATTGTTGTAAAGAGGATTCCCGGCGACAAGGACTCGCCTGAGTTACGCAAGAAGATCGCCAGCGCGATCACCGAATGCGCAGGCGGTGGAACGCGCTCACTGATCGACTTTCAGGATGCTGGCATGAAGAGCTTGCCGAGTCCACCCAACCCTCTAGGCCGATATGGCAGGTCTGGCGGCGGACATGATTGACGCGCCTTCACACGGCTTTCAATGCCGCAACTCAGATTGTAGAGCGGAATACGTGGCGGTGCTTAAGAGCAAGGCGTAAGGGTCACAACGCCGATCGCGCGGCCGACCCAGTCGTTCGCACGGCGGCCGTGAAAGAACGCGCGGTGGCCGCAATCATGCTGGATCATGAAGAGACGGAGGACCAGCCGCAGGCACCATCAGCAGGAAGCCACTCCAATGGCCGTGGGCGAGAACAACCCACATCAAGGCCCAGATGATAAAGAAGGGCCCCGCTGTGATCGTTAGCTCGAACACGCCGCGCGCGTTGTTAGGCTCGCGATCGCGCGCGAGCTGTTGCGCCAGCACGCATCACCACCGGGATCTCAGTCAAAGGCGGAAGGAAACTTGCCCATGCGGAAGATGACCGTAGGCTCGTCATCATAGTCGCCCATTTCCGGATCCCCGGTGGATGAGAAGGCAACGACGCCGAGTTTGCTCGGCGCCAGTCGCTCCGCCGTTCGGACGGCCGCTGTCGCCGATTTACAGGGTATGGGAGCATCGGCCTTGAGATTGCTGCCTCGGCCGGCGTTGAATGACTGGACGAAATAAATCGTTTCGCGGGCCATCACCTCTCCTCGCATCATGGGTCGAACGCACTTGCATGCCGCGCCTTGCCTTCGCGGAGATCGCAACTAGGCCCGCATCGCCTGCATCAGCGCCGAGATATTGACGGTCGCAAAATTGGAGTAAGTATCCGATACCGCGTATGGCAGAATGATCTGGTCGTTGTGCTTTATGGCGCCGCACGTATAGACGACGTTGGGGACGTATCCTTCGCGTTCGGATGGTCCGGGCCGCAACAACGGCTCGCTTGAACGCGCTAGCACCTTGGAGGGATCGCGCTTGTCGAGCAGCGCCGCGCCGATCGAATATTTCCGGACCGGCCCCACACCGTGCGTGAGCAGCAGCCAGCCTTCGTCCAGTTCGATCGGTGAGCCGCAGTTGCCGATCTGCACGAACTCCCAGGGAAATTGCGGCTTGAGGATGGCCAGGCCGCCTTCCCAAGTGTACAGGTCGTCCGAATAGACGAGATAGAGATTCTCGTTGTCCTGTCGCGCGATCATGGCGTATTTGCCGTCGATCCTGCGCGGGAACAGCGCCATGCCCTTGTTGCGCGCGGCGGCGCCTTGGAGGGGCGACATCCGAAACGTCAGGAAGTCGCTGGTCTCGATCAATTCGGACCGGATCGCCGTGCCCTTGTAGGCAGTATAGGTCGCGTAATAGGTCTTCCGGCCGCCATCGGTGAACTGGACGAAGCGGGCATCTTCGATGCCGTGCGACTGGGAGTCCGTTACCGGAAAGATGACGCGTTCGCTGATATCCTGATCCGGCCTGAAGACGAGCTCCACCTCGTCGCCGATCGGTCCCGGCATCGAATGCCCGAGCCGGGGACTCGACGCGAGCCTGGCCGTGGAATCGATCGCGATGCTGCCGTCGGCCCCGACGGTGCCGGCGCGGAAGGTTAGTGACGACACGTGTCCTTCGCCGACGGCACGCAGACTGAGAACAAAGCGCAGGCTGCCGGTCGACGTCCCCGACTGGTCGGGGTGCGGTACGATGCTCGGATTGAACAGGGCCGACGCTTCGAACGAATACTCGTTCATGAAATAGGCGCCGACGAGTTGGCGCTGGGTTTCGGAGAAACCGCCATGCGCCGCGAAGGCCTCCTCCATCTCGTCGGCACGGAGCTCGAACGTCTCCAGCAGGTTGCGATGCCGGCCCTCGAAATTATTCAGCACATCCTCGAGCTGGCTGGCCGCAACCTCCGGCTCAAGCGCGAGAACGCGTTCGACGATGTGGTTGGCGCGTGCCTTGTCGGTCGGGTTGAGATCGCGCGGCTCCGTCGCCGGCTTGAACGGGCGTACAATGACGCGCGCGGGATCGGGCCGCAAATAAAGCGCCTGTCTATGCAGAAATGTGGCGTGCAACGGCGTGCCCTCGGTTGGTCGGAACGGGCATTAAATCAAGCGCCAACGGCGTGAATCGCCACGGCAGTTGTCAGGCTGACATTGATGCGAGCTTGCTGCCGAATCTCGGCAAGACCCAACAGATAGCACACAACCGACTCGCCCCCCCGATTTTCGTTGGCACGATCGGGATGCAGTCCGTCCCGGCAACTGCCGGTCGTGACATCGACGAGCGCGAGCGAAAGGTCGTTGCTGCCGAGAAACCAGGCGAAGACGTTGGCGGCGATGGACTTCCATTCGGCATCACCGCTCGCGCGCCACGCCGTCAGGCAGGCGGCAATCGTCGCCGTCGCTTCGACCGGCTGCTGATCGAAAGTACGAGGGGATTTCCGGAGTTCGCCGAAACTGGCCGTACCAACCGGCCGGAAATACCCCGCCGATGCCGTTTGTTGTGTCATCAGCCAACGCAGCGATCTCAGGCCGGCGTCGACATAGCCCGGTGTCTGCGTCGCCATGCCCGTCGCTATCAAGGCCTGCGGCAGTCGCGCGTTGTCGTAGGCGAGGCCTTCCTCGAACCACTTCCAGTCCGGCGTCTCGACCGAGGCGAGGCTCGACATCAATCTTTCGGCGAGCGCACGACGAATCTCGCAGGCTTGATGATCATCGGGAGCCGCAGCGCAATAAGCGTCGAGACCCAGCAGCGTGAACGCCGACGCGCGGGGCGAATGAAAGGTTTTCACGATCGGCAGTGCAGCAGCGAACAAGGCGGCCGCCCATCGGCGCCGTGACGGACTGGCATCCTTGCGCGCGCATTCACCCAACGCCCACAGCGTCCGTCCGTGGCTGTCTTCGGAGCCTTTGTCTTCAAGCCAGGTCCGATTGAAGCCCATGAAGTTGCGGAAGCGCCCGCTGTCCGGGTTCCAGGCATGCTGCACGAAGGCGGCAAAACGCGCGGTCAGCGCATCCGCAAGGGGCTGCTCGCCCGGTCCGTTGAGGGCACAGGCCAATAACAGCGCGCGAGCGTTGTCGTCCACGCAATAGCCATGCGAGCGATCCGGCACCGAATGTACGGCGTGCTGGAACAGGCCGGTATCATCGCACATCGACAGAAAATGACCGGTTTGCATGGCCGGCACCGCGGGGCCGTGCGGCGCGATCGTGTCCGGCTCGCCGCGCGCGATGACCTTCAGCCAATGTCCATGCCGCGCATTCTCAAAGACAGCCAAATAACGTTCGGCGGTGCGCTCCCATGTCATCGATCGGCTGGCCGCGTAGGCCCGCTCGCGCATCGCTTGCCGGCGAGGACCGTCGGTCAGCAATTGGGCAATTTCGCTGCCGATCGCTGCCACATCGCCAAAGGGAACCAGAACGCCGCGTCCGTCGGCCAGCAATTCGCGCGCATGCCAATAAGGCGTCGACACGACCGGTTTTCCCAGGCCAAAGCTGTAGGCCAGCGTGCCCGACGTCATCTGCGCTTCGTTGAGATAGGGCGTAACATACACGTCGCACATTGAAATGAATTCGAGCAACGTGGACTGGTCGACAAACTTGTCGAGGAACACGACCTGCTTCTCGATGCCGAGTTGCTGCACGCGCGTCAGCAGGCTCTGGCGATAGGCTTCACCCTGATCCCGAACCAGATTGGGATGGGTCGCGCCGAGCACCACATAGACCGCGTCGGGGCGTCGTTTCAGGATCGAGGGCATGGCGTCGATCATGACTTCGATGCCCTTGCTGGGGGACAGCAGACCGAATGTCAGAATGACGGAACGGCCGCCGAATCCGAGCTTGGCCCTTGCCACGTCCGGCTCGACAAACGGAAAGTCGGGAATGCCATGGGCGATGACTTCGATTTTTTCGTCTGGCACATGATAGACGCCGCGCAGCAGCTCGCGTCCCTTGTTGGCCATCACGATGATCCTCGAGGACCCTTCGACGATGCGTTCCATCACCGCACGTTGACCCACGGTCGGCTTGGCGAGCACCGTGTGCAGCGTCGTCACGACCGGCATGGTGAGGCGCGAAAGCAGCTCGAGGATGCTGGCGCCCGCCTCTCCGCCAAAAATTCCGAACTCGTGCTGCAGACAGGCGATATCGAAACGGCCGGCGTTCAGAAAGTCCGCCGCACGACAATAGTCCTCGATCGCGTCATCCTTGACCTGGAAGGCGACGGAAGCGGGATAATGATAGACCTGACCGTGGTCGGTCATCGCCACGATACAAGTCTCGAGATTCGGCCGGGACCCCGAGATCGCGCGTTGCAGGTCGGTCGTAAATGTCGCGATTCCACAGCGGCGTGGCAGCGAGTTGCCGATCACCGCGATCCTGCGGAGCGACGTCACGTTCGCACCTGGGCAAGGTCCATCAGCGCCGGAGCGGCAGTGGCAGCGGCGCGTCGTGAAACAGTATTGACCGATGACTCGCCGAGCCGCTGCAACAGCGAACCGATCGGCGCGGTTGCCGGATAGGCGACGAGCGCGGTCAACCCATTGACGCCGACTTCGATGCTGGTGGGGCCGCCGGCGACGAAGACCGCCTGTCCTATCGATGCCGCGACCAGTCCGATCGCGGCGTGGCCGTCGAGAACAAGAACCCAGGTCTCTGCTTCGGCGAGCAACGCCCAGCTTGAGCCCTCGGGCAGATCAAGCCGCTCGAGAATGAAATATCGGCTGGCGACGAGAACCGTCCGCTCAGCCGTCAGGCGGGTCGGCTTTTGCGCAGGTCGAAGCGGCCATGCGTTGGCCACCGCCACGCCATTGTCTTCGTGCAATTCGCGCTGACTGCCATAGTCGAACAGGCGGAATGTAGTGTCGCTGCGCTGTTGAACTTCGGCCAGCACGATGCCGGCACCGAGAGCGTGGATCGTGCCGGCCGGGATGAAGATGACATCGCCTTTCTCGACCGGACGCCATCGAACCAGTTCGACGATCGAGCCGTCGTGGATCGACGCGCGTAACTCCTGCGGCGTTACTCGGCGCTCCAATCCAACGCCGATCCGCGAGCCCGGTTCTGCCGAGATGATGTACCATGCCTCGGTCTTGCCGTTCAGCATTCCCATCGCGCGCGCGTAAGTATCATCCGGATGGACCTGGATGGACAATGGCTTGCTAGTGAACAGCAGCTTGAGCAGCAAGGCAGGAATCGGAGCGTCGTTGTCGGCCCGCTCGAACCACAGCTCTCCCACGGCATCAACCGTACCGTCGATGCCGCTCCAGGGCTGCAGATCGCTAACCCCCCACGGCTTGCGAACGGCTCGCACGGAGGCGTGTTCGACAGGCATATTTCTCCTGACCCAAGAAACGCACAAGGCGCGCCAGACGCCCACGTCCAAGCGACGTGCGGTCAGTCGATGTCGTTCATAGGATTGACGAGGCTAAGGCGTCGCGTTCCGGGACACGCCTTATTGCAAAGAACAGCTTGCGCTAATCATCCATATGGATACTGCGGCACCCAATATCAACCTCTCCGCGGTGCGCGCCGTCGATATACCGGAAAAGATCGCTTTCTCGCCGGACGGGTCATGGGAGCTGACCGACCAACTTTCAGAGAGTCGCCCCCTGCGTTCGCCAGTCACCGTTGGTGGCTGTTTGTTGTGCTGCGTGGGGTCACAGCGAGGCAGGGAAGGATGTCTGGGCGTTTTTTCAGCAGAAAGACCCGCCAAAAGTCGCGCGACCCGATCAGTTGTCCCGCCTTCAAGGTGGGGCGCCGGCCGGCGGCGGGGTTGCTGGCATTGCAGCCGTGCGCTGGCTCAAGGTCGAACGTGTGTCTCGACGCCAAGGCAAAACATCTAGCGAGGCCTCAAAAATAATCGCCGCTATCAAACTGAATTGCATCAACAGCCATTTTAGCTGTTCTTCTAAGCAAGCCGCGGAAAATGATGGCACCCTCAGCCCGCGATCTTAGAAGTGAAGCGCGATGCTTCCATCCCCGTCAATTGCACGGCGAGCCTAGGCCGGGCCGCCGATGACCTGTCAGGCCCGCCAGCTGCGAAGCGAGGGTGCGGCACGCGCCCGCCTTAACAGGGCGGCGGCGGTCCGGCCCAATTGAAGGGAGTGGGCGTCCTTCGCAGTGACTGCACTACAAGCTGAGCCCCCTGTTCCTTCCAAATGTCCACTCGATGCCACCGTCGTCGCGCATAAGGCCGCCGATATGCTGGCCAATGCGCTTCTCGAGGAGGGGTTGCCAGGGCACGAGCTGAAAGCCAAGCCCGTTGTCGATCATGGCGAAGCGTCCGCTGACAAGACTGGCGACGCCAGCGAGGCGGCCGCTGATATACTCACCGGCATTTGCTGGCATGTACGTTAGGCCGCGCTCTCTTGCCATCTGATGGCCGGCACGCTCAACCTCCTGTCGCCCAAGAGTCGACAAGGTGCCAACAGGGATGTGAACGTTGCCATCTTTTGCCGTCGCAAGAAGACCCATCTCGACAAGTTGCCGAGCCCGACGACTAATAGCTCTGTTGACCTCTCTGCCAAAACCGCTGTCCCTGATTTGCGAGCGGTCCTCGGCAATAATCTGTCGGTCGAGCCAGGTCGCACCATCGCTGGCAATCTGCCGGTCGAGGTCGATGGCCGAGAGCGTCCGTATTCTCAAGCCATCGCCGCCTTGGCTGAGGTCGTAAGCCTGTCCACGTGCGACGATGTCCTTCGGGACCTTCCAATTGTCGGCATCGATTCGCTCGACAAGGCCAGCCCGGCGCAATGCCTCCAAGCGTCGGACATGGGAACGCACGAACGCTTCGGGGTCCTTGCCCTGCCGCTCAAAGCTGTCGCGGATACGCTCCAGGTGCCGGCTCGGCCGGTAGATGCCGTTGTCCTCCCCGGCATTGCCGGCAATGTTGCGGTCGGCAGGTCTTGGACCGGAGACCGCGGGTGCTGCTTCAACGATCATGTCCCGCCCGACCTCCTCGATCCGACTCGGATCCTTGAACTCCATGTGATGGACCCGGCCATCGATGCCATCGACGATTAGGTAAACCCGCTCCCCCATCTCGTCTCCGGCCAGACCCTTGGTCAGGACCCGGCCGACGATCTTCTCGCCTAAGCCTTCGCTGTGAAGAGCGAATTGGCCAGAACCACGCTCCTCGGCGAGACCATTCCTGGTGAGCGCCCGATGGATCGAGTTGATGGCCTCATTGCGGTAGTCCAGATCCTTCAGGACTTGCTCGGCGCGGTCGGACAGGGACCATCGTCCCGGCTCAAGCTCGGTTGCTATTCCATAGCGCTCCAGGTGGCGCACCCGGCCGATCATGAGGTTGCGGTTTTCGCGGACGAGCCAGGTCGCCCCCTCTCTTGGCCGCAGGTCTATCACGCCCCGCTCCTGCTGCTCGGTGAGCAGCATCTTATCGAGCCGGGTCACACGCTCGGCCTCGACCTCATTCTGCAGTTTGGTCTGAAGCTCGATCTCGCTCTGATGACCCAATTCCCGGGTCACCAGCTCGCTCGCCCGGTGGCGGACGCCATGGGCGATGTAGTTGCCGGCAATGTTGAGAATGCGGCCGTCATCGAGGACGCCGCGAACGCGATGGCGCCGCGAACCTCACGCACCGCGTTGGCGGCCTTCAGCTTGTCACACGTATTTGGCCAGATCGCCGACCTCGTCCCGCATTGACTGCTCGGTGATGCACTTGCCCTTTAGCACCCTTGACCAATCGGCGGACTAATTCCGTCACATCCTGAGAACCGCCCGGAGATCGATACTCCTCCGTCGCATGAACGCTGTTCTCAACCCAAAAATCGATATACTCGCGCGCTTTGCTGACCATTCCGGCCCACTTCGAACGGATTTATAGCCTTCAAAAGCGGGATACCTCGCCATGACGGCAACGGGACCTTATTGCGCCCGTTCATTCATCGGGGGGCTCGGCGCACGGCAGTGCTGATGTAAACAACCTCTCTCAGCGCTTAACTCCATTCGTTGCTCGCCCAAATAGCCCTACACCGTACCCTGGTTTAGCCGGTGAATATCAAGGGCAAGCTTGTTTTTCTTTTCGGCGGAGGCCAGGAACGAAGGCTTCTACCGTCCATTGGCCCGGCATACTCATGAAAGGAAATCCGATGAGCAACGCGAACCAGAATAACCAGGACCAACAGAACCAGCAGGGCAACAAGCCAGGTCAGCAGGGCGGCGGCGATCAAAAGCCAGGCCAGCAGCATCAGCAGCCCGGCCAAGGTGGCCAGCAGAAGCCTGACCAGCGCTAATTTGGCTAAACGCGTCGGTTCACACCGGGGCGTTTTTTGAATGATCGGAAGGCCGCTCATGGGAGCGGCCTTTTTTGCTATAACGGCACGCCTCGACCGGCCACGGCAGAGCACGCCCAGACATCCGCCTGCCGCCGCAAATCGTCAGACAACCTTCGGAGTTCGACGCCTTCCACCGCGCATTCGTCAGCGGCTTCGCCGTCGTACAACTCGTTGCAACAGCTCCATCCAAATCAGCAAGCCCGCCCGCGGCACTCAAATCCCCATAGCACCTGCCGCACCGCCTTACGTTCCTTACGCGCGGTTTCCTCCCTTGGAGGCTTTCGGACGCCGCCCCCGCCGTGCGTGGCACGACCTTCATGGGGCCGCATCCGAAACCCTTCACAACGGGCGGATATGCAGGTGCAGACCTTGAAGCCATCAACGGGTGAACAGCCGGAGTGGCCTATCTACATAAGAACGCCAATCCGCTCGGCAACGGACACAAGTTCCGCTAAGCATTGGACCTGCATCTTCTCCATGAGCCTGTGGCGATGAGCCTTAATGGTGCGTTCGGTACAGCCTAATGCGCGAGCGGCGTGCTTGTTGGTTGCACCGCGAATGACAAAGTTGAAGACCTGCCGCTCGCGCGGCGTCAGTGCTGCGAGATGGGTGCGAACGATGTCCAGCATCGTCTTCTGGCGATACTTCGAGGTATGAAGTGCAATGGCCTGTTCAATCGCCCGAAGAAGCTCTTCCGACGATATGGGCTTGGTCAGAAAATTCACTGCACCCGCCTTAATGGTTCGCACAGTAGTCGGAATGTCGGGATAACCAGACAGGAATATGATAGGCAACGTCGAACCGAGTTCGCTCAAGCGCCGTTGGAGTTGTGGCCCACTCATTCCCGGTATCCGCACGTCGAGGAGGATGCAGCCGAGGACGCTATCGCTGGGCAAGCGGTCCAACAGATGCTCAGCCGAAGCGTAGGTCGCGACCCCGTAACCGGCTTTCGTCAAACGACGTTCCACCGCTCTCCGGAAGGACACATCGTCATCGACAATATGCACGAAACCCGGCATGGCTCCCTCCCTGCCGTTTCTAAAACGGGCGCGGTCAAGGCCAGTACTCGGCCTCAATCGACCCAAAAGAGTTCGCCACACTGACAATGGAATACACGAACCAACTTGCCTTTGCGGCTATCGAGTATGGGTTGAGCGAGGCAAAAGGCGGCGCAGACCGGACAGCGGCGCTGCGTATCTTGGATCCGTAGGCCCGGTGACTGTTCTTTATTATCCGTCACTTTGCCGCTCCTCATCCCCAAGACAACATACGGTGCGGCAGTCGGCTGTTCAAAATTGCTCACCTTTCAAACTAGCTCCAAAAGCTTTCCTGAATTGGCCAAGGTGCCCCAGAGGGCAGACATTCGCGGTGCTCGTTGGCATGTCTCAGCCGTGCCATGTGTGGACGACCGCATTGGCAAGGACTTTCTTGACGTCGCAGGCTGGTCGGTGTTGCCATGTGTTCGGGCCTTTAGGCCGCCTTCAGGTCGGGCGGCAAGACATCCTGCCATTCCCACACGATGTCCCGGAATGATGTCTCGATATAAGCGCGGTCGTCGTCGGGACCGGCCCTGCGCTTATAGTGCGCTTCGAAGCTCGCATGCCATCTCTCAAGAAGCTCTACCGACTCGATTGGATGTAGCCGAAGATCTCCCGCGGCCACTCGGCCGGAAGCTGACTGAATCAGGCGCGTGCAAGTCTGCCGTATTCTTCCTGACACCAAGCCGCGGCAATCCTTGTCGGCAAGAAGCGTTCGGCAAGGTCGGAAGCGGCTTCCGGAACCCGCGAGAGCGTCTGAAGCGCGATCCAGCGGAACATCCGGGGAGCGTAGGCGCCAAGGATTTCAAGGACGCGGCGGCTCACAGGGAATTGACGAGAATAGCTCCCAATCTCGCAAGCTCAGCCCGAAGCGGATTCGAACCGAAATTGTGAAACATTGGCTTGGTATTGCTGATGGTATTCTCGGTTTTCGCTAACAACAAAGTTGTGGTTTATCAGTTGCTTGGTGATATTCTTCGACGCCGGCCAGGACCACGCTTCGCCCTTCGGGCTACGCGTGGCGCAGCCACGCATGACCGAAAGGCGAAGCGTGTCCGGCGTAGCTTGAGCGAAGCGAAAGCGAAGACGGACTGGCGCAGCCACGCTTCACCTTCCCACCATGTCGTAGCCGAACAGATCATCCGGACCGTCGGCGGCCATGATGTGCTTGCCGATCAGGTCGCGCAGGGTTTCCGACGTGCCGCCGCCGAGCGTGCCGTAGCGCGCGCCGCGATAGAGGCGGTTGACGGCATATTCCTCGGTGAAGCCGAAGCCGCCATGCATCTGCAGCGCGTCATTGGTCACGCGCAGGGCCATCTCGTTGCAGAACACCTTGGCGACCGCGGCCATGAAGGGATCTGGAAACGGATCGGCGGTTGCGCAGGCACGATAAAGGATGCTGCGTCCGGTCTCGATGTCCTTGTACATGTCGGCGAGCTTCCAGCGGTTGCCCTGGAAATCGCCGATCGGCTTGCCAAACACCTCGCGATCCCGAGCGTATTTCACGGCCTCGGCGAATGCTCCCTCGGCGAGCCCCAGCGAGATGCTCGGATTGAGGCAGCGCTGGGTGTTGAAGGCGGTGAGCAGCTTGCGAAAGCCGTCCTCGCGGATGACGAGGTTCTCCAGCGGCAGCTCGCAATTGTTGAACTGGATTTCGTGCAGGTTCTCGCCGCCCATGGTGTGATAGGTGCCGGTCACCTCGAAGCCCGGCGTGTCGGGCTCGACCAGGACGCAACCGATGCCTTCGCGGCCGGGCTTGCGATCGATGCGGCTGAAGATGACGAACATCCCGGCTTCCTTCGCCCGGCTGATCAGCGTCTTCACGCCATTGAGCACGATGCGATCGCCCCTGACGTCGGCATTGGTGCGATAGTTCGCGACATCGGTGCCGGCGTGGGGCTCGGTCATGCCGATGGCGAGGATGCACTCGCCGCTCACGACCTTGGGCAGGATGCGCTCGCGGATCGATTTCGGCGCATAGGTCGCAATCACGCGCGTCTGCACGCCGGCTTCTCCCAGCGTCGCCATCGCCGTGACATAACAGCCCTTGGCGATCTCCTCGAGCAGGAGCGCCGTATCGAAGATCGAAAGACCGAGGCCGCCATACTCTTCCGGCACTGACATGCCGAGCACGCCGATCTCGGCGAGCTTCTTCATGTTGGCCCACGGAAAGCTGCCGTTCATGTATTTGGCCGCGTTCGGTTTGAACTCGTTCTCGACGAGCTCCCGCACGCTTGCGACCATGCTGCGCTGCTGTTCCGTCAGGCTGAAATCCACGTGCGTCGCCTTCCCTTGTTGTTCTTCTTGCGCGTTTGAGGGTAGCACCGTCATTGCGAGGAGCGAAGCGACGAAGCAATCCAGGCCACCTCTGCGGAGAAAGTCTGGATTGCTTCGCTTCGCTCGCAATGACGAGCTTCAGCATTCCAGATGACAAGCCTCGACGTTCCCGCGGCGCGATTCGTCCGGGTTTTGCGACATCATCGTCCCTCGGTCGATACGAGGGCGCAGGGAGCACCGGATGCACCAGTCGCACCCGCGGCTCGCATGCAAAAAAGAACGCCACAGGTACGCCGGAACACCGGCACTCCCTGCGCAATGGTTTACGGCTTATACGTGATCTCCCCGGTGTCCGGGCTTTTTAGCCACCGTCGCCTGTCAATCATCATGACAGGCTTGACCCCAGCGTCGGGAGGCCAGGACCACACGATTTCGCCGTCCGCTTCGGCATCATTCGTCTTCTGATGCCGCCGCGTCCATCGCATCCCGCCTCCCACGTCCGTGACGATCGCGAAGCGCCCCTCTGGTGGAAGCAGGACGGCGCGGAAGCTAGACCTGATTCCATCTTCCGATAAAGCGAAATATTTTTCGCTTCAGGGCTTGACACGATTTCGGAAAATCAGGGGCGTCGGGCAAATCAGGCGACGATCGCACCCGAACTCAAGCGCGGCATGGGCTTCGGCGCGAGCGCTGGCCGGATCGCGACGTGCTTACGCACGCAGCGCCCTGATCTCGCCCCTCGCCGGCATCCCGTCCTGCGCGCCCAGCTTCAGGCATTTCAGCGCCGCCGCCTCACAGCCGACTTCAAGTGCCTTCTTCAGCGACGCCTTTTCGCCGAGGATGCAGGCGAACGCGCCCACGAACGTGTCGCCGGCGCCGGTGGTATCGACGGGGGTAATCTTCAACGACGGCGCGTGAACACGCACGCCGTCGGCTGCGAAGGCGAAGGCGCCTTGTGCGCCGGCGGTAACGACGCAGGTGAGTTGGCCCGCCTTCGCCAGCTCTGCGGCGGCGGTTTCGAAATCGGCCGGCTTTGTGCCGAGCGCGGACGCTGCATCGAGTGCCTCGTGCTCGTTGGTGATGAGATAATCCGTTGCCTGCAGTAGATCGCGGACCATCGCCCCGCTCATCTTCTCCGGCACTGGCGCCAGATTCCAGACCACCTTGCCCGAGGCTGCCCTGGTCCGGCGCGCCATCGCCAGCGCCTCCGCGAACGGCACCTCCATCTGCAGCACCAGGATGGTATCCGGTGTGACGAACGCGTCGGGCACATCGGCCGCGCGCGCGGCCATGTTGGCGCCGCTTGCAACCGTGATCGCATTCTCGCCGCTCGCATCGACCGTGATGAAAGCGCAGCCGGTCGGCTCGTCGGCGCGGACGATCAGGCCGGTCGCGACGCCGCTCTCCGCAAGATTCCTGATCGCGGCATCGCCAAAACCTTCGCGGCCGACCCGTCCCGCCATCGCCACCTTCCCCGCACCGGAAATGCGCGCGGCGGCGACGGCCTGGTTGGCGCCCTTGCCCCCGAAATGGGTCTCATAGGATGGCGCGAGCACGGTTCGCCCGGGGCCGGGAATGACCGGCACGCGGGCGACCAGGTCGATGTTGAGGGAACCGAAGACGAGGATCATTGCCGGCAACAGTAGCAGACTTCAGCCGTCGCGATCCATGAGGTGGAGCTTTTCGACACGGCGGCGGAAATCCTCGTCGGTGGAGAATTCGGCCGCGAGGTACGAGGTGATCAGATCCCTGGCGAGCCAGGGACCGACGATCTGGGCGCCGATGCACATGACGTTCACGTCGTCATGCTCCACGCTCTGATGCGCCGAATGAACGTCGTGACAGACCGCGGCGCGGATGCCCTTCATCTTGTTGGCGGCGATCGAGGCGCCGACCCCGGTGCCGCACACCAAAAGGCCGCGGGCGGCCTCGCCGGAGGTCACCTTTCGGGCGACGGCACGCGCAATATCCGGAAAGTCCACCGGCTTGTCGTCATGGGAGCCGACGTCGATGACCTCGTGGCCGAGGCTGCGGACGTGGTCGATCACGGTCTGCTTGAGCGACCAGCCGGCGTGGTCGGATCCGATGACGAGACGCATTCGATCTCCTCTTCCTGCATTCGTGGCGTAGCCGCCATCTCCGGAACTCGAAGACGCCGCCATTCGGCGTGGCGTTCTTGATGTTCTCTCCGATCATCGCCCGTCAAGGCCGGTAAGGAAACAGCAGGGCGAAAGGTCGTTTTCTCGAATCGCACCCCTTGACTCATATCAATATGTTGATAACAATAAAACCATGAACAAAGTAGCATTGATCACAGGCGCGACGCGCAACCTCGGCTTCTCCCTGGCGCAGGGGCTCGCCCGTCGCCTCGATCCCACCGACACGGTGTACCTGACCGGGCGCGATGGCGAACGCGTCGCGCAGTCGCTGAAAAACATCGCCGGCGCGAAGGCCGAGATCCGCGGCGAAGTGCTGGATGTTTCCATGCGCGAGGCGATCGAGCGTTTCGCGGGCGATCTCGCCGATCGTCACGGCGGCATCGATATCGTGTTCTCCAACCACTACACGCGAGTGCAGCCGGAGGATAATCCGGCTGACGTCATCGACTATTATGTCGAGGCCAACAACCTCGGCACCACCAACATGCTGCGCAGCTTCGCGCCGCTCTTGCGCGACGGCGGCCGGCTCCTCGTGGTGGCGAGTCGCGCCGGCAGCCTGCGCGCGCTGGCCCCGGCGCTGCATCCGCGCTTTGCGAATCTCACATCGCTCGACGATGTCGACCACGCCGTCTGCCGCTGGCGCGATGCGGTGCGCTCAGGCCGCGCGCCGGGACAGGCCTGGCCGGCCTGGATCAACATCCCCTCCAAGATCGGACAGGTCGCGGCGGTGCGGGTGCTGGCGGCGCAGCGCCGCGCGCAGGATCTTTCGCGGGGCATCCTGATCGCGTCGATCTCGCCGGGACTGATCGACACCGGCGCCTCGCGGCCGTGGCTCGATCTTTCGGGCGCACCACAGCCCGACGAGGTCGCAGGCCCCCTCATCGACTTTGCCCTCGATCCTGATTTCGATGAGGCGCATTACGGCGAGCTTGTCCATGTCGGACGCGAGGAGCCGGGTGCGAGCTTCGGACACGTGATCCGCACCGGCTCGATCGTGCCATGGCAGTGAAGACAAGGCACAGGCCGCCACCCACGCGGCGCGACGCGCCACAGATGACGGCGGACGAGGAGTTGCGGCTCGGCATGCTGGTCAAGCGCGCCGAGCAGGCGATGGTGCGCGCCAAGAGCAACGCGCTTAAATTCGTAGGGCTAACGCCGGCGCAATATGTGGCGCTACACGAGCTCGACGTGCAGCCGGGGATCACCGCGGCGACGCTGGCGCGGGCCTGCCTCGTCTCGCCGCAAGCCATGATGATCCTGCTGAAATCGATGGAGCAGCAGGGCCTGATCACGCGCTCGTTTCATCCGCGCCACCCCAACGTGCTCGAGCTCCACATGAGCGACGCCGGCCGCGAGGCGCTCGTCACCGCGCGCGAGCGCATCGTGCCGATGGAAGCGCGGGTGTTCGATGCGTTCTCAGCAAAAGAGCTTTCCGTCTTCCGCGAATATCTGATGCGTTTTGCCGAGGCGTTCGAGAAGGGGTAGCGCGGACGAGATTCGGTGAACTGGAGCGGCATCTGAAAGTCACCTCTCCCCGCCAAGGAGAGGTGAACCAAAAGCCACCGGCAAGCGGTTGGCTCGCCGGCGGCGGTGGTCCGCTTTCCTGGAGCGGTGGCAAGGATCATCGCTGCAGAACGCGAACCACATCCTGCTTGAGCAGATAGAGCGAGACCGCGAGCAGCACGACATCCTTCATCAGGAACGGCACGTTGCCGGTCATGGCCGGAAAGCCGGCCACGGGGTCCCAGCCATCAGGCATGAAGGGGATGATCGTGACCGTTGCGATGAAGGTTGCGGTCGAGCCGGCGGCGCCGAGGATGCCGAGCCGCTTGTCCGAGAAGCCCGCGAGCAAGAGCGCGCCGAAAGTCCACTCCGAGACGCCGAGGAACCAGCTTGCGCCCTGGTGGCCGAAGACGGGATAGAGCCAGAAGATCAGCGGGCCGTTGCTGATATAGGGCACCAGCCGCTCCGCCTCGTAGGACCACCACTTCTGGTAACCGAAGAAGAAAAACAGGATCACCATCGCTGCGCGGACGAGGTGGTAATCGAGATCGCTCGTGAGCAGGCCGGATTTCTCCAGGAAGCCGATGAGCGGATTGCGTGCTGTGTTGATGAGCGTGTTCATTGTGCTTGCTCCTTGCCTGAACCTCGACGAAGGCGGCCGGTTACGCGACCGCAGGGAAGTCGAGCGTGGTGTCGTTGATGCGGTTGAAGACGTTGGTGAAGGTGATGGTCGCGAACGCGAGGCTGATGTCGACCAGCTGCGCATCGCTGTAGCCGGCGGCCTTGATCGCTGCGAACTCGCCGTCGGTGACAGTGCCGCTGGTTTGAGCGAGCGTGCGGACAAAATGGATCAAGGCGTCGCGCCTGGCATCACCTGTTGGCTTGCCCTCGCGGATGTTCTTGAGCTCCTCGGGCTTCAGACCCGAAAGCTTGCCGAGCAGACTGTGCGCGGCCACGCAGTAGTCACAGCCGACGACGTCACTGACCACGAGCTTGATGGTTTCCTGATCGCGCTTGGACAGCGAGCCCTTGGCGAGCGCATTGTCGGCGAGCAGCATCGCCTTGAGCGCTTCAGGACCATGGGCGCCGATCCCTGCAAAGGTGTTCGGCACATTGCCGATCGCTTTCTTGATCTGGGCATAGACCTCGGCGGTGGCGCCGGTCGCGAAATGGGGGACGGGAAGACGGGACATGGTGACACTCCTCGTGTTGGGGTGAGCAACGATTGCGGAGTGAACCTAGGCGCCCGAAATGAGATGTTGAATGTCAAGGTGTCTCGATTATATGCTCAATCGTCTCAACAATTCATCCGACGTGCGCTTCCCATGGATTGGCTCAGCCGCCTCTTCGAGATGATGCCGGTGCGCGGCCGGCTCGACCTGCGCTGTCTCTATGGCGCGCCGTGGCGCATCGATCAGGGGCCGAGCGAAGCCAATGAAATTCCCTACCACGCGGTGATCGGCGGCTCGGCGATGCTAGAGGATCCCGCCGGTAGCCGGCCGTCCGAGTTGAAGGTCGGCGACATCCTGCTGCTTCCCGGCAATCCCAGGCATGTGATGCATGACGGCGGTGGCCGGCGGCCGCGCGCGGCGCAGAATCGCGCGATGCAGAATCTCGTGATCAGCGAGAACGCCGGCGGCGGCGAGCGCCTCGACCTGCTATGCGGTCATTTCGTCGTCGCGCCGCCGCACGACCGGTTCTTGCGCAACTATCTGCCGCCGCGGCTTATTGTGCATGCCGGCGCGCAGGATGGCGGCAACGAACGGAGCGGTACGGCTGCAGAACTTTCCGCGCTCGTTGCACTGATGCGCAGCGAAACGGAGGCCGATCGTCTCGGCGGCCGCGCCATGCTGAACGCGTTGTCGAGCGCGATGTTCGCGCTGGTGCTGCGACTCGCAAGCCGGGACAAGGAGGCGCCGAAAGGATTGCTTGCGCTCGCGGGCCATCCACGGCTGGCGCCGGCGCTCGCGGCGTTGTTCAACGAACCGGCGCGGGCGTGGTCGCTACCGGAGCTGGCAAAGCTCTGCAACATGTCGCGCGCGACGCTGGCGCGCCAGTTTCAGGACAAGCTTGGCCGATCACCCGGTGATCTCCTGACCGACATCCGCATGGCGCTCGCCGCCAACGAATTGAAGAAGCCGTCGATATCGACCGGTGCCGTCGCCGAAACCGTGGGCTATCAATCCGAGGCCGCGTTCCAGCGTGCCTTCAAGAGCCACATGGGCGTGACGCCGGCGCGGTGGCGAAAGATGCAGGCAGCGGGAGGCGCTGATCGCGTTGCGGCGCGTGGGTCGTAAGGTCGCGATCGAGCCGCCCCCCATAAACATGGGGATAGCAAATTGCCGCATCTCGCTTAAGCTATCCGTGCACGGAGCGAATTGGCGCACGGGACCCACTGCAATGACTTCGCCGAACGAGATACCAGCGCAGGAGATCACGATCCTGCTCGTCGAGGACGATCCGCCAACGCTATGGCGGCTGCGGGACGCGCTGGTGAAGGCCGGCTTCGATGTCGCGGCGGCCGCCACGCTTGCCGAGGCGCGGACCTCGCTTGCGGCTCGCGTGCCGCGCGTGCTGCTCACCGATCTGCAGCTCCCCGACGGCCACGGCGTGGAGCTGATCCGCGAGACGAGGGCGCGCCATCCCGCAACCGAGATCATGGTGATCTCGGCGCTCGGCGACGAGGAGACGGTGATCTCGGCCATCACGGTCGGCGCCACCGGCTATATCCTGAAAGACGCGTTTCCCTCCGACATCGCCGCGACGGTGCGCGACCTCGTCGCCGGCCACTCGCCGATCTCGGCCTCGATCGCGCGCTTCATCGTGCGACGGACGCAAGCCAATGTCGAGCCGCCGCCGGGGCCGGAGCTCAATACTGCAAAGCTGACGCCGCGCGAGATCGATATTCTCTGGGGCATCGCCAAGGGATTCAGCTATGCCGAGATCGCCGATCATCTCGGCATGTCGAAGCAGACCGTGCCCGGCCACATCAAGAGCATCTACCGCAAGCTCGAGGTGCACACCCGCGGCGAAGCCGTGTTCGAGGCCGTGCAGCAGGGCCTGATCAAGCTGTGACCGAGGGCGCGGCCAGGCCGTCCGTCCCGGCAACGCGCGTCTTGCGCGCGCGCAACACCGGCACCCGTCTTGCTCAATACAGTCTGCTGCAGGCCGCGATCGCGGCGCTCCTGATCTTTCTGCTGCAGCAAAGGCTGCCCGAGCCGCCGGCGACGACGCGGGTCACCTCGTTCAGCCTGACCGATCGCGGCGCGACGCGAGCGGTCACCCCGCCCGCCTTCGTGCCGTCCCGCAGCTCGATGAAGGAGCCAGCGATCTTCACCGGCCGCTTTAGCTGGAGCACGCGCGAGAAGGGTCGCACCTGGTCGGTCTATCTGCCGCGCTTCACCAATGGCGTCGCCGTCGACGTCAATGGCGTCGAGATCCTCGACAGCCGGCGCGATCCCTCCGCCAACCGTCCCGATCGCGCCACGCCCGAAATCGCAATCATTCCCGCCTCGCTGCTCCGCGACGGTGAGAACGCGCTCGTCATCCACCTCTTCGTCTGGGTCCCGATCTCGGGCTTCCTCGACAAGGTCTATGTCGGCCCCGACGAGGAGTTGCGCCGCGATTACGAGCAGCGCACGTTGTGGTTCGTCACGCTCCCGACCGTGTTCGCGGCCTGGCAGGGCATCCTGGCGGTGATCCTCACCGTGATGTGGACGATGCGGCGCGGCGAAGCCGCCTATGGCGCGCTCGCCGCGGCGATGGCGCTGGGCGCGATCCAGGCGTTCCTGTCGTCTACGATCGACCAGCCCGCCCATCCCGAGCTCAACGCCGCGCTGCTCGCGTCCGCGCCGCTCGAAAGCGGCTTCGTGCTCACCTTCGGCATTCTGTTCTTCGGCCGCAAATGGCCGCGCCTGCTCGGCCCCCTGATCTTCGTGCCCGGCGTGATCCTGGTTCTGATCGGCGTGTTTGGCGATCCATTCACGCTCCGGAAATCCTTTCTCATCATCGGCATGCCGGCGCTTGTCGTGCACCTGGTGCTGCTCGGGTCGATCGTGGCGTGGTCGGAGATGCGGCGTCCCGACGTGCCGGGCCTGCTGCTTGGCTGCGGGGTCACGATCGTGCTGACCTCGCTGGTGCATGACATCGTTGAGGTCGCAGGCTTCATTCCCGACGATCGCGTGTTCTTCACGCGCCTGTCCTATTCCGCCATGCTGGTCGCGATTGGCGCGGGTCTCACCTGGCGCTTTGCGCGGGCGCTCAATCGCGTCGACGGCTTTGCCGCGCATCTTGCGATCCAGCTTCGCGAGGCCGAGGAGAAATTGAAGGCGAGCTTTGCCCGCGAGCAGGAGCGCGAGCGCGCCGCCGCCCTCGCACGCGAGCGCACGCGGCTGATGCGCGACCTGCACGACGGGCTCGGCGGGCAGCTCGTCTCGATCGTGGCGCTGAGCGAGCGCAACACGGATAGCGCCGGCATCGGTGATGCCGCCCGCGCCGCGCTGAAGGATCTCCGCCTCGTCATCGATTCCATGGACGACATCGGCGGCGACCTGATGCTGGCGCTGGCCTCGTGGCGCGATCGCGCCGCGGCGCAACTCCGCCCGCATGACATCGCGCTCGACTGGCGCGCGGCGCCGCCCGGCCTTCCCGTCTATCCTGAGCTTCGGCCCTGGCACGTCATCCAGATCATCCGCATCCTGGACGAGGCCGTTACCAATGCGGTGAAGCATGCCGCCGCCCGGCGCATCAGCGTGAGGATCGAAACGGTCGGAGAGGCCGATGGCGAGCATGGCTGCATCACCGTCGCCGATGACGGCAAGGGATTTGCGACGGATGGCGAAAAGCGACGGGCCTCGCGCGGACTTTCCAACATGAAAAACCGCGCCGCAAGATGCGGCGCGGCGCTCGAGCTTTCCTCCGGCGATGGCGGCACCACGGTGAGGCTGCAATTGCCCCGCCGCTTTCCTGAGGGCGACGCCGCCGCCGGCTGAATTTTTCATTTTCTTATTCGTTAGCGCCGCACGCGGGTGTAGCCGACGTGCCGCACGCCGTAGGGCGTGACGCGGGTGTAGCCGACATGGCGCACGGTGGCTGCCGGTGCCACGACAGGCGCGCGGTAGATCGGCGCCACGGGCCGCACCACAGGGGCGACGACAGCCGGTGTCGTGCGAACGACGCAGCCCTGCGGCACGCCCGCGGTCTTGCAGTAGACAGCCGCGGCATTGGCCGGCGCGGCAGCGAGCGCAGCGGTCGAGAGCACAGCAAAGGCAATTGCGGCGCCAATAAAACGAGACTTCGACATGGGACTTCTCCTGTTCAAGCATCTGGCGGTCTTGCGATGCATCGGATGATCACCGCAGCCGTTGTGCGGCGATACATGCGCCCGAACAGTCGTCGGCAAAATCCCACGAACATGGGGTGTGCGCTTTGTCGCATTCATCACGCTCGAAAGGATGCGAGCTGATCCATTCATGCGTCATCCCTGCTCCAAAAACGCCGAACGCGGTGGCGATCATCATCGCCACCGCGTTCGAAGTGATCCGCCGATGTTGTCAGCGCGTTAGCGCCACACGCGGGTGTACCCGACGTGCCGCACGCCATAGGGCGTGATGCGGGTGTAGCCGGCATGCGCCACCGCAACCGGAGCCGCCGGCGCGATGGCGGCGGTGCGGACGACGGCCGTGGTCGCAACCGGCGCCGGCGCGACGACGACCGGGGCCTTGGCGACGATGCAGCCCTGCGGCACACCGGCGGTCTTGCAGATCACGGCGGCATTGGCCGGCGCGGTCGCAAACGAAACGGCGGCGAGAGTGGCAAGAGCGATCGCGCCGCTCACGAAATGAGATGTCTTGGTCATGGTCCTTCTCCTGTTTGAAGCGTTTGGCGGTCTTGCGTTGGGCCGGTTGGCCACTGCAGCCGTCGCGGGGAGACACATGGACCCGATCGGCGAAGCGCAATATCCCATGGACATGGGGGATTCCGGCGCAAGCGAAATAACGTCGTTATTTCAATAGCTTTCACAAAGCACCATGAACATGGGATCGACCGTGCGTGGCTTTTCGACGAGGTTCGCGGCGCTTTCGAACGTCCAACACAACCCACATCGAAAAAAGGTGCTCCCATGACCAAGTCGACCACGTTGAAATCCGCCGCTCTCGCCCTTGCCCTCATGATCGCGGGCATCGCGCAAGCTTCCGCACAAAACGGCCCGACAATGCAGGAGAAGATGGCCTGCCGCGCCGACGCCGCAAGCTTCTGCTCGCAGTTCGTCGGCAAGCCGGACCAGATGCGGGCCTGCCTCGCGCAGAACAAGGCCAAGCTCTCCACGCCCTGCCGTCAGGTCGTGGAGGCGCATGGCGGCTGATCGCACGATCGCTTCGCCGCCTCCGCAAAAAAGCGACCTCCCTTGAACAGGGAGGTCGCTTTGGTTTCGAGATACCCTCGATCGTCGATCAGAAAGACTCAATCCTGCGGGCCGAACAGATTGAAGCCCGGAAGCCCGAACGGCATCGGCTGGCCAAAACCGCGGGAAGCGGAATCGTCGCGATCCGCGCGCCGCACGATGACCTCCCGCGATCCGCTATCGCGCCATCCGCTTCTGTCGTCGTGCCATCCTCGATTGTCACCCCATCGCCCGTTGTCGTTCCAGCCCTGATCGTCGCTGTTGCGCTGATCCTGATCATGCTGCTGCTGACGCCGGGCCATCCATTGTTGCCGGCGCTCGGCGCGGCGCTTGTCGTCCGCCCGCTTCAGATCCGCGTCGTGCGCCTTGGCATAGGCATCATAGGGTGAGGATGGTTGCGGCTGGCCGTCCGCAGGCTTCGCCGCCGTATTCGTCGATCCCGCCGTCCCGGCGGACTGCGCCGGCGCGGGCGGCTGTGAGGCCTGTGGCGCGGGGTGGCTCGCCTGGGTTCGGCTCGCCTGGCCTTGCGGCGGCGCAGGATTGGGCGCGGTCGGCGCGACCGCATCCGTTGCGCCGGATGCGGCCAGCGAGGCAGCGATGTACGGCAGCGGAGCCTGGGCTTCTTGCGGCTGGTCAACCTGGTTCGACGGAGGAAGAGGCTGCGATGACATGCGCTGCTCGAGCCGGGTTGCCTGGTGCTTTACCGGATGCGGACTCATGATGTTGCCCATCACGAGGCCACCGCCGACACCGACGGCGATCGCAGCCACGACGGTTCCTGCCCCCGCAAAAAACGCGATTGAAGCACGCATGGTCCTGCTCCTCCTTCGAGAGCAGGCGGGCAACGTCCGGCGTCAAGCGATGTTCCGTGTGCGCGGGCGGAACCCGCGTTCACGAAAAAGCGGGTCTACGATACAAATGAATGAGAGAGCAACGTCTGGGCTGCGCGCCCCGCGTCAAATCTGCTCGGCGACCTTCTCCAGCCCGATGAGGCGGGCGAGCTTGCGCACCTCCTCCTTCTGGTCGTCGCGGAGCTGGAACAGAAGCGGCATCGCCGCCGATTTGAGCTGTTGTACTTCCGCGCAGTCGGGATCGAGCTGGGCGGCTTTGGCGTGCGGATTGGAGAGCCGCTCGGCGTTGATCTTGCGGGCGACCGCGCGCAGCGCGGTTTCGACGCCCGGCCAGTAATATTCCTGATCCGATGAAAGTCTCAGCCGCTGCTTGATGCCGGCGATCTGGCCGTCGCTCAGGAGCGTGTAGGATTTTTGCGGCGCCAGCTTGGCTGCAACCTTCGGCTTGGCCGGCGGCACCGTCGCCGACGGCAGCGCGTCCGCTTGCGGCTCGGGCGACAGCGCAGCCACTTGCGGCTCCGGCGGTAGTGCACCGGTTTGTGGCGCGGGCGGCGCCACCTTTTGCAGGGCCGCGACCGCCTTCGCCGCTTCGACGTCGGCGGCGGAGGCATAGGCCTGGCGCAACACCTCGGTCGCGGACGGGGTCGCGGAAGTCGCCGGCTTCTCGGGCTGCTCGAACGATGCCTGCGCGAGGCTCATCACCGAGAGGCGGTCCTGCTTGGCCTCGCGGTTGGCGACCGGGTTCTTGACGACCGGCGCGGGTTCGGCCGGCGGCGCGATCATGCTTGCCTGCGAGAGAATGCTGGTGACGGCTGCACCCACCACCAGGAAACAGGTCAGCGCGATGATGGTGACCGCCTTCGACAAACCAAACTCCTCAAGGGTGGCCGTTGAGGCCCTTTGCCCCAAGACTGGGGGTTAAATAAGGCTTAACCGCGCTTTCCCCGCGGCATTGCCGCGTTTCCGCATAAACCTCTGAAAAACGACAGCAATCAGGCGGCTAATTCGTAGGCGTCCTGGATATCGGCGACGATGTCGGAAGCCTCGAACAGGGCGCGCGGCTCAATCGACCGTAGATTGACTGTCCAGTTGGCGCCGCGCTTGGTGCGCGGAGTCGAGACGACGTCGAACTGCACCCTGCGGCAAAGCGGATGACGCTCCAGCGCGTGGGCCACGCGGGCGGCGAGCTCATCGAGCGTGGCGGGTGTCTTGGCGAAAAGCATCTCAAAATCCATCGCGCATCCCCCTGCGAATCCCAATCGATGCGGCCCTGGAGAGGCCGGCTTTCCGAGGGATTGTTGGGGCGCGATGGTTAACGCCGCGTTAAACGAAAGGCTGCGCCCTTGCCGGGGGATCGTCGCGCGCGTCAATGTGAGCGCCGCGGTACTCGGCCATGGTGCGGGCGACGAGTTCCGCCACGGCAGGCACGTCGGTGACGCCGGATGTCGAATGCCCGGCGCTCCAGATATCGCGCCAGCGTTTCGGCCGCGCTTCGCGCGCGGCGATGTCGATGTCGCTGGCGATATCGATCGCGCCGCGCGCCGGCAGGTTGTCGGGATCGAGGCCGGCGGCGACGATCGAGGGCTTCAGCATGTTGGTCTGCAGCCCCGTAAAGGCCGTGGTCAGGAGCACGTCGTCGGCGCTGCTTTGAACCAGCATCGCCTTGTAGCGCGCATCCGCCATGCTCTCGCGCGTGGCGATGAATTTGGTGCCCATATAGGCGAGATCGCAGCCAAGCACCTCGGCGGCGCGCAGCGCCTGGCCGTCGCTGATGCCGCCCGCAAGCACGATGGGGCCGGCGAAGAATGTCCGCACCGCGCGCACGAAGGCAAACGGATTGAGCCAGCCGGTCTGCCCGCCCGCGCCCGCCGTGAGCAGGACGAGGCCGTCGGCGCCCGCCTCGATCGCGCGTTCGGCATGGCGAATGCTCGCGACATCGGCGAGCACGACCGCGCCGGCCTCATGCAGCGGCTTGAGCACCGGCGCGGGCGAGCCGACCGAGGTGATGACGAGCTCGCATTGATGCCGCAGCAGCACCTTCAGGTCTTCGGCGAGCCGCGCGTTGGAGCGATGCACAATCAGGTTCGGGCACACCGGCGCGGCATTCTGGTCGCGCAAGCGGCTTTTGATCTCGCTGAGCCAATGGTCGAGCTCGTCCGACGAACGGCAGTTCACGGTCGGAAAGGCGCCGATCACGCCGTTCAAGCAGGCGGCGGCCACAAGCTCGACGCCGGAGACCAGAAACATCGGTGCAGCGACGAGCGGCAGGCGAAGACGGTCGCGAAAGCGCGAAAGCGGATCGGCGGTTTGCAACGGCGTTGGTCCTTGCTAACGTTGTTGACGAAGATTGGCACGAGAGAGGCCGAAGACAAAACGTCGTCGTCATTCCGGGATGGTCCGAAGGACCAGACCCGGAATCTCGAGATTCCGGGTTCGATGCTGCGTATCGCCCCGGAATGACGACGGAGATGGGAGGATCCGACCACATGAGCAATCCGCTCTACGGGTTTCCGCCGGCTTGCGAGCAGACGCTGCGGGCGCTGGCGCGCTATCCACAGCGGACGGCTTTTGCGTGGCCGGGCGGATCGCTGTCGTATCAGGGCGCGACCGACCTGATCGGCCGCTTGCAGGCGGTGTTCATGCGGCTCGGCCTGAAAGCCGGCACGCGCGTCGCCTTCCTCACCGCCAACCGCGCCGAGAGCTGGTGCGCCGGCGTCGCCGCCCAGCTTTCGCAGCTCGCGCTCACCTTCCTGCATCCGCTGGGCTCACTCGACGACCAGCTCTTCCAGCTCGACGATTCCGAAGCAGAGATGCTGGTGGTCGATACATCCGCGTTCCGCGACCGCGGCGGCGACCTCGCGACGCGGGCGCAGGGCGTCAAGACAGTGTTCACGATGGGACCCGCAAGCTACGGCACCGATCTGCTCGCCGTAGTCGAGCGAGAAGGCAGCGTCAGCCCGCGTTGCCTCGTCTGCCCCGACGACCTCGCCACGCTGAACTACACCGGCGGCACCACCGGAAAATCCAAGGGCGCGCTGCGCACTCACCGCGAATATGGCGGCTTCGCCAACGCGATCCTTGCCGATTTCGAGATACCTGAAGGCGCGCGCTATCTCACGGTCGCGCCCATCAGCCATGTTGCCGGCACCAAGGTGCTGCCGACGCTGATGCGCGGCGGCACCGTGCATATGCTGAAGGGATTCGATCCCGACGCCGTGCTGCAGACGATCGCGCACGAAAGGATCAATTTCACGCTGTTCGTGCCGACCATGATCTACGTGCTGCTCGACCACCCCGCGCTTCCCAAGACCGATCTCTCTTCGCTCGAGCTCGTCCTCTATGGCGCTTCCGCCATGTCGCCATCGCGCCTCGCCGAAGGCATCGAGCGCATCGGGCCGGTATTCTCGCAACTCTACGGTCAGACCGAATGCTATCCGGTCTCGGTGCTGCGCAAGGCGGATCACGATCCGAAGACGCCGGAGCTGTTCCTGTCCTGCGGCTTCCCGATCGCGGCCTGCCAGGTGAAAATCCTCGACGACAACGACCAGGAGGTCGCAACCGGCGAGGCGGGCGAAATCTGCGTGCGCGCGCCCCATGCGATGGCCGAATACTGGAAGCGGCCGGACATCACCGCGGAAACCCTGAAGAACGGCTGGCTCCATACCGGCGATATCGCGCGCAAGGACGAGCGCGGCTACATGTTCATCCTCGACCGCAAGAAGGACATGATCGTCTCCGGCGGCTTCAACATTTTTCCACGTGAGGTCGAGGACGTGCTGACACAGCACGCCGATGTTGCGATGTGCGCGGTGGTCGGCATCCCCGACCACAAATGGGGCGAGGCCGTCACCGCGGTCGTGGTCGCGCGCGAGGGTGCAAAGCCTGATGCGGACGAACTCATCAACCTCGTGAAGGCGCGCAAGGGCTCGGCGCATGCGCCGAAGCAGATCCAGTTCGTGAAGGAACTGCCGATGACCGGCGTCGGCAAGGTCGACAAGAAGGTGCTACGCGCGCGCTTCTGGGCGGGGCGCGAGCGGATGGTGGGGTAGCGCCATCGCGTTCCCAGGTGCGATGCAGCGGGACGCGCCGCTGAACCGGACGCCAGAGACCCGTATTCGCCCGGAATCCACAAAATGCGGAATTTTGCCCATACTCGCGCACGCGAGCGGGGGAATTTCATTCCGTATAAATTATTTCCGGCAAGGCCGCTGAATATCACCACTTCAGCGGCCTTTTGCCTGGGCCGTCGCGATCCTGCTGCTCTCTCTATCGCTTCTCGATCACAAGGCTCTGCACAGCGCGGCCGAAATAACCGTGTTGATCGGCGAGTCGCGCCATGGCGAGCCCCGCGCCATCGGGGCTAATCCAGCTTTCCGCATCGAGCAGGATCCATTCGCCGATCGGCTCGCGCGCCATGCTGACGGTGAGGTCGGCATTGAGGAAGATCCAGTGGCGGAAGTCGAGCGCCGCCCCGGTGCCGTTGCAGAAGTCCGCCGCGACCACCGCGCGCACCGCCTGCGACACCTTTTCGCCTTCGACTAGCGGACGCACCACGCGATACCAGATGGCCCCGGGCCCGGGCACGCCGAATTTTCCGCGCGCGGCACGGAGTTGCATGCCGGTGACGAACGGGCTGTTCGAGAATTGTGCGGGGTCCTCCACCGACTCGTCCGGCGAAGGCAGCTCGACCTTCGGGCCGGAGATATCCGGCGGCAGCGCCTCGCGCTTGTGCCTCACCTTGAGCACGGTCGCGGCCACCACCAGCACGCCGTCGGCGCGCAGGCGGATCGCGCAAAGCTGGATCTTGCGGCCCTCGCGCAGGATCTCGCTCTCGATCGTCAGCGGCTTCAGCGGCACCGGCCGCATCAAGTCGATCGTGACGCGCGCAATCCGCATCGGCACCGCGGTCGGGATCGCCTCCGCGAGCCAGACCACGAGGGAGGCCGGCGCGGAGCCGTGCTGCATGGTCGGATCCCAGGGACCGGCGGCCAGAGGACTGACACTGACGCGATCGCCGTCGACGCGAAAAATGGCTTCCATCAACTCAAATCGATCGCGGCAAACGCGTTGCTCCAGGTCTCAACTCGCCACGGCAAGCACCGGCTCGAGCCCGTTGTTCGGGAGCTCGACGTCGACCTCAAGCGTCGACACGTTCTTCCCCCGCTCCATTCGCACAATAACCTTGTCGGGATCGAGCGCAACATGGCGCGAAACCGCGGCCAGGATTTCCTCCCGGAGCAGCATCAGAAGATCGGGCTGCTGGCCCCGCATGCCCCGCTCATGGGCAAGCAGGATCTGCAGCCGTTCCCGCGCGATCGGCGCGGTGGCCGGTGGAGCGGGTCGGCTGGCGAATAGCCGAAACATGTTCATGCAGCTCTCCGTCCGAATAGTTTCCTCAGGCCCTTGGGTTCACTCGGGACCAGCATCGGGATGGTCTCGCCAAGCAGCCGTCTGGTCGCATCCGAATAGGCGCGCGCCGGGGCGCTCGTCGGGCTGTTCAGCGTCACCGGCGAGCCGACATTGGAAGCGCGCAGCACGTCCTGGCTTTCCGGGATGATGCCGAGCAAGGGCGTCGCCAGAATCTCCAGGATGTCCTCGATGCCGAGCATCTCGCCGCGCGAGGCGCGCGCGGGATCATAACGCGTGAGCAGGATGTGCTTTAAGACCTGCTCGCCCTTCTCCGCCTTCACTGTCTTGGAATCGAGCATGCCGATGATACGGTCGGAGTCCCGCACCGACGACACTTCGGGATTGGTGACGATGATGGCCTCGTCGGCAAAGCGCATGGCAAGCATGGCGCCGCGCTCGATGCCGGCCGGGCTGTCGCAAAGGATATAATCGAAACTGCCCCGCATCTCGCTGATGACGCGACCGACGCCCTCTTCGGTCAGCGCGTCCTTGTCGCGGGTCTGGGAAGCCGGCAACAGCGACAAATTCTCGAGCCGCTTGTCGCGGATCAAGGCCTGCGGCAGCTTGGCGACACCCTGCACCACGTTGATGAGGTCGAACACGACGCGGCGCTCGGCGCCCAGGACGAGATCGAGATTGCGCAGGCCCACATCGAAATCGACCACCGCGACCTTCTTGCCATTCTGGGCAAGCGCGGCCCCGATTGCAGCGGTGGTCGTGGTCTTGCCCACCCCGCCCTTGCCCGACGTCACCACCAGCACTTTGGCCATCTTGATTATCCTCCAATAGGGTTTGAATCAGTTGAGCGGCGTAATCCGCAACGTTTCGCCTTCAAGCCACGCCTGCGCTGGTCGGTTGCGAAGAGCGGCGTCGAACTCTTCCGCAGTCTGGTAGAAGCCGTCGATCGCCAGAAGTTCGGCTTCGATCTTCTGGCAGTAGATGCGCGCGGCCGCATTGCCGTTGATGCCGGCCATGGCACGGCCGCGCAGCGTGCCGTAGATGTGGATGGAGCCGCCGGCGACGATCTCGGCGCCCGAGGCAACCGAGCCCACCACCGTCACGTCGCCTTCCGGAAACACGATCGATTGTCCGGAGCGCACGGGCTGATCGAGCAGGAGCGAGGTCGGCGGCGCCGGCCGCGCCGCCTCGACCTTCTCCTCCGAAGGCTGCGGCACGGCGCAGCTCCGCCCGCCCGAGATCAGGGGCGGCATGTTCGACGCCAGCCTCGCAGCATCAACCCCTTCGATGCCGAGCACGCGGATGTTGCGCTTCTCAAGGCTCAACAGGAGATGCGAGATCGCCGGCGGGCTGAGGTCGACCGCGGAGAGATCGAGCACCACCGGCTTGCCGACAAAGAAGCCGGGCGAGCGGGCCAGGGTTTGGTCGATTTCGGTGAGCCAGTCGACGATCGGCACGGCGGGGGCAAAGACAAAAGCAACATAAGAGCGGCCGCGCAAACGAACCGGCTGGATTTTGGGTTCGAGTTGGGAGTCCAATGCTTCCGTGGTCATGGCTGACGACTCGCCTTTCTTACTGAAAGGTTACAGAGCGCCCGTCATGGTTAACGTCTCTTTAAGACTTTCTGGACGCGCGCGGGCCAAAGTCTGACAAAAGCGTGGCGCGTGCACGCGAGGCGCGAGGCCCTACAACGTCGGGGCGAACGGCAGCCGTCTCTCAGACCCAGCGCCGCACCTGCGCGACATAGGCGTCATAATCTGCCCCGAACTGGCGACGCATCTTGGCTTCTTCGAAGGGAATGTGGACCCAGTTGGCGGTCGCGAACACCGCGACCGGCGCAATGATCATCGGCCAGGCGCCGACCCATATGGCGATGCCGAAGGCGAGGAGCACGAGGCCCGAATACATCGGGTTGCGCGTGAAGCGGTACGGACCGCTCGTCACCAGCTTGCGATTGGTCGGCGAGGTCGGCTCGATCTCGGTGCCCTCACGCTGGAACAGGATGAAGGCCCAGACCGGCGGGATGAAGGCGACCGCCACCAGGGCCGCTCCCAGGAGCGGAAGTGGCAGGCCTGGAATCCTCGGCCAGCCGAGCAGCCAGCTCAGCGCGGCACAGAGAAGGAGATAGATGAGCATCCAGATTGGCGGGGGAAACTTGAGCATGATCGATCCACCTCCTCGCCGATTTGAGTTCGAACCCTCAGCGATCAACCTTGATCTGATAGCGCTCGGCGATTGCCGACAACTGGCTCCACGTCTCCCCGTCGATCTCGATGCCGCGCGCAAGGCGCTCAGCGCGCGCGATGCGTTCGGGCTCGCCCGCCACCAGCACCGGAAGATCGGGATCGGCTGGCGCGGCCGACTTCACCCAGGCGATCATGGCGTCGATCTCGGCCAACATGGCATCGCGCGTGGAAAGCCGCGCCGGATCGATGACGATCGTGAGCATGCCATTGATGATACCGCGCTCGGGCGGCGTCATCGTCGTGACGCTTGACGAGCCGACGATGGCGCCGGCCAACAATTCGCACACCAGCGCAAGCCCCGAGCCCTTGTGCTCGCCGAACGGCAGCACCACGCCGCGCGGCTGCGTGTACATGACCGCGGGATTGATCGTGGGTTTGCCCGTATGGTCGAGCAATGCACCGTCGAGCATCGGCTTCTTCGCATTGTAGGCCACCCGCACCTTTCCGAGCGCGACGCGGCTGGTGGCGAAGTCGAGCAGGATCGGCTCGTTGCTGGCGGTGCCGGGAATGGCGATGCAGACCGGGTTGGTCAGGAATCGCCCTTCACGGCCGCGAAAGGGCGCGACGCCCGGAGGACCGGAAGCGACGTTGACGAAATGCAGCGCCACCATGCCTTCGCGCGCGGCGATCTCGCCATAGGTGCCGACGCGGCCGATGTGGTGGGCGTTGCGCAAGCCGTTCACCGCGACGCCATGCTCGCGCGCCGCGCCGATCGCCCATTCGACCGCCTTGCGGGCGACCACCTGGCCATAGCCGGCATGCGCATCCCACACCGAAATCGTGCCGGTGTCAGAGACGACCTCCGGCGCCTGGTTCGCTTTGAGCGTGCCGCCCTCGAAGTCGCGTACATAGGCGACGAGCATGCCGACGCCATGGCTGTCGTGGCCACGCAGGTTGGCTTCGACCAGGTGCTCGGCAACGATAGCTGCCTCGGCAGGCGAACTGCCACCGGCCGCCACGATGCGGCTTGCGAATGCAAGTAGCCTGGCGTGGTCGATAATCATGCTGTCTCCTCATCTCGCGATATGCGGCCGGATCATGATTGAGGCCGGACGCTCTCCATACCTTCGCATATCACACGGGCGAAGCCCGCTACGAGGATTTATGCCGCAGGAATGACACACAACGGTTGTCAGCAGACAAAAACTCAACGCCGTTCTGCCCCGATTCGAGCTTAATAATGTCGCTCGCGAGTTGCATCACAATCACGCGAGACGGGGGGCCGTCTCATTCTGCTAGGCGGCATTTGCCGGGGACAGGCAGTGCGAACGATGGGGAAGCGCGGTTCTTCCGGTTTTCCGGACCATGGAATTGCCAATGTGCGACGCGAGCGCGCAGCACGCGCGCGCCCGATTTGCGCCACGCGATCGCCGTTGGCGTCGTTCAACGCACCCATAGCGATGTTCCCGCCGATTTTCCCGCACGCGCTTTGGCTTGAAACCCTGCCAGGCGCCGCGGCACGGCCGCATGCGTAGCAGTCAGTGGCGAGAGGAGTAGCGTATGAGTAGCAGTAGCGAAGAATCCCCCACCAACAATCCGATAGAGGCTCTGGACGCGTTGGTCTCCGCGTCGCGGCGAGCGGCCGAACGCGCCGAGCCGCCGCGGCTTGCCGCGATCGGAGATGGCCCGTTCTCACGCGCATTCAAGGTCGAGCCGCCGCGGCTTGCGGCCTCGGCCGGCGACCGGCTGGAAAGCGCGATGTCCGAATTCGTGCGGCGCCAGATCAAGCCCGCGGTCGTGCCCGAGCCGCCTGATCTCAAGCGCGAGAGCAAACGCCGCACACTGCTCGCCGGATTCGTCGGCGTCGTGGCTGCGGTCGCGGTTGCATCGGTCGCGGCGCTGCTGTTCGTCACGCTCTTTCCCAGGCAAAGGGGTCTCGAGCAATTCATCGCAGCCGCGTCGCGAGCGCCTCGCGCCGACGACGCGCTTTCGCCATCCCGCGCGCCGGCGCCGACGGGTGGCGGTAACCAGAGCTTGACCCACGAGCAGTCTGAACAGCTGCTGCAGCAATTCGTGCAATGGCGACAGAAGACCGCTTTGACCGACAAACCGTGAGTGTTGGGAGTAACGACAATGTCTGATCATGGGGTTGGACTGAACAAGCAACGGAATCCTCGCCGGCATCTGCGCTGGGCGATCGCGCTGTGCGGCTTGCTGCTGGCAGGACCTGTGGTGACGGCCGCACCGGGTGACAATGTCAGCGTGGTACGCGACCTCGCAAGCCGGGTGGGGCCGATCCTTGGCTCCGCGCTCGCCTGTCCCGAGATTACCCAGTCGCGCATCCAGACGATCTCCGACAAGTTCAACGCCGTCATCAAGGACGTCGCGACCAGCGAGGCCGAGCGCGCGGACATCTCGCAGCAGTTCGATCACTACGTCATCGACGGCCGCGGCGCGATCACCGCGGGCCGTACCGACTGCAAGACGGCGGACCGCCAACTCACGGAGCTTGAACGATCGGTTTCTAGCCCGTCGCTCGCGGCCGTGATCGCGCCGTCGGCGGCGAACGCCGCGCCTGCGCCGATGGCATCGGTCGCGCCGCCCGCAGCGAGTGCTCCCGCGCCCGCTCAAACCAAGCTTGCGGCCATCACACCGAACGAACCGGCCGTACCGCTCACGCCGATGCCGAACGTCCACGGCATCAGTGCCGACGAGATCCGCTTCGGGATTGTGGGGCCGTTCTCCGGCGCGTCGAGAGAGCTCGGACGCCAGATGAAGCTCGGCATCGACACCGCCTTCGACCGCGTCAACGCCGCCGGCGGCGTCAACGGTCGCAAGCTGCACTTGTTCGCGGCCGACGACGGCTACGAGCCGTCGCGGACGCTGGATGCAATGAAGCAGCTTTACGAGAAGGATCAGGTGTTCGGTTACATCGGCAATGTCGGCACGCCGACGGCCGCGGTCGCCATTCCCTACGCGCTGGAGCACCGCGCGCTGTTCTTCGGCGCCTTCACCGGCTCCAATCTCCTGCGCAACGATCCGCCCGACCGCTACGTCTTCAACTACCGCGCCAGCTATGCGGAGGAGACCAGCGCGGTCGTCAACTACCTGATCAAGATCCGCCGGCTGCAGCCGCGGCAGATCGCCGTGTTTGCCCAACAGGACGCCTATGGTGACGCGGGCTATGCCGGCGTCGCAAAGGCTTTCCGCGCGCTCGGCGCCAACGACAGCGCCATCCTGCGGCTCAACTACAAGCGCAACACGATCGATGTGGACGAGGCGGTCAGCCAGCTCAAGTCACAGAAGCCACAGATCAGGGCGGTCGTGATGGTCGCGACTTACCGTGCCGCGGCCAAGTTCATCGAGAGGACCCGCGACACCTATCCCGGCATGATCTACACCAACGTGTCGTTCGTCGGCTCGACGGAGCTCGCCGAGGAGTTGATGCTGCTCGGCCCGCGCTTTGCCAACGGCGTGATCGTGACTCAGGTGGTGCCGGCGGTCGGCGGCTATTCGACTGCGGTGCTCGAATACAAGAACGCGCTCGCCAAATATTTCCCCGGCGAGGAACCCGACTACGTCTCGCTCGAGGGCTATATCGCAGCCAACGTGCTGATCAAGGCCATCCAGAAGACCGGTCCGCAGATCGACACCGAGAAGCTGATCGATACGCTCGAGCTGACGCGTAACCTCGACCTCGGCCTCGGCACGCCGCTCAGTTTCGGCAAGTCCGAGCACCAGGCCTCGCACAAGATCTGGGGCACGGAGATCAACGACGCCGGCAAATACACGCCGCTGGAATTGGATTAACGCCGGGCTTGTCCCTCACCTCTCCCCGTTGGGGAGAGGTCGGATTGCGAAGCAATCCGGGTGAGGGGCCGCGGCTCCAACGCGAGACCGTAACCCCTCACCCGGATCGCATCTCACGATGCGATCCGACCTCTCCCTTCGGGAGAGGTGAAAGACGTCGCGGAGCGATTCAGCCCACCTCACAGCGCCGGATCGAGCGCCTCGTCATATTCCTTCTTGAACCGGCCGATCAGCTCGGCGGCGGGCATTATGTAGCCGACGCTGCCGACGCCCTGGCCCGAGCCCCAGATCTCCTTCCACGCCTTCGGCTTGGCGCGCTCGCCGGAAGTATCTGTGCCGAAGCTCATCTTGGAGGGATCGGAGGTCGGCAGGTTGTCGGGGTCCATGCCGGCCGCGACGATCGAGGGTTTCAGGTAGTTGCCGTGCACGCCGGTGAAGAGATTGGAATAGACGATGTCTTCCGCCGACGAGGCCGTGATCATCGTCTTGTAGGTCTCGACCGCGTTGGCCTCCCTGGTCGCGATGAAGGCCGAGCCGATATAGGCGAAATCGGCGCCGAGGATGCGCGCGGCGCGGATGGCGCGGCCGTTGGCGATCGCGCCCGACAGCGCGATCGGTCCGTCGAACCATTGCCGCGTCTCGGCGACGAAGGCGAGCGGCGAGATGACGCCGGCGTGGCCGCCAGCGCCGGCCGCAACGAGGATGAGCCCGTCGGCGCCCTTCTCGATCGCCTTGTGGGCGAACTTCTGGTTGATCACGTCGTGGAAGACGATGCCGCCCCAGTTGTGGACGGCCTGGTTCAATTCCTCGCGCGCGCCGAGCGAAGAGATGATCATCGGCACCTTGTGCTTCTCGCAGAGCGCAACGTCATGATCGAGCCGGTTGTTCGACTTGTGCACGATCTGGTTGACCGCGAACGGCGCCGAGGGCCGCTCCGGATGCGCCTTGTCGTAGGCCGCAAGCTCCTCCTTGATCCGCGCCAGCCATTCGTCGAGCAGCGCGGGCGGGCGCGCATTCAAGGCCGGAAACGAGCCGACCACGCCCGCCTTGCACTGGGCGATCACGAGATCGGGTACGGAGATGATGAAGAGCGGCGCACCGATCACGGGCAGCGACAGGCGGCCCTTGAACAGGGCAGGCATGGACATTGCGGCAAATTCCTCGTGCTTATTCCGCCAAGCGGGATTGTGTTTACATTGTAAAGATACAGGTTTACACTGTAAAGATGCCAGGCATCATAGCAAGAGTCTGAACGCGGCGCGACGTCTTGCGCACCGGGCTGCGGCATAACTTCCGGCCTTACCCGGCGGCACCGGCTCCACAGACTCGTCATGCCCGGGCCTGGTGCCGGCCATGGCGAAAAATCGCGAGCTTCCAGCGGTCTTCATCCCTCGATCAGGTCGGGATTGATCAGCCGTTCGAAGGAGAACATCTCGTCCCACGTCTCCTGCGTGAGCAGCTTCTTCTCGACCACGATGATCTGGTGCAGGGATTTGCCCTCCTTGTAGCCTTGCCGAGCGATCTCGGCGCATTGCCTGTAGCCGAGCAGCGGCTTGAGCACGGTGATGATGCCGAGCGAGTTGAGTACCATGTTGCGGGTGTGCTCGTCGTTGGCAGTGATGCCGACGATGCAGTTCTCGCGCAGGCTGTTGACCGCCCGCTCCATGGTGCGGATCGAGAAGAACAGCGCGAACGAGATCACCGGCTCCATCACGTTGAGCTGGAGCTGGCCGGCGGAAGCGGCGAGCGTCACCGTGGTGTCCAGGCCGATGACGAGGAAGCTCGTCTGGTTGACGACTTCGGGGATCACCGGATTGACCTTGCCGGGCATGATCGAGGAGCCGGGCTGCAACTGCGGCAGGTTGATCTCGTTCAGCCCGCAGCGCGGCCCCGATGCCAGCAGGCGGATGTCGTTGCAGATCTTGGTGAGCTTGCTCGCCGTGCGCTTGAGCACGCCGGACAGTTGCACATAGGCGCCGGTGTCGGAGGTCGCCTCCACCAGATCGCTTGCGAGCACGAACTCGACGCCGGTCAGCGCGCTCAAGTGCCTCACGGCGACCTTGGGGTATCCGGGCGCCGCGGTCACCGAGGTGCCGATCGCGGTGGCTCCGAGATTGATCTCGCGCAGCAGCGACCGCGCCTCGGAGATGCGCTCGACTTCCTCGCCGATCGTGGTGCCCCAGCCGCGAAATTCGGCGCCAAGCGACATCGGCACCGCATCCTGCAGATGCGTGCGGCCCATCTTCAATACGCCGTCGAACTCCCTGCCCTTGGCGAAGAAGGCATCCTGGAGCTGGCGCAGCGCGGTGATGTAGCTCGAGAGCCTCAAGATCAGCGCAAGCCGAAACGCCGTCGGATAGGTGTCGTTGGTCGACTGGCCGTAATTGACGTGGTCGTTGGGGCTGACGTGCTGATACTCGCCCTTCTTGAAGCCGAGCTGCTCCAGCGCAAGGTTGGCGATGACCTCGTTGGCGTTCATGTTGGTCGAGGTGCCTGCGCCGCCCTGGATGAAGTCGGTGACGAACTGATCCATCATGTCGCCGGCGACGACACGGTCGCAGCCCTTGATGATGGCGTCCGCGACCTTCGCATCGAGCACGCCGAGGTCGCGGTTGGCCATGGCGGCGGCCTTCTTCACATAGCCCAGCGCCTTCACGAAGTAAGGCTCCTGGCTCATGGGGATGCCGGTGATATGGAAGTTTTCCTTACCCCGGATGGTCTGGACGCCGTAGTAGATGTCGTCGGCGATCTCGCGCGGTCCGAGGAAATCCTGCTCGGTGCGGCTCATGGGTCCTCCTTGTCCGGTGCTTGAAGCGTTGCGCGCGTGGTTGGCTCTACTGGCACAGCGCGGTGGTGACGTAAGTGTCGGTGCGGCAATCGCCGGGCTTGCGTTGCCGCCCGGGAATCAGCACCTTTGCCGAGCAGCTCTCGGCGGAATCGGTGTTGAGGCTCTTACCCTCCTTGTAGCCCTTGCCCTGGCAGAGCGTGTCGGCGGCCGCCTTGCAATCCGGCGTGCCGTTGGCGGCGAACACGCAGACCGTCCGCCCCGACACCATCGAACCAGGCTTCAGCCGCGACAGCGCGTCGCCTGCAGTCTTGGCAGCGTCTTTGGCGGCCTCCTTCGCGCGTGCATCGAGATCGCCGAGCGTCTCGCTCGGGCTCTTCATGGCAGGCATGATCCTGTCGATCAGCTTGCCCATCTCATGGATCAGACCGGGCTTTTCCGGCGCAGCCTCCGGCGCGGGCTGGTCTGGTGGTGGCGATGACGGCGCCGGTTGCTCCTGCAGGCCAAGCGCGGGCTGTTGCTGTGGCGAAGCCGCCTGCGGCCATGCCGATCCGGCCGTCACGAGCAAGGACAGGGCGACGGCCAAAACGTGCGCGCCACATCGCGACACCAATAGGACGGGCCGGAGTGTCATGGTCCAAACCGTAGCCGAAGCGGCGAGCGGCGGCAAACGTCAGACGAACTTGATTGCGATGACGAAGCCGAGCACCAGCACGATCAGAAACAGGATCACCCACAGCGCAAGATGGCGCTCGACCCGCTCCCGGATCCAGTCGCCATAGCGGTGGAGCACGACGGCCTCGAGATAGAAGCGGCAGCCGCGGGTGATCGCCGAGAGCAGTACGAACAGCCAGATGTTGTAGCCGGCAAAGCCGGAAGTGATGGTGACGAGCTTGTAGGGGATCGGCGTCAGCCCCTTCAGCAGGATGACGAGCGAGCCCCAGCGCGCGTAGCCTTCGCGGAACGCCTCGACCTTGTCGCCGAGATGATAGAACTGGATCAGCCAGTGTCCGACCGAGTCATAGAGCAGCGCGCCGATGGCATAGCCGAGCAAGCCGCCGACCACGGAAGCGACAGTGCAGACGCTGGCGAAGACCCAGGCGCGCTTCGGCCGCGCCAGCGACATTGGCGCCAGCATCACGTCCGGCGGGACCGGAAAGAACGAGCTTTCGGCAAACGCCATCGCGGCCAGGATCCAGAGCGCGTAGGGTTTCTCGGCGGCGGCGATGCACCAGTCATAGACACGTTTGAGCATGGCGCGATGAACCATCACCGGCGCGATTTGTCCATGCCTGGGGATCAGGGAAATACGGGAAATTCCCGGGTTGCTTCAGTGGCGCTTCCGCAAGGAACGACCTTCGAGCGCGACAATTGGTCGCCTGGCGACCCGCGGCGACACCGCCTTTGGCAGCTTCATGGCCGACTTCGGCAGCTTCTCTGCGATGCCGAGCATATGCTCGCGCCGCTCCATCTCGCGCCAGACGTCTTCGGGCCGCACGCCCGCCGCGGCCCACAGCACGGTGAGGTTATAGAGCAGGTCGGCGCTCTCGCGGACCACCGCTTGGGCGTCGCCGTTGACGGCGTCGATCACCACCTCGATGGCTTCCTCGGCGAGCTTCTTGGCCATCTTCGATGGCCCGTGCTGGAACAGCTTTGCTGTCCGCGACGTGGCGGGGTCCAGGTGCCTGGCGGCAAGCACCGCCAGGTAAAGCCGTTCGATCGAATCACTCATGACGCGAACTTAGACGAAACCCGTACGCAACGCGTTAACACCGAGCATCAAAGAGGCGTTAACACCAAGCATCAAAGGCGAAAAATCCGCCGGGCGCAACAAATCGTGACCGTCGGATCGGTTGCTATGCGCATTCCGGACTTACCAGCCGTACGCGCGGCTATCCACGTAAGGCGAGGTCGAGTCGCTACCGTAATAGCCATAAGCGGGGGCGCCATAGCCATAATAGTAACCGGGCGCAGGCGCGACGTAGACCGGGCCGCCGCCGTAGTATTCGTCATAATAGGCGCGCCGGTTCTGGGCCGCGGCGATGGCGAGCCCCGTGCCGACGATGCCGGCAAAGGCCGCAGCAGCAGCGGCTCCACCGCCCAGCCGGTGCCGGTGCCGGGCACTCGCCGCCGATGGCGCAATGGCGGTGATCGCAAGTGCAGCAATCGTCGCAATCGCGGTCGCACGGCCCGCGGACGCAAGCAGAGCCTTTCGGACAAACATCTTAAATCCTCCATCACAGTCGGCCCGGACGGGCCGCTACTGATCAATCCCCACCGAACATGTTGGGTTCCCGTTGAGCGGATACAAGCGCATTTGATCGCGCAAGACGCGAGATGGCCGGGAAAGCGCCAGCGAGCGATCGCGTCGCTTATTGGCCTATCTTGCGACGGCAATCCCTGCTTAGAATGCATCCTCGCGGCCGCCTACGGGCGAAGGCAAGACGAGCCAGGAAAAACGGGTCGAAGGTAGTTTGCCGGCATGTCCCTGCTTCGCCTCTACACCCGTGTCCTGGACATGCTCGGCAAGGAGGCGCGGCTTGGCTGGGTCCTTGCTCTTGCCAATCTCCTGCTCGCCACCACGCAGTTCGCCGAACCAGTGCTGTTCGGCCGGATCGTCGACGCGCTCTCGGACAAGACGGCCGGCGCCTCGGCCTGGCCGCTGCTGGGCGCCTGGGCGGCCTTCGGCCTGTTCACCATTGGCACGAGCGCCTGGGTGGCGTTGCATGCCGACCGCCTCTCGCACCGCCAGCGCCAGGCGGTTCTAACCAGCTATTTCGAGCACATCCTGCAGCTTCCGATGACGTTCCACACCGGAACGCATTCCGGCAAGCTGATGAAGGTGATGCTGAGCGGCACCGACGCGCTGTGGCGGCTCTGGCTGGGCTTCTTCCGCGAGCACTTTGCCGCGATCATGTCGGTTCTCGTGCTGCTGCCGATTTCGCTCTATCTCAACTGGCGGCTTGCGATCCTCCTGTTCGTGCTGTGCGTGGTGTTCACCTTTCTCACCACCTTCGTGGTGCGCAAGACCTACGGCATGCAGAGCGAGGTCGAGCAGCATTATAGCGACCTCTCCGCTCGCGCCTCCGACGCGCTCGGCAATGTGGCGCTCGTGCAAAGCTTCGTGCGCATCGACGCCGAGGTCCAGAGTCTGCGCCATGTCGCCGACAAGCTGCTCTCGGTGCAGATGCCGGTGCTGTCGTGGTGGGCACTGGTCACCGTCATCACCCGCGCCTCGACCACGATCACGGTGCTTGCGATCTTCACGCTCGGGATCGCGCTGCATAACGAGGACCTCACCTCGGTCGGCGAGATCGTGACCTTCGTCGCCTTCGCGACCATGCTGATCCAGAAGCTCGAGCAGGTGGTCGCCTTCATCAACAATGTGTTCATGGAGGCGCCGCGCCTGCAGGAATTCTTCAACGTGCTCGACGCCGTCCCCGCGGTGCGCGACCGCCCAGACGCGCTCGACACCGGGCGGCTGTCGGGCCTCGTCGAATTCCACGATGTGTCGTTCTCCTACGACGGCAAGCGGCCGGCGGTCGAGGACCTCTCTTTCTCCGCGCTGCCCGGCCAGACCATCGCGCTGGTCGGCCCGACCGGCGCCGGCAAATCCACCGCGATCGCGCTGTTGCACCGCGCCTTCGATCCGCAATCCGGCTTCATCCGCATCGACGGCATGGACGTGCGCGGGCTGCAGCTCACCGCGCTCCGGCGCAACATCGGCGTAGTGTTCCAGGAAGCGCTATTGTTCGATCGCTCGATCGCGGACAATCTGCGGGTCGGCAAGCCCGATGCGACCGAAGCCGAGATGCGGCAGGCTGCCGCCCGCGCGCAGGCGCTGGACTTCATCGAGAAGGCCAAGCACGGGTTTGACACCAAGGCCGGCGAGCGCGGCCGCATGCTGTCCGGCGGCGAGCGGCAGCGCCTGTCGATTGCGCGTGCGTTGTTGAAGGATCCGCCGATCCTGATCCTCGACGAGGCAACGAGTGCGCTCGACGCCGTCACCGAAGCCAAGGTCAATGCGGCATTGGACGAAGTGATGAAGGGACGCACCACCTTTGTGATCGCCCACCGTCTCTCCACGATCCGCAACGCGACCCGTATCCTGGTATTCGACAACGGCCGCGTGATCGAAAACGGAACTTTCGATGAACTGGTCGCACGCGGCGGCCGCTTTGCGGAACTCGCGCGCGCCCAGTTCATGGTGCAGGAGAGCGCACGCGCCAGCATGTCACGGCCGGAAGGCGATCAAACTGCTGTCAAGGTCTAGGAATCGCCGAAATTCGGCCCTCGTAAGTTTTGAATTAATCGTGCAAGCCTCTGTTCTGTTTCTCCTCTCCGGTATAGGTTTGCACGCGCCGCAAATGGCGGTGCGCCGGACAGCTTGAAACCCGAAAGTCAGAACTCAAGGACCTCCTTGGATCGCGTTCAATTGATGCATTCAAGGCGGGTCTCAAAGGACCGGAATCGGACAGTGCAGTTTCTCCGCTCATTGCTTTTCAAATCACCGATCATTTTCGCCGCAGCGCTTGCGGTGCTTGGCCCCCGCGCCGCTCATTCCGAAGCCAGGCTCCTCATCGAGGCCGACACCGGCAAGGTTCTGGAGGCGGAGAACGCCACCGTTCCCTGGTATCCCGCCTCGCTGAGCAAGCTGATGACGGCCTATGTCACGCTGGAGGCGGTGAAAGAAGGCAGGATCACGCTCGATACGCTGCTGACGGTGTCTCCCCTCGCCGCTTCGCAATCGCCGTCCAAGATGGGTTTGCGTCCGGGCACACGGCTCACCGTCGACAACGCGCTGAAGATGATGCTGGTGAAATCCGCCAACGACATGGCGGTCGTGCTCGCCGAAGGCGTCGGCGGCTCGATCGACGGCTTCTCGGCGATGATGAACCAGACCGCGCACCAGCTCGGCATGACACAGACGAGCTATGTCAATCCGAACGGCCTGCCCGCGGACGGCCAGATCACCTCGGCGCGCGACATGGCGATCCTCGCGCGCTCTTTCATCAAGAACCTGCCGGAATACGAATATTACGTCCACATCCCCGCGATCCGTTTTGGCAAACGCGTCACCCAGAACTTCAACAAGCTGATCGGGCGCTATCCCGGCGCCGACGGTTTCAAGACCGGCTTCATCTGCGCATCCGGATATAATCTCGTGGCGTCCGCCACGCATGACGGCCGGCGGCTGATCGCGGTGGTGCTCGGCGCGTCCTCAGGAACGATGCGCGCGGTGCGCGCCGCGCAACTGCTCGACCGCGGCTTCGCCAACAATGCGCTGTCGTGGCTCCGTCCCTCGCTCGGCACTGTCGATCAGCTCCAGCCGGTCGACGAATCGCCGCCGAACCTGCACGATGAGGTCTGCAGCGGCAAGCATCACCATGCGCCCAGCGACGAGGACGATGCGCTGACGGCGAGCGCTACCACACAAGGATCGAGTTCGGCCACGGGCGACGGTAGCAATGCGGTGTTCCTCTCCTCCGCGCTGCAGGCGCCGCTCGCGAAACCGACGGATTGGCTCTCGGCCCCGCCCGAGCCGTCCGAGCCGATCGTGGTCTATACCGGCCCAACCCGCACGGGCGCGGCCCTGGTTGCAGCGGTAGCCGCCGACAGCGCGAGCCAGGCTGCTCCCGCCAAGCACGGCAAGGGCAAGCGCTCGCACGCCGCCGCCAAGAAGAAGCCCGATGCCGCCGCCGAGCCGAAGGCGGCGGACGCGAGCACCAAGCCCGAGGCCAGGCCGGCTGCGGTGCGCCATGCCGCGGCGAAGCCGAAGCCGGCAACGTCCGCTGATGCGTCGGCAGCGAAGCCGGCGAAGCCCAACAAGCCCAAGACGGCGGCAAAACCGAAGCCGAAATCCACCGACGCCAAGCCGGCCGGCTGATCGTTACACCAACACAAAGCGACGTCATTCCGGGATGGTCCCAACGGGTCTGCGCGAAGCGCGGCTCGATGACAGGCTCCGGACCAGACCCGGACGGTCGAGATTCCGGGTTCGCGCTTCGCGCGCCCCGGAATGACGGCCTTTCTAATCGTGCGCACCGTTAACGCTGCGCCGCTTGCCACGGGCGGCGGCAGGCTCAATACTGCCTCAAAAGACATCGTTGCCGACCGAGCGACGTACCGGATTTTGAGAGGGGAAGGACCATGGAGCGCATCTGGCTCAAGCAATATCCGGCCGGCGTGCCTGCCGATATCGACACCAGCCGATATTCATCGCTGGTCGAGCTGCTCGAAGAGAGCTTCTCGAAATATGCCGACCGCAAGGCCTTCATCTGCATGGACAAGTCGATCAGCTATCGCGACCTCGACGAAATGTCGCTGGCGCTCGGCGCCTACCTGCAGAGCCTCGGACTATCCAGGGGCGCGCGCGTCGCGCTGATGATGCCCAACGTGCTGCAATATCCGGTCGCGACCGCAGCCGTGCTGCGCGCGGGCTTTGCGGTCGTCAACGTCAATCCGCTCTATACCCCGCGCGAGCTCGAGCATCAGCTCAAGGATTCAGGCGCGGAAGCGATCATCGTACTGGAGAATTTCGCGAGCACCGTGCAGCAGGCGCTGCCACAGACCTCCGTCAAGCATGTGATCGTCGGCAGCATGGGCGACCTGCTCGGCTTCAAGGGCGTGATCGTCAATCTGGTGGTGCGGCGCGTGAAAAAGATGGTGCCGGCCTATTCGCTGCCCGGCGCGGTCGCATTCAACGATGCGCTCGCCGCAGGCCGGGCCGCGAAATTCGTAAAGCCGGTGATCGGACCCAATGACGTAGCCTTCCTGCAATATACCGGCGGCACGACCGGCGTCTCCAAGGGCGCCACGCTGCTCCATCGCAACATCCTCGCCAATGTGCTGCAGAATGACGCCTGGCTGCAGCCGGCGCTCACGATCCCGCCGCATGTCGACGCGCTCCTGATCGTCTGCGCACTGCCGCTCTATCACATCTTCGCGCTGACCGCGTGCTATCTGCTCGCGGTGCGCGCCGGCGGCTGCAACCTGCTCATTCCGAACCCGCGCGACATTCCGGGTTTCATCAAGGAATTGATGAAGTACCAGGTCAATTCCTTCCCCGCCGTCAACACGCTCTATAACGGGCTGATGCACCATCCCGACTTCAAGAAGATCGATTTCTCGAAATTGAAGATTTCGAACGGCGGCGGCATGGCGGTGCAGCGGCCCGTCGCCGAGCAATGGAAGCAGATCACGGGCTGCAGCATCGCCGAAGGCTACGGCCTGTCCGAGACCTCGCCGACCTTGACCTGCAACACCGCGACCTCGAGCGAGTTCAACGGCTCGATCGGCCTGCCGGTGTCGTCGACCTGGATCTCGATCCGCGACGACGACGGCAAGGAAGTGCCGCTGGGAGAGCCCGGCGAAATCTGCGCCAAGGGCCCGCAGGTGATGGTCGGCTACTGGAACAGGCCGGACGAGACCGCGAAGGTGATGACCGCCGACGGCTATTTCCGCACCGGCGATATCGGCGTGATGGATGCGAGCGGCTATACCAAGATCGTCGACCGCAAGAAGGACATGATCCTGGTCTCGGGCTTCAACGTCTATCCGAACGAGGTCGAGGAGGTGATCGCGAGCCACCCGGGCGTGCTCGAATGCGCCGTGATCGGCGTTGCCGACGACAAATCGGGCGAGGCGGTGAAGGCCTTCGTCGTCAAGAAGGACCAGAGCGTCACGCCTGAGGACATCATCAAGTTCGCGCGCGAACGGCTCACCGCCTACAAGGTGCCGAAGCTGATCGAGTTCAGGACCGAGTTGCCCAAGACCAATGTCGGCAAGATCCTGCGCCGCCAGCTCCGCGACGAGAAGAAGGCCGCCGCGGCGTAAATCTCTCCCTCCTCATGGTGAGGAGGCGCGTCAGCGCCGTCTCTGGACGATGCTACGCATCGCCGGGAGAACCACGAGGCCCCACCGTGGCCTCATCTTTCGAGACGCGGCCAAGCGACGCCGCTCCTCGGGATGAGGGTCTGCCCAGAGCTCTGCTGACAATGCCAGATAGTGAGTTGCCAACTCCGGCGGGGATCCTCGCGTTCTGGCGCGAGGCCGGCCCGGACCGCTGGTACGAGAAGGACGACGCCTTCGACACCGAAGTCCGTCGCCGCTATCTAGAACTGTGGTACAAGGCCGCCGCCGGCGAATTGGCAGCCTGGGAAGCCAGCGACGAGGGCGCGCTGGCGCTGACCATCGTGCTCGACCAGTTTCCCCGCAACATCTTCCGCGGCGATGCCAGGGCCTTTTCCAGCGACGCCCAAGCGCGCGAGGTCGCCCGCCGCGCCGTCGCCCGCGGCGTTGATGCGCGCAGCGACCCGGTCCTGCGGGAATTTCTCTACCTGCCGTTCATGCATTCGGAGAGCCTGACCGACCAGCTTCGCTGCGTCGAGCTATTCCGAAACTCCCCCAATGCCGACAACCTCCGCTATGCCGAGGAGCACGCCGACATCATCCGCCGCTTCGGCCGCTTCCCGCATCGCAACCGCCTGCTGGGACGCACGACTACCCCCGAAGAAGAGGCCTTTCTGGAGGACGGCGGCTTTTCCGGCTGATGACATAACGGTGAAACGCCGTTGCTGTTTTCGTTAGCCCGAATATTGTACCGGCCGCCCTCCCGGTCTAAGACCCATCCCGCTCATAAATTAAGGAGAATTGACGATGGCGATCCAAGTTGGCGACAAGCTGCCCGAAGCGAAGTTTCGCGTGATGACCGCGGAAGGCCCGCAGGTCAAAACCACCGACGACATCTTCAAGGGCAAGAAAGTGGCGCTGTTTGCCGTTCCGGGCGCCTACACAGGCACCTGCCACAAGATGCACCTGCCGAGCATCTTCCTCAACGCCTATGCCATCAAGAACAAGGGCGTCGACACGATTGCGATCGTGTCCGTCAACGATGCGTTCGTGATGAACGCCTGGAAGCGCGACACCGACCAGCGCGACGAGGCGACCTTCCTCGCCGACGGCAACGCCGACTTCACCAAGGCGATCGGCATGGAGCTCGACGCCTCCGGTAACGGGCTTGGCATCCGCTCCAAGCGCTATTCCATGCTGGTCGAGAACGGCACGGTGAAGAAGCTCAACCTCGAGCCCGCACCCGGGAAGGTCGAAGTCTCCGGCGGCGACACGCTGCTGGGCCAGCTTTGAGATAGTCGTCATTGCGAGCCAACGGGTCCGCGCGAACGCGCGGCCCGATGACAGGCTCCGCGGAAGCAATCCAGAGCGACCAAAAACTGGATTGCTTCGTCCGCTTCGCTCCTCGCAATGACGGCGCGTGGATCGTAGGGTGGGCAAAGGCGCGCAGCGCCGTGCCCACCATTTTCTCGACGACCATCAATGGTGGGCACGCGGAGCCTGTCATCGGGCCGCGCTTCGCGCGGACCCGTTGGCTTTGCCCACCCTACGCGTTCCCGGCTACCCCTTCAACCTCGCCATCGCGACGCCGTCGCGGGCGAGCTGGTCGGCGCGCTCGTTCTCGTCATGGCCGGCATGGCCCCTGACCCAGTGCCACCGCACCTGATGCGGCTTGAGGGCTGCATCGAGGCGCTGCCACAGCTCGGCATTCTTCACCGGCTTCTTGTCGGCAGTGCGCCAGCCATTCTTCTTCCAGCCATGGATCCAGCCGGTGATGCCCTGCCGCACATATTGGCTGTCGGTGTAGAGATCGACCTGACACGGCTTCTTGAGCGCTTCCAGCGCCGAGATCGCCGCCATCAATTCCATGCGGTTGTTGGTGGTGTGGGCCTCGCCGCCCTTCAATTCCTTCTCGACCTCGCCGAATTTGAGGATCGCGCCCCAGCCGCCCGGCCCGGGATTGCCCGAGCAGGCGCCGTCGGTGTGGATGATGACGTTGGGCAATTCGCTCACGTGACCAATCCGTTGGCCATGACGCCGTAGTCGCGCACGCTCGCAACGCTCTGGTGAAAGCGCAGCTTGCGCGCATATTCGAGCGGGTCCTTGGGGCGCACCAGCGCACCGGGCGGCACGTTGAGCCAGTCGACCAGCCGCGTCAAAAGGAAACGCAGCGCCGCGCCGCGCGCCAGCAGCGGCAGCGCCGCCTCCTCGGCCTCCGACAATTTGCGCTCGCGGCCGTAAGCGGAAAGAAACGCGCGCGCCTTGGTGACGTTGAAGGAATGATCGGCCTCGAAGCACCAGGCATTGAGGCAGATCGCCACATCGTAGGCGAGCGTGTCGTTGCAGGCGAAGGTGAAATCGATGATGCCGGACAGCTCGTTGCCGAGGAAGAAGACGTTATCGGGGAAGAGATCGGCGTGGATCACGCCTTGCGGCAGATTCCCGGGCCAGACGCCGCTCTCGAGATAATCGAGCTCACGCGCGATGGTGTCGCGCAAACCCACTTGCACGCTGTCGGCGCGGGCAGCTGCGAGATCGAACAGCGGCCGCCAGCCCTTGACCGATAGCGCGTTCGAGCGCGACATCGCAAAGTCGTGGCCGGCGAGATGCATCTTCGCCAGCGCCGCGCCGACGCCGGCGCAATGGATCGCGTTCGGCTTGCGCGGCCAGATGCCTTCAAGAAAGGTGATGATCGCCGCCGGCCGGCCGCACAGCGAACCGAGCGCCTCGCCGTTGCGGTTCGTCACCGGCTGCGGGCAAGTGATGCCGTGCGTGGCGAGATGCGTCATCAGCGCGAGGAAGAACGGCAGGTCGCCGCGTGCGACCCGCTTCTCGTAGAGCGTCAGGATGAAGGAGCCACGCGCGGTGTGCAGCAGGAAGTTGGAATTCTCCACGCCCTCGGCGATGCCCTTGTACGACAACAGCTCGCCCAGATCGTACAGGGAGAGGAATTCCGCTAATTCGTCGGCGGCAACGTCGGTGTAGACCGCCATGCCGATCTACTCGGCGGCAGCTTCGGGGCGCACCGAACGCGGCAGCGGAAAGAACTCGTTCTCCTCCGCAGCCGAGACCGTCTCCACATGCAACTCGTAGCGCTCGGCGAAGGCGCCCATGATCTCCTCGACGATCACTTCCGGCGCCGAGGCGCCCGCGGTGATGCCGAGGCTCTTGATGCCTTCAAAGCGCTTCCAGTCGATATCGCCGGCGCGCTGCGCCAGCACCGAGATCTTGCAGCCTTCGCGCTCGGCGACCTCGCGCAGCCGCTGCGAATTCGACGAGTTGGGCGCGCCGACCACGATCAGGGCGTCGACCACCGGCGCCACCTTCTTCACAGCGAGCTGGCGGTTGGTGGTGGCGTAGCAGATGTCTTCCTTGTGCGGCCCGTTGATGTTCGGGAAGCGCTCTTTCAGGATCGCGACGATGTCGGCGGTGTCGTCGATCGACAGTGTCGTCTGCGTGACGAAGGCAAGGTTGTCCGGGTCCTTCGGCGTGAAGGTGCGGGCATCCCGATCGGTCTCGATCAGGGTCACCGCGCCCGACGGGAGCTGGCCGAGCGTACCGACCACCTCAGGGTGGTGGGAATGGCCGATCAGCAGGATTTCCCGGCCGCGCTTGAAGTGGATCGCGGCCTCCCGGTGCACCTTGGTGACCAGCGGGCAGGTCGCATCCAGCGAGAAGAAATTGCGGGCCTGGGCCTCGGCAGGAACCGATTTCGGCACGCCGTGGGCCGAAAACACCACCGGTGCGTTGGTATTGTCGGGGATCTCGGACAGTTCCTCGACGAAAATCGCGCCCTTGGTCTTCAGGCTGTCCACGACATAGCGGTTATGGACGATTTCATGGCGGACATAGACCGGGGCGCCATAGATGGCGAGCGCCCGTTCCACGGTGTCGATGGCGCGGACCACCCCGGCGCAGAAGCCCCGTGGTGAACAAAGCACGATCTTGAGGTCCGGTTTGGCGGCCAAGGGGGCTGACATGGAGTGATCTCGGGACCGAATCATCCCTCACCGACGGGCAGGGAACGGTCGTTTCCGGCTACGACTTGGGACTGGTTTCGGCCCCTGTCAAGGCACTTTAGCAAACCATTGCGCCGCAGGGCGGAGAGGGCCTATATAGAGCCAAATTCCCGTCATCGTTGATGACTACCGGCTTCGCCTCCCAACGGGCGGGTGAAGCACAAAGGAGATTTGCCATGAGCAACGCCCCGCTGATGCCCAAGGCGACCGCCGTCTGGCTGCTCGACAATACCGCCCTGACCTTCGACCAGGTCGCCGATTTCACCAAGATGCACCCCCTCGAGATCCGGGCCATCGCCGATGGCGACGCCGCCCAGGGCATCAAGGGTTCGGACCCGATTTCCAGCGGTCAGTTGACCCGCGAGGAGATCGAAAAGGGCGAGAAGGACCCGAACTACCGCCTCAAGCTGGAGGAGAGCAAGGTGGTGCTGCCGCCGGCCGCCAAGCGCAAGGGTCCACGCTACACCCCGGTGTCGCGCCGCCATGAGCGGCCGAGCGCGATCCTCTGGCTGGTGCGCAACCATCCCGAATTGAAAGACGCGCAGATCATGCGCCTGGTCGGCACTACCAAGACCACGATCGCGAGCGTGCGCGACCGCACCCATTGGAACGCCTCGACCTTGACGCCGATGGACCCGGTGACGCTCGGCCTGTGCTCGCAGATCGAGCTCGATTTCGAGGTGCAGCGCGCTGCCAAGGAAAAGCCGGCCGACACGCAGTATGGCGGTGCCACGCTGCTGCCGGCTTCCGAGACCACGCGCAAGGAGCCTGAGTACGAGACCGCGGAGAAGAAGAGCGACGACCTCAACGTCGACGCCGTATTCGCCAAGTTGAAGACCATCGGCGGCAAGAAGGCGGAGGAGGAGTAAGGCTCCAGCGCCTGGACATGACAATCGCGAAAAGCGCGGCGGAGCGACGCGGTCACACACACCGTCTCCGCCCCGCAGCGACGAGTCGCTTGCGAATCAGCCGAGTTCGATATCGTCGCTGACCTCGTGCGTGAGGCTGATGCCGCCGATGGTCAGTACCATTTTTGCCTGCAGCCTCTCGTGGCCTTTCAGGCGGCCGCTGTCGAGCGCCTCACGCACCGCCTTTTCGATCTCTCGCTGCGAGGTGACTCCGACCTTCTTCAGGAATCTGCGAAGGCTGCCATTGAAGACGTCTTCATTCATTGAGGCCTCCCGGGCTTGCAGCTAATCCGGATGATTCAGCATCCAATCGGCGAGGTCGCGCTGCTTGCGGTTGGCGCGTGTGACCGCAAGGTTGCGCTGAGCGTCACGGTCCTTGCGGCAATAGACATAGTCGGGTGAGCCGACCGCGACCTTGCCGCCGGCGCGGCAGTACATGTCGTCGTCCTGCGTGAGGTCCGCCCCCGAGTAAGGCGGCGGCTCGGTGCGCGAAAAGCAGCCGGCGAGCGGCAACGCGGCGAGCAGCACCACGAATGGCAATCGGACGGATTTGACCCGCATCGATGAGTTCCGTTGTCGGACTAGTTCGTCATTGCCGGGCTTGACCCGGCAATCCATCAAAATCATGGCGTTGTTTGCCCAGCAATGGATGCGCGGGTCAAGCCCGCGCATGATGAGCGGAGGGCTGTCACACCCTGCCCTTCAACGCGTCGGTGATCTCGTCCAGCACCTTCGGATCCTCGATCGTGGCCGGCATGGTCCAAGGCTCGCCGTCGGCGATCTTCTTGATGGTGCCGCGCAGGATCTTGCCCGAGCGCGTCTTCGGCAGCCGCGCCACCGTGATCGCGAGCTTGAACGCCGCCACGGGCCCGAGCTTCTCGCGCACCAGCGTCACGATCTCCTGCTCGATATCTGCGGACTTGCGCGCAACCCCGGCCTTCAGCACCAGGAAGCCGCAAGGCACCTCGCCCTTGATCGCATCGTGGATGCCGAGCACCGCGCATTCGGCGACATCCGGATGCGAGGCCAGGATCTCCTCCATGCCGCCGGTGGAGAGGCGGTGGCCCGCCACATTGATGATGTCGTCGGTGCGGCCCATGACGAAGACATAGCCGTCCTCGTCCTTGTAGCCGGCGTCGGAAGTTTTGTAGTAGCCGGGAAACTCGGTGAGATAGGATTCCTTGAAGCGATCGTCCTGCTCCCACAGGGTCGGCAAGCAGCCCGGCGGCATCGGCAGCTTGATGACGATCGAGCCCATGGTGCTGGCCGGCACGGGCTTCGCCGCCTCATCGACCACGTCGACCTGATAGCCCGGCATCGGCACCGTCGGCGAGCCGTGCTTCACCGGCAGTTGGCCCAGCCCCATCGGGTTGCCGGCGATGCACCAGCCCGTCTCGGTCTGCCACCAGTGATCGATCACGGGGATTTTCAACTGCGTCTCCGCCCATTCCACCGTCGGCGGATCGGCGCGCTCGCCGGCCAGGAACAGCGTGCGGAATTTCGACAAATCATATTTGCGGATCAGCTTGCCGTCGGGGTCTTCCTTCTTGATGGCGCGGAACGCGGTCGGCGCGGTGAAGAAGGCGACCGCCTTGTGCTCACTGATGACGCGCCAGAACGCGCCGGCATCGGGCGTGCCGACCGGCTTGCCTTCGTACATGATCGAGGTCGCGCCCTGGAACAGCGGGCCGTAGACGATGTAGCTGTGGCCAACCACCCAGCCGATGTCGGAGCCGCACCACCAGATTTCGCCGGGGCGCACGCCATAGAGGTTGAACATCGACCATTTGACCGCGACCAGATGCCCGCCATTGTCGCGCACGACGCCCTTGGGGACCCCCGTCGTCCCTGACGTGTAGAGGATGTAGAGCGGATCGGTCGCAAGCACCGGCACGCAAGCAGCCGCCTTGCCGGCATCGAGCGCGGCGCGGCGGAGGCTGGCCCAGTCGTGGTCGCGCCCCGCAACCAGATCGCACGCATGCTGCGGCCGTTGCAGGATGATGCAGGTTTCCGGCTTGGCGGCAGCCAGCTTGATTGCCTCGTCAAGCAGCGGCTTGTATTGCACGATGCGTCCCGGCTCGATACCGCAGCTTGCCGAGAAGATCAGTTTCGGCCTCGCATCGTCGATGCGGGTTGCAAGCTCCTTCGCCGCGAAGCCGCCGAACACCACGCTGTGCACCGCGCCGATGCGGGCGCAGGCGAGCATCGCCACCACCGCTTCCGGCACCATCGGCATATAGAGGATGACGCGGTCGCCCTTCTTGACGCCGAAATCCTGCATGATCGCGGCGAGCGCCTGCACCTCTTTCAGAAGCTCGGCATAGGTGAACTTCGTGATCGCGTTGGTCAGTGGCGAATCATGGATCAGCGCCACCTGATTGGCGCGGCCGCCGGCGACATGGCGATCGAGCGCGTTATAGCAGGAGTTGACCACGGCGCCGGCAAACCAGCGGCCATAAACCCCCATCGCGGGATCGAAGACCTTCTTCGCCGGCTCGATCCAGTTGATCTCGCGCGCGGCTTCGGCCCAAAAACCTTCGGGGTCTCGAAGCGATCGCGCGTGGACCTCGTGATACCGGCTCTTTTCCTGAATGTTCATGGCGTCTCTCTCCCGGCCCCTCGGGCATGACGATGCGGGGGCATGGCGTGGTTTGACGCGCATTGTCACGCGCCGACCCGACAATTCAAGCCGGAAAAGTCTGCGCCCTTCGATTAACGCGCCGCCGACTGCAGCGCGTCGAGGCGCTTTTGCAGGGCGAGATGCAGGTCATAGCCGGGCTTGCCGAAGCCGGCATTGCGCGCTGCGACGAAATTGCGTTGCGCCCGGCGCAGGGCATCGGCGGAACGGCGGCTCGCATTGTTGATCAGGCGGCTATAGGTTTCGGCGATCTCGCGATCCAGGGCGCCAAGCTGCGGATCGGCGCAGATCGCCAGCTCGACCGGCAGCCTGGCCGTCTCGCAATCGAACGAGGGGTGCGTATCGGGCGCGTGCATCGGTTGCGGGGGTTCGCTGCCGAAGCGGGCAATTTCGGCCCTCATGGTGCGGCGGCCGTTGGCGGCGTTCTCGTTGCCGGGATCGAGACGGAGTGCCGACTCATAATCAGCCAGCGCCTTGGCGCGCTCGCCCATCTTCTTGTACAGCACGGCGCGGTTGTTGTAGGCGAGCGCAAAATTCGGATCGAGGCGGAGCGCAGAGTCGTAATCGGAGAGCGCGGTGCCGAGCTCGCCCTTGAACTGGTAGGAATCGCCGCGGTTGGTGAAGAAGTTCGCCCGCTGCTCCAGCTTGAGCGCCTGGTCGTAATCGGCAATCGCCTTGTCGTAATCCTTCATCGCCGCATAGGTGAGGCCGCGGTTGTCAAAATATTCCGCTACGTTCGGATCGAGCCGGATCGCGTCGCTATCGTCTGCGAGCGCCTTGTCCAATTGGCCGAGCTTCTTGTAGGCGGCGGCGCGGTTGGTATAGGTGCGCGGCCGGTTCGGATCGAGTCTGAGCGCCTCGCCCGCGTCGTGAACCGCCTTCTCGTTGTCGCCGCCGAGATAATAGGTCACACCACGGTCGGACCAGGCCTGGGCGTCATCGGGCTTCAACTGGATCGCCTGGTCGTAGTCGGCGATGGCGCGATCGATCCGGCGCTGGCTGGTATAGATCACGCCGCGCAGCTCATAGGATTCGGCGTCCTGCGGATCGAGCTTGATCGCGGTGGTCAGATCATCCTCGGCCTCGCCGAGATTGCCGCCGGCCTCGCGCGTCAATTCGCCGCGCAGCCGGTAGGCGGCGGCGTTCTTGCCATTGAGTGAAATGGCGCGATCGAGATCGGCGAGCGCCTCGCTCAGGCCGCCCGAAATCCGCGAACGGGCGTCGGCCCGGACCACCAGCGCCGCGGCGCGGTCGCCGCGCGAAGCCGTCGTGTCGTCGATAATGGGGCTGCAGGCGGCAATGAGCCGCTCCAGAGGAGCGGGGCTGCCGGATACGCAATCAACGCTGGCGCCGGCGGCCGCAGCCGATCCTGCGGCGGCCAGCGCAAGGCCGAAGCCGACCAGGCCGGCCCGCCTCAGAAGGCCGAATGGCGTTAACGAATGCGTGGGATTGGGATTGCCGGACACGGCCTTGCTAACTCCGAAACAACGGTTTTTCCGTTGTCGCGGACGCCCCCCATCCGGTTCATATTTTAGGTTCCGTTGGCCTCCAACAGGCGCTGCAAGCGGTCGTTCATGACCTTCTTCAGGTCGTAGCCCCGCTTGCCGAAATCGGCGTTGCGGCGGGCTATGAAATCGTCCTGCTCGCGCCGCAGTGCCTGCCGCTTGCGCGCGTCTCGCGCTTCGTGCATCGCCCTGACGTTTGCCGCGTTGATCTCGCGGTCGAGATTGGCCAGCGCCGGGTTGGCGCAGATCGCCTTCTCGACCGGGCGGCGCGCGGTCGCACAATTGAAGCTGGGTTTGCCCGCGACTGCCATCAGCGCACCGAGACGCTCCAGCTCCAGCGCGAGTTTCCTGTTATTGTCTTTCGCGGCTGGATGATCCGGATTGAGTTTTAGCGCGGCGGCAAAATCGGCGAGCGCTTTCGGCCGATCGCCCTTCTTCCACCACAGCTCGCCGCGGGCATTGAAGATATCCGCCTGTGTCGGATCGAGCCGCAGTGCCACGTCGTAATCGGCAATGGCGCGGCCGAGCTGGTCCCTGTGGGCGAAGACCGCGCCGCGCGCGATCAGCGCCTTGAAGCGGTCGGGCTTCTCGGTCTTCTCATTGTCGATCAGCGCGCCGCATGCGCCGACGACCTTGTCGTCGTCATTGGCCGTGATGGCCGCCATGCACGGCGCGGGATCGGCGGGCGGGACCGTCGCGGTGTCCGCGCCGGTTGCATGGGCACCACGCGGCGTCAGCGCGAGCAACAACAGCACCAACATGCCCTTCGCGAATGGAGGCTTCATCATCAATCCGCGTCGTCCGCAATGACGTCGCTTCACTGACCCGACTTGCAGGTGATGCCGCCATCGACCACGAGCTCGATGCCGGTGACGTATCTGGATTCGTCGGAAGCAAGAAACAGCGCCGCGTTCGCCACGTCCCAGCCGTCGCCCATGTGGCCCATCGGCACCTGCGCGTCGCGGGCGCGCCACATCGCCTCCACATCGCCCTTGGCGTAGCTCTGCGCGAGCCCGGCCGAATGCTCCACCATCGGCGTCTTCATGAGCCCGGGCAGGATCGCGTTCACCCGCACATGTTTCGGCGCGAACTCGACCGCAGTGGTGCGCGTCATCTGGTTCATCGCGGCCTTGCTCGCATTATAGCTGACATAGGAGATGCCGACGTGGCGGATCGAGGCGATCGAGGAGATGTTGATGATCGAGCCGCCGCCTTGGCCGACCATCACGGGAATGACGTGCTTCATGGTGAGATAGGCGCTCTTCAGGTTGACGGCGAAGACGCGGTCCCATTCGGCTTCCGCCACGTCGACCACGCTGCCGACTTCGGCGATGCCGACATTGTTGTCGAGCACATCGATGCGGCCGCAAGCCTTCAGGCAGGCCGCGACCATGGCTTCGACCTCGGCGGCTTTCGATACATCGGCGGTATGCGCCGTTGCCCTTCCGCCCTCGCTTGCGATGATCTTCACCGTCTCCTCGGCCGCGGCCGGATTGCGATCGACGCAAAACACCTGCGCGCCCTCGCGGGCAAAGGTGACCGCAGTCGCCTTGCCGTTGCCCCAGCCGGGGCCAATCGAGCCGGCGCCCACCACCATCGCCACCTTGCCCTTGAGCCGATCCATTGCCCTGCTCTCCCTCTGCTTGTTCCTGTGAGAATCGCCCTCAGACCGCAACAGCGCGACATCGTCAAGCCGACCGAGCACGACGCGCTGCGACATCGCCCGCCCAAGCGCGAGCATGATGTGGCCTCGTTCTCCGACAGTTCAGCTTCGGCGCGGAAGGCTCACTGGAACGACATGTCCAGACATTTGCTGATGTCCGAGCCGAGCCCCGAGGCGATGGTGATGCAACCCCGCACCTTCTGCTGGGTGGTGTCGGCGGCCCAGATCGCATAGCCGCCGGAGCCGAAGAACGAATTGGTGTTCGGCGGCTCGGTCTCGGTGGCATCGAAGGTGTAGTGGGAGTCGGTGTCGAAGATGCGCGGCTTCTTGGTGCAGCCGCCGTCGGCCTGCACGTTGATGACTTCCTTGTTATCGCGCGTCAGCGCGAGCGTGACCTGGCAGCGGAAATATTCCGAGGTCTTGGTGTTGAAGACATAGGTGTAAGACCTGCAGGTCGCAGTGTTGAGCTTGCCCGCGGCCAAACCGCGGCTGCAGGCGATCCGGTGGCTGTTGGAAAGCTTGAACAATTCGTCCGCGCCTGCTGCAGAAACCAGCGTCACCATGGCAAACGTTGCAAGCAAACAAACTTTCATGACGTGGTTCATTCGAATCATCCCCATAACGGCTTTTGTCGAATTGGTTGTAGACGGTAACAGGAAGATAGTCGCGTCATGTGCGGCGGGAAATCACAAAGTCATCGTTGAAGCGTGAGATGATCCGCGACGCTTCTTGTTGACGACGCGGCAACGTTCGTGATTTGTTCAAGAAATGGGGGCGAAGGGAAGGATGAGCATGATCAGCATTTCAACCAAGACGCTGGTGCTGGCGGCCTCGATCAGCGCCCTGGCGACATTCGCTTTCGCGCAAGCAGCTGGGCCGACACCGTGGGAGCTGAAGCCGGACATGGGCTACGCCTATGACAAGGACGGCAAGACCTTCCAGTACAAAATGGGCACCAACAATGCCGGCCTGTTGCTGAAGGGCGCCAGGAAGGTGCCGAAGGGCACGCTGTTCTTCATCGGTCACAACGGCCAGCTCTATATGCGCAAGGGCCCGTATCTGGATGGCGACGGCTCGTTCATGTTCGGCTCGGAATGAGTCGTGTACCTCACCTTGCTTAGTGCACTCTCTCCCACACCGGAAGAGGGTGCGCTAACTACTTCCAGGCGAACACCGGCTGCTCGAGATCGGCGACGCGGGTGTCGCGTCCCGCCAGCACTTCGCGAAACTGATAGATCATCGCCGCCGTCGGCGCGTGGATCAGCCGCGCCTCCCAGTGAAAGCGGATCACGCGCCGCGCGCTCTCGGGGATGGCGATGAAGTCGAAGGCCGCATCATGCTCGATCGCGCCAAGAGGAATGCGATGGACGGCCGCGACTTCCTGCGGATTCGGTACGATCGCGCCATTGCCGGCCGCCCACACCACGACCGGCGTGATGAGATAGCCGGAGCGCGTCGGATAATCATCAAGCAGGCCGAGCACCGCATCCGCGTTCAGCTCCAGGCCAAGCTCCTCACGCAATTCGCGCAGCGCCGACTGCACTTCTGTCTCGCCGGCATCGCACCGCCCGCCCGGCAGCGCCCATTGCGCCCGATGCGCGCGCAAGCCTGAGGCGCGCCGCGTCAGGAGGAAAGCGGTTTCGTTACCAGCCTCACCGTCGGTCAGCGCGATGGCAACCGCCGCGCGCTTCAGCTCCGTCTTGGCTTGCGTGGCCTCCGTGGCTTGCGACCGTGCAAAGGCGGCGCAGAGCTCTGCGATATTCCGCCGGGTGGTATCGTCGAATGGACGCCTCATCCCGCTTGACTACATCACCTTTGCGCTGGATGGAATGACGGCAGAACGCGAGGGCGAGGTATGCACGATATGGTCGACAAGGCCGCGGCAAGGCTGAAATCCGACGGCTGGAAGCAGGTCGAATCCACGGGCTTCATCCAGCTCATCGGCCCGTTCTGGGAGCGCCTTGTCAACGGCCACTACGAATATGCGCTGCTCGCCGAGGACAAACACCACAACCGCCGCGGCCTGGTGCAGGGCGGCGTGCTGATGACCTTCGCCGACCGCACCTGCGGCATGACCGCACGCTTTGTGACCGGCAAGCCCACCATGGCGACCGCGCAGCTCGACGTGCATTTTGTCGAGGCCGGTCGGATCGGCGAGATGCTGGTGTCGCGGCCGCGCGTGGTGCGCGCGACCCGCAGCCTGATTTTCGTCTCAACCGAGGTAACCGTCGACAAGCGCGTCATCGCCATGGCCAATGGCGTGTTCAAGATCCTGAGGGGCGAGGGTTAGCCTCCGCCGTCATTGCGAGGAGCGAAGTGACGAAGCAATCCAAACTATCTCCGCGGAAACATTTCTGGATTGCTTCGCTTCGCTCGCAATGACGGAGGATAGCCGCTAAGCTCTCGGTCCCACGCGAGGGATATCTCCGATGCACTACCGCAAGCTCGGCCGCAGCGGCCTTAAGGTTTCGCCGATCTGTCTGGGCACCATGATGTTTGGCGGACCGACCGACGAAGCGACGTCGACGCGCATTGTTGCCAGGGCGCGCGAAGCCGGCATCAACTTCATCGACAGCGCCGACGCCTATAACAAGGGCGGCTCCGAGCAGGTGGTCGGCCGCGCCATTTCCAACAACCGGCCGGGCTGGGTGCTCGCGACCAAGCTCGCCAATCCGATGGGCGACGATCCCAATCGCGGCGGCCTGTCGCGGCGCTGGGTGCTTCAAGCCGCGGATGAAAGCCTGAAGCGGCTCGGCACCGATTACATCGACATCTATTATCTGCACAAGGAAGACCACTCGACGCCGCTGGAGGAGACAGTGCGCGCGATGGGCGAATTGATCCGCGCGGGCAAGATCCGCTATTTCGGCGTCTCGAACTACCGCGCCTGGCGCGTCGCCGAAATCTGCAACATCTGCGACCGGCTCGGCATCGATCGCCCTGTGGCGAGCCAACCCTATTACAATGCGATGAACCGCATGCCCGAGGTCGAGCATTTTCCGGCCTGCGCCTATTACGGGCTCGGCGTCGTGCCCTATAGTCCGCTGGCACGCGGGGTGCTCACCGGCAAATACGCGCCCGACGCCGCGCCTGATAAAGACACGCGCGCCGGCCGCAACGACACCCGCATGATGCAGACCGAGTGGCGGCCGGAGTCGCTCAAGCTCGCGCAGGAGATCAAGGCGCATGCAGAGAAGAAGGGCATCACCGCCGGCCAGTTCGCGGTGTCGTGGGTACTCAACGCATCGCTGGTGAGCGCGGTCATCGCCGGTCCCCGCACCGAGGCGCAATGGGACGATTACATCCGCGCGCTCGACTACAAATTCACCGCGGAAGACGAGGCCCTGATCGACCGCCTAGTTGTGTCCGGCCATCCCTCGACCCCCGGCTTCAACGATCCCGCCTATCCAATCGAGGGGCGAAGGGCGCGGACGGGAAATTAGCCGTCAGGCAACGCAAAGAACCCCGCCGTCTCCGGCAGGGTTCTCGTTCGACAAATACTCAGTACATCCGTGAAATATTCATCGCCGGAGCGCGTGCGCTCCAGTTTTCTTCGTTGAACATGATCTCCGCGCAATCGTTCGCGCTTGTCGCAAGGGAAACTGGTTGCCCTTTTTCCGGATCATGCTCTCGAGGATCAGATCAGCGCAAGATTTTCCGCGCTGGTCTTGCCACGCACCTTGTCGGTCTTGAGCTCGAAAGATACTTTCTGACCTTCGCCGAGGCCGGTAAGGCCGGCCCGTTCAACCGCGCTGATGTGAACGAACACGTCGTTTCCACCATCGAGCGGCTGAATGAAGCCAAAACCCTTTTGGCCGTTAAACCACTTCACAACACCGGTAGCCATGTAACTCTCTTCCTGTCTTGATCATGATCTCCGAGCGAACGCTTCGCGTCTGTCGCAAGGCAATAGCGGCGGATCATGCTCTGGCGCAATGCGCCGTATGCCCGCACGACCATCGTGCAGGCTCCCATTCAATCTCAGCGATGTCTCGGGGAAGGAGGCTTAGGCCGCAATCAACAAGGAAACGCGTTCAAAATCGAATAAGCGGCATATATAGTAGTTTTCGGCAATTGCAAGAGCGCAGGCAAGACATCTTCCATCGAGGGTTCTTTGCGGTCATCATGTCGGCAGAGAAAATGATGGTGAGGCATGCATGGTTCACCAGGATCGCTACGGACTACCGCTCTCCACCAGCTCGCCGACCGCCGCCTCGGCTTATCGCGACGGCGTCGACAGAATGCTGTCGGCGTGGCCGGGCGCGGCGGAGGCGTTCGATCGCGCCATCAAGGATGATCCCGAGTTCACGCTCGCCCACATCGCCCGCGCGCGCGTGCATTCGTTCTACCAGCAGGGCGAAGCGGCGCGGAAGGAAGCAGCTCACGCGCGCGATCTGGTCAAGCGCCGCGGCAGCGAGCGCGAGAAGAGCCACGTCGAGACGCTGGCGCTGGCCGCTGAAGGCCGGTTGCCGGCGGCGCTTTCATCCGCACTGAAGCATGTCGAAAGCTGGCCACGCGATGCGGTGGTGCTGTCGCTGCCGCTCGGCGCGTTCGGGCTGTTCGCCTTTTCCGGCATGGCCGACCACGACCGGGCACGGCAGGATCTCTGCGAGCGCTACGTGTCGCATTATGGCGAGGACTGGTGGTTCCTGTCTAACTACGGCTGGTCGATGACCGAGAACGGCCAGGTCAAAAAAGGCCGCGCCATGACCGAGCGCGCCTTCGATCTCAGGCGCAACAACGCCTATGCCGCGCATGCGCTGTTGCATGCGATGTTCGAGGACGGCTCGGTTGCGGACGCCGACGCGCTGGTCACGCAATGGATCGGCACCTATGAGCGGTCCGGCATCCTGCACGGCCACATCCGCTGGCACCAGGCGCTCGGCGCGCTGGAGCGGGACGACGCGGCAAGGGCGCTCTCGATCTACGCGGACGTGCTGCAGCCCTCAGCGACCGCGGCGCCGCCGCTCAACGTCATGTCCGACTGCGCCTCGCTGTTATGGCGGCTCGAAGCCTATGGCCACACTGTCCCGAAGCAGCTTTGGGCCGATGCTGACGCCTACGCGCGAAAATACTTCCCGAAGATGAGCCTGCCCTTCGTCGAGATGCATATGGCGCTGCTCGCGGCCGCAACGGGCAACCAGGCGGCGCTGGAGGAACGGCTGAACGCCGTCGAGCAACGGCTCGCCGAGGGCAAGCTTCCCGCCGGTCCGGTGGTGCCGAAGATCTGCCGCGCGATGAGCGCCTTCGCCGGCAAGGACTACGCGGCTTGCGCGCGTCACCTCGAAGACGTGCTCGGGGAAGTCGTCCGCATCGGCGGCAGCCACGCCCAGCGCGAGATCGTCGAGGACACTTTCATTGTCGCGCTGATCCGCTCGGGCGAGCTCAAGCGGGCGCGCACGCTGCTCGACGCCCGCTTGCACCGCCGCCCGTCGGCGCGCGATAAGCGCTGGCAGAGGGCCGCGGCTTGAGGCAAGATGGCGCGGCAGAAGCGGGAGGGACGCCCATGACGGAAATCGTTGCACTGGAAGCGCTCGCTGCGCGTATCCGGCCTGGCCAGTCGCTGGCGATCCCCGTTGCCGGGGTCGCGATGGCGGCGACCGCAGCGCTGCTCGAGAGCGGCACGAACGGCCTTCGCCTCGTCTGCGTTCCGATCTCGGGCCTGCAGGCGGACCTGTTGATCGGCGCCGGTGCCATCACCTCGCTCGAGACCAGCGCAATTACCCTCGGCGAAGCCGGTGGCGCGCCGCGCTTTGGCGCGGCCGTCCGCAGCGGCGCCTTTGCGCTGAAGGATTCCACCTGCCCAGCAATTCTTGCGGGCCTGCTGGCCGCGCAGAAGGGAGTGCCGTTCATGCCGATCGCAGGCATCATCGGCAGCGACCTGCTCGCCGTGCGGCCCGATTGGAAGATCATCGACAGCCCGGTGGGCGAGTCGGGCAAGGTCGTCGTGGTGCCGGCGATCACCCCCGATGTCGCGCTGTTCCACGCGCCAGAGGCCGATCGCGCCGGCAATATCAGGATCGGCCGCCATCGCGAGCTCGCGATGATGGCGTATGCCGCCAAGCGCACCCTCGTCACGGTCGAGCGCATCGTCGACCGCGATCTGCTCGAGACCGAGGATTCCGCGGCAGGCGTATTGCCCTCGCTCTATGTCGAGGCGGTTGCTGTGGCCGAACGCGGCGCCTGGCCGCTGCCGCTGTGGGATGAATATGACGGCGACGCCGCTGAGGTGGCGCGCTATGCCGCGATGGCGCGCAGCGACGAGGGTTTTCGCGCCTATCTCTCGGCCTTGCTCACCCGCCGCAAGCAAGTCGCCTGAATCATGCTGGCCGAGCGCGAGCGGCGCGAGCTCTTGATTGCGACCATCGCCGACCTGCTCGAGGGCGTACGCCACGTTGCGGTCGACGCCTCCTCGCCGATGCCGGCCGCAGGCGCCATGCTGCTGCGCGCCCGCAACGAGCGCGAGGGCAAGCCGCCGGTCCGGATCTCGATCCTCGGCTCGGAGCGCCACAACTTCTTCACCAATGGCACCGTCGAGCTGTTCGATTGTGCCGCCCAGGGCCGCGTCGATGCCTTCTTCCTCGGCGGCGGCCAGATCGACGGCCACGGCAACGTCAACCTGGTCGGCACCGGCGATTATCCGACATCAGCCGTGCGCTGGCCGGGCTCGTTCGGCTCGGCTTATCTCTATCATCTGGTGCCGCGCGTCATCCTGTTCCGCGAGGAACATTCGCCCCGCGTGCTCGTGCCAAAGGTCGACTTCATCAGCGCGGCCGCGGTGACACCCGAGGTTCCCCGCCGCGGCGGACCGCACGCGCTGCTCACCAATATGGCAGTGTTCGATTTCGACAAGACGCGCGGCGGGTTTCGCCTGCGTTCGGTGCATCCTCCCTTTTCGCCTGAGGACATCCGCGCCAACACCGGCTTCGACTACGAGGAGCCCGCGACCATTCCCGCAACGGCCCAGCCCGATGCCGCGACTTTGTCGCTTTTGCGCGGAAGAATCATCGACGAACTCGCCGAAAGCTATCCCACCTTCGCCGGCTCGATGATGGAAACGGCATGACCAGACGTCTCTGCTGGCTGGCGCTTGCCGCTGCCGGCCTCCTCTTCGCAACGCCCTCTGCGGCCGAGCCGAACTTTCCCGACCGGGAGAAGCCCGACGTCGACCTCTATGCGCTGATGAAAGGCGAATGCAGCACGCTAAAAATCGGCGGGCACGATTTCGCCTGCCGGGCGGTGGGCTATTTCCACAGTGAAAGCGGCCGCGCCAATTTCACGGTGGCGCTGGATGATCCCACCGATGGCAGCCACGTGATCGCATTCTCCGGAGAATATGGCCGCCGGACGCAGGACGACCTCTATGTGCTCTCGGTGGACCGGATGGAGCTGAACTCGAAGGACCGGCCCAAGGTCGACGGCCTTCCGGTGCCGGCCATCGAGCTGTCGAATGGTGTGTGCCGGCAGAAGGGCTATATCGCAAGGCGCGAGGTCTCGACCATCTCCTGCAGCGCGACCGACCACAAGGGCCGGCAATACCAGCTTCAGTTCGTCTCCGATGGGTCACCGATCACCGTGCGGCGGGTGCGGATGTCGGCGCCGACGATCCGGCGCGATCCATATCAGTGAGGCCCGCGCGTCCTGCAACGAAGCGCCGCAGCGCCTCACGCAGCTCGATCACCACCGGTTGCCAGGCGCGCGTCGCATCCTGCCGGAACAGCCGCGCGGTCGGATACCAGGGTGAATCGACGCGACCCGTGAGCCAGCGCCAGTCCGCGACGTAAGGCAGCAAAATCCAGACCGGCTTGCCGAGGCTGCCGGCCAGATGCGCCACGCTGGTGTCGACTGAAATCACGAGGTCGAGCTCGACGATCAGGCTCGCGGTGTCGGCAAAGCTTTCGAGCTTGGGACCGGCGTCAAGAAAGCCGTGATGCGCGCGCAAGACCGCCTGATCGCCGTCGCGCGCATTCTTCTGCAGGCTGACGAACTGCGCGTCGACGTCGAACAGGGGCGTGAGAGCCTGCAACGCAATGGAGCGGCGATGGTCGTTGATGTGATTGGGATTGCCGGACCAGACAAGGCCGATCCGCGCCATCGCGCTTTCGCCGAGCCAGGCGCTCCAGTCTCTCGCACCGTCGGGCACCGAAAGGTAAGGCACCGACGCGGGGATGGCCGCGAGGGTGGTATCAAAGGCGAGCGGCAGGCTCGTCAGCGGACTATGGAAATCGTAGTGCGGCAACGCCTCATCCCCCGCTACAGTCTGCGAGAGGCCCGCAAGGCCTGACAGCAAGGGCCTGAGCGCTGCATCGATCTCCAGCACCACCTTCGCGCCGCGCTCGGCAAGCAGCGGGATATAGCGGCAGAACTGGATCGCATCGCCCAGCCCCTGCTCATTGTGCAACAGCAGCGTCTTGCCACGAAGTGGCTCGGCGCCAAGCCAGAGCGGCTTGTCGAACGCGCGCGATCTCAGCCGCAGCGACTGCGACTTCCAGCGCCATTCCGCCTCCCGCCAGCCGGTACCGAAATCGCCGGTGCGCAGGCGGTTCACTGCAAGGTTCCAATGGGTGTCGGCATGGTCGGCCTTGAGCGCCAGAGCATTTCGATAGGATGACAACGCATCCTCGGGTCGCGCCAGATCGTCGAGGCAGATGCCGCGATTGCCGTGGGCCTCGGCATAATCGGGCTTTAGCGCGATCGCGCGATCGTAGTCGGCAAGCGCCGCGTCGAGACGGTCGAGCGCACGAAGCGCATTGGCGCGGGTGTTGTAGAGCTCGGCGAGCGCGGGCGACAGCGCGATCGCGCGGTCGAGCGCGGTGACCGCTTCAGCAAATCGCCCCAAATGGGTCAGCGCGATGCCGAGATTGTTGAGTGCTGCCGGCGCGTCCGGCTTGATCGCGGCTGCCGCCTTGAATTCGACGGCGGCTTCCTCGAAGCGGTGAAGGCCGGCCAAGAGGCTGCCGAAATCGTTGCGGGCATCGTAATTGCCTGGATCAAGCGCGGCCCATTGCGCATAGGCGCTCGCGGCTTCGCCAAAGCGCTGCAGCGCCCGCTTCAGCCGCGCCGATTTCTCCGCCGCCTCGGCATGGCGCGGGTCGAGCATTAGTGCGTGCTCATAGCTGCGCAGCGCTTCCTCGGCACGCTCCTGGCGTTGCAGGAGATCGCCGAGCCCGATCCATGCCTCGACAAAGTCAGGCTTGCGCTTGAGCGCGAGGTCGTAGCTCTTGAAGGATTCGTCGAAACGGCCGCAACGCGCGAGCAGCGCGCCCAGGCTGGAAAAATAATCGGGATTGGCCTGGTTGTGGCGGATCGCCTGCGCGACAAGGTCGATCGCAAGATCGAGATGACCTTTCTGCGCCTGGATCAGGCCGAGCAGATGCAGGCAGTCCGCGGCTTGCGGATCGGACGCGAGCTGCCGCCGGCAGAGCTCTTCCGCGAGCGCGAGCCGGCCGGCGACAAAGTCGCGCACGGCCGCATCGAACAGCGCCGCCGGCTGTCCCGATGCCTCGCTCCCGGCGTTTGCCCTGGCCATGGCGAGAGGGGTACCTGATTCCCCACCCCCGCAGAAGCCGGCGGAAGGCTGCGCACACGTTGACCGGCTGGCCAAGCCGGGCCGATGTTGTTTACGATCTGCAAATCTTGGGGCCGTTCGGACATCCGCCATGGGAACAAGACCTGCGACTGCCGCAACGACGGCAAGCCTTGCGCTCGGGGTCCTTCTCCTCGCTGCGGCTTGCCCCGGCTTCACGCCGCCGGCGCTCGCGCAAGCGGTGGCGCATGCAGATGCGCTTGCGACCTACAACGACGCCTTGGGCCGTTTCAAAGCGATCCTCGCCGAGCGGCGCAGCCAGATCGAGGCAAAGCGGCTTCCGAACCTGCCGGGGCAGGCCGTCTATCTCGCGCGCAACAATCTGATCAGCGCGTACAAGGACCTTACCGACGCCGTTCCGTCCAAAATCGGCAGGCCCAACAAGTTCGGCATTCCGCCGGCCTATTTCGACGCCGACAACGAGCCGCTGCTCGATGAATACCTGAAGCTTTTCGACCTCATGGAGGCGCCGCCCGCCAACGCGCAGAGTTCGCCGACGCCGTTCAAGGATGTCGTCGAGCTCGGCATGGCGATTGCGCGCGCCAAGGGTCTCGATGCGGCCAATGCCGAAGCGGCCGGCCGCATCAGCCTCGGCATCTTCTTTGCCGAGACCAATGGCCACCAGAACGTCGGCAATGCGCGCTCGAATACCTACAAGGGCAGCTTCCAGACCGGGCCGTCGGAAGATCAGAATGGTCGGAAGAAGTGGGCTGCGATCCGCTCGCGGGTTGCGGCGTTTGACCCGCAATTGATCGCGCGCGATGACAAGGAAGAGGCGCGCGCGGGCGGCCTGGACCACCGGTTCAACCACTGGACCGCCATACGCGACGGCCTGATGAACGCGCATGCCGAGCTGTTCCTGCAGATCCCGTCGATCGTGAAGACGCTGCCGAACCCGATCGATCAGATGAAACTGTTCGAGCTGATCCAGATCATTCCGAGCCCGACACGCGCGGCGCTGCGGTCAGGCAATCTGCTTGCCTACCGGATCACGGATTCCACGGTGATGAAATATCTGCGCAACAACAGCGTCTTCGCCTTTGGCAAGACGGATAGAGCAAAGACTTCCGCGACCTTCCGCGAGATCATGGACGCGATGTGGCTCTTCAACGACAAGTTCGAGCGCGCGCGTGCGAAATTCGCGGAGATCAGGGCGCAGTAGCGCCTGGTCGAGGCCCAGGCTCAAACGATCAAACCAGGCCGACGTGGTGAATTCGGACTAGTCCTTTGGGAGATCGGGAGAATTCCTTTCCTTGACGGCTACTCAGGGGAACCCGCGCGTTTTTGGCATGCGAGCAATGACAATACCGCCGACATAGAATTTAATTCTGCAATATTTAATTACGCAGGATTTAAATCCTGAAAGATCTAGTAATGCAGGATTTAATTCTCAAAAATTAAATATGCAAGATTTAAACTCCTGCGAAGTCTCTATTGGGACAGGGTTATTGTCCAAGGCTCAGTGTCAAAATTATCCTAGGTTATTACCAAATACGTCCTAAAATGTATTCTCAATCCCGGTGCGGACAATCGGGACGGCTGCCGAAGATTGAGGAATGTCATTCATTGGAGCGGCTGTGAGAGTATGTCGAGTGAGTCCGCTATACCGACGTATATTCTGCAAAGTGATGGCCTGTTCCGGGAAGGCCTTCGGCTAATACTGTCGAAGACCCGCTTCCGTGCCCACGGCTGTGCAATCGAGTTGGAAGATCTCACTGACGTTCCCGATGACAGGCCTATCCTGTTCATCGTAGGGGTCGACGCGAACCAGGCTGTTATCTGCAGCAAGATCAGGAGCCAATATCCTTTGGCTTTCATCGTGGCGGTCGCCGATGAGAGCAATCCGCGCTCGCTTGCGAGCGCCCTGGACGGCGGCGCAAACGCCGCGATCTTCAATACCGTCAGTCCCGATGACCTCGTCAGCACGCTGCAGGCTGTCATCAACGGCAAGCTCATTCTCATAGATGCACGTCTCTGGCCGCTGGAAACTCAGCCAAAGGCGGAGGAGCGGTCCTCGCCTCCCATCACAAGCGAGATGCTGTGTGATGTTGCAGACGAGCCTCAGACCATGAAGCTGTCCGCGCGGGAGATCGCAATCCTTGAACGCATTGTCCGGGGAGATTCCAACAAGCATGTCGCGCGCTTCTTCAAGATCGCGGAACCGACCGTGAAGGCCCATGTGAAGGCGATCCTGAGAAAAATCGGCGCGAGCAATCGTACGCAGGCTGCGACCTGGGCGCTTCACCACCGGGTGTTCGATCAGGGGGTCGAGGAACAGGCCGAGCTTCCGATGCTCGACGACGAAACGGCCCGCTGAGCGCATCGGCCCTGCCGAACAGGCAGCGATCTCAATAATCCCATCGCTCCGGCATTAACGGGCCTTCCAGTCCGGCCATCGGGGGCGGCGGGCCCTGCTCGCGCGGCCGCCGGTGGCAACCTCGACCACGGATGCGGTTGCAAGCACGAGCGAGACGAACAGCGCGAATTGGCTGGCGCTCACCAACGGCTCTTCCGGCGACGGCGGCTCCGAAATGCGCTCCGGCTCGAGCTCGCGCAGTTCGACCTGGAGCATGTTCGCTTCCGCCCAGCGATCCGCCAGCGTCGCCTCCTGCACTGGCACGGGCGTCTCCGGCACTGCGACGGGCACTTGCACCAGCGGCGAATGATGATCGTAGGTCCAGCATCCGTCGTCGTCTTTCGCCAGCATCCGCGCCGGCCATGTCCTCGCCGCTCGAGCATGGTCGAGGCAATGACGAGAGGCGTGCGCCGGTGGCGTGCCGGTCAGCAACAGCGCCACCAGCGCTGCGGCGAGCGGTGGAAGACCATGTTGGAGGCGAACATAGTTTCCGACACTCGCCGCATCGTCCGCGCCGATGTGAACGTTATCGGGATCGCACCATTGCGCGAAACACTCGCGGCACATCATGGCCTCCCCATGCCAGAATGAAGCCTTGACGTCATCCACATTGCGCCGGCAGCAATCACAGATCATCGCTGCGCCTCCTCGACGATGCGCCGGAGCTCCGCGCGGACCTCGCGGCGCTTCAGCTCCTTGATCAGTTCATCGCCGGCCCGGCTGTCCGGGTCGGAATAGAACCGCGCCTGATCGGCCGGCCCGCTGGCGGTCCTCGTCATCGTGCAACCGCCGACCATGACCGAGAGCAGCACGATGATGGGCGGTGCCGCGACCACAAGGTACGGCACCACCCAGTAGACGATCATGTCGCCCCCTCGGCGGCTTTCGCCGCGATCTTGTCCCGGAATGTCTCGCATAGCCGACGGACTTCGTCCGTCGCGCTGGAGCAGGATTCGATTTCGTTGAAGATGCGCTTTCCCTCCTTGCGATAGCGCGCCGCGGTCGCCCTGATGTCCTTGAGCATGTCGGACGCCGACGTGGTGAGCTGCTCGCAGCGCTGGGCCATTTCTTTCACAAATTCGCCCATGGCTTCGATTTCCTTCGCAGTCACCTCATATTCCCTGACAAGGGCCTCGGCCGAGAGCTTGCCGATCTCGGTTACGTCTTCGCGATGGCTGACATACTCCGGAACCGCCGGAGGTCGGGTCACGTGCTCGACCGCCTGGATGTGCGGAGGCCTTTGTTGAATGACTTCCCGGATATCCCCTTCGATCTGACCGACATCGAAGGGCCTCACCGCAGCATTCTGTCCTCTCATCGTATTCACTCCTCCGGCAATGTTACTCACTCCAAAAGAGCTGGTTGCCTCCAGCCCGCGGATCGCCAGGCCGGCGCCTCGGGCTCGAGGACGCATGTCGCCCCGGCAATTCAAACTGCGAAAGCGTTATGGATGCATCAACTCGTCCCCGAATCTCCCCATATCGCGCTGACTAGGTTGGCTTCCGTCGTCCCAAACGTGTTCTCCGCACGCGGCGCACCGGTACAAGCGGACGGTGTTGCCGCGGCGGGAATCGAGAATTGAACAGGTGAGCCAGGCGTACGCCGCGCATCTTTGGCAACGGAGCCGCCAGATGTCCGTCGGCGATTCGATACGCTGTCCGTCGCGGTCCACCATGGCGCGAGCGCTTCTCCAGCCACGACCCCAAAGTCGAGTCAAATGATCGTGGCGAAACCGGTGGAAATTGCGTCTTTTCAACGGAGCTTAATGACTAGTCCTTTTGGGACTAGCGGCCTGGCGCACCCCCATGAACGGGACGGCAGAGCGTGCGCGTGAATCGCCCCGCGCGAGCGCTGACGGCGCGCCGGGTCTGTCGTTTCAATCGCCGACAAAATTCTTCCATTTGCCGAACTGCGACTGCCTCAGACTCGTCCTTTCAGTCTCCAGCTCAGACAGACGCTTCGCAGCCGCCGCCATCGTCGCCGCCGCGTTGTTGTAGCTGTCCGCCTGGGATTGAAGGGGAAAGATGTACTGCCCGTTGACCACCTTGGTTACGGCAAATTCGTGGGCCAACAGGGCAACGCATGTCTCGTAGGCGACGAAATATTCGAGGCGCGAGGCCGCGATTTTTGACATGACGGCCTTCATGCGCCCGTGCTGCCCGTCGATCATGGTCATGAAGGTCGTGAACGTCTCGCTTCGTCCTTCCAGCACGCCTGCGTCGTGCTCGACCTTGTCGCGCGCAGCCTTGAGCAGATTGTCGTAGCGCGACCCAAGACCAGCCGCGTTGCTTTCCGCGAGCTTCAGATCGCGGCCAAGCGCCTCCACATCGGCACGGCTGGAGAATCCCTTCTCCATTCGTTGCCAAAGCTCCCCAGGCTCGGCTTCACTCAACAGTTTGCGGCTGGCGGCATCCATCTCGATCGAGTCCCGGTTCGCCAGCGCAACCAGCTTCAGAACCCGATTGGAAGGATGACGCTTGAGCACTTGATCCAGTTGTTGCGGATCATTGACACCGCGCAGGGCCGTCTGGCTCTCCTCGATTACGTTGACCTCCTGAAATCGTGCCAGATCGCCCACGAGGTACAGCGTGCCGAAGCAGACGATCGCAATGACGCAAGCCAGTGCGATGGCGAGTGCCTTTGATTTCCGGTCCGGAAATAGTGCCACGACTTTGACTCCCGATCGGACACTGCCCTTACACGATTCGTGATCAAGGTCTGACGGGCATCCCCCTCGCCTGGCGACAATCATAATCCCGCAAGCCGCGATTGGTCGCTGCTTTCAGCGATTCGAACCACGACGGACCTGGCAGTTCCAAATTCGCCGGCGGCGATCAAAGCAGACTGCGCAGGACGCCAACCAGGCGGCTGCATTGATCCTCGGTTCCGACCGTGATGCGCAGGAAGTCCTTGATCCGCGGTCTCCCAAAGTGCCGCACCAGGACGCCGCGCTCACGAAGCGCGGCCGCGAGCTCCGCGCCGCCGCGGCGGGGATGACGCGCGAACACGAAGTTCGCGAGCGACGGCAGAACCTCGAAGCCGAGACCGGAGAGGGCGTGGGTGAGCGTTTCGCGGCTCGCGATGATCCTTTTGCACGTCTCGGCAAACCATGCATTGTCCTCGAGAGCCGCGACGGCGCCGGCGATAGCGAGTCGATCGAGCGGGTAGGAATTGAAGCTGTCCTTCACCCGGTCCAGCGCCTCGATCAGAGGCCGCTTGCCGATCGCAAAGCCGACCCTGAGGCCCGCCAGCGCCCGCGACTTGGAGAGGGTCTGAACGACGAGCAGATTGTCGTGGCGCGCCACCAGCGGCACCGCGCTTTCGGCGCCGAAGTCGACGTAAGCCTCGTCGATCACCACGAGCTGCTCCGGATGCTCGGCCAGAAGCTGCTCGATCGCTGCGCGCGGCAAGGCGATGCCGGTCGGCGCGTTGGGATTGGGCAGCAGGATCGCGCTGCACGGCCGCCGGTAGTCGGCAAGCTGCAGGCGCATCGCGGCATCGAGCGGCACCGCCTCGCAGCTGACACCATAGAGCTCGGACCAGACTGGAAAGAAGCTATAGGTGACGTCCGGAAACAGGAGCGGTGCGTCATGCTTCAAAAGCGCCTGGAAGGTATGGGCCAGAACCTCATCCGAGCCGTTGCCGACGAAGACCTCGTCCGGCGCAACGCCGTAGCGCGACGCGATCGCCTCGCGCAGCAGGGAAGCTCGCGGATCGGGGTAGAGCCGCAGGCGACTCATAGCCGAAGCGATCGCCTCGGCCACGCGCGGCGAAGGCGGATAAGGATTCTCGTTGGTATTGAGCTTGATGACGCCGTCCTGCTTCGGCTGCTCGCCCGGCACGTAGGGCGAGAGCGTGTGGACGACGGGGCTCCAGAAACGGCTCATGATGGGTGACTCGATGGGGCAGTGAACATATCAAAATGAGCTGCCGCATCCTCAAACACGCGTCAAGGACGCCCTTCACACTCACGGACGCAAGGGCGCGCGCCATCCCTTCGCCGTCGCGAATTCGGCGTTGAACAGAGAAAACAGGCGTCCGACAAGGGACCAGGCGTTTGCCGCCCATGCGCCGGGGTCGCCCCAGATCACAACCGCCGCAGAATGCGCCGCGGAGTTCGTCCCCCACGGCTCACCGGCCGACGCCGCCCACGCCGCCTCCGCCGCGCATTTTGCCGCCCACGTCGCCTCCGCCGGCATGTCCGGCGGCTGGGACGCCAACGGCCCTTCCGAAGCTGACCACGGCCAGGCGGCGGCATGCGCAGCGGCGAGGTCGCCTTGGCCGGCCACGGCTGCGCTGGCGTCGTTGCACACGGCTTCGATTGTCTCCCGGTAGGCCGGAAGCCGCTGCGGCTGCACGGCCTCGGCCTCCTTCAGCGCCTGCGCGATGCAGGCGACAAGAAACGCGGCATGGATGCGGTCCCACGCTGCGGCATCCAGCACATGCCAATCGCGCGCTTTCGCAACAAGTGCAGTCCGGAAATCGGGGCGTCTTTCGGCGCTGATCAGTTGGTCAAGCAGCCCAGCCAATTCCTTGAGCCAGGGCGGCATGTACTCGGCCAGCCCATCGATGGACCGGCCGGCCCGCGCCGCGGCTTCCATTTCCTTGATGATCGCAACTGGCACAGCATAGACCATAAATAAATGCCGCCCCGCATCCATCTCGACCGGCACCCGCCTTTGCCGGGATATTACATGGTCTGTGCCCAGCCCGAATGGGTCAGGAGATCATCCAGCCGCCATATCATGGGCGGAAGCTGTTCGTCACATCTGCGATCCGGACAACACCGCGACGCCAGATATCGCCGCAATGAGAGACGCATGCGACTGAGCGAAGCCGCGGCCGTCCGCGGCTCCAGCACTCACGAGGGTGCCGGAGCCAAACGGTCTTGCGGCTAGCCGTTGAAGCCGCGTGCGATCCTTCTGCCTCTCCACGCAGAACGGTACGAAGCCCGAGGGGGATTGGTGAAGCTGTAGACGCCGGTCGCCCCGCTGGGGTCCACGATCGTGTAGCCGGCGATGGAGCGTGGGTGCTCTCGCGTGACGTGGCCGCCGGAATTACCGTCGTGCACAACCCAGACGTTACCGGCGACCTGCTGCTGCAGGATCATGATGTGGCCTGAGCGAACCGCCGCCATACCCGGCGCGGGAGCGGCGCGAGGGAAACGGCGCCAGTTTGATGCGAGATTGAGTCCGGGGATAATGCGACCGAACTTGTAGAGCGACGCCTCGCATCCGCAGAACGCGTGCGGGCATCCTGCAGGACGGCCGCCGACGATACGTTCGTCGCTGGGCAGCATGGTCATCGCTTCCCGAAAATGTCGGACGCGATGAAAATATACGACGCGATGATATTGGACGCGGTGACGAGCATGATGAGGGCGGGCTTCGGCTTGAACGGAGAGAGCCAATAACGCGGATACGATACAAACAGCTCTGTACATTGGGAGGACTCCTTGGTGTGAATCCCCCTGCCGCGCGCGACGGCAACGAGCAAACGTGTCGCCATCTTGTTCGAAAGGTGATCGAGCAATGCGTTTGTGGGCGGGCTGCGTCCCGCGCGATGGCGCAAAAAATTAGCCCAGGTTAGTGACGGCCTTGATTTGGCCTGATCTTGCGCGCGGCGCCTCAGAGGGACACCGGCGATGCGCAACTCGGGCAAATCATGCCGCGACAGTGATTTGACGCATCTTCGCCTCTCTACACGGTTGTCCCGGCTTGCGCTTCGCTTGGCCGGGACGACGACAGAGTGGCTGTTTGACATTTGAATAAAAGATGCTGACGCCTGGCAGCACGCGGCAGTCCGCTTTAGCTCTCGCCGTCCCTCGAATGGCCCGCGTTTTACGATGCGACCTTGCCGTCTGCGAGCCGGATGCGAAATGCCTTCCAGCCGCCGGGCGGATCCCACTCGCCCTGCCCCTCAACGACGCCGGACGCAACACGTTCGATGATGACGCCATCGATCGCGAGCCGCGCGCTTCGCCACATGACCTGGCCCGCCTGATCCATGCGGGTGACGTTCGTGCCAGACGCAATCAGAAGCCAGCCATCGCCGGGATGAAGGCCGCAGAAATAATCGGACAGCCGAAACCAGCACGCCACCGTGGCGCCACGCAGGAGATAGACGCGCGCGGCAAAGCCGACGACGATCAGATCGTCCCAGGCGACGGCCTCGACCTTGAACCAGGTCTCGCTGCCATCCCGGCACAGATCAAGGCGGCGCAACGGCACGCCATCTTCTGCGACAAGCAGATGCTCGCGCGCCTCGCCCTCGCCAAGCGACAGGGACGGCACCTCGGTCCAGGGCGGGCTGATCGTTTCACGGTGGTGGAAGGAGAGTGTTGGCACGCGCGATGCCCGGCTGCGCCCCGCGTAGCCCGAAGGGCGAAGCATGGTAGCCAGGGAGGGAATCATACGCAACGACCGACACGACGAACCGCTGTTTGTCCTCAGCATGGTGGCGTGAGCGCTTGGAACAGTGGCGGAGGTCATCGCGAAACCAACAATCGCGGGGAGCTTTGTTTTGTTATTGGCGAGCAGCCTAGACTAGCTCGCTGGGAAGCATCTTTATGTCTCGCCGGAAGCTGCCGCTTGTTGGAACCCCTGGCTAGGTTCAGATCCTGGAGGCGCAACCACCGATACCGATATCCGCTTCAAGTATTGATTTGACGAAGGTATCCCGTTTCCCTGCGCAACCGTAAGACGGACCGGAGTGACCGCTCAGGGCTTCCCGTTGACGCGCTTTTCAAGCTGCAACGTTCGCTCGACCAGGTCATCCAATTCAAAAGACTGCGAGTCGAGGAATGCGACGGACCCATTGTTAGGGTCAGTAGCCAGACGGTGGGTCTCGCTCAAATGATGTTTGAGCCAGGTCCTCTGCTCTTGCTGCAATTGCGCTGGCTTCTTGTCCGCGGCCCCATGCAGAAGCGTCTGATAGGCGGCATTCAGCCTCACGTCCCACTTACCGATTTCGGCTTTGCCGCAATCCAACATTTTCGAGGAAACGCCGTCGGCTTGGCCCATGCACGCGTCGAACTCCGCGCTCTGCTGCGCGCTTGCAGGAAATGCGGCGATGTAGAGGGCGGCTCCCAAAACGAGAGATGATTTCCAGAACATCGTAGCCGTCCCATGCGTCTTTCTGACCGGGTAAAACCTAGCCCGCCTGTTGTGGCTATTTCGCGATGACTCTGAAAGGCAACGACACTGCGGGAATCGTTCTCCCCTTGCCATTCGAATCGCGTGACGACACGGCAACCGGACCGAAGCGGCGGGGGCTCTCCGAGAAGCCCGATTTGGGGCAAATGGTCTTGCGGCCGGGCCCCCATCGACGAAATGGATGCGACGCGTCACGGCGAACTGGGCGTAGCCGTGGGTTCGAGGCAACGAGAAAACGAGAAGAAGGCAGGAACAAAACCCCAGCAATCTCCGAGATTGCTGGTTTTGGTGCCGGGGGCGGCGTCGAATTTCATTCCTAATATCTTGTTTCTATTCTATATTTCAAAATGCAGAATACGGGTCTACCAACACGAATACCACCGAGAGGGCTTGTTTCCGGATTAGTTGATGTGCCTCAAAGTGAAATTCGATCACAAGCATTAAGGGAAGATAATAGCTCAAATCCCGACTGGGGGCCTTGTGATGAAAACAGCCCTCTTCGACGCGAGCATGGCGGTGAAGGTGCTACATGCCTCGTACGGCGACCTTTTTTCCAACGCTGTTCTGCGGCGAGTCCTGCGACGGACGCGAACTGGCGGAGCTGCAACGCCTCGCGACGCCCCTCGCATTCCACGCAGGACAGACGATCTTCTCTGAGGACGAGCGCGCCGAAAGCGCGTTCGGACTGTCCCGCGGGGTCGTGCGCCTCTACAAGATGCTCCCGGACGGGCGGCGTCAGGTGGTGGCTTTCGCGCAGCCCAGTGATTTTCTGGCGATGCCGCTTGTCGATCGGTTCAGCTTCTCGGCCGAGGCCGTTGGTGAGGCTAGCGTGTGCCAATTTCCGCGCGAGGAGCTCAAGCGCTTCATTCAATCAAGCCCTAACGTGATGTGCCTGTTGATCGAGTTCGCGACCCGAGAGCTTGAGACCGCTCAGGAGCAGTTGATGCTGCTTGGCAACGCCTCGGCGGAAGAAAAGGTTGCAGCCTTCCTCGTCGGCTGGCGAAATCGCATCGCGGACCTAGGGCCATCGCAACCTGTGCCCTTGCCGATGCGGCGCCAGGACATCGCCGACTTTCTCGGGCTCCAGCTCGAAACGGTCAGTCGCACCCTTGCCAAGCTCGAGGAGCGGAACGTCATCCGCATCGTGCCGAACGGGGTCTTGCTGACCGGGTTGGAGCAAACCGCGTTGGTAACCGCAAGACACTAACCTATGTGAAGGCGTCATGGTGTTCTCTAGGGCATGAGATCGTGCTGTTGCGCCCGACGCTTGTGGGGAAATCGATAATGTCGAGAACCGCACCGAGCCTTGCTCTGACCCCGGATCAACTCAGGAAGCTTGCCGATGCCCGTATCGCGCAGGCTGCGCGGATCGAATGTAGCGACGAAAGGTTGCGCGTCCTGACGCTCGCCGATACGCTGATAAATCTCGCGGATATCAAGAAGCTTCTGATCGACTACGAGCGGCGTCTATTGAACTGACGCGAGGCTGCCGCTCAGTTCAATTGGCTCACATAGGCCGCGACCGCCTTGATTTGCGCTTGGTTCAACTCATGCGCGATCGGCTGCATGATGGCCGAGCTTTCGGAATGTCGTTCCTTGTCCCAGCCGGTCAGCTTGCGGAAGATGTAGTCCGGAAGCTGACCCGCCAAGCGCGGAAATTCACCGTTACCCTTCGCGTCCTCCCCGTGGCATGAGGCGCAAGGCGGGACGCTGGCGCTCGGTATGCCTTCTTCGAAAATCTTCTTTCCTTCCGCCACGGGCTCCGTGGATGCTTCGTCTCCCCCCAGCGGTTTCGGATTGAGGTCCTTGAAATAGTCGGATAAGGCCGTCACCATCTCCGGCGACAGCACATGCGCCACGTTGTTCATCACCGGGTTTACCCGGCTGTGTTCGATAAAGGCCTGCAATTGATTCTTGATGTACTCCGGTTGCTGCCCCGCCAGCCGAGGCATTGGAGCGGCTCCGCGAAAACCCTGCCCCTGGATGCCATGGCAGGTCTTGCAATAGTCGGTCTTGGCTTTGAGCGCCTGCGGAGAAACGGCCGCTTCCTTGTTCTCCGCGGCGGCCGGCACCGCGGCAATTGCAAGGGCGAATGACAGACCAGCGATCCGCGATATCGATCGTGAGCTCATAGACCTCCCCTTGCCCCGAACAGGCGCAAGCTACGCCTCGACGCCCGATCTGGTCCAGCCGGATTTTTTCGAACGCATTTGATCGAGATCAAGGCCGGATCGACCAAGCCGCCTTCTACTGATTCACGACGAGGGGACTCTCGTCGATTCTATTGCGGTGCACTCGACGGGACGCCTCGTTTCGTCGCGCGGTGGGGTTCTGCTTACTCAATCTATAGTTGCAAATTTGTCGCGCTGTTACCGAAATCAAATCGGTAGCAACGAATGCAGCTTGGCGAAAGGACGCAAGTGTTGGCCTACTTGTGACGCGGGCGGCGCGGTTCGCGTTTGCGTTCAAGCGCCGCAAGGACGGATTGGCGCACGATGCGGGGGACACGTCTTTATCGAACTTGGCCGCGGGGCAGATTCGTCGCTGCGATTGCGTTCGCTGCCGTGACGGCGACTATCCTGATCGTCGGAAGCGTCACGCCGGCAAACGCGCTGCCGAGTTTTGCGCGGCAGACCGGTCAGCCCTGCGGCACCTGTCACACCGATTTTCCCGCGCTCACGCCCTATGGGCGACGCTTCAAGCTGCTTGGCTATACGCCGGGCGGCGGTCCGTTTCGTACCACGCCGTTCTCTTCGAATGCCGGCATCGCGGCGCGTGCGGAGTACCAGAAGCTGCGTGCCTATGCGAGTGCGGTCGCGGGGCCGCCGGCTCCGGGCGCCAGTGACCTGAACGCAAATGCGAGCATCAACGGCGACGATAAGGAGTGGGTGCCGCCGGTCTCGATGATGGCGATCGTCGGCTATACGCACACGCAGGCGCCGTTGCCGCCGCCGACCGCTCCCTATAATCCGAATGACAACGTCGTGCTGTCCCCGTTCAGCGCCTTCTGGGGCGGCGCGATCACCAATGACATCGGCGCCTTTGCGCAAGTCACCTACAACGCGCCGCCGCCCGGTGGATTCGGCGATCCATTCGGTCACACCTGGACCTGGGACAACACCGATGTCCGTTTTGCCGGCACCGGCAGTCTCGGACCGCTTGATTTCATCTACGGCATCACCGCCAACAACAATCCGTCCGTGCAGGACGTCTGGAACACCACGCCGGCTTGGTCCTTCCCATATGCCGTGTCGACGATCCTGGGACCGCAACAGCCCACGACAATCGTCGAGGGCGCCTTTGCTGCGCATGTCGGCGGCGTCGGTGTCTACACGTTCATCAACGATCTGCTCTATCTCGAAGTCACTGGCTACAAGACGCTGAGCTTCAGCCAGCAGAACGCCGTCGGCACCGATCCGTTTGCCGCGCCGGGCCTGTTGGGCGGCGTTGCGCCGTATTGGCGCGCCGCGATCGAGCCGCACTGGGGCCGGCATTCCTTCATGCTCGGCACCTTCGGCCTGTATACGCAAGTGCATCCGTGGATCGATACGAGTTTCGCGAGCTGGACGAGCGACGTGTTTCCGATGGCGGACAAGTTCACCGACATCGGTTTTGACTCGCAATACCAGTATCAGGGCGACAATTTCTGGTTCACGTTGCGCGGCAGCTTTATCCGCGAATTCCAGCGGCTCGACCAGACGTTTGCAAACGCCGGCTCGTCCAATCTGACCAATCAACTCAACACCATGAAGCTGCAGGCCTCGCTGGCCCTGGGCAGCGACAACCGCGTGGTCCTGACGGGGCAGTATTTCAACGTCTGGGGCACGAGCGACGCCATCCTGTTTGGGACTGACCCGCTCACCGGAGTGGCGCTGACGCCAAACAGCAACGGCTGGACCGCCGAGATCGCCTACATCCCGTTCGGCGTCAGCAAATCGCCGCTATGGCCCTGGTTCAACGCGCGGATCGGTCTGCAATACACCTATTACAACAAGCTCAACGGCACCACGGTCGGTGCCCAGAACAACAACACGCTGTTCCTCCACGCTTGGTTCGCCATGTAGGAGCCGCCCCGCCGAGGGAGAACGTTCGATGAAAAGATTGCTTCTTGCCAACCTCGCGGCGCTCGCGACGACAGTAGCGGGACCCGCACTCGCAGCCGACATGCCGATCAAGGCGCCGGCTCCCTTCGTCGAGCGCTTCACCTGGAGCAGTTGCTATCTCGGAGGACATATCGGCGGTGCCTTCGCGCAGAAGGACATCACCGATCCTGTGCAGCTTGTGCAGGACTCGTTCCTGGGGGCGGGAACGACGACAGGGGTCACGACCGTCAATCCGGCGCCGACCGGTGCGGTGATCGGTGGGCAGATCGGCTGTGACTATGAATTTCCATCCTCATTCGTGATCGGTATCGAAGGGTCGGCCTCCGGTTCAACCATGCGAGGCTCGAAAGCCACGGGGCTGCCGCTCGGCTTTCCTGGCGACGCCGCACTGGTCCAGGCCAACACTGACTTCCTCGCCAGCGTGACCGGGCGCGTGGGTTACGCATTCGACAATGTGCTGCTCTATGCGCGGGGCGGCGCAGCGCTGGCCGGCGACAAGTTCGAGGTCAGCGGCGCGTTCACGGGGCTGCCCTACGACTTCAGGGGGCTGGACAATCGCTTTGGCTGGGTCGTGGGCGGCGGTGTGGACTGGGCTTTTACTCAACATTGGTCCGCCAACGTCGAGTACGATTTTTATCAATTCGGCCACGGCAACGTCCTGATGACCGATGGGATCAACGGATTTTCGGGCCTCGTGGACGTCAAGCAAAACGTCCAGGTCGTGAAGGTCGGCTTCAACTTCCACATCTGGGGAGCTGGTTGGTAATGGCCGTTCTGCTCCCAGCAAGGCTGACGATAGCCTGGCGGGCGTTGGTCTTCGGCGCGGCGCTGCTGCCCGGGATCGCGGCTTTTGCGTTCACCGCAACCGGTCGCGCGGACGGAGGCATCATTGCAGTCGCGGCAAGAGGCGGCATCGAGGGCAAGCTTGTATACTGCAAGACTTGCCACGGCCTCTCCGGCGAGGGCTATCGCGGCTGGTTTCCGATGCCCCGACTGGCTGGGCAGCAGCCGCAATATATCGAGGCTCAGTTGCGCGCTTTCATCGAACGGCGGCGCACCAACCCGGTGATGCAGAACGTCGCACATGTGCTGAGCCCTTCGATGGTTTCGGCGCTGGCTGCGGATTTCAAGCATCTCGATCCGCCACCGATCGGAGGCGCGCCGCGGCGGTCGTTGGCGCTGGGCAAGGAAATCTTCGACAACGGTCTGCCTGAATCCAACGTGCCGGCCTGCTCGGCCTGTCATGGCGCCGAGGCGAAAGGCGAGAACGAGATACCAAGGCTGGCGGGCCAGCTCTATGAGTACACCGTTGGCCAGCTCACGAATTGGAGCAGGGTGCGAGGTCAGGGAACGGCGGTCGACACATCCGCGATCATGGCGCCGACGGCGCACAATCTGACGAGAGCACAGATCGAGGCCGTCGCCGCCTATGTCGGTACCCTGCGATGAAGTTCGCGATTGGATCATGCCGTATCGGTCGGCCAACGTAGGAAAGAGCCAGAGGTCATGAGGCGCGTCGGACTGAAAATGGCCTTGTTGGCGGTGGTGGCCTTCATCGCTCCGGCTGCGGCGTGGGATGGTCTCAACGTCAAGAATTGCACCTGGTGTCACGGCACGTCAGGCCAGGGCTACATGGTCGCCCCGCGTCTGGCCGGTCAGCGGCCGGCCTACATCTTCAAACAGATCAGAGACTTTCGCGAGCACACGCGAGACAACCCGTTTTCAAGGCAATACATGTGGGGAGCCGTAGCCGCGCTCGATCCTGGAGCCGCGCGTGATCTCGCGGCCTATTTTGCAACCATCCAACCCAAACCCGCGAATGATGGTGATCCGACCCTCGCGGCTGCGGGCCGGACGATCTATATGGAAGGCATTCCTGAAGCCAACATTGCAGCTTGTTACGCCTGTCACGGCCCCAATGGCGTTGGCGTACGGGACATTCCGCGGCTCGGAGGATTAGCCTACTTCTATCTGAAGGCGCGGCTCGAACAGTGGGGCCAAGGATATCATTCGGGTGTTGGCACTCCGATGCCCATTGTCGCTCGCCAACTGGGGCCGGCCGAGATCGAGGCGCTCGCCTCCTATCTCAGCTTCGTCAGGTGAGTGCCGAGCGGCCGCCACTGGTCGTCCTCGGACACGCTATCGGTCTTGAGATTCGGAAACTTCTCATCGCCTTCGCTTCGCAGGAACGAGGTCTTCCGGCTGTCGCCCACGAACACGAAGCGTCATAACGGACCCTCAACTTGGTCATTTTCCGGAGGCTTAAAACTCTCATCGGACCGTATGAGCTTCTTGCGAAAGAAGATCGCCTGCGTTGCGTGATTGGAACGCAAGCATGCCCTCTTGCGAAATTTCGGAGGCGGGCGGCGGCCGCATCGTTCGCGCCGAAGAGACGTTGATAGTCCTGCATGGAAATCTGAAGCAACGCCCGATCTGCCAGCCGATCGAGCTTCTCCTCGAGTTCAGGCAATCTGAAATTCCATCGCATCCCGGTCAATATGTCACCTCGGCGATGCTCTGACTCTCGCTGAGACTTGGCTCCAGTGCCACAATCAATTGGAGACGGCTGAGTAGATCGCCCTCCGTAACAATTTCAACGAGACAGCCCTCATCATGAAGAACGAGCAGGCCTCGATGATTGGCCTAAAGCGGCGGGCTTGCAACATCAAGGAGCGGCGTGCTCGGCTTGACAGTTGCAAATGACGTTCGCCTGACGTCGCAGGCGCGCATAATTCCGGTGTTACGACGCGGAGGCGTGTATCTGGGCACCGGCCTGTGCCAGGAATCTGTCCATGGCCTGGCGGACCTTCCGCTCGCTGATGCCTGTGGCGCGCAGATCCGTCGCGATCCACTCAAGCGCGGCTTCGCGCATCGGGCTGGCGACGTCGATTGCGACCATGTTGCGCGCGTATATCTCGCTGGCCTCGGCAGTCTTGCCCAGACGTTCCGCGGCCCAAAGCGCCAGCAATCTGAGGGCGTACTCCCGCAGCTTGAACCTGAGCTCCTCCTGGTGCGCGAATTTCGCCTCGAAGGCATTTTCGCGCTCGTCGAACGACGTCATGGTCTTGTCCTTCACAGCTGAAACCCTGCTTCTCGAAACGTAAGAGGCGACCGCGGCCGGCTCTTGATTCAAGTCAATACGAGCACTTCTTGCGGGTGAAATGATGTTTTCATCCTAGGGAGGCCGACATGATCAAGGACATCCTCGTACACATCCCAACGGAGCGCCCGTCGCGCCCCGTCATCGATGCGTCCATCGCTCTGGCGACGGGCTTCGGCGCCCATCTCGACGCTTTGGCGCTTGGCTATGTATCGACCGGCGCTGCCGCTTTTGCTTTTGACGGAGCCGCAGCTCCCGCCGTTGCCGCTGTTTTCGAAATGGAGCAGGAGAAAGCTGCCGAGCGCGCCGCGACGGCACTCGCGGTCTTTGAAACCGAAGCGCGTCTGGCCCGCATTTCCTACGGCAGCCGTGCCATCGCGGATATCCCGGCCGACGCATCAGGGTCGATTATAGCGGCCGCCCGGCTTTATGATCTCGCCGTTGTTCTGCAGCCGGAGACAGACCAGAAAACCTATGACAACACTGTGCCGACCGAGCTTCTGCTGCAGGCCGGCGGCCCCGTCCTGTTCGTGCCCTACATTTCCCGCGGCGCATTTAGCGCCAAGCGGATCGGCATCTGCTGGGATGGAAGTCGACTGGCTGCTCGCGCGCTCAAGGATGCCAGGCCCTTCCTTGAGCAAGCGGACGCGCTGTTCGCGATTTCAATCAATGGCGCAGAAAACGTGCCGGCGGACGCTTCGCCGCAAAAGCTCGCCAAACATCTGGCCCGTAGCGGGCTGCCAATCGAGCTTATCGATTTGCCGGCGTCGCGCTCCGAGGTTCAACCTTTCATCCTGTCTCTGGCCGCTGACCAAAACCTCGACATGCTCGTGATGGGAGCCTACGGCCACTCGCGGCTGCAGGAGGGGATCCTGGGCGGCGTCACGCGCGCGATGCTGCGCACCATGACGATCCCGACTCTGATGTCACACTGAATGGAGACCAACATGCGCGCTCATCAGATAATGACCAAACCGGTCATTACAGTCCGGCCTGATGTGACGATTGCTGACGCGGCAAACTTGATGCTCAGACGGCACATCAGCGGCCTTCCAGTGGTCGATGCATCCGGCAAGCTGGTTGGTATCGTCTCGGAAGGAGATTTCATTCGTCGGAGTGAAATCGGGACAGAGCGCAGGCGCGGCGCTTTGCTGAGATTCATTCTCGGCGCTGGCAAGTCGGCGAGCGACTTCGTTCACGAGCACGGCTGCAAGGTTTCTGAGATCATGACCCCCTCGCCCGTCACCGTCACGGAAGACGCGCATCTGGCTGACATTGTCGACATCATGGAAAAGCGGAATGTCAAGCGGCTACCGGTGCTTCGAAACGACAAGATTGTCGGCATTGTCACGCGCGCGAACCTGCTGCAGGCGGTCGCGAGTATGGCGCGGCATATCCCGGATCCCACAGCCGACGATGATCACATCCGAAATCGCATTATCAACGCGCTGGAAAAGGTCGAGTGGGGGCCTATCGGTCTGAATGTCATCGTCCGCGACGGCATCGTTCACTTGAGCGGGGTTATCACCGACGAACGTTCCCGCGAGGCCGCCATTGTCGCTGCAGAAAACGTCGATGGCGTGCGAAAAGTGCACGATCATCTTTGCTGGGTTGAAACCATGTCAGGCATGTACCTGAACTCACCCGAAGACGAAGGAATGGCAAGGGCGGGCTGAGTTTGACTTGCACGCCGCAGCGCGAGACGCGCCAGTGACTTGGATCATCCGCATTCTGTTTGCGATTGCCGCGTTCGTAACCGCCGTCTTTGTTGAGCGCGGCGCGTTGAACTTCAGCGTGATGCGGATGCTGGTCGCAGTGATGTTGCTTACCATTCTCGTCGGCGCAGCCGCGCTCTTGCAAATTCGCCGCGATTGATCGATCACAGGTAGGCACCCTAGTGCGCGACTTTGTGATGGGTCTGTTTGCTCGTGCCCGAAATTAGTCCGTTGACCGCCGCTCCGTGGTCTCAAATTCCGGCTGTAACGCCAGCCAGGCACGGGCGGGGGGCCTGAGCCCTGTCATCCGCTCCCCGCCTTGTAGGCGAAGCGAACATCCCCTTGTGCGCCGGCCCAAGCCAGATGCGCAAGTGCGGCGATGCAGTGCCGCGGATGTTGATGACCGGGGGCACCATTGTGCACTAGGCGGCGGCATACCCTCTCGGATCATCGGCATCTCGCTGCGGCTTCATCCTGCTTCAGCGACCAGTTCAGCATGTGGCTCAGGGTATCGATGCCGGGGTCATCGGAGCGCTCGATCGTGTTCATCAAGGCGAGCCAGTCCTCGCTCGAGGCCAGATTGGCAAACCGCCGCACCGCGCCGGCCGCATATTCCGCGATCGTCTCGTCAAAACGGCCCGCCATTTCACCGATGCGCGCGAGCAGAACCAGATCGCTGCAGGCGAGCAGCGCCTCGTCCGCCCTCGCCTCCTCGCTGAAGTTCCGGATGATTTCTCCGAGCTGCATGGGCCTTCCCTACTGCACGAGCGGCGAGCTTGCACCTACGAGCGCAATTCCGGTGATTTCGGCACGGCCGGCCAACACAGCGAGATATTGCGCCAAACCCCGGCGCTGAACGCTGGTTGCGAGGTAATGGGCGATGCGATCGCGGACCAGCTCAAACGGCAGCATCTGCCCCGGCGCGCATCGGTCAAGCCGGACGACATGGAAGCCATAGCGGGTTTCCACGATCGCAAGCTCCCCCTCACGCATTCGCGCAAGCGCTGTTTCGAACTCGTCGACGGTTTGGCCGCGGGTTACCTGCCCGAGGCAGCCGCCATCCGCTGCAGACGTCTTGCAATCGGAGCGAGTGCGTGCGAGCTCGGCAAACAAGTCGGGATCCTCGCGCACCGACGCCAGGATATTTTCGGCAGTCGCGCGCGCCGCTATGCGCGCGGTCGCATCGCCGCGCGGCGCAGCGATCAGGATATGCGCCGCCTCATACAGATCCCCCGTGCCGAAGCGCCGCCGATTCTGCTCGTAAAAGCGCCGGCAGGCCGCCTCATCCGGCTCCGGCGTGACGACCTCCAGTTCGATCAGGGCGCGCATCGCCGCCTCTTCCGCCGTCTCACTGCGCCCCTCCGTATCCCGCAGCGGCTCGGCCGCAATATTGAGACGTCGCGATTCCTGCAGCAGCAATTCGCGCACCACCAGCGCGCGCGCCGCAGCCTGCCAGGCCAAGATCGGCTTTTCCGCAGGATGGTTTTGCACCTCGCGGGCGATCATCTCGTGCGGGATGATGGTGCCGTTGACGCTGACGGTCTTCGGCTTGGGCAGCGCTTCAACCAGAGAGCAGTCCATGGCCTTACTCCGCAGGTTGCATTGGCGGCCTGGCGCGGACGCCACCATCACGACTGCGCACGACTTGGTAGCCACGGCGGCCGAGATACCAGACCGGCGCGCTCCAGATGTGAACCAGGCGCGTGAACGGGAAGACGAGGAAGATCGTCATGCCCAGCACGAGATGCGCTTTGAAAATGGGATGCACATCCAGGATATTGGCGGCGATCCCCGGCTGCAACGCCAGGATTCCCTGCGCCCATCCCATGAACTTCACCATCTCATGCCCGTCGAGGTGGCCGAGCGACACCGGAATGGTAGCAAGGCCCAACAGCAACTGCGCAAACAGGATGAGCAGGATCGCGGTGTCGCCGAAGGACGAATTGGCACGGATGCGCGGATCGAATAGCCGGCGGTGCGTCAGCAGCGAGATTCCCGCAAGGCACATCAGCCCCGCCATCCCGCCGACGATGATCGCCAGCATCTGCTTGAATCCGTGCGACACGCCGAGCATGTCGAAGACCCAGATCGGCGTCAGCAGGCCGCCCAAATGGCCGAAGAAGATAACGAGGATGCCGACATGGAACAGGTTGGAACCCCAGACGAGCTGTCGCCGCCGCAACAACTGGCTCGACCCGCTTCGCCACGTATATTGCTCGCGGTCAAAGCGGACCAGACTGCCAAACAGGAAGACGGTGAGGCAAAGGTAGGGATACCAGCCGAAAACGATTGCGTTGAGCGTTTGCATGGTCTGGGCTCTCTCATTGCGATTGCGACTGCGCCGGGCCGACGGCACGCGTGGCGTGGCGAAGTTTTGCGATCAGTCCATCATGGCTGCAGGCACCCTGCCCTTGCTCACCGGGACCGAACCGCACTTCCTCTTCTTCCCAGGCCGCATCGAGCGCCACGAGATCCATCGGATCCACGTCCGGGCTCTGCAGGAGCGCGTCGACGACGTCGCGCCGGGGCGCCTTTTGCGGGATCGCCAGCAGAGCGTCGAACACTGCCTTGTAGGCTGATTGCCGCCGGTCGAGACGTTCGCCAAGGGCAGCGAGGATATGGGCGGTGTCCGCAAGCAGTGCCTGCGCCTCCGCCACCGGACGCGTCGACAGGAATTCGAGAAACAGCGGCAGATAGTCGGGCAGCTCATTCGCAGCGATGACAAGGCCTGCATTTTCGTACATGGCGCGCAAATCGACCATGGCCTGGCCGCGGTCGCGGCTTTCGCCATGGACGTGCTCGAACAGATAGAGCGCCAGCGTTTTGCTGCGGTCGAACAACAGGCCGTAACGTTCCTGCAGACCGCAAACGTCGTGTGTCGCGATTTCTTCGATCAAGACATCGAGCGCGCGCCGTTGCGCCGCAGGAATGAGGGTTTCGGCAGCCAAAATTGCGCCGAAATCAGGCGCCGCATCGGCGAGTTCCTCGCTGGGATAGCTGAGCAGTGCAGAGAGTACCTTGAAGGTCTTCATCACGCCATCTCCATCGGATTTTTCGCCTTGCGCGGCGAGCCGAACAGATTGACCTCACTTTCTCCACCGGAGCAGCCGTTGCCGAAAGTGAAACCGCAGGAGCCGCGGATGTCGAAGGCGTCGGTCCCCAGCTCGCGATGCGCTGTCGGGATGACGAATCGGTCTTCGTAGTTGGCGATTGCCATGATGCGATACATGTCGTCGATCTGTTCCGGCCTGAGTCCGACCCGGTTGGCAACGGCTTCGTCCACGACGCCGTCGAGCGTCTTAGCCCTCATGAAGGCGCGCATCGCGAGCATACGCTCGAGCGCGAGCGTGACCGGCTTCTCGTCGCCGGCGGTCAACAGGTTGGCCAGGTATCGCACGGGAATGCGCAGCGACTTGACGTCGGGCATCTCGCCGTCGAGCCCGATCTTGCCGGCGGATGCTGCCGAAGTGATCGGCGACAGCGGCGGTACGTACCAGACCATCGGCAGCGTGCGATATTCGGGGTGCAGCGGGAACGCGACTTTCCATTCCATCGCCATCTTCCAGATCGGCGAGGTTTTTGCCGCCTCCAACCAGGTATGTGGAATGCCCTGCTGCTCAGCCTCCGCGATGATCGCGGGATCATTGGGGTCGAGGAAGACGTCGAGTTGAGCCTGATAGAGATCGCGCTCATCCGGCTTGCTCGCGGCTTCTGCGATGCGGTCGGCGTCGTAGAGCACCACGCCGAGATAGCGGATGCGTCCGACGCAAGTCTCCGAGCAGACAGTAGGCTGGCCGGCCTCGATGCGCGGATAGCAAAAGATGCACTTCTCCGATTTGCCCGACGACCAATTGTAATAGATCTTCTTGTAGGGGCAGCCGGAGACGCACATCCGCCAGCCCCGGCATTTGTCCTGGTCGATCAGGACGATGCCGTCCTCCTCGCGCTTGTAGATGGCGCCGGAGGGGCACGCCGCGACACAGGCCGGGTTGAGACAGTGCTCGCACAGCCGCGGCAGATACATCATGAAGGTGTTCTCGAACTGGCCGTAGATTTCCTTCTGCACGCCCTCGAAATTGTAGTCCTGCGAGCGCTTTTCGAATTCGCCGCCGAGGATTTCCTCCCAGTTCGGGCCCCACTCGATCTTCTCGAGCCGCTCGCCCGAGACCAGCGAGCGCGGGCGCGCCGTCGGCATCGCCGGCAGCTCTGGCGCCGCTTGCAAGTGCGGATAATCGAAGGTGAAAGGCTCGTAATAGTCGTCGATCTCCGGCAGGTCCGGATTGGCGAAGATGTTCGCCAGCACGCGCCACTTGCCGCCGATGCGCGGCTGGATCGAGCCATTGCGATTGCGCTTCCATCCGCCATTCCAGCGCGATTGATTTTCCCAATCCTTGGGATAGCCGATACCTGGTTTGGTTTCGACATTGTTGAACCAAGCGTATTCCATGCCTTCGCGGCTGGTCCAGACGTTCTTGCAGGTCACGCTGCAGGTGTGACACCCGATGCATTTATCGAGGTTCAGCACCATGGCGATTTGAGCGCGGATTTTCATTCTGCTGCCTCCAGACGGGCGTTTCCGGGCCGCTCGTCGGCTGGCTGATCCAGCCAGTCGACCTTCGACATCTTGCGGACGATCACGAACTCGTCGCGGTTGGAGCCGACGGTTCCGTAGTAGTTGAAGCCATAGGCCTGCTGCACATAGCCGCCGATCATGTGCGTCGGCTTGAGTACGGTGCGGGTGACCGAATTGTGGATGCCGCCACGCTGGCCAGTCTGCTCCGAGCCCGGCACGTTCACGATCTTCTCCTGCGCGTGATACATCAGGCACATGCCCTGCTTGACGCGCTGCGAGACCACGGCACGCGCCACCAGCGCGCCGTTGGTGTTGTAGGCCTCGATCCAGTCGTTATCGACGATGCCGGCTGCCTTGGCGTCGGTCTCGCTGATCCACACGATCGGTCCGCCGCGCGACAAGGTCAGCATCAACAGATTGTCGGTGTAGGTGGAGTGGATGCCCCACTTCTGATGCGGGGTGATGAAGTTCAGCACCACCTGCGCATTGCCGTTCGGCTTGCGGTCGATCACCGGCTTGATCGTCTTGGTGTCGATCGGAGGCCGATAGACGCAGAACCCCTCGCCGAAGGCGCGCATCCAGAGGTGATCCTGGTAGAGTTGCTGCCGGCCGGTCAGCGTGCGCCACGGGATCAGCTCATGCACGTTGGTGTAGCCGGCGTTGTAGCAGACCTTATCCGATTCCAGGCCGGACCAGATCGGCGAAGAGATGATCTTGCGCGGCTGCGCGACGATATCGCGGAAACGGATCTTCTCGTCCTCCTTCGAGATCGCAAGATGGGTGTGGTCGCGCCCGGTGAACCCACCGAGGGAAGCCCAGGCTTTGACTGCGACCTCGCCGTTGGTTTCCGGCGCCAGACTCAGGATCACCTCGCAGGCGTCGATAGCGCTGTCGATACGGGCCAGACCCTTGGTTGCGCCCTCTTCGGCCACGACGCCATTGAGCTTCCTGAGCAGATCTACCTCGTGGTCGGTGTTCCAGGCCATACCTTTACCGCCATTGCCGAGCTTGTTCATCAACGGCCCGAGCGAGGTGAAGCGCTTGTAGAGGTTCGGATAGTCGCGCTCGACCACGGTCACCGCTGGCATGGTTTTGCCGGGGATCGGATCGATCTCGCCCTTCTTCCAGTCCTTCACGTCGAAGGGCTGCGCGATCTCGCCGGCGCTGTCGTGCATGATGGGCGTGAGCACGACGTCCTTCTCGACGCCGAGCACTTCAGGGGCGACCCTCGAGAAGGCCTCCGCGATGCCCTTGTAGATGTCCCAGTCGCTGCGCGATTCCCAGACCGGATCGATCGCCGCCGACAGAGGGTGAATAAAGGGATGCATGTCGGAGGTGTTGAGGTCGTTCTTCTCATACCAGGTCGCGGTCGGCAACACGATGTCGGAATACATGCAGGTCGTCGACATCCGGAAGTCGAGTGTCACGAGGAGATCAAGCTTTCCTTCCGGCGCCTCGTCATGCCAGGTCACCTCAGCTGGCTTCTTCCTACCGTGCTCGCCGAGATCTTTCCCCAGCACGCCGTGCTTGGTGCCAAGCAGGTGCTTGAGGAAATATTCGTGGCCCTTGCCTGAGGCGCCCAACAGATTGGAGCGCCAGACGAACAGGTTGCGCGGCCAGTTCTTGGGATCGTCCGGATCCTCGCAGGAAAGTCGCAACTCACCCGACTTCAGCGCCTTGGCGACATATTCCTTGGCATCGAAGCCCAGCGCGGCCACACGCTTGGAAACCTCGAGCGGATTGGTTTTGAGCTGCGGCGCGGACGGCAGCCAGCCCATCCGCTCGGCGCGCGCGTTGTAGTCGATCAGCGCCCCGTCCCACGGTCCCTTCGGCGCTGTCGGCGACAAGATCTCGCCGACATTAAGCGTCTCGTAGCGCCACTGATCGGTGTGGGCATAGAACGCCGAGGTCGAATTCATCTGTCGGGGCGGTCGTCCCCAGTCGAGCGCAAAGGCCAGCGGTGTCCAGCCCGACTGCGGGCGCAGCTTTTCCTGACCCACATAGTGCGACCAGCCGCCGCCGGATTGGCCGATGCAGCCGCACATCACCAGCATATTGATGATGCCGCGGTAGTTCATGTCCATGTGGTACCAGTGGTTCAGCCCGGCGCCGACGATGACCATGGAGCGGCCGCCGGTCCTTTCTGCGTTCTTCGCGAACTCCCGCGCCACCGTGATGATTTGCTCGCGCGGCACACTGGAAATCTTCTCGGCCCATGCCGGCGTGTAAGGTTCGACATCGTCATAGCTCTTGCCGAGATGATCGCCGCCAAAACCGCGATCGACGCCGTAATTCGCAACGAACAGATCGAACACCGACGCCACGAGGACTTCGCTGTCCGTCAGGGCGATGCGCTTGGCGGGAACCTTGCGGATCAGGACGTCCGGATGATCGGTGCCGCGGAAGTGATCATGCTCGCGATTGCCGAAATAGGGAAACGCGACATCGGCCAGTTCATCCTTGATGTCGGCGAGCGACAGACGAAGTTTTGTCGCGCGGCTCTTGGAGTCCTTCTCTTCCAGATTCCATTTGCCCTTCTCGCCCCAGCGGAAGCCGACGGAGCCGTTCGGCACGACGATCTCACCTGTTGTCTCGTCATAGGCGACCGTCTTCCACTCGGGATTGTTTGACTGATCGAGCGAAGTGGCGAAATCCGAGGCGCGCACGAACCGCTCAGGAACGAGCCGGCCGTCGGATTTCACCAGACGCACCAGAAATGGCATATCCGTATACTGGCGCGCGTAATCGTTGAAATATTTGGTCTGCCGATCGATGTGGAATTCCTTGAGGATCACGTGGCCCATGGCCATGGCCAGCGCGGCATCGGTCCCCTGCTTCGGCGACACCCAGAGATCCGCGAATTTCGAGGCCTCGGAATAGTCCGGGCAGATCACGACGCTTTTCGCGCCCTTGTAACGAACCTCGGTATAAAAATGCGCGTCAGGCGTGCGCGTCTGCGGGACGTTGGAACCCCACAGGATAAGAAAGCTGGAATTGTACCAATCCGCGCTCTCCGGTACGTCGGTCTGCTCGCCCCAGGTCTGGGGCGACGCCGGGGGCAGGTCGCAATACCAGTCGTAGAAGGACATGCAGACGCCGCCGAGCAGCGACAAATATCGCGCGCCGGCCGCATAGCTCACCATCGACATCGCCGGGATCGGGGAGAATCCGAACACGCGATCCGGACCATAGGTCCTCGCGGTATAGGCGTTTGCCGCGGCGACGATCTCGTTGACCTCGGCCCAATTCGCGCGAACAAAGCCGCCGAGACCGCGCTTCTGCACGTAGGAGGCGCGCTTTTCCGGGTTCTCGACGATCGACTTCCATGCTGCGACCGGTGTCATCGTAGCGCGCGCCGAGCGCCACAGCTTGATCAGCCGCGATCGCACCAACGGATATTTCACGCGGTTGCCGGAATAGAGATACCAGCTATAGCTCGCGCCGCGCGCGCAGCCGCGCGGTTCGTGATTGGGGAGATCGGGACGCGTGCGCGGATAGTCCGTCTGCTGGGTTTCCCAAGTGACGATACCGCCCTTGACGTAGACCTTCCACGAGCAGGAGCCGGTGCAATTGACGCCATGGGTCGAACGCACGATCTTGTCGTGCTGCCAACGCTTCCGATAACCCTCTTCCCACGAGCGATCCTCGGTCGTGGTGACACCGTGTCCGCCGGCGAACTCTTCCTTCTTCCGCGTGAAGAACGAAAGCCGGTCCAGGAAATGACTCATCCCTCGTCTCCTTATTCAGCAGGCTGCGTCGCGGCCGGAAGGCGGCCATTGCGTTCGATGTCGTGAAGCAGGCCGCCCTTGCGGGTGTAGACAGCCCAGGTGATGACCACGCAGGTCACGTAGAAGATGAAGAACGCCCACAGCGCCGCCTGCACGCCGCCGGTGAGATCAATCGACGTTCCATATGATTTCGGAATAAAGAATGCGCCGAAAGCGGCGACTGCCGAGGTGAAGCCGGTGATGGCGGCTGATTCCTTTTCGGCCTGGCGTAACCGCGTCGCCGGATCGGCGGTCGGCATCAGCCGGTCCATCTCCGTCCGCATGATGTTTGGAATCATCTGGAAGGTCGACGCGTTGCCGATACCGGTCGCGAAGAACAGCAACAGGAACATCGCGAAGAATCCCCAGAATGCACCGGGCTGATCCTTGATGCCGAGGAAGTAGAGCACCCCGAGCACGCCGACCATCATCAGCGCGAATACGCCGAGCGTGACGCGGCCGCCGCCCCATTTGTCGGCCATCCACCCCGTCGCCGAGCGCGAGAGCGCGCCGACGAGCGGGCCGAGGAAGGCGAATTGCAACGCATCCACTGCGGGGAACTGGGTTTTCGCCAGGAGCGGGAAGCCCGCCGAGTAGCCGATGAACGAGCCGAAGGTGCCTGTATAAAGCCAGCACATGAGCCAATTGTGCTTGCGCTGGAAGATCACCGCCTGGTCGGCAAACGACGCCTTGGCGGAGGCAATGTCGTTCATGCCGAACCACGCCGCAAAGGCACTCGCGACGATGAACGGCACCCAGATGAAGCCGGCGTTCTGGAGCCAGAGCGGAGCCTGAGCACTGCCACTCTTCACCATCGTCGGATCGCCGCCGAACCAGCCGAATACGCCGGCCGTGATCACGATCGGGACAACGAACTGCACAACGCTGACGCCGAGATTACCGAGGCCGGCATTCAGCGCGAGCGCATTGCCCTTCTCCGCACGCGGGAAGAAGAAGGAGATGTTGGCCATCGAAGAGGCAAAGTTGCCGCCACCGAGGCCGCACAGCAATGCCAGTGCCAGGAAGATCGGATACGGCGTCGCTGGATTCTGCACCGCGTAACCAATGCCGACGGCAGGGATCAAAAGCGACCATGTCGCAAGTGTCGTCCACAACCTTCCCCCGAAGATCGGTACCATGAAGGAATAGAATATCCGCAGGACCGCGCCCGAAATGCCAGGCAGCGCCGCCAGCCAGAACAGCTCGTCGGTCGTGAACCTGAAGCCGACGGATGGGAGCTTTGCCACCACCACCGACCAGACCTGCCAGACCGCGAACGACAGCAAGAGCGCAGGGATCGAGATCCAGAGATTACGTCTCGCAATCGCTCGCCCGCCGCTTTCCCAGAACGTCCGGTCTTCGGGACGCCAGTCGGTCAGCACCACGCCGGATAAGGCGCCGACATGCTCGGGCTTGTGAATCTCCTCCATCTCGGGAAGTTCGGGAAGCTTCTTCAGCGCCTCGCCGACGACGCCCCGCTCCATCTGGCGGATCGAGACATGCATCCAGATCAGTGCGCCCGTCACCAGCAGGAACAGCAGCATGAAGCAGCTGGTCCATAGCCCGGTCAGATCGACCAGCGCGCCGAAAGCGATCGGAAGCACAAAGCCGCCGAGACCGCCGATCATGCCAACCAGGCCGCCGACGGCGCCAACGCTATTCGGATAGTAGACAGGGATGTGCTTGTAGACGGCCGCCTTGCCCAGCGCCATGAAGAACCCGAGCACGAATATAGTAATCACGAACGGCACCAATCCCATTTCCAGATGGAAGCCGACGGTGCCGTTGACGGTCTTCACCAGATAGTCGGTCGGCGGATAGGAGAGCAGGAAGGTGGCCGCGACGGCGACCTGGAACGTCCAATACATGACGCGCCGCGCGCCATAGCGATCGGAGAGATGGCCGCCATAGGCGCGGAATACGCTGGCGGGGAAGGAGAACATCGCCGCCATCATACCGGCGGTCTCGATGTCGACGCGGTAGACCTTGATCAGGTATTGCGGCAGCCAAAGCGAGAGGGCTACAAAGGCGCCGAATACGAAGAAGTAATAGAGCGCAAAGCGCCAGACCTGGATGTTCTTCAGCGGCTCGAGTTCGAGCCAAGTGCTCTTTGGCTTTTCGTGACGCTCGCGCCGCGCGCGCACGACCGGGTCCTCGTCGGCAAAGATCCAGAAGATGATTCCCATCGCGGCGATCGCGATCGCCCAGATCTGGGCCACGGCCTGCCAGCCATAGGCAACCAGGACAAACGGAGCCAGAAACTTGGTGACGGCAGCGCCAACATTGCCGGCGCCGAAAATGCCAAGCGCGGTCCCCTGCTTGGCCGTGGGATAGAACCGCGAGACATAGGCGACGCCCACGGCGAAGGAACCACCGGCCATGCCGACGAACAAGGCGGCGATCAGGAACTGAGGATAGCTGTGCGCCCAGGTCAATAGGTAGGTCGCAACCGCCGCCGACAGCATCACGATCGTGTAGATGCGCCGACCGCCGTACTGATCGGTCCAGATGCCGAGCACCAGACGTATCAACGAGCCACTCAGGATCGGCGTGCCGACCAGCAACCCGAACTCGGTATCGTTCAGCCCGAGCTCTTGCCTGATGCGGATGCCGATGATCGAGAAGATCGTCCAGACCGCAAAGCAAATCGTGAAAGCGATCGTCGAAAGCCAGAGCGCGCGACCTTCGCGGGCTCTACTCATACTTGCGGCGTCCATAATAGATTCTCCGAGATGCTTGGAAGACAAGATCGCCACGTTTGGGCCGAAGTGATTTTGCGCTAGATCAATTGAGCGGCGGGAACGGCCGGCTTTTGTTGGAACAACCCGAGCGACTAAAGCTGCGATCGGAAGGATCGAGAACCAACGAAGGTCTTCTCATGGACACCAAATTTAGAAGACCAAGACCTTGTCCGCCTGGACCATAGCCGCGGCGAGCTCGTCCATCGTGCTACGGTGAGCCGCCTCCGTGACCTCGCCATCGGCAATCCCACGTGCGTCCATGCACGTGCCGCACAGAAGTACCGCGCCTTTGCCGGCGAGGACGCGCTTTAGCATCCGCTCGATATTGTAATAGCCGTCTGGCGTTTTCTGCCGCGCCTTGGCCGCCAGCACGGCATCCGCCGTCAGAAAGACGGTGACTTGCGTATCCAGATCCTTCTTGAGCAGAGTCAGCGCGAGCCTCAGCGCGTTGTAGACGCGCTCGGTGCCGTAAGGCGGATCATTGATGATGAACAGGACTTTCATCGCTGCCGCACGTGTAATGATTTTGCCGGCGCAAGCGCCGGCCTCCACTTTTCTTATTTCCTTGCCGCCTCACTGCTATTGATCTGGATCAAACCGTAAGCGCCGAACAGCGCGTCGCTACGCGGATGACACGGCCGGGAGCTATCGCCGGAGTGCAAAGAGCTGAGCGAACCAGGAACACCCTAAATCAAGCCACTCCTGAAAATTGATACAGGTCAACGATTTTTCTGGCAGCCGCAGCACCATGCTCCAAAAGCGGAGGAGTTTGCACAATGTCAGACGGGCAATCCATTTCAGCGAACACGGCCAAGTCCATTCAAAGCCTCGCGGCCAAGGCGATCACGACGCAATCTGAGTTTTCGGAGAAGCTGGTCGAGTTCAATCGGCATTGGCTCGAGCGGATTCAAACTGAAGCGAATGAGCTCTGGGATCTGCTCTGGAGGTCCAACGGCACTCCGTCCCTTGCCGAAAAGATCAAAATTTCCCAGGCATGGCTGAAAGGTGCAACGGAACGAGGCGCGCAGGATGCCATGTATGCGCTGGAAGCGGCACGTACCCTTGGGGCCATCGAACTCAAGGCTCAGACGGCCGGTAAGGACACCGTGCCTGATTCAAAGGCCGCATGATCCTGGTTTGAGAGCTGGAGGCCGGCAGGAATTGAAAACGACCACTGTCGGAATGTATTCAAATTCGTCGGGTTCTCGCCCGTTCGAACCACGATGTTCGGAATGATCGAGAATGCGTCGGAGAGGACGCGATCCCGCTGGCTCAAGGCCATGCGAAAAAACGGCGCAAGGCGCGCTAGCCATTCCGTGTCGGCGCCACGCGAGCGCCTTGACGTGACGCCCTACAGCGCCTTGATGGTCCAGGCGACCATGTCCTTGGCAATCCGGCCGAAAGCCATGTTAAACGCAGCCGCAGCCGGCTCGAGCCTGTCCAATGGTTGCGTCTGCTCGATCAAGCGCGAAGCGATGATCTTTCCGCTCTTGTCGACAATCCTCGCCGATAAGGCGATCTCGGCTGTCGGCGTCGAGTCCATCGCGATCCGAAAGCGCCTGATGTCAATCAGAAGCTGATAGTCGGCTTGTCCGATATCGGTTGTCCGCAATGGCGCGTGGGTGATGTCGTAGTTCTCGAAGCTCTCGATCAAGCGCGTCTGGACCAGTTTTGGAATAGTGTCGGCCCACATTGCCTCTGCAAAGCTTGGAACATCCGTGGTTGGACTGAACAGAAAACGCTGCGTATCGAGCGTCACGACCGCCGACGGCTCGGGAATAGCCAACTGTCCATTCAGGGTTTTCTCGGCGAGATCGAAATTCTTGACGGCGTCCAGATCATAAATGATCTTTTGCACCGGCACGCCGCCACCCGTCATCTTCTCTAGACCTGCGACGATGCCGTCGAGCTTCCCGGTGTTGCGCGCCAGGCCTTCCGAGAAAACCTTGAAGTTGGCGATGGTGTCCTTCAGCGGCTCGGAATTCTCCGCCAGCACCGAATCCACGCGCCGCAATGCGTCGCGCGCCGCCTGGGTCATGCTCTGGCCTGCTCCGGGCTCTGCGATCAATGTCGGCACACCCCCAGCGCCCGCAGGCGCCGTGCCGCCTTCCAGTGCGATCACGGGGACCCCGGTCAGACCCTGGAATTCCAACCCCACCTTGGTGTCTGGCCGAACCGGTGTCGTGGCGTCAACTGAAATGGTCGCGCTGACGCTGCGCGGGTTATCCGGCGAGAGACCGAGTTCGGTCACCTCGCCGACTCGAATGCCGTTGAACAACACCCCCGCGCCCACCAAGAGACCGGGCACCGAGCCTTCGAACTGAACATGATAGGTCGCGCGGGCACCGAGGCCGCCGGTGTTATGCAGCCAATACACAAAGCCGAACGCAGCGGCGATTGCGGCCAGGACGAATGCGCCGATAAGGACAAAGGGTGCGCGGGTTTCCATCTCTCAACTCGCTTTTGGTTGCAGCATCAGGGAGCGCTTGCCGTGAAAATAGGCCCGCACCCAGGGATGCTCGGATTGAAGCAGGTCGCGCATCGGCCCGATGGCAACGATCTTGCCGTCGGCCAGTGCTGCGACGCGATCGCACACGGTATTGAGGCTTGCGAGATCATGGGTGACCATGAACACCGTTAGCCCCAATGTTTCCTGCAATGTCTTGATCAGCGCGTCGAAATCGCCCGCGGCAATCGGATCCAGCCCTGACGTTGGTTCGTCAAGGAACACAATGGCCGGATCGAGCGCGAGCGCGCGCGCCAGCGCCACGCGCTTGGTCATGCCGCCGGACAATTCGGAGGGAAACTTGTCGCCATCCTCCGGCGTGAGTCCCACCATTTCGAGCTTCGCGGTCGCAATCTCGTCCATCAGTCCATCGGACAGCACAAGGTTTTCGCGCAAGGGAAATTGGACGTTCTGACGGACCGTGAGCGACGAAAACAGTGCGCCCTGCTGAAACAGAATGCCCCATCGGCCGGCGGCTTTCTGGGTATTTCGATCTTGCGAAGTGTAGATCTCTTCGCCCATGACCTCGATCGTTCCGCTCCGCCGCGGGACAAGGCCGATAATCGTCCGCATCAGCACTGATTTGCCGCCGCCGGAGGCGCCGACCAGCCCGAGGATCTCGCCTTTGCGGACATCCAAGGACAAATGATCGATCACAACCTGCCGGCCGAAGCCGACCACGAGGTCGCTGACGCTGATCGCGGACTGCCAAACCCCACGCATCGCTACATTCCTATGGATGCGAAGAAGACAGCAAACAAGCCGTCGAGCACGATGACGACGAAGATCGATTTGACCACCGACGTCGTCGTCTGCTTGCCCAGCGACTCAGCGCTGCCCTTCACCCGCAAGCCTTCGCTGCAGGCGATGATCCCGATCACCAGCGCCATGAACGGCGCCTTGATGATGCCGACCTCGAAATGCGTGACCGATACAGCGTCGTGCAGCCGGGCGATGAAGATGGCTGGCCCCATGCCGCCGTAGAACCACGCGATCAGCCCACCACCGTAAAGCGCAGCCATCGACCCGATGAAGCTGAGGATCGGCAGCGCGCAAATCAGCGCGGCGACGCGCGGCAATATCAAGACCTCGACTGGATCAAGCCCCATGGTCGACAGCGCGTCGATCTCTTCGCGCATCTTCATCGAGCCGAGCTCGGCGGTATAGGCGCTGCCGGAACGACCGGCCACCATGATGGCAACGATCAACACGCCGAGTTCGCGCAAAACCAGAATGCCGACCATGTCCACGACATAGGAATCGGCACCGAACTTGCGGAAATGGAAGATGCCCTGCTGCGCGATGATCGCGCCGATCAAGAACGTGATCAGGACGATGATCGGAATAGCCGACCAGCCAACCTTATAGAGTTGATAGACCAGCGAGGTTGCCCGCAACGACCTCGGCCGGCGCAACACGCCGACGACGGCCAGAAACAATGCCCCCAGCATCTGCAGGAAGATCGCCAGATCCTCGGCCAATCCCACCGCAGAGCGACCGATTTCGTCAATTCTCCCAACAAAGGGATTTCGCGCGGCTGGCGGCGCAGGATTGCGTCGATTGACCTGGCGGACCTCCTCGACCAGTCCGGCGTAATTCTCGGCAACACCGATAAATTCGACATTGTGGCCGGCAGCCTTCGCCCGGCGCGACATCTTCTCGAGCAGCCAGGCGCCGAGAGTATCGAGGTCGCTGACGCCGGCCATGTCGACGATCACTCTTTTTGCGCGACCGATCCGGGCGAGCGCGGCGTCGGACAGCGCTTCCAGCGCCGTCACATTGGCGGCAATCCAGGATCCCCCAGCATGCAACTCAACCAGATCGCCGGGGGCCGGCGTCGCCGTCAACAGAGGGGAAGTCGCCACATTGCATTCCTTCTAACGAGCACTTTTCCCTACGCCATTGGCTGCCGCCGCGGTTTGACCTGTCTCAAGCCAGGAAATGTCGCGGCGACGTTGACGCAAATCAAATGCGACCTCGCCAGCCGGCCTAAAGTTGTTTGCATCATGCAAGGAAAGTGAGCGCGATGTTCAATTCGAGCGAACTGGGCAATGAGCTGCAGGCTCTGAAGGTAGACGTCTCACAGCTTCTCAATACGGCCCGCGAGGGATTTATCGATACTTCGAAGGCTGCCGCTGACGCGCTCGCCGACCAGATCACGACCGCGCTGAACGAACTCAACGAAACTCTCACGGATGAAGAGAGCCATCTCCGCGATCTCATCTCGGATCGGCCGGTCGCCACGCTCGCGTCGGCCTTCGCGCTCGGCGCCATAGTCGGTTTCTCGCTGAGGAGGCACTAGCGTGAACCCGGAGAATATGGTCAGAAACCTGCGCGTGCTCTGGCGCACCGACAGGATTATCGCCGACATCCGGATGCGGCATTTGCTTGTCGGACTGGGGTTGCGGGCTTTCGCGGCTCTGATCGCAGCATTCGGGCTTTTGATGCTGGAGCTGTCGGCATATTTCGCGCTGGTGCAGATCTGGAGCGCGATCTTGGCCGCAGCCATCCTTGGCACCATCAATTTCGCGATTGCCGCGATACTGTTCGCTCTCGCCGCGCGTCGACCGTCCGGGCGTGATCTCGAACTCGCGACTGAACTCCACGGCTCCTCGGTCGAGGCGCTCCAGCTCGAGGCCCGCGCGCTGCAATCGCAGCTTACCGGCGTGATCCGCCATCCGCTGAGCGGGATTTTGCCAACGTTGCTCCCGCCCCTGATCACCATCATCGTCAAGAGCCTGAAGAAGCCCCGGACGGAGCCCGCCGGAACGCGGGATTCATCGCAGGCGGCATGAACCGCGAGGAAGGAGCGACATCCACATGGGAACAATGCATCTCAAACCGATCCTGAACGCGTCACTGCCATCGCAATTTCGTCAAATTCACCTTGAGCTTGCGCGAGAGCGCGGCCATCCCGAGGGCGATACCAGCGTTGGCTACATCATCATTGTCCCGCTGGAAGAACACGGTAGGATCGATCCGATGCTTTGGCACGACTTTCGTGATGCGTGTCGGGTCGCGCGCCTGCGGCCCGGCGCGGAGACCGTGCTGGGCCACCTCGTCTATCGCTCGGGCGGCGGCTGGGCGTTCCACTACGATTCGAACCCGAGCGTGCCCGACGATATCGGAGTTCACTTCGCAGATGAGCATTTCGTCGTCGGCGAGTATGTCTCGATCAACGAGGGCGGCGAGATGCATACCTACCGCGTCGTGTCGGTGTCGCACCTTTGAAATCACCGTACCTTGTCGGGCCCACGTTTGACCTGGTGCAAAAGTTAAGGACCGCGGCAAATGATCATTGAGCGTCTCAACCAAGAGCATCGTAATATTGAGAAGCTGCTCGCCATCCTCGAGCGGGAATTTGAGATCTTCGATCTCGGGGACCGCCCGGACTATGAAGTCATTCGCGCTGTTATCCATTACTTCGAAGTTTACCCGGAAGTGTATCACCATCCCCAGGAAGATCTGGTCTTCGCCAAGCTAAAAATTCGCGATCCCGCTGCGGCTGCGAGGGTCGGCGATCTCGCTCGCGAACACCAAAACGGGGCGGAACGCTTGCGCCGGGTCGCTCATGCGGTCGATGCCATTCTGGCGGATCGCGAGATCCTTCGGCAAAATGTGGATATCCTTGTTCGCGAATTCATAGAGCATGAGCGGCGCCACATCATGATGGAAGATCGCGATTTCTTTCCTGCCGCCCTGAAAGCGCTCGACGCTGACGATTGGACGGAGATCGCTGCGGCCTCGACCGTTCACAAGGATCCACTCTTTAGCGATGTCGTCGAAGACGGCTTCGATGCGCTACGAGCGCATATTTTTCGGTTGGAACAAGAGGCCGAGGCCGATCGACGCTAGTCGAGCTATAATCCACATGCCTGTCTAGAGTGTCAGCCGTACATCGCAGATATCGCGCTCGGCGGGATCGAGCTTGACGTCGAACCCGAGGTGGCGGCACATGTCGAGCATCACGGTATTCTCAGCGAGCACTTGTCCGGAAATCGCCTTCAGGCCCTCCGACCTCGCATATTCGATGATGAGCTGCATCAGCGCCCAGCCAAGTCCCCTGCCCTTCAGGTCCGAGCGCAGCAGGATCGCATATTCGGCGTTCTCGTAATTCGAATCGGAGTGAATCCGGACCACGCCGACGATTTCGTTGGTGTTTTCGTCAAGCGCCACGAAGGCCATCGCGCGGGCGTAGTCAAGCTGCGTCAGCCGGGCGATGAACTCGTGAGTAAATTGCTTCATCGGCGCGAAGAATCGGAGCCTGAGATCAGTGGGGCTGACGTGCCGCAGAAGTTCGTGAATCGCCGGCTCGTCCTCGGGACGAATGGGTCGCGCCAGGAAGCGCCGACCGTCCCGGGTTTCGAGGCACCGCTGCCATTGCGAGGGATACGGCCGTACAGCGAAATTGGCTGGATCTGTCCCGGTGAATTTGCGTGGCGCAGGCCCCACCGCGATGCGTGCATCGACCGCCAGCACCCCCGTTTCATCCGCCAGCAACGGATTGATATCCAGCTCCCGGATCTCGGGGATATCGGCCGCCATTTGCGCGAGCTTGACCAGCGCCATCGCCACCGCGTCGGGTTTGACCGCCGGTACATCGCGGTAAGCGCGCAGCAGTCGCGAGACGCGGGTGCGCCCAATCAGATCCTGCGCCAATTGCAGATCGAGAGGCGGCAAAGCCAGCGCCTTGTCGTTGATGATCTCCACAGCCGTACCGCCGCGGCCGAATACGATGACAGTGCCGAATGTCGGGTCGTCCGCGAGGCCAAGGATGAGTTCGCGGACCTTCGGCCGCACGATCATCGCCTGGACGATAACGCCGGATATCCGCGCCTGCGGGCGAAGCGCCTTCGCACGTGAAATGATATCGGTGGCGGCTGCGCGTACGGCATCGGCATTGGTAAGGTTTAGGACAACGCCACCGACATCGGATTTGTGAACGATGTCGCGCGACAAGATCTTGAGCGCCACGGTTGCACCTTGCGCGAACAGGTTGGCTGCGTGGACGACCGCTTCGTCCGCGTTCGCGGCGAGAAAGGTCGGCACCATCGGAATGTCATAAGCCCCAAGCAGTCGCTTGATTTCGATCGGATCGAGCCACTTGCGACTATCGCGGATCGCTCCTTCGACGATCCGCCGCGGGATGGCGGCATCCAGCGAGGACGAAGTGGGCATCGCCGGCGGTACTTGCTGCAGCTCCTCCACCACCTCGCGATGTCGCACGAGGTGCATGAAGCCCAGAACCGCATCATCTTCCGTTGGGTAGTTCGGAATACCGCGGCTGCTCAGGAGATCGCCGATCTTCTGATCCGCGCCAACCCAGACCGCGAGCACCGGTTTGAGCGGGCCGTGAAGTTGCTCACGGTGTTTTGCAACCACGGCGGTCACTGTATCGGCAATGTCGTCGGCAGAAGCGACGGCCGTCTGTACATTCATCACAAGGACCGCGTCGTTGCCGGGATCGGTCAGCAACAACTCAAGCGTCTTTGCATAGCGTTCAGGACCCGCATCACCGATGATATCGATAGGATTGGATTTGGACCAGGTCGGCGGCAACACGGCATCGAGTGCCCTCTGCGTATCAGGCGTAATCGCGGCCGGAATTCCGCCGAGTTCAACAAGGCGGTCGATGGCGAGTACACCAAGACCGCCGCCATTGGTCAAAATTGAGAGCCGCTTTCCCGGTGGGGAGCCGACGCGTCCGAGCGTTTCCGCGCAGTCGAACAGTTCGCGAAGGTCGGAGACCCGCAAAACGCCGGCGCGGCGGAATGCCGCATCATAGACCGCGTCCGAACCGGCCAGCGCACCGGTGTGGGTCGCCGCCGCCTTCGCGCCCTGTGCCATCCGCCCGGACTTGACCGCGACGACCGGCTTGACCCTGGCCGCCGCGCGCGCGGCTGACATGAACTTGCGGGCGTCCTTGATCGCTTCGATGTAGAGCAGAATGGCCCGTGTCCCAGTATCGGCAGCAAAGTAATCGAGGAGATCGGCAATATCGACGTCGCACTGGTCTCCGATCGAAACGATCCCGGAAAAGCCGACTGCGCGCTGTGCGGCCCAATCCACCATACCCGCGGCAATTGCGCCGGACTGGGAGACCAGCGCGAGCTTTCCAGGAGCCGGCGTATGGGCAGAGAAGCTTGCATTAAGCCCAATACGAGGGATCATAATTCCAAGGCAGTTCGGCCCGATCAGCCGCATTCCAAATTTTTGTGCGGCGCGTTGGGCAGCCTCCGCGAGCGAGCCGGCGCTGTGGCCGAGTCCCGAGGGGATGATGACAACTCCAGCTGCTCCTCGTTTCCCGGCCTCGTCCACAATGCTCGGCACTGCCGTAGCCGGCGCCGTAATCACCACGAGCTCCGGCGCAAACGGCAATTTGGCAAGACTGTCGACGGTCACGAGGCCGTCGATCTCGGCGTAGTGGTTATTGACCAGCCCAAACTCGCCCTTGAACCCCCCGTTGCGAATGTTCCGGACGATGGCGCGGCCGACCGAGCCCGGTCGTGGACTTGCTCCCACCAGCGCGACGGAACGCGGCGAGAGCAGGTTGCTCAACCGGTAAGTGGACATTGCGTATGCTCCGGAGGGAAATTCGAATCGAAGTGACCGTGCTTGGACGCAAGATCGGACTTGTTAACACCTGATCATGCTTGTGGATCCCGCCCGAACAGCCGTGATGCGGTTTCGGCCATTCGCTCGTCGTGCCTGAGCAACCGTTCGCAGTCGCGGCGAATGAAATCGATCTGGTGCCGACCGCATTCTTCCCACATTGTCTTCAGGTCTTTCACGGAGTGAGCCTCAGCCACTTTCGACAGGAACTCGTTGAACAGATGGGTTTCCGTTACCGCCCGGTCGAGCAACTCTTGCCCAACGAAACTGACCTCCTCCAGAATCATCGCCTGCAGGGCAGCCGCAAAACTCAGGGCGCTTCGGGCCGCTCTTGCAGATTCGGCTTCGCCAGCCGCAGCCGATTTCTCAAAAGTTGGCGCGGGCGCTGCGGAGAGCATGGTCATGGTGGCTCCTGTCTTCTCTTCAAGATTTGTACGACCGACCCCGCTCCTTATCATTGAGCCAGCTCAATCAGATCGCGCGGATGCGAAGTGTGCTAAGCGTGGCTTCGGGCGCAGCATTGCAGGGCCCGCATCACGTCGCTGCGCGAAATCATGCCGACGAGGCGCTGATTGCTCGCGATGACCGGCATGCTTCTGATCCTGTGACTGACCATGAGTTGAAGCACCCTGGTCAGTCTTGTCTGCGCTCCAACATAAATGAATTCTGGCGTCATCACATCCATCACTGTCATTTTCATCAGATCATCGTAGTGCGGGATGATGTGAGCAGGCGTGAATATGAAGGCCTCCAGAAAATCGAATTTTGAAACCACGCCGATGACCTGCGACTGATCTTCGACGGGATAGGCATTGAAATCGTCCCTCTCGAAGAGATCGCCAAGCTCGCGCAAGGTAAGATCGCGACTCACGACCTTCGGCTCGCGGGTCATATAGTCTGCAACGGTTTGTTCGAGGAAGGCATACAAGGCTCGTCACCCCTTCGGCTCGGGGTCGATTTAAGCACCCTCCTCCAGAGGAGTGTTGATTGAAATCAATCGGCCGGCAGGGGTTTCGGCCAAGAAGCCGCGACGGCCTCCGACCTGGCCGCTCGGTAGGGCGCGCCCGGTCCCGCAGAATAGCGCCCAGCCATGGCAGGAAGCCGTCGTTCTCCACTTGAGCCTGTCCGGCCATTGGGATCATAATTGGCGGCGAAACCGTCCCCATTTCGGATTCAAGAGTGAAGTAACCGTGCCCGGCACAGTCGCAATATCGGCAAGAGACCAACGCATCCGGCTCGGTGTGGAGGGATCAGGCATCGGAAGCTGGGACCTCAATCTTCGCACCATGGAGTTGACTTGGTCGGAGGCTACCCGCAAGCTATTCGACTTCTCCGATAGCGATCCGGCCAGCTACGACCTCTTCCTTTCGCTGCTTGAACCCGACGACCGGAAGCGGACCGAGCACGCCGTTCGCGAGGCAATCGAAAACGCCAAATCCTTTGATCTCTCCTACGCGCTGCGCAAGCCCTCGGGATCGACACATTGGGTGCGCGCACGTGGCGGCGTCATTAAGCAGCCGGACGGGAGTCGATATCTCAGCGGTATCGTCTTTGATGTCGATGAAGAGAAGAAGCTCGAACAGAGCCTGCGTACGCGCGAGGGACACCTCCAGTCGATCCTGGAAACCGTTCCGGACGCCATGATCGTCATCGACGGCAAGGGCATCATGCAGTTCTTCTCGAGCGCGGCGGAACGCCAGTTCGGCTACCTCGAGCAGGAGGTGATCGGAAGGAACGTCAGCATGCTGATGCCGGAACCGGATCGGTCGCGCCACGACGGATATTTGGCCCGCTATCTGACCACAGGGGAGCGGCACATCATCGGCATTGGCCGCATTGTGACGGGTCAGCGCCAGGACGGGACCACATTCCCCATGCACCTTTCGGTCGGCGAAACCCAGTCTGGCGGCGCACCCTATTTCACCGGCTTCGTCCGCGATCTCACCGAGCAGCAGCAAACCCAGGCGCGACTCCAGGAATTGCAATCGGAGCTCGTGCACATATCGCGCCTGAGCGCTATGGGCGAAATAGCCTCCGCGCTCGCGCATGAGCTTAACCAGCCGCTCGCGGCCATCAGTAACTACATGAAGGGCTCGCGCCGATTGTTGGCCAGCAGTACTGATCTGAACCGATCCAAGATCGAGAACGCCATGGATCGCGCCGCCGAACAGGCTATTCGCGCCGGTCAGATCATTCGGCGGCTCCGCGACTTTGTCGCACGTGGAGAATCCGAGAAACGTGTCGAACGGCTTTCGAAGATGATCGAGGAGGCCGGCGCGCTCGGCCTCGTCGGCGCACGCGAACAAGGGGTACGGATCAGGTTCAATCTCGACCCTGGATACGACCTGGTGCTGGTGGATCGGGTGCAAGTCCAGCAGGTGCTGGTCAACTTGTTTCGCAACGCGCTGGAGGCGATGGCGCAGTCCAAGGTACGAGAACTGATCGCATCCAACAAGCCCGTTCACGACGACATGATCGAAGTCTCGGTATCCGATACGGGTCATGGATTCCCCGAGGACGTCGAAAAGAATCTATTTCAAACATTCTTTACCACCAAGGAAACCGGTATGGGAGTTGGACTATCCATCAGCCGCTCCATCATCGAAGCTCATGGCGGACGGATGTGGGCGGAGTCCAATCAGGCGGGCGGCGCGACCTTTCGCTTCACGTTGCCCGCCGCATCAAGTGAAAGTTTGACAGATGGCACGTAGGGGAACTGTCTATGTCATCGACGATGACGAGGCGATGCGGGATTCGCTGGAGTTCATGCTCAATTCCGCGGACTTCCAGGTTAGCCTCTTCGATTCAGCTCGCACATTCCTGGACACTCTTTCCGGCCTCGCGTTCGGATGCGTCGTCTCCGACGTTCGCATGCCCGGCGTCGATGGTATCGAGCTTCTGAAGCGCCTGAAAGCAAGCCACGGCGCGTTGCCCGTTATCATCATGACCGGCCATGGCGATGTCCCGCTCGCTGTCGAGGCGATGAAGCTTGGTGCCGTCGATTTCCTGGAAAAGCCGTTCGAGGATGATCGGCTGATCGGCATGATTGATCTGGCGCTGCAGCAGGCCGCATCGGGGGCGCACAGCGAAGCCATTGCGCAGGATATCGCCGCCCGCATCGCGTCGCTGAGCCCTCGCGAGCGGCAGGTTATGGAGGGACTGGTCGCCGGACTGTCAAACAAGATGATTGCGCGGGATTACAACATCAGTCCGCGCACCATCGAGGTGTACCGGGCCAATGTCATGACCAAGATGCAGGCGGGCAGTCTCTCGGAACTTGTCCGTCTTGCCTTGCAGGCGGGCGTGCTCAAAGATTGAGCCAAATCAAGACGCCCGCGCCGGCAACGTTCTATTCGTTTCGCCCATGAACAATGTCGTCCGCTCCAGGTCGCCCGAAACTGCGGGAGATTTACTAATCACAACACCCGTCGTCTATGTCGTGGATGACAACACGGATGTGCTCGGCTCGCTGCGATTTCTGCTAGAGACTGACGGCTTTCAGGTGCGAACGTTCCGCAGCGGCGAGGCGCTGCTCAACACGACGACAATCGGTTTGGCCGATTGCTTCGTCATCGATTACAAGATGCCGAGCATGACTGGTATCGACCTCGCCGCCGCTTTGCGGAGCCGCGAGATCACCACGCCCATCATTCTCATCACCGGCTTTCCCGACAAGACTATTCCGGCCAAGGCCACGGGGGCCGGCATTGGCCGCGTCCTCCTCAAGCCGCTCGTCGAGGAGAGTCTTGTCGCTTGTGTCCGGGAAGCCATTGAGCGAGATCGGCCGCCAGCCGGCCGCTAGACTCGCACCTCCGGGATTCTACCTAGGGGGTTACCCTTAAGGCATCGAGCGAAATTTCCGAATGCGGTTGTTCCGCATACGAATGAGTCATCCGCCGCATATGGAGATGGCCCATGCTCACCCAGTCACCTAACCGTTCCGTCGTCGGCAACAAGATCCCTCCAATCGCTGACCTGCCACCAGAGCAATTCTTCGGCCTTACCGGGCATGCAGGTCTGGTGGCGACAGAGTTCACCTACGGCAAGGATGAAGAAATCTACGGCGAGGACGAGCCGGCAGAATATGTGTACCAGGTCATCCGCGGCGCAGTTCGGACCTATAAGCTGCTCTCCGACGGTCGCCGCCAGATCGGCGCGCTCCACCTGCCCGGCGACGTGTTCGGTCTCGAGGCCGGGGTGACTCACAGGTTGGCGGCGGAGGCGATCATCGATACCACCGTGCGGCTGGTGAAGCGGCGCAGCCTGGAACAGGCGGCCGCAACCCACGTACAGATCTCTCACACGCTCTGGACCATGACGGCCGGTGAGCTTCGGCACGCCGAGGAGCACATGCTTCTGCTTGGGCGAAAGAGCGCGATCGAACGGGTTGCGAATTTTCTGCTCGAGATGGATCGCCGACTTGCCGTCGCAGGGATGATGGCGCTGCCGATGTGCCGTCGCGACATCGGCGACTATCTCGGTCTCACGCTGGAGACGGTCTCACGCGCACTGTCGCAACTCAACGATGAAGGCGTGCTTGGGTTTTCCGGCGCTCGGCAGATCGTGCTGCGCAATCGCCAGCGCTTGCGCAATATGGATGCGTAAGGGTGAAAATCAGCCGGGAGGCCTGACGCGGACATTCGCAGGAGTACTGAAATGACGAACGAGACAATCAAAGCGCTTCTGATGATCGCCCTGTTCGGACTCCTTGAAACTCTGCTCCATCTTCCGGAGATCCGGGTTCTGGGTGCCCGCCTGTTGCGTGCGATGCCGTTGCTGCCGCCGGCAAGGAAAGCCGACTATGCGCTCCGGCCAATACCCGTCAAGCGACGATTCCCCAGGCATTGATCCCGTACCGGCGCCCGCCAAAAGGCGGCAGGCATTTTTTCGAGACGCTTGCGAGGCGGCAGGCCGTCCACGATGCTTCACCATCACAGAAGTTTTGGATGCTGACGGCTTCTGATCCCGATCCAGGTCAATACAGTTGCGAACGCGACCAGAAACAGGATACCGCTGGCGCTGACGATGAGTTGCATTGCGATCCCGCTCGACACCTTTACCAGCAGCATATGACCCGCCAGCGACAACAGCACACCGACACAATAGACCTCAAGCGAATTCTCGCCGCAACGAACGGCGCTACGCAATACAGGCGCCGTGAGTCCCCGCCAATCGGGTCGAAGGAATCTCGATAGCACAACCGCCAATGCCACGAAATGGAGCAAGCGCAGAGGATCAAGACCAGATTTGTCGATTGGATAGATCAGTTTTGCCAGCAGCGGTGGGATCAAGGCTTCCAGGGGCTTGATGCTCCAGCTCAGAGCAACCACCAAGCTGAACAGCAGATAACTCGCGGCCAAGCTCGTCGCGATCGGCGTCGTCAGGTAGCGTCCAAGCTTTTGCCGGCCGCGCATCGCCCACCACGCGCCCAAAATCACGAGCAGCTGCCAGGCGAATGGATTGAAGTACCATGCATGACTCGGCCACTCGGCGAGATTCCAACCATAGCTCCGCGCCAACAGATAGATGAGCAACGACGTCCCGAGCGTGACATCGGGGATTTTGACCAATAGCCAAAGCAACGGAGCGAACATCAGGTGAAAGACGACGAAGGTCGGCAGGACATCGGTGTTGACCGGGCGGTACTGCAAAATCGACGCATGCGCGAGCGCCACTCCTGAATCTTGCAGAAGAAACTTGGTGTTGGTTTCGTCAGCGAACTGACTACCGCCAGCGAGATACACCATGACACCACAGGCGATGGTCAGGATCAGGAATGCTGCATAGATTTCCCAGCTTCGGCGCAGCGTGTGGCTGATGACGGCAAGCCAACCGTCGCGCAGCCGGATCCTCCCGTAGGCCAACGCACAAGTCACACCGGAAACAAACATGAAGACTTCGGTGGTATCACTGAAACCGTAGTAGCGTAGCGTCAACCAGCTGCCGATGTTGTTTGGAATATGATCAAGGAAGACGAACCAGAGGGCGACACCTCGACATGCATCGAGGCGCACATCGCGCTCAATCTCTACCTCAGTTTGAATTTCTTCCAGAGTGGATAGCAAGCTGGCTCCCTGCTTCGCTGCACTGCAGTTCTCGGGCGACAGAGACACACTTCTAGCGTTGCAAGACGTATTGTCCGGGCGCGTCTTCCCATGGCGCACCCTGTCTCCCGTGTCCGCCCATCAAAGGCGGTGCAACCGGCTTGCCTGAATGAGCAGTCAGAAACCGCGCCCACTCCGGCCACCAGGACCCCTCGCGATGCGGAGCCTTCTTCAGCCACTCATCGGGTCCGAGATAGGGACCGTCCGCGGCCTTCTCCAGAACCTGGTAGCTATGCCACTCTTCGTCGGGCGCCGCAACAATCCCCGCATTGTGGCCGCCGCTCGCGAGCACGAAGGTCACGTCCGCATCCGTGAGGAAATGGATCTTGTGCGTTGATCGCCAGGGAGCGACATGGTCGCGGAGCGTCCCGACGACAAACATCGGCGCGTGCAAATCGGATAATGCGATGGGCCTTCCGTCAACGCGGTAGCGGCCTTCGGCCAGGTCATTGTTGAGGAAGAGCTTGCGAAGATACTCCGAATGCATGCGATATGGCATGCGGGTCGCATCGGCGTTCCACGCCATCAAATCGCTCGGCGGCTCCCGCTCTCCGATCAGGTAGTCGCGAACCACCCGCGACCAGATCAGGTCGTTCGACCGCAGCATCTGAAAAGCGCCTGCCATCTGCCTGGTCTCGAGCACCCCTCGCTGCCACATCATGTCCTCCAGGAAGGAAACCTGACTTTCGTTGATGAACAGGGTAAGCTCTCCCGCCTCGGTGAAATCTGTCTGAGCAGCAAGAAGCGTAATCGATCGCAAGCAACCGGGCCGTTCGTTGAGCAGCGCTGCCGCGGCGATGGATAGCAAGGTGCCACCAAGACAATAGCCTGCAGCATGAATCGCCTGCCCCGGCAGGATCTCGCTGATCGCTTCAATTGCAGCGTCCACGCCGAGCTCTCGGTAATCTTCAAGAGCGAGATCGCGATCGTTCGGTGTCGGGTTGCGCCACGAAATCATAAAGACCGTAAACCCGTTCGCTACCAGGAACTGAACCAACGAATTGTGCGGCGAAAGATCGAGAATGTAATATTTCATGATCCAGGCCGGCACGATCAGAACCGGCTCGGGTCGGACACTCGGCGTCATTGGCGCGTACTGAATCAGCTCGATCAACTCGTTGCGAAAGACAATCTTGCCTTTTGTCGTGGCCACATCCTTACCGACCACGAAGTTCCGATCCTCCCCGGTTTGATCGGTCTTCAACAACGCCTTCCAGTCCTCAAGCCAATTATGCAGCCCGGACACGAGGTTTCCGCCGCCTGTTTCCATGATTTTGCGATGCACTGCCGGATTGCTGAAAGCAAAATTCGTCGGCGCCATAGTATCCAGGCACTGGCGTATGGCGAAATCGACGATGGCGGCGTTCGATCGCGATAGGCCACGCACGTCGGTCGTGGCCTGGTGCCACCACTGCTCGCTCAGCAGGAAAGCTTGGGCGAGCAGATTGAAGGCAGGCAACTCCCAATCGGGATCGCCAAAACGACGGTCGTTCGGCGATGGTTTGATCATGCCCCACGGTTCGAGCGCCAGCCGGGGAGTCATAATAGTCTCCGCGAACCGCAACGCTTCGCCGATTGCCTCTTGCGTCAATGCCAACCGTTTCGCGGGCGAGGCCGCGAGATGGACCCGCCAATCAGCAAAGGCGAGGGCAAGGGCCGCGGGCGAAAGTCCGCCCGTCCAACGCGCGACGGCGGCACGAATCGAACGGTCGATCAGCTCATACGTTGGGGGCGCATCTGGCTCCGATGAAGCCTTTACGGCTGAGACCGACTTGACAGAAGCCTGCGCCACAGCGGCCGGGATCGAAGTCGCGACCGCGCGATCCAGTGCTACTGGGAATGTCATGACTGAACTCCTCTAACTTATTTAGCGCCCTTCTTCCGGGGTGGGGTTGAGCTGGGTCAATTCCTGTGGCGCTCTCGAAGCGCAGCTTTCAACGGCAAATCGGCCGTGTTTGCGCAAGATCAATGCCTTGGCCCAACGGTTGAGCCACGCCTCACTGGCCCCAAAAAGGAGACCTGCCCATGACCCGCAATGTTGGACGCATCGATCAGTTTGTTCGGATCGTGATTGGCCTTGCTTTGCTCGCCTATACCGTAAAGGACGGCTCGCTCGGTTCCGACTGGCTGGTGCCCGGAGTAGTCGGGTTGGTTTTGATCATCACAGCATTCTTCTCGTATTGCCCGCTCTACGCCATCATCGGCGTAACGACGTGCGGCAAGACGGATAGGACCGCCTAAGGCGATCGTTGGGTCCGCTCAACCTACGCTTCCTCAGCTCACGAAATCAGCGCCAACGATTGGCAGCCTATCGGGCTCCAGGTCACGGTCCGGAAGGGCATCGTGCATCTGCATGGCATCATCCTGAATGAACGCTCGCGCCAGGCATCGATTGTCGCAGCCGAGAATAAGGCAGGTGTCAAAGAGGTGCACGATCATCTCTGCTTCGTCGACACCACTTCAGGCTTCTATATCGAATCGCCCGAGGACATGAAGGCTGCCGGCGGATCAGGCTGAGCGAATTGTCGGGATATTCCGCTATGGCCTGATTTGGCGCATTCTGATCATGATAGCGGCTCCAATTACGGCGCTGTTCGTGTCGCGAGACGCGTTGAATTTCAGCGTCATCGAGACCTTTTCGTCCTCATTCTCATTGTTGGCTTCGCAATCGTGGCGGCGGGATGGAGTTTGTGCCGTCGGCCACACGATCCATTTTGATCTTTCAGGCCTTACGGCATTCCCTTCCTTCCGGGCTACCCAAGAATATCGCGCCGTTTTTGCATATATTCCTCGCGGTTGATCTCGCCCCGCGCGTAGCGAGCGTCAAGAGCATCAAGCCCTGGAGAACTGCGCCCGGCGCGAACCGAACGATCTTCCCAGTCGGCGCTATATCGAACAGCCGCCATCACGGCCGCAATGATCAATCCGAGAATGAGCAGCGGAATCAGGACATGAAGCGGCCAAAGCCAGCCGAAACCGCCCCACCCCATCATCCCATAGCCACCGTTCCACATCATGACTAATCCTCCACATTTTGAAAGAAGCCGGAGTGACGGTTGATGGCGAAACGTTGCGCGAGCGAATTATCCTTCGTGACGATGTCGGCCACGATCGTGTCGGCGTCCTTTTCCTTCACGTCGCCGACTTTCAGGTGGGGGTTGCCCTGCCAGGAGATCCAGCGATCCAGATAATCCTTCACGGCATCCACCGAAAGCTTGAGATCGCCAGACGCGCTCCAGAGCGGACCATAGCCACGCATCATGGGTCCAGCGGCACAGCCGCCCCATTGGCATGGGCCAGCCATCATCTGCGGCCCCATCATTCCCCACGGGCCGGCGGGATATGAGGACGCGACGAGAGCCCCATATCCGAACAAGAGCACAACAAGGGAGATCGCGACGATTGCCGAAATCAGGAAAGGTCTGCGCATGACCGCCTCCTTTGAGATGGCAATTCAAGCACGCTCCATTTCCACCCAATTGATCCTTATCAACCGTCGCGTGGGGAGATTCCGCGCAGATCTGAAGCGACCTTGACGTTCCGCTATTTCGGCTGACCGGTTCGGGAATGCTTGGTCGCTGTCATGACGATAAACGCGCATCCGAGCGTCGTTCTCGCGCCGAGCCATGGGTCAACAGGCGCGAGCAGCCGCGCCGCCAACGCGAGCGGCGGATAGTGCACCGCCCCCCGACAAGTACGATATCAAGGCCGGCACCAGGCGAGCCGGCTGCACACATCGGAAACTCCGTCCGCAGTATACGGTTCGCTACCACTTCATCGGCAGCGGAAGTTGACAAGGATCAAAAGGTCGCCGTGGCAGCAGCGGCAACTTTGCGCATGCGTTAAAACGACTTGCCGGACGGCTTATGGGACTGGTTGAAAGAGATACCCGGGACGCATCGGAGCCCATCGGCCTGACTTCGGCTGAGGCAGCGCGGCGGCTGAGCCAATTCGGCACCAACTCCGTCACGGAGAAAACGCCGCCGCGCTGGCTCACCTTTCTTGCCAAGTTCTGGTCGCCCATCCCGTGGTTGCTCGAAGCCGCGATGATCCTTGAGGTGGCGCGCGGAAGGCACGTCGAGGCGACGGCGATCGCCCTGCTCCTCCTCTTCAACGCGACACTAGCCTTCGTTCAGGAAGGCCGGGCAGGCAGCGCCCTTGCGGCGCTCAAGAAGCGACTGGCGCCCACCGCGCTTGCGCTCCGCGACGGCAAATGGACCAGACTACCTGCGGCCGATCTGGTGCCGGGCGACGTGGTGTCACTGGCACTTGGCGCGCTGGTGCCGGCCGACGCGCGGATCGCTTCTGGATCGGCGCTCGCCGACCAATCCATGCTGACGGGCGAGTCGATTCCGGTCGAAGTCTCGGCCGGCGGCACAGTCTATGCGGGCAGCCTCGTGCGCCGCGGGCAGGCAGTCGCGGAGGTCACGGCAACCGGAGTGAAGAGCTATTTCGGGCGAACCGCCGAACTCGTGCGGGTTGCGAGGGCCGAAAGCACGGAGCAAGCAGCCGTCTTTGGCGTAACCCGCAACCTTGCACTTATCAATGGAGCTGTCGCTCTCCTCATAATTGCCGGCGGCTACGCCATAGCCCTGCCGACGTCCGAGCTCATCCGGCTCGCGCTCACCGCACTGCTTGCGACTATCCCGGTCGCTTTACCCGCAACGTTCACCCTATCCGCTGCTTTCGCTGCCCAAGCCCTCGCCGGCCGTGGAGTCCTGCTCACCCGCCTATCAGCATCCCACGAAGCCGCAGCCATGGACGTGCTTTGTGCGGACAAGACGGGGACGCTCACCCGCAACGAGATCGCCGTTGCCGAGGTTGTTGCTCTTTCCGGCTTTGGCCGCGATGAGGTCCTGGCGTTGGCGGCTCGCGCAAGCGCGACGGCCGATCAGGATCCTATCGACAGTGCGATCCGGACCGCGGCTTCGCAGGCCAACGCAGATGGCTTGGGCCGGCTGGTCCGCTTCGTCCCGTTCGATCCCGCCACCAAGATGTCGGAAGCCGTTATTGCGGGGGGCGACGGGTCAGAGCGGCGGGTCGTCAAGGGGGCGTTTGAACGTGTCTCGTGCATTGCCGAGTGTCCGGAGGCCGCGCGACAAATGGTCGACACTCTTGCCGGCGAAGGTCACCGTGTCATTTCAGTGGCCGTCGGGGCTGCGGACTCACTGCGACTTGCCGGCGTGATCGCCCTCAGTGATCCGCCACGCGACGAGGCCAAGCCGTTGATCGACGAGCTGCGCCGCATGGGCGTGCGCACCGTCATGGTCACCGGCGATTCCGCGGCGACCGGCGCTGCGGTGGCCCGCGCTGTCGGAATCGGCGGCCGGGTCTGTCCTGCCGACCAACTCACCGACGACGTCAGCACCCACGATATCGGTGTGTTCGCCCGCGTCGTGCCTGAGCAGAAATATAAGTTGGTAAAGGTGTTGCAGGGCCACGGCCACGTGGTCGGCATGTGCGGCGACGGGACGAACGACGCGCCCGCACTCCGGCAGGCTCAGATCGGCATCGCCGTTGCCACCGCGACCGACGTCGCCAAGGCGGCTGCCGGCATGGTGCTGACCGAGCCGGGACTTTCGGGCATCGTTTACGCCGTCCGTGAGGGTCGGATCGGCTTTCAGCGGCTCCTCACCTACACCTTCAACATGCTGGTGAAGAAGATAGAGATCGTCCTGTTCCTGGCGGCCGGACTGGCGCTCACCGGCAATGCCGTGATGACGCCAGCACTAATGGTGTTTCTATTCCTGACCAACGATTTTCTGAGCATGTCGCTCACCACCGATCGCGCGACCCCGGCCCCCTCGCCGAGCGTCTGGCGCATGGGCGACATCACGCGCGCCGCGATCGTGCTCGGCGCCTGCAAGCTCGCCTTCTCTATCTCCGTCCTCGCGCTTGGAAGATTCCGACTCGGCCTCGGCACGACCGAGCTGCAAACGCTCGCCTTCGCTGCCTTGGCATTCGGGAATCAGGCGGCGCTCTACGTCTTGCGCGAGCGCCGGTGTCTATGGAGCTCAAAACCAGGAAACTGGGTCCTTGCATCGTCGGCAGTGGATCTCGCGGTCGTATGCGTGCTCGTCCTGACTGGCACGTTGATGAGACCGCTGCCGTGGCAACTCCTTGCAGGCCTGTTCGCGGCTGCGACAGGTTTCGCCTTGCTGCTCGATCGGATCAAGCTCCTCGTCACGGCCGTCATCAGAGTCGAGTGAGCTGCTCATAAAGGAGTGGCGAAATGGCGGAAGATGTAGTCGGCGAGCGTCATCACGAACACACCCCGCTTGCGCGTCGCCAGCCTCGATTGAAACCTGGTGCACGCCATTGCGTGGTCAGACGCGAGCCACCGAAGCGACATGATGGATTGAGCCGACTGCAAGTCCCGCGCCGGCGGTCGCAAGCTGCGGCTCCTGCCCTTTCGTCACTTCTTCGGCCAGCAGTCTCAGCAAAACTGCTCGCTCTGGCTCCGCTATTCGTGGATCCGCCAATCGTGTCTTGAACAGCGCAATGTTCTCTTGCCGGATGAAGTCCTGCATGATTGGGCTCCGTCAGACTCACTTTTTCTCCGTAGAATGACGGTAGGCAAAGGATGACCGGCTCTCTTTGTCGCGGAACAAACTCGCGGCCGTTTTCCCTCATCGCCGAAAACGCGGCCGCGCAATCTCTCCGGCGCCCGCCTGACTTGATCTGAATCAACGAGCCGCCCTTGCGGAGGTGAATACTGCCATTGTTTCCTCCCTGATTTGGCCGCCAGGAGTTCAGCCGGCGGCCATTTTTTCACTTTCCGCTGAGATGGTCACGGCCGCCTCGGCGCCGACTCACGGTCGACCTCCTCCGCACTTGATCAAAATCAACGGTGGCGCCGACAAGAGCCGTATCCTTGGTTCGCAGGTCCGCAACGCAAGGAGACAACAGCCATGGCAGAAGCAGCAACCAAACTACCCATCAAGACCGAGACGCCCTCGACCCCGCAGCCAGCAAGGAGCGCCGAATGGCATCCTTTCGAGAGCCTGCGCAACCAGGTCGATCGCCTGTTCCGGGATTTCGAGACCGGATTCCTGCAGACACCGTTCTATCGCGACATCGATAATTTCTGGCGGCGCGATTTTGGCTTCGCGGTCACGCCGGCGGTCGACATCGTCGAGAAGGACAATGCCTACGAGGTCACCGCCGAACTACCGGGCCTGGACGCCAAGAACATCGAGCTCCAGCTTTCCGATGGCGTCCTGACGATCAAGGGCGAAAAGAGCGAAGAAAAGGAAGAAAAGACCAAAGACCGCTACGTGTCCGAACGTCGCTACGGATCTTTCCGTCGCTCGCTGCAAGTGCCTTCAAGCGTCGATACCGACAAAGTCGAAGCGAGCTACAAGAGCGGCGTCTTGACGATCAAGCTTCCCAAGACGCCACAAGCCCAGAAGAGTCAGAAGACCATTCCGATCACTGCGAAGTAAGCGAAATGCGGTCTCGCCGCCCATCTCCGGCGGGGCCGCTTTCTCTTCGTGACCAATGCCTTGTCTTCGGAGCTAACAATGGCCCATAAGCAGATCCTGTTTCACTCAGCCGCCCGCGAAAAGGTCTTGCACGGCGCCTCGCTGCTCACTGACGCCGTGCGCGTGACCCTGGGTCCGAAGTCGAAATCAGTCCTGATCCAGAAGAGTTGGGGCGCGCCGATCGTTTGCAATGACGGCGTCACCATTGCCAAGGAATTTGACCTCAGGGATCCCGAGGAGAATCTGGGGGCACAGGTGCTGCGCCAGGCCGCGGAAAAGACCGGCGACGTCGTCGGCGACGGCACCAGTACGTCGACAATCCTTGCCCACGCGATTCTCGCTGATGGCGTCAGAAATGTCGTCGCCGGTGCGAGTGCAATCGATCTGAAGCGCGGGCTGGACCGCGCCACACGCGCAACGACTGCCGCGCTACGCGCGATGGCGCGACCCGTAAAGACAAAGGCGGAAAAGGCCCAAGTCGCCACTATCTCGGCCCACAATGATCCGTCGATCGGTGCCTTGGTAGCCGACGCGCTGGAAAGAGTGGGCGGCGAAGGGGTGATTTCGGTCGAAGAGTCCAAGACCACCGAAACCTTGCTCGACGTCGTCGAAGGAATGAAATTCGACCGCGGCTTCCTGTCGCCATATTTCGTCACCGACGCGGAGCGGATGGAGGCCGTGCTTGAGGATCCTTTCATCCTGCTGTCCGATCACAAGATCAGCGCGCTGCACGACCTCGTACCGCTGCTTGAAGAGGTCGCAAAATCAGGCCGACCGCTCTTGATCGTTGCAGAGGATATCGAGGGCGAAGCGCTTGCCACCCTGATCGTCAACCGCTTGCGAGGCGTACTGAAGGGGTGCGCTGTCAAGGCGCCAGGCTTCGGGGATCGGCGCAAGGCGATGCTCGAAGATATCGCTATCCTCACCGGCGCGCAGGTCATCTCGGACGACCTCGGTTTGAAGCTCGAGAACACCACATTGCAGCAGCTTGGTCGGGCTGCGCGCGTCGTTGCCGACAAGGAAAACACCACGCTGATCGGCAGCAAGGGGGATCGCGCCCTGATCGATGCACGACTGCAACAAATCCGGCGCGAAATCGAAAAGACGACCAGCCAATATGACAAGGAAAAGCTTGAGGAACGACTCGCAAAGCTGTCTGGCGGGGTCGCCGTCATCCGCGTCGGGGCACCCACGGAAGCGGAGATGAAGGCCAAGAAGGAGGCGCTGGACGACGCCATCAGTTCGACCAAGGCAGCGGTCGCCGAAGGCATCGTGCCAGGCGGCGGATTAGCGTTGCTGCGCTGCATCGAGGCAGTCAGCAAAGAAGAGGTCGCCTGCGAAGGCGACGAAAAGACCGGCGTTCAAATCCTGAAGCGTGCGCTTGAGGCCCCTGCTCGCCAGATCGCGGAAAACTCAGCAGCCGACGGCGGAGTCGTCGTGGCGCAAATGCTGAGCGGCCGGGGCAATTACGGCTTTGACGCCTCGCGCAAGGAATATGTCGACCTGGTCGAGGCCGGTATCGTCGATCCCGCGAAGGTCGTCCGGACGGCGCTTGAAAACGCCGTCTCGGTGGCGAGCGTGCTCCTGCTGACGGAAGCAACGATGACCGAGATTCCCGAGCTGAAGCGGGAGCGCATGGCTGAGCCGGAAATGACGATGTGACGTACAGAACGCGATCATTTCCCCTCCGCAGGCGCTGCGGATGCTAACCAGTCGCGCAGCTACGGGCCAAGAGACGCTTCACGCGACGTCGGTCAGGTGCTTCTCGATCTCGCCGACGGAGTGCCTGGTCAGATCCTTGTTGATCTCGGCGATGACACGCCCCTTGACGTCGGCGTGAAACGCGCTGCGCAGGTCGGCCAACGTCCTGGGCGGCGCCACAACCACGAGAGCCGGCACATTCCTCGCCCGCACCACCTGCTCCATAGCGGCCGCAACTTTCCTTGCAAAGCGATGCTCTTCGATGCGGTGCCAGTCGACCGGTTCGACAGCGCTTCGCTGCCCCGAATCCAACGCCTTGCTCACGCGTCCCGGCCGCTCGCTGCCTTGTTCGTGGGTCGGCGGGTTGTCGCCCTCGAAGACGCTTTCCGTCTTCAGGTTCGGAAACTTCTCGTCGCCCTCGTTGCGCAGGAACAGTGCCCTGCGACCGTCGCCCACGAATACGAAGGCATTATGCGGGATCTTCAATTTATTCATCTCGATAGCTCCACACACGTTTGCCTGCCACGCGCCTCTTCAAGTCCCGGGACGCGACTATTCGCAGCCTAGACATGGCGCATGAACTGGAATTGACGGAGGTCAAATCCGCAAAGAGAGATCGAGGATACGCGGCGCAAATTGATCCAGGTCAATGGAGATCTTGCGCGCAAGCAGAATATGAAGTGTTCGTGAAAGGAGCCAGTCAGTGAGCCGGATCGCATTCGCGCATGATCTTCGGTTGTGGTTCAAGAGGGTGTGCGCCAAGTTGCTGCAATGGAGTGCCATCGAAGTCCGGGCTGCGTTTGAAGTGGATAGCCGCCGCCATCCTGTCCGCGGCGTGTCCCGGGTCGAAAAGCTGTGGTTAGCGGCAGTCCTGCTGGCCGCCGTCGGATGGATTATCTTCCGATTGCTGCAGACGCCCCTCGCTCTGGACTGAAGGTGCGACCGCAAAGCCAATTAACGCGGATCAACCGCGCCGGACTGCAACATCAGAACCCAATTGCCAGCGTGGGAGGCTCGTATGAAAGCACGAGATGTAATGGTTTCCCCTGTCATCACGGTGAATGACAACAACACCATTCGTGACGTGGCGCGACTTCTGATCGCCAAGCGCATCAGCGCGGTCCCAGTTGTCGATAGCGCCGGAAAGCTGGTCGGCATTGTCACGGAGGCTGATCTGATGCACCGGGTGGAGGCCGGAACCGAACGCCCGACCTCCTGGTGGCTGTCCCTCATCTCCGGAGACCGCGGCATCGCAGCGGAGTATGTCAAATCCCACGCGGTGAAGATCAAGGATGTCATGACCCGCGACGTCAAGACGGCTGGGCCCGAGACACCCCTGCATGATATCGCGGACCTGATCGAGGAGAATGACATCAAGCGCGTTCCGATCGTGAGCGCGGGCGGCGATCTGGTCGGCATCGTCAGCCGCGCAAACATCGTTCAGGCCGTCGCGAGCGCCCGGCCGAAGCTCGACGTCAGCCTTCCCGACGCGATGATCCGCGAAAAATTGCTGAGTGATCTGAAGAAGCAACCGTGGGCTCACGTTCATAGGCTGAATATCACGGTCACGGCCGGCGCCGTCGACCTCTGGGGTTATGTCAACTCCGAAAAGGAGCGGCAAGCGGTCACTGTGGCGGCCGAAAACATCTCCGGTGTGAAAGCCGTCAACGACCATCTATTGCGCGAGCCGGCGGTCGTCTACTAGGTCAGCCCAATGGGACAGCAAAGTACATTGCGAAGCCGAATCCACCGGCATTCGCATGTCCGATGCGGCCGGTTGATGCCGACGAGCTCGCTACGCATATTGATCAGAGCTTCCCATGAGTAGCGGCACAAGCGCGGGCGGCACGACTCCAGGATTCTCCGCCCTTTCCTCACCGTGCGCTGGATATGCCGCGAGCAGAGCGGAGAAAAGGATGGCGCATACGCGTCCAGCAAGCAGCCTCCGGCTCATCACTATGCCTTCTCCCGGCTCTCGTTCCGACTCAGGCTTCGCTCGAGCGCAGTAATCAACTCGAAACGACTGATCATGCCGATCACCTTGCCCGCACAGACGACCGGCAGCTGCGCGACCCGACGCATATCCATCTCGGCTATGACGTCGTCAACCGTAGCATCCTCGTCCACGCAAACGGGGTCTGGAGTCATGATGGCGGCGACGCGAAGCGCGCGCATTCGCTCGCGCGCGGGCCCGCCCTCCTCGACTCCCAGTAGCATCTCGAGCCAGTTCCCCTCCGGGGGAGTGATGCCCAACTCGTCGCGGTGCAGGAGGTCACCCTCCGAGACGATCCCCACCAGGCGGCCGTCACTCTCCAACACGGGAAGGCCCCGCTGGTTGGTCTCAAGCAGCAGGTGCACGGCCTCGATGAGCGGCGTAGTCGGCTTGATGGTTGCAAACGAGGTCCGCATGACTTCGGTGGCAAGCATGGGCTTTGGCCTCCTCCTTCTGTTCCCTGATCGTCGGACTCGAGAAACGAAGCTGCTAGCAAAACAGGCTAGCGGCGTCGCCTTATGGGTTCTTGATTCACGTCAACGTGGACCTGGAGAAACAAGCGACTCGGTCCGAGTGACTCGATGCTTACAGCCAGGCGCAATTGCGCGCCTGGAAGGCTCGCATTTCGCGCCAGGGACGGCATCTCCGAGCCTTAGGGAATAAACAACTGCACCGCCTGCGGATCCGATGCAAACGCTACCGCTATGTCGCTGGCGCGCTTCAGAACCTTGGCGTGACCATTGCACGGCAAGATCTGGCCTTCGCAGAAGCGGCCAAACGCGTTCACCGGACCTTGGGTGACCTCCGAGACCTCAAGCGGCTGCGCAAGGCCGCGCAGGGTCGGCCGCCCGGCTATCGCAAGAGCAAGCGGAAACAGATGCAGCGAGCGGAAAAGCCGTTCCGGCGCCGACTGTGAGGGCCTTGGGCGCCGGGCCCCGATTGAGCCAAGTCAACAGTCCCTTGGTCACCGTCCGTATGATGACACCCGCGCAGCAGCTCCCGGGAACGCGATGGTCAATCAGGTCTCCACCGCAAAAAGCACCGAATTTTGGACCACGCCGACGGAGACCCTGCTTGCATCACTCGCAAGCGACAAAGGCGGCCTGACGCGGGCCCAGGCCGAGCGGCGCTTCGCTCAGTTCGGGCCCAATCGGTTCGAGGTTTCGCAAAGCCGTTCAATCCTTCGGAAGATCCTTCAGCGGCTGACCAATCCGCTGTTCGCCATGCTGATCGTCGCAGCGGCGGTTTCAGGAGCCACCGGCGATGTCGGCAGCTTTGCCATCATCGTCATCGTCGTCACGCTCTCCCTCACACTCGATATCGTCCAGGAGCATCACGCCGAATTGGCGGCCGAGGCCTTGCGGCAGTCCGTCGCCGTCCAGGCCGACGTGGTCCGCGATGGGCATATCGTCATGCTGCCGGTGAGCGCCATCGTGCCCGGCGACGTTGTCCACCTCCGAAGCGGGGATCTTGTGCCGGCGGACGGCGTGGTCTTGAGCGCTCGCGGAGCACAGGTCAACGAGTCGCTGCTCACCGGCGAGGCGTTTCCCGCAACAAAGGATCCTGCTCCCTGTCACGCCAAGTCGATTGCGGAGGCCAGCAACGCGCTCTTTGCCAGCACCTCGATGGTCGGAGGCGAGGCGGTGATGCTGGTCGTCGAAACCGGCCTGCGGACGCGCTTCGGCGCCATCGCAAAGGCGTTGACGGCGAACCTTCCACCTAGCGCGCTCGAGGAAGGCGTGCACAGACTGGGCCTGTTGATCCTGCGTCTTACGATCTTTCTGTGCTTTTTCGTGTTGCTTGCACATCTCGCCGCCCATCGGCCGGCCATCGAATCGATCCTGTTTGCCGTGGCGCTGGCGGTCGGACTGACACCGGAGCTGCTGCCGATGGTGATGACGGTCACGTTGTCGCGCGGGGCGCAACGGATGGCCAGACGCAAGGTGATCGTCAAACGGCTCTCCGCCATTCATGACCTTGGCGCGATGGATACGATCTGTGTCGACAAGACGGGGACCCTGACGGAAGCCAGGATTGCGCTGGTCGGACATGTGAACGCCGAGGACAAGGTCAGCGACCGTGTGCTCGAACTTGCGTATGTGAACAGCAGATTCCAGACAGGCATTCGCAGTCCATTGGACGACGCCCTGCTCCAGGCGGTTGCGAGCCCACCCGAGGGCTGGTCGGCGATTTCGGAGATCCCGTTCGATTTCCGCAGGCGGCGCCTTTCGGTGCTGGTCGCCCATGAAGGCCAAAATTATCTGATCGTCAAGGGCGCGCCCGAAGCCATCATGGAGCGGGCTGTGGCGGTGGAGGTTGACGGGCTCGCAAGACCGCTTGATGAGCACTGGCGCGCCAAGCTGGACGAAATTCAGGACAGATATTCGCGTGACGGGTTTCGCCTACTCGGCGTGGCCATCAAGGAGCTGCCCGCGGAGCAAATGGAAGCCACCGTGGCCGATGAGACCGATCTGACCCTTGCCGGCTTGTGCATCTTCGCCGATCCGCCAAAGCATGACGCTGCCGATGCCCTGAAGACGCTGGGCTCACTGGGCGTCAAGGTGAAGATCATCTCCGGCGACCATCCCGCGGTCGTGGCGCATGTCGCCGAAGCCGTCGGAATGGCGGCACAGCCGGTCATGACCGGCGCCGAAATCGCTGGCCTCTCGGACAGCGGTCTGGGCACGCGCTTGGGCCAGGTCTCCCTTTTTGCCAGGATCGATCCGGATCAAAAAAAGCGGATCATCCAGGCCCTGCGCGATCGCGGTCACGTGGTGGGATTCATGGGCGACGGCGTCAATGATGCGCCGGCCATTCATGCAGCTCATGTCGGAATTTCTGTCTCGGGAGCAACTGAGGTCGCACGAGCCGCGGCCGACATGATCCTGCTCGCACCGGACCTATCTGTCCTGGCGGCCGGCGTGCAGGAGGGGCGGCGTACCTTTGCCAATATCCTCAAATATGTCCGCATGGGCACGAGCTCGAACTTCGGCAATATGCTCTCGATGGCACTTGCTTCGCTCGCGCTGCCCTTCTTCCCGCTTCTTCCCCTGCAGATCCTTCTCAACAATCTGCTGTACGACCTGTCCGAGATCGGAATTCCTTTCGACGAAGTCGACCATGATGACGTTTACGCGCCACACGGTTGGGATATGACGAGCCTCCTTCGTTTCACGGTCATCATGGGTGCAACCTCATCGCTCTTCGATGTGGCGACGTTTGTTACGCTGCTAAAATTGTTCGACGCTGACGCGGCCCTGTTTCAAACGGGATGGTTTCTCGAATCGATCGCAACGCAAATCCTGGTCATCTTCCTTATCCGCAGCCGGCGTCTGCCGTGGCGAGCCAACCGGCCAGCCTCCGTGCTGATCGCAAGCTCGCTCGGTGCACTTGCAGCCGCAATCTTCCTTGCGGTTGGGCCATTTGCGCATGTCTTTGGCTTCGTGGCGGTGCCCTCAAGGCTTGCGGCAACAGTCGCGATCATTACAGCCGCCTATCTCGCAGCCGCCGAGCTCGCCAAGCGCTTTGCGCTTCGGAGGTGATCTCGCCTCCCGTATTGCCTCGCGCGGCGAACGAGACAGAGACGTCGCATCGTCGATGCTTGATTCAAGTCAATACGACCTACCGAATGACTGAGACTATGTTACCTCGATCTTTCGAGGAGCCCATGATCAAGGACATTCTGGTACACATCCCGACTGAGCGCCCGATGCGCCCCGTGATTGATGCGTCGGTATCCCTGGCTGAAAAGTTCGGTGCTCACCTCGATGCGCTCGCCGTCGGCTATGTCTCGGTCAACACCGCCTTTGTCATGGACGGCACCGCCGCCGTTGCAACTGTCTTCGAAATCGAGCAGGAACGAGCCGCCGCGCGCGCCGAGGCTGCACTGGCTGTTTTTGAAGCTGAGGCGCGCAACGCAGGCATCTCCTATCATTGCCGTTCGATCGCAGACATCCCCGGGGATGCGGCTGCCGCGGTCGTCGCCGCCGCTCGGCTTTACGACCTAACGGTCGTCCTGCAGCCGGAGGCGGAACACGAAACCTTCGATAACACGATCGTCAGGGAAATCCTGTTTCAGGCCGGCGGGCCTGTCCTGTTCGTGCCTCACATTCTTCGCGGAGCCTTCGACGCCAGGCGCATCGGCATCTGCTGGGACGGAAGTCGCCTTGCGGCTCGCGCGCTGAGAGATGCAAAGCCCTTTCTTGCCGATGCGGACGCGTTGGTCGCGATCTCGGTCAACGGAGCCGAGAGCGTTCCGGCGGAAGCTTCGGCAGAAAAGCTCGCAAGGCATCTGGCGCGCGACGGGCTTCCAGTCAGGCTCATCGACTTGCCGGCAGCACGCTCCGACATTCAACCATCGATCCTGTCTCTGGCCGCCGACGAAAGTCTCGACATGCTGGTGATGGGGGCCTACGGGCACTCCCGGCTGCAGGAAGGGATTTTGGGCGGTGTCACGCGTGAGATGCTGCGGACGACGACGGTGCCGACGCTGATGTCGCATTGAATTCGAACCCCGATGGGCGGTCTCTCCAGGTCACGACCGCGGAGGCGGAGACGCTCTTTTTGCGCCCGCGGCGATGTTGCATCGGCGTGTGCTCCTCATGGATTGCTCTGGAGCGTTTTTGTCTTTGTAGTAGTCTCGCCTGGCAAGCAAGCCGGGTTCCGACTGCAGAGGTCGACGCTCATCGATGGGAATCTCCACTGAACTCCTCTCCACTCTGGAGCGACGCCTTGGACGGCTGCATGCCCGGCAGCGCCTCGGGATTGAAGCCGATCACGAAGCCCAGATTTTCGGGCAAGGGCTGAATTTCTTTCACATCGAGAATTGGTATTCGATTCATTCCGTCATCCGAACCATCTTGAAACTGAGCGGCCTCTACTGGCGCGGGCGAAGGAATGCCGAGCGCGTCGTCCTGAAGAAAAACAACATCAGGTGTGCCGGTCTACCGCCCGCGTTCGATGGTTTTGTAATTCTTCACATCAGCGACACCCATGTCGACATGAACCATCGCGCGATGCTCCGGCTCTCCGAGCTGGTCGAAGGGTTGCAATATGATGCCTGCGTATTGACAGGCGATTTTCGCGGCAAGACGTTTGGTTCCTACGACGCTGCACTGAAGGGCATGGCGGGGCTGGTGGGCCATCTGAAGCCACCCGTCTTTGGCGTGCTGGGCAACCACGACACGATCCAGATGCTGCCCGGTCTCGAAGCCATGGGCATCCGGATGTTACAGAATGAATGTGAGGTGATCAAACGGGGCGACCAGTCGATATACCTGGCCGGCATCGATGACGCCCACTACTTCAGGGTCGACAACATCGAAAAGGCCGCTTCGCAGATTCCCGAAGGAGCATTCGCCGTCCTTCTGTCGCACACGCCCGAAATCTACCGGCAGGCGGCCCATGCCGGTTTTGATCTGCTCTTGAGCGGCCATACGCATGGCGGACAGATTTGCCTGCCCGGTTCGATACCCATCACGCTCGATTCAGTGTTGCCCCGGCGCATGGGCGCCGGCGCCTGGCACTATGGCGACATGACCGGCTATACTTCGGTCGGTGCCGGATCCAGCGTCGTCGCGGTCCGCTATAATTGCCCACCGGAAATCACCCTGCACCGATTGAGCCGCGGCTGATCGTCAGAAGGGCTGGTCGCGAACGTGCAGCCGGTAAAGAAGACGCGAAATGATCAGCTCTCCGGCCACAAAGATGCCGACACAAACTGGGATATCGGTGAACGTCAGCGAGAGCATTGTTTGGCACGCCAACAGCGGAAGCAGGGATTCGGGGATTTGATCAAGCCCGATTGCCTGGGTGCTGGGGCGAAGTCGAAAGCGCCGCTTTACGAAGCTGGAGAACAGATCGCCGACCATCGCGAGGGCCGCCGCGAGGCTGCCCGCAACGACACTCACCCCAAGTAACGGCGCGAGACCTGCAGTGACGGCGATGGAAGATACAACACCGCGGACGGTCTTCGAGCTTCCAAACAACGGTTGGCCATCCAGGAATTGCACTCCTGCATCCAACGGGAACGCCATGCGGGAGCCGAATATTCTCTTGACGATAACGGGCGTTCCGTTCGCCAGCGTCAAAAGGAAAAGCGCTTGCAAGATTGGGACAATCCGCATCTTGGATACCGCCGTCGATCATGCCGCATGAAGGCATGCCGCCGCACTGGACTCAATTTCGTCGACGCCTCGAGTGGCATCAAACGAGCATCTGCCTAAGCGGCCGCCTGCGTTCCGCCGTCAGCAACTGAAGAGCGCAAAGGAGCGAATTGTTCAGCCGTCAAAGTCTCCTGTGCCAGCAGAAGTTCGACGCCTGCATCGAGCTCGGGGCGCCGCTTTTCGAGGATTTCGCGCGCGCGAGCTTCACCCGTCTCGATCAATTGCCGGACAGCAAGGTCGATCTCTCGTCCTGTCGCTTCGGCGGCACTCACGACCGCATCCTGCATCGCGGGAACAAACGCCTGCGGCTTTGGGGCATAAGTTCGTTGGCCGACCTTCGGATCCATCCCGTATTTTGTCACCATTTCGATGGCAATTTCCGTCGCTCGTTGCAGATCATCAGCAGCCCCCGTCGAGACGTCGCCATCAAAGATCAATCGCTCGGAGGCACGGCCACCCATCAAGACCTCGATTCGATTCTTGAGCTCGCTCACTGTAAGCAAGAACCGATCCTGGGTTGGACGCTGCATCGTGTAGCCAAGCGCGCCGACGCCGCGCGGGATGATCGAGACCTTTTGTACCGGATCGACTCCCGGCAAACTCGCAGCTACCAACGCGTGCCCCATCTCATGATAGGCCGTTCTGCGGCGCTCCTCTTTGCTGAGGGTCCTGCTCTTCTTCTCGATGCCCGCAACGATGCGTTCCATGGCCGCTGTAAAGTCGTTGAACGTCACTTGATCTGCGTTTCGCCTTGTTGCAGCAATGGCAGCCTCATTGATCAGGTTCGCGATGTCGGCACCTGTGAAGCCCGGCGTGAGGCCGGCGATCTTGTCCAGGTCTACGTCGCTTCCGGTTTTGATCTTCTTGATGTGAACCCTGAGTATGGCCAACCGGCCGGATTTGTCCGGCCGGTCGACCAACACTTGTCGATCGAAACGCCCGGCCCGAAGCAGGGCGGCGTCCAGAATCTCTGGTCGATTGGTTGCCGCCAACAGAATAATGCCGGCGCGTGGATCGAAGCCGTCGAGCTCGGCCAGCAATTGATTGAGCGTCTGTTCCTTCTCGTCATGGCCACCCAGGCCGCCGGGACCCCTGCTGCGACCAAGCGCGTCCAGCTCATCAATGAAAACGATGCAGGGCGCGGCCTTTCTTGCCTGCTCAAATAGGTCCCGGACCCGCGCTGCGCCGACGCCGACAAACAGCTCGACGAACTCCGAACCGGAGATCGAAAAGAAGGCGACTCCGGCTTCGCCGGCCACCGCGCGCGCGAGAAGTGTCTTGCCGGTGCCGGGCGGTCCGACGAGCAGAATCCCCTTTGGGACGTGTGCGCCCAAGCGGCCGTAGCCCTCGGGATCCTTCAAAAAGGAGACGACCTCCTGCAGTTCGAACTTGGCCTCGTCGACGCCAGCCACATCCGCAAAGGTCACCTTGGTATCCTCTTCGACATAGACCTTGGCTCGAGATTTTCCGATCGACATCAACCCGCCCAGGCTTTGGCGGTTGCCCATCCCGCCGCCGAGAAACCACCAAAGGCCAAACAGGAGAAAAAACGGCAAAATCCAAGAAAGAATGCCGCCGAAAGTGCTCCCCGTCGCTCCTGTGACCGTCACGCCTTTCGCTTCCAGCCTCTCGGCCAAAGCCATATCCACTCGTGTAGCGATGAAGGCGGACTTTCCGCTCGGAAGCGGATTTCTGAGTTTCCCCTCGATCGTGTCCGGGCCGATTGTGACCTCGGTCACCGCGCCCTGCGCAACCAGCTCCTCAAACTTGCTGTAAGGGACGGTTTCAACATTCGTGAGAGCAGCCAGAAACGACAGCAGGAGCATTACCCCGAAGCCGGCCGCGGTGAGACTGGCCGCAAATATGGCGCGCTTCCTTTTCGACGGCTCGGCTTTCATGCTTTCTCTCGGGATGTCGACAACGTGGATTGGTTAGCCCACCGCGCGGCACCCGATATTGTTCTGGATCAAGGGCGTCCGGCTGGATCAACCGGACCCTTCTTGATCTCCATCAACCAGCAGACACCCCATGCGGGTTATGGTGTTTTGATGAATGAACAAGGGGTCGAGCATGACGAAAATCCCCGATCTTGCGATATCAGCGGCGAAGGTCTTCGTGATCCTCACCAAAGCTCGGCAGTTTGATGTCAAGGATGTGGTTACAGATCCAGATTCCGGCTCAAACGCCAGCGACGACGCGATGCTGTCGGTCCTTGAGGATCACACCGACGATCCTGTCCGCGCCGAACTGATCGCGATCATCCGCGGCCTGAACGAGGACGAGCAGATTGACCTGGTCGCGCTGGCCTGGTTTGGCCGCGGCGACGGGGCACTCGACGATTGGGGAGATATCCGCGCGGAAGCTGCTCGGGCCCATAACCGACGAACCGCCGAATACCTTCTCGGCATGCCCCTACTCGGCGATTACCTCGAAGAGGCCCTCGCCCAATTCGGACATTCACCGGAAGAGTTCGAACAGCCTGCCTGACGTGAGTGCTACAACGATGCCTTACCGTTCAAATACCAACCTCCCCTCTCGCGTTCGCAGCCATCTGCCGCCACACGCGCAGGACATCTATCGTGAGGCTTTCAATCATGCCTTTGCCTCCTATACTGGAGATATCCGTCAGGAGGAGATCGCTCATCGCACCGCGTGGGCCGCGGTGAAGCGATCCTATGTCAAGATGGGCGACGAGTGGGTGCCTCTGTACGCGGAACACTAGGGCTGGCCTTCAAATATTGTTCCGCTTAACTCTCAATGGACGGACTGGCCCATTGCCATCAGCAGATGATGCCGCTGATGGTGACTGCCCTGCACCATAATTCCCATGAAGCCGAGCGCCTTCAACTTGGTGAGCGGCTGCGCTTCGCTCGCCATGATTGTGAGGGTGACGCCATTTGGCGAATCATCGCTCTTTGCATTCCAACCAAGCTCGCGCAGCTCGTTGACGTGCGCCGGCACCATGCGCTTGATCGCCTCCAGCGTGCGACCCTCGCCGGTCACGTTGATCTCAATGCCGTTACCGACGTCACGTTGCGTAGCAGTTGCATGCAGAGTCACCTCATTCATATCGATGAGGTGCTGCCTTAACGCCTCAATGTTGACCTTCGACCAATCCGTTTTAGGATCGGCTTGCAAAATTTGAACGATCTCCTGGATGGCACCGAAAGCGTCTTGCCCCGGCATGGTTGGTGTGCCCGTTGCGCCAGATTGCGCCTCGTGCATCCCGTTACGTCCGCCCATACCGCCGCGCATGCCACCTTGGCCCTGCATCATTTGCTGATGCATCTTGTGCATTATTCCGCCTTGCTGCATCTGCCCATGCATACCCATTGGGCCGTCCGGCGACATTTGCGCAAAGGCGTACGCGGTTGCAGCCACCAGCGCCGAAACAGCGAGGGTTGTTTTCCAAGGAAATTTCGACATAAGGAGCCTCTTTAGCTGTGCGCCCCTGATGTCTTATACCGGTCCGATAGTCAGTCGCATATGATCTCGATCATACGCGTTTGGCGAGTATGATCTTTGATCCCTTGCGTTTAATCTCGCCTGAATGTTCGAGTGCCGCCAACGTGCGATAGAGCGCCTCGTGTGTTAGGCCAAGTTCGGCGGCAAGGTCCTTCAAGGTCCCGCGCAGTGTGATTGTGCGGCCTTCAGCACCGGCGGTCAGCGCGAGAAAGTGTCGAACGCGTTCACGTGCCGAGCGGATATTGCGCTGCTCAATCCGAGTGCGGAGGTTCATCACCTGATGAGCTAACGTTGCGGAGAAAGCCTGAGCAGCCTTAGCGTCTTCTTCGAGGGCGGCTAGTACTTCGCGCTTCGGATACACACGCACAATTGCATTTGTGCTTGCGATTGCATCACAGTGATATTGCGCTGAAAACAGCGATGCTTCAGCCAAGGTCTCCCCGGGGCCGGCCACGTGCAATACGACTTCGCGGCCGGAGCGATCAACCCGCGTGAGCCGCACCCGTCCGGCTATGACCTTAAGGAGGCCTTCGGTCTTGCCTCCAGATCGAAATAGGGCCTCGCCCGCCGTCAGCTTGCGGTCGACTGCTGCTGCACGCACAGCAGCAGGTAGCCAGTTGTCTACCGACGTTGCAGCAGCCATTGCAATACTTTCGAGCGAATCTACTGGCTTTGCCTGCCATTTGATTTACACTTTGCCCCAAAAGCAACCGTTGCGGCTGACAGCCGGCGGGGCCCACGACAATCGGCTTGCTGACAAACTTCCGTCACGCTTGGATCGATGCTACTTGGCGATCGTGGCTACGGACAGGTCAGGCAGCGACAGTTATTTGCTGCCGGAATTGTTCGAAGGCTCCTATCGCGTCCGCGGCATACATCAGCGACGGACCGCCGCCCATATAAACCGCCATGCCGAGAGCTTCCTCGACTTCCTGACGCGTCGCCCCGAGCCTGACCAGAGCCTCGGCATGGAAACCGATGCAGCCGTCACAGTGTGCAGCGACGCCAAGCGCGAGCGCAATCAGCTCCTTGGTCTTCTTGTCCAGCGCGCCGTCGCGGCTTGCGGCCTGCGCCAGCGCCGAGAACGCCTGCATGGTGTCGGGAATGTCTTTGCGCAACGTCCTGAGATTGCTGGAGATTTGCTTGCAAACGTCGGAATAGTTCTTGTCCATGACAGAGCTTTCTATGCGGATTTGGCTTTCGACAACGTGGCCTTGTTGGATTCGCGCAGTGCGATGTAGATGGCGGGAATGACGAGAACGGTGAGCAGCGTCGACGAGGCGAGCCCGAACAGGAGCGAAATCGCAAGCCCCTGAAAGATCGGGTCGAGCAGAATGGTCGCTGCACCAATCATGGCCGCGACCGCTGTCAACAGGATCGGCTTGAAGCGAACGGCGCCCGCTTCCAGCACCACGTCGCGGAGCGACTTGCCCTCGCCGCCGCAATGTCGAATGAAGTCCACCAAGAGAATCGAGTTGCGAACGATGATGCCGGCAAGCGCAATGAAGCCGATCATCGAGGTTGCGGTGAACGGCGCACCCAACAGCCAGTGGCCGAACAGGATGCCAATCAGGGTCAGGGGGATCGGCGTCAAGATGACCAGCGGCAGGCGGAAGCTGCGGAACTGCGCGACCACCAGAACATAGATGCCCAAAATCGCGGCCCCGAACGCCGCACCCATGTCGCGGAAGGTGACCCAGGTGATTTCCCACTCGCCATCCCATAGCAGCGTCGGGTGGGACTCGTCGGTCGGCTGTCCATGAAGGCTGATCACGGGCTTTGGCAGCGTGCCCCAATCATGCGCGTTGATGCGATTGTCTACCTCGAGCATCCCGTAAAGCGGCGCTTCGAATCGGCCGGCGAGCTCCGCCATCACCATGTCGGCGAAGCGTCCGTCACGGCGGAAGATCAGTGGCGAGCCCTGTTCGGCGGTCGCTTTCACCACCTGCCCGAGCTCGACAACCGTCTTGCTTCCGGGCAGCGTGTTCGCGGGCACCGGCGTGGAGGCCAGTGCCTCATCCCAGACCAGATCCCGCTTCGGCAGTTTGATCGCGATCTCGATCGGGTTGCGGTCTTCGCCGCGATGCGAATAGCCAACAGAGACGCCGCCGAACAATGCTCCAATGGTGTCGTAGACGTCGCGCTGCTCGACGCCGAAGAACTCGAGCCGGTCCTGGTCGATCGACAGTCGCAGCCGCGGGCGCGGCTCGCCGATCGAATCATCGATATCGACGATGAACGGCACGTCCGCAAAAATCCGCTTGACCTCGCGCGTGACGGCGCGGCGCGTTGCCGCGTCCGGACCGTAGATTTCGGCGAGCAGCGTCGCCAGCACCGGAGGCCCGGGCGGAACTTCGACGACCTTGATGCTGGTGCCTTTTGCAAGGGTGAGCGCTTTCAATCGCTGCCTCAAGTCTAGCGCGATCTCGTGGCTCGCGCGCTTGCGCGCCCCCCGCCCGGTCAGGTTGACCTGTAGCTCCCCCAGTTCGGGCCGCTCGCGCAGATAATAATGCCGCACGAGGCCGTTAAAGTTGAACGGCGCAGGCGTGCCGGCATAGGCCTGCACCGACGTGACCTCGGGCAATTGTCGGGCGATGTCCGCCGCGTCAAACAGGGTGCGTTCAGTATCTTCAAGCGTTGCACCTTCCGGCAGATCGACCATCACGGCGATCTCGGATTTGTTGTCGAACGGCAGCAGCTTGACTGTCACCGATTTGGTTACGAACAGTAGCATCGATAGCAGGGTCGCGGCGCCGACGGCGATCAGGAATGTCCAGGCGGAACGCCTGCTTTTGACGACGTGGCTCGCGATCAAGAGGTAGATGCGGCCGAGCAGGCCTTCGTTGCCGTGAGCGTGCAGCGAAGCTGCGGTGGATTTCGGGGCGAGACGCAGCATCAGCCAAGGCGCTACCACCACAGCGACGAAGAAAGAGAACAGCATGGCGGCCGAGGCGTTGGCCGGGATCGGGGCCATATAAGGGCCCATCAGCCCCGAGACGAACAGCATTGGCAACAGCGCTGCAACGACAGTCAGCGTCGCAACGATGGTCGGATTGCCGACTTCGGCCACGGCCTCGATCGTCGCCTGCGCGCGTGGCCGGCCATCCCGCATCGCCCAGTGGCGCGCGACGTTCTCCACCACGACGATCGCGTCGTCGACCAGGATGCCGATCGAGAAGATCAGCGCGAACAGGCTGACGCGGTTGATGGTGTAACCCATCAAATTGGCGGCAAACAGGGTCAGAAGGATCGTCGTGGGGATTACCACGAGCGTGACCACAGCCTCGCGCCAGCCGATCGCAATGGCGATCAGCACGACGATCGAGGCGGTGGCGAGACCGAGATGAAACAGGAGCTCGTTGGCCTTCTCGTTGGCCGTCTCGCCATAATCGCGGGTGACCGTGACTTGAACGTCATCCGGAATGAGGCGGGACTTCAGTCCCTCGAGACGGCGCAGGATATCATGCGAGACGACGACGGCGTTCGCGCCGGCTCGCTTGGCGAGCGCGACGCTGACGGCCGGCACGCGCTGCCAATGGCCCTTGCCGTCCCGCGCATCGTTCCAGACCCGATGCTCCGTCGTGTTCGGGCCAATGACAACCCTGGCCACGTCTTTGACATAGACCGGCCGCCCGTCTCGGGACGAGATCAGCAGGAGGCCGATATCTGGAATCCCGGTCAGGGTCTGACCGGCCGCGACGTTGCGAACGATCCCGGTCTCGCGCACGCCGCCGGCCAGGAAGGAGCGGTTGGCATCCTTCACCTTGGCGACGAGCTGCTGCAGCGTGACACCGTAGAGCGACAGTTTTTCGGGATCGGGCTCGACCCTGATCTCCTGGGGACTGCCGCCGGAAATATAGGTCAATCCGATATTGTCGACCTTGGTCAGCTCGGCGCGCAGCTTATCGGCCAGTTCATAGAGGTCCTTATCGGTCCAGCGATCGGCAGATTCAGGCTTCGGCGACAGCGTCAGCACCATGATGGCAACGTCGTTGATGCCTCTCCCGACGATCAGTGGCTCGGGAATGCCGATCGGTATCCGATCCATATTGGCGCGAATCTTCTCGTGCACCCGCAGGATCGCATCATCGAATTTCGTGCCGACCAGGAAGCGCGCCGTGACCATCACGCGGTCGTCCTCGGTCTGGCTGTAGACATGCTCCACGCCGTCGATGCCCTTGACGATGGCTTCCAGCGGCTTGGTGACGAGCTCGACCGCATCGGGCGCGCGCAGGCCGTCGGCATTGACGCGGATGTCGACCATGGGAACGCTGATCTGCGGCTCTTCCTCGCGCGGAATGACGGCCACGGCGATCAGGCCGACCACCAGCGCGGCGAGCAGGAAGAGCGGCGTCAATGGCGAGCCAAGCGTCGCCCTGGTGAGCCGCCCTGACAGACCGAGATTCACGGCTTCACCAGCCGGTCGCCGGCGCGGATACCCGACAGGATTTCAAGTCCGTCGGGAAGATCGGGGGTCGGATCGTCACGGCCGCGTTGCACGGGGACTTCGATGGTACCGTCACCTCGGAGCAGCTCAACGTAGTCGATGCCGAAGCGCGTCCTCACATAGGTTGACGGGATCACGAAGGCTGGCCGCTTGGCGCCCGAGATCCACACTCTTAAGCGATCACCGACGAAATATTCGCCGAGCCCCTCGACCTTGGCATCGGCAATGACCCGGCCTTCCTCGATCTGCGGATAGACGAGATCGATGACGCCCCATTTGACCGGCTCCTCGGAGAGCTCGGTCCCTTCGACGCGAATCCTGTCGCCCGCCCTCAGAGAGCGAGCGTGGCGCTCGGGAATCCTTAAGCGCAATTTGAAGTCCTGCTGCGCGATCATCGCAACGGGGTCGCCCGGCAGCATCACGGAGCCCACGGCCACGAGCCTCTTCAGGACGCGTCCGTCCTGCGGAGCGAGCACCTGCCCCTCATTGAGCTGCTGCTGGATGACGGCGCGCTCGGCGGTCTTCGCCCGCAGACCGTTCTGGGCGACATTGAGAGCGGTGTGCGCCTCGTCAAGCTTGACGCGGGGAAGCGTGCCGCGCTCGACCAATCCCTCGATCCGGTCAAAGTCGATCTGCGCCTGATCCGCCTGCGCTTGCAGGGCCTGGATCTGCGCGTCGAGCGACTTCATCTGAAGGACGAGCTTGTCGTCCCCGACGACCGCGATCGCCTGGCCGCGCGTCACCGCGTCGCCCTCCCTGACGTGGAGCTGGGCCACCGTGCCGCCGATCCGGCTGCGCGCAGGTACGACGCTGATGCTTTCGACGGTGGCGAAGACGGCCTTCTCGTCGGCGATCGAACGCTGGATGACAGTGAGCGTCTCCGCGCTCGCAAAGACGGAAGCCAACATCGGTGTCAGCACGGTCAATATTCTTAGTACCCACATCGGCCGATTCCATCGTTCAATACGAGATCATGGCGCTGCATCGCGGCGCTTCCCGCCATCTCACTGCACCTGCCGCGACGGACATTGATCTTGCTCAACACACCGTCGCGCGCGCGCTCATAATTTGCGTTTCGATGGCGCAGTCTTCGTTGGCGCGCAAAAGACCTGGTAAAGCGTCTTCAGCACCTCGCGGGCCGGCGCGCTTGCGATGGAATAGTAGATCGTCTGCGCGTCGCGCCGCGCGGACACCAGACCGTCCTTGCGAAGGAGCGCAAGATGCTGGGACACGGTGGAGTCGCGCAGGTTCAGGAATTCGGCGAGCTCGCCCACCGAGCGCTCGCCGTCGATCAGCTGGCAGATGATCAAGAGCCGATGCCGGTTCGCGAGCGCCTTCAACAGCTCGCTCGCCTGGTCGGCTGCCTGCTCCATGACGTCACTATCTATCTTCATACTTGCGTATATACGAAATATCGCATATATAGTCAAGTCGAAACGACAAGCCGGATCCCCAACCGGCCCTGTATACCGTAACGGAGGCTCTCATGGCGGAAGTTGTTGTAATCGGAGCGGGCCTAGGCGGAACGCTGATGGCCTATGAACTATTGCCCCAGCTGAGAAAGGACGATCGCCTGACCGTCGTTTCGCAAGGCGCTGTCTATCACTTTGTCCCCTCGAATCCGTGGGTGGCGATCGGCTGGCGCAAGCAAAGCGACATCGAGATCGATCTCGTCGATATCATGAAACGCAAGGGGATCCGCTTGCTCACGCAGGGTGCGCAGCGCGTGCACCCATCCGAAAGCCGGATTGAACTCGGCGACGGCACCTCGATCAACTACGACTATCTCGTGATCGCGACCGGCCCCGAGCTTGCATTCGACGAAATCCCGGGTCTCGGCCCCCAGGGCTTCACGCAGTCGGTCTGCCACGTCGATCATGCGATCCACGCCAAGGAAGCCTTCGACAAGCTCGCCGCAAATCCGGGGCCGGTGGTGATCGGCGCCGTGCAGGGCGCCTCCTGCTTCGGCCCGGCCTACGAATTCCTGTTCATTCTCGAAACCGAGCTGCGCCGCCGCAAGCTACGCGACCGCGTTCCCATGACCTTCGTCACCTCCGAGCCCTATATCGGGCATCTTGGGCTTGACGGCGTCGGCGATACCAAGGGCTTGCTCGAAAGCGAGATGCGCGAAAAGCATGTCAAATGGATCACCAACGCCCGCGTCAAAGGCGTCGAGCAAGGCAAGATGTCGGTTGAGGAACTCAACGAGGACGGTTCGGTCCACAAGATCCGTGAATTGCCGTTTGCCTATTCGATGATGTTGCCGGCCTTCCGCGGCGTCGGAGCCGTGCGCGGAATCGACAAGCTCGCCAATCCTCGCGGCTTCGTCATCGTCGACAAGAACCAGCGCAACCCGGCATTTCCGAATGTGTTTGCGGTCGGCGTCTGTGTGGCGATCGCGCCCGTCGGGGCGACGCCGGTGCCGGTCGGCGTGCCGAAGACCGGCTTCATGATCGAATCCATGGTGACGGCGACCGCGCTCAATATCGGCGCGCTGCTGCGCGGCCGCCCCGCGCTGGCGGAGCCCACCTGGAACGCGATCTGCCTCGCCGATTTCGGCGATTCCGGCGTTGCTTTCGTGGCGCAGCCGCAGATTCCGCCGCGCAACGTCAACTGGTCCTCGAAAGGCGAATGGGTGCACTACGCCAAGGTGGCCTTCGAGAAATACTTCTTGCGCAAGATCAGGCGCGGCACGAGCGAACCGTTCTATGAACGCTTCGTGCTCGACCAGCTCAACATGGCGAAGGTCAAGGGGACCAAGGAGGAGGTCAAGACCGGAACATGAGTGGAGGCCTCCAAATCGTCTGTGGCAATTGCGGGCGGATCAACCGCCTGCCGGCGGATCGGCCAGCGAGCGCTGCCCGCTGCGGATCCTGCCATAAACCGCTGTTCGACGGCCGACCGATCGAGGTCGACGAACAAGGCTTCGCGCGGCAGGCGGCTCATAGCGATATCCCCCTCCTCGTCGACGTCTGGGCGCCGTGGTGCGGCCCTTGCCGCGCGATGGCGCCGATGTTCGAGCGTGCGGCAAAGGAGCTTGAGCCGAAGGTACGTCTCCTAAAGCTCAATGCCGACAAGGCGCCGGCAATGTCTTCGCGCTTTTCGATCACGGGCATCCCGACGCTGCTCTTGATACATGGAGAGAAGGAGATTTCGCGCCGATCGGGCGCGATGGACGCCAAGACCATCATCGCATGGACGTTGAACGGGCTTGCCCGCTCCTGACGCCCATCAAAACCACTGAAGAGGAGTATGTCATGAATGTCGATAGAGCAGTTCTCACCTTTGCGGGGTTCGTCGTCCTGCTCGGGCTCGCGCTGGGCTATTGGGTCAGTCCCTACTGGTATCTGCTGACGGCCTTTGCTGGCCTGAACATGATCCAGGCCTCGTTCACCGGATTTTGTCCAGCTGCGATCGTCTTCAAGAAGCTGGGTCTGCGGAGCGGAAACGCTTTCTCGTGAACTCGCACGGGCGGGCAGAAGGTGGCCGATGCTGCTTTCATCGAGCCAATTTCTTCGAACTGCGAAAGCGGGCTCAGCAGCAGACCAGATCCGTGTGCCCGAATCCCTTGGAGTAGTCGAGCATGGAGACCACTATCGGCGTCAGGCGAAAGATGCGGACATCCGCGGGCGTCGGCATCGGCAGTGGAATGGACTTCTGCTCCGGATACCTCGACATCAGTGACCGCATGGCTTTCTCCACCTCCATCGGGTCAACCACCATTTGCGCCCGCGCCGCCATGGATAGTCCGGTGATTTCCATCACCTGCGAGGTGTCATCGTCAATCGCCAGCGAGACCCGGTCATCGCGCGCCAGGTTTTTCGCTTTCTGACTGTCCGGGCCGCAGAGAAAGTAAATTGTCAGTCCGTCGTTCGTATAACCGACCGTGGTCACCTGCGGCCAACCATCCGGGCGCAGCGTCGCAATTCTCATGGTGCGGTGTTGATCCAGCAGGGTCAGGATCTTGCTCTTGATCGCCTGGTCCATCGGTTGCCTCCACCGTTGCTAGGACTAAGCAACGGTAGTGGTTGCAGGTCGCTTGATGTTGGCGCACGTCAACCATTCACCTGAACGCGCCGGGCCCGGGTTCCGGGTCGACGCTCCTTCGTTGGCAAGTCGGGGATCAGTCAACGAAATGATAGTCCACCAACGCCATCGAGGAGCGCGAGAAAGCTCCGGCGTCCTCCGCTTATCCCCTTAGGGAATCTATCTGAATTTTCTGCCGGGTGGCTCGCTGCTATCCCTTGAGCGTGGTGCAATTCCTGTCCGTAGGAGACGAAACATGGCTCAGGTTTATTTCCATTGCTCCAACACTCAAGGGGCCTTGATCGATCGATGCGGCACCGTCGTGGACGATCCGGCCGAGGCGCGTGACCACGCCGCCGGCGTTGTGCGGTCTCTCATCAGCGCCGCGAGCCTGGAAGATTGGCGCGGCTGGGTCTTGCACGTCAGCGATGATCTCGGCGATGAGATCTTCGTCATGCCCTTCACATTCGCGCTCGGCAAACCGCATTGAGCGCGAGGCGGCTCCATGGTTCTCCGAAGATCGCAACACCTATGCCATCTAGCCAGCACAACTTTCAACTCGGCGAGTTGATTTCGATCAAAACATTGGCCGCAGGAAGTGTCTAAGAGACAAAGCAAAATGGGAGTCTGTCATGTCTCATTTTATCGTGAAGTTCATGAAGGACGTGGTTGGCGACAACGGTCATCTGGCCGAGATCTGCCAACGCGTGATGGACGTCGATGCAAAGAACGAGCAGGAGGCCCGAGCGGTCGCGGAAACGGGTTTCTGCAGGCTGGAAGGCATGCCGCATTGGTCATTGCATGCTGATCGCATCCAGGTGAAGGAAGCTGACTTCCCCTCCTGAGGGCGAGATTGCTGTTGGCATACACGCAATCCATGAAGATTGCGATGACGCGGAAGCTCATTGTCACTCGAGATCGCGTGACCGCGCGTCGCCACGCTGGTCTAGATCTGATGCTCGTCGGTCGCTACTTCTGCTGAATGCGATTGAGATAATCGATAACAGCCAGGATGCGTGTTCGCACGACCACCTCTGGGCTTTGCTCGGGCCCGAGCATCTTCCAATAGGTCGGATCAACATTGTGAGGCGGGTTGATAACGGGGTTGAACCGATACCCCCAAATTGGCATTTCACGACTGCCGTGAGCCGGCATTGTCTGCAATCCATCTATGGTTTCATACACAGCATTCGTGGGAAAGACCCCGTTGTTCTTTTTGGCCAACATCGTCAAATCGGGGGGCGGTACCCTGAGCTCTTCGCTGACGGGTCCTTTGCCTTTTCCATCCGTCCCATGACAACTCGCGCACGAAGACTGAAATTCCCACTTACCGATGTCGAAGTCTTCAGCCTGAGCCGCAGCAGCGAAACCGGCGGCAAGACTGGCAATCATCAACCATTTTACAATATATCTGATCATGTCGCGCTCCGAGGCCAACGGCGAGTTGTTCTTCGGCGGTCAATAGCTGCCGCCGAAATCAGTCCGCATGAAATGCCGGGATCTGTGCCGTTGGCTGCTTATTGGCCTCGGCGCTCAGGGCACGCAGGGTCGATTCGTTGGGACAATAGGTTGGCGCGGCGCACCTCCCCCGCCGCAGGTCTGCAGCGCAGCGCGCCTTGAAGGTGCACAGGCTGCACACGCGCTGCATGTCGCGAAGCACGTCGTAGCTCGAGGCCGCGAGCGTATTCTCGGAAATGCCGATATATGCAAGACGCTTTCCTAAGGACTCCAGCGCGCTCGGTGGCGTCACGGCCAGCGCGTTGAGTTCAGCAGGCGAAAGATTCAGGTCACGCGCAACTGCCTCGAACTGCTGGGCGTCCAAGCGGCCCAGCTCGTCCCATCGGGAAAAGGCCCTTCTCGCGCGATCCAGCAGATCGCCAAGAAATGAGTCGTCTCGGCTTCTTGTTGCCTGAGAAATCATTTTGGCACTCCTTTCGCGTTCAGCCGGCGATGTCCTCGGCCGGCTCGATATAGAAGCCTGAATAACTGTCAACGAAGGACAGATGATCGTGCACCTCCTTGACGCCCGCGACGTTTTCCGCTGCCACAATCGCCGCCTGTCGCGAACCGTCATTGACGATAATCCCACGCAGATGGACAACGCCGTTGCGTACCGTCACCTGCAGGCCGATCGGCCGCCAGCCGGTGTTGGCAATCGCTCGCGTGATGCGGTCTCGGATATGATCGTCGTCGGCAGTTGGATCCGGCACCTCTCGCGCCAGACTCGCAACCGCCTGCAGCAGGTTCGCCCGCGTGACGATACCGACCAGCCGCTCTCCACGCACGACCGGCAAGCGCTTGACATCGTTTTTCTCCATCAAGCTCACGAGCTCTTCGAGTCCCGTATCCTCCGCAACCGTCACCAGATCGCGCGTCATGACTTCTCCGATTTTTCGCCCGTGCTGGTGGATGAACTCGTTAGCCTCGCGGCTCGGCCCGATGAAGAATTGCAGCCAGCGCGGGCGCCTGCGCTGCGTAGCGATCTCGGAACGGCGGAGAAAATCGCTTTCGGAAACAATTCCGATCAGCTTGCCACGCTCGTCGAGCACCGGCAGCCCGCTGATGTGATGCTCGAGCATCAGCCTTGCTGCCTCGACAATCGAAGTATCTGGCCTCACCGTGATGACGTCCTTTGCCATGATCTGATGCGCGCGCATACTGATCCTCCCTTGCCTTAGGTCGAGGAGATCGTATGCCCGCGACGCGTGACGCGCTTGATCCAGGTCAAGGCACGACGCTGTCGGCCCTGCGAACGTCATCCTGTGAGAAACAGGAGATGCAGATATGCCCGCATCAACGATGATCGTGATAGCCGCGGTGGTCGCCGCCTTCACGTTGTTGGCTGCCGCGCTGGTCTGGGCAGACGTGCAGACGCGCGGCCCACGACGCCGGTCTCGATCAGGGCCGTGAGCGCGTGAAACGCCGGCTCTTCTGATCTGCCGGCTTTCCAGCCCAACCCGAGGGCTAGCCCTTTCGATGCACCCAGCGGCGCCAATGCGTCGGTCTGACCGCTATTCGCTCTCGTGTTTCGGCCTTGACCCAGCCATTCGGCGCCCGGCGACATGCAAATACCAAGGGATGCACTTGGCCGTCCTCAATCACGGCAAGCTCCAGATCGGTCCCGAACGGCGCCGTTGCAATCGTCTCCCACACTGTCCGGTCGTCCATCGGGTCCGTCTTATGCATCCGGGGAATCGTCGCTCCCTCTACGGCGAGCAGCCTTTAATTTTAAGACCTTCCGGCGCCTGATTATTGATCTGCGTCAAAACGCTTATGCCGGCTTCCGCAGCCCTTCTGCGCACAATCCAACCGTCGCGCTGTTTGCGCCAGCGCAACGAAAGCTGACGGCGCGGCGTCAGATTGTCACTATGAGAAGGATTGCCCTACCTGCAGCCGAGGTCAGCGCCGATGAAGTCATGCGAGTATGGCCCGCTGCCATTCCCGTTTTTCTCGACTTCAATATGCATTGCGTTGGCTACCCGATCGCCACGTTTCATTCGGTCGAGGAGGCTTGCCGCGAGCACGGCGTCGATCTTGCAACGTTTTCGCGTTGCCTGTTGGCGGCCGCAGAAAGTTGTCAACCGCCGGAGGCGCCAGTGAGGGGACGGACCTGTCCCTCTGCAAGGGCGAACAGCTTGTGAGGATCGCGCAGCACGATTCGCTGGCGTCCGCCCTCGATCAAATCCTGCTGCTCCCACGCACTGAGGATCCGGCTGACGGTATGCAGCGTCGAGCCGATCATCTCCGCGATATCCTGACGGCTGACCGGGAAATCGATCTCTATGCCCGCGCCAGTTCGGCGCCCCGCCTGCTTGGCAAGTCGCAGCAGCACGTGAGCGACGCGTTGCTCGACCTGCTCGCTGGACATTTCGAGGACGCGGGCCTGGATCTCTTGCAGCCGATGACCAACCGTCCGCAACGCATTCACGGTCAGGCTCGGGAATTTTGCCGTCAACCTGGGCCATGCCGCCGATGGCCAGCACAGGGCGACACTCTCGACCGCGGCGATTGCAGTAGCTGGATATGTCTTCAACGCGAGCGCCGGTGCCACGCCGAAGATCTCGCCGGGCGAAACGTAACGGACTACGACCTGCTGTCCCTGCGGCGTCGTCTTCTCAACCCGCAGATGGCCATGCAGCAGGACGAAGAACGCATCGGCGTCGGCGCCCTGATTGAACACGGCCGTATCTTTCGGATATCTAATCGAGCGGGCTTCACGCAAGGTCTCGTCGAGCTCGCCGGAGGCAAGCCCGGCGAACAAGGGGATATCGGCCACAACCGAGCGATCAATTGCCGACATTTTCCTCTCGTCGTAGCGGCTTCACTGCATGGATGGAACCACGGACATTCGGCGGGGACATTGCGCTAGCTCAAATCCAATTTCGCAGTTCCGCGCGATACTTGATGAATTGCCTCTTCAAATCGAAAGGGCGAACCGGGAGGCTCCATGGCAATATCAAGACTTCGCGCGTATCAGGGACCTGCCCTCCTCTCCTACGGTTTCCGCCCGTTCTTCCTACTCGGTTCGATCTACTCCGGTGCGATGATTCCTGTTTGGTTGTGCGTGTTCCAGGGCGAGCTAGCGCTTCGCACAGCCTTCGTCCCGCGCGACTGGCACGTTCACGAAATGCTTTTTGGTTACGTCGCAGCCGTTATCGGCGGCTTCCTGCTGACGGCTGTTCCAAACTGGACCGGACGCCTTCCCCTGCAGGGCGCCCCGCTCGCCGTGCTGGTCTCGAGCTGGCTCGCCGGACGGATCGCGGTCTGTATGTCGGCATGGATTGGGTGGGCATTCGCCTGCGCGATCGATGCGGCATTCCTTGCGCTGCTCGCGGCGGCTGCCGCGCGCGAGATCATCGTCGGCAGACAGTGGGGCAACGTGCCGGTGGTGGCGATCGTATCGCTCTTTGCGGCCGGCAATATCGCGTTTCACATCGAAGCACATCTTGGCGGTCTTGCCGAATATTCGACCCGCTTTGCGATCGCGCTGGTCATTACCCTTGTTGCCCTGATCGGCGGACGCATTGTTCCGAGCTTCACCCGAAACTGGCTTGCACGGCAGCGTCCCGGCCATCTGCCTGCGCCTGTCGGTCGCTTCGACGCCGTCGTGATGGTGGTCAGCATGATTGCCCTAGTGGGCTGGATCATCGCTCCCGCAACGGCAGCGAGCGGTATTGCGCTGATCATCGCTGGTTGCCTTCACTTGGTTCGCCTGGCTCGCTGGGCCGGGTACCGGACCATGCCCGACCGCCTCGTTCTCATCCTGCATCTTGCCTATGCCTTCGTACCGGTCGGCTATCTTCTCGCGGGGCTGGCAGCCTTCGATGCACTTCCGCCGAGCGCCGGTATCCATGCCTGGACCGGCGGCGCGATCGGTTCGATGACCATTGCGGTCATGACGCGCGCGACGCTCGGACATACCGGGCGGGCGTTGAGAGCATCGGTCGGCACGCAGTGCCTTTACGCCGCGGTCATTGTAGCGGCCCTGATGCGGATTTCCGCGTCGCTTGCACCAGAGCACATGCAGGTCTTGCTGGCGACAGCCGGGACTAGCTGGACGCTGGCTTTCCTCGGCTTTGCGGTCATCTACGGCCGCGCACTCTGCATGCAGCGAGTGGTCTGACCACAGCGTTATACAACGCGAGATCTGGCACTTTCACCGGTCCACACTCGCGGCGGCCTCTCGAAACGAGAGCGGGACCGTGCTGGACGAAGTCACGACAGGCGTTAACGAAGGGTGATGAGATCGTCCACTGACATCACTCCGGGAGCGGACCAGGCTGCATCTTCGGCGGCACTGCGTTCGGTCCAACTGTGAACCCTGCCTTCCAACACGACGTGATCGCCGCCTGTGACAGAAACACGAATTGCGCCGGCGTCAAGTTCGGCCTGTCGTTTCAGTGCCGCCTCGATGTTGGCCTTGACGTCTGCCGCAACCACGCGCGGCTTAAGTGTCATCTTATTTGTAACGCCTACGATGCCCGAGAGCTTGCGAACGGAGTCTTCGGCAGCCCGCTTTTCAAATTGCCAATTCACCTCGCCACTGAGCGTGATCCAGCCGGCTTCAACCAGGACATCGATCTGATACGGAGAGACGGTCGAATTCCATTTCAGAATATCGAGTGCTCGTTTGGCGATTTGATCATCTTCGGTCTTGGATTGGAAGGGATATCGAATCTCGATCTCGTCGGCGATGGCATGTACACCCTTGACGCGCCGCGCCGCGGCGACGGCCGCGAGCTTCTGGGCGTAGCTTTCAACGTAGCCGGAAAGAGTGACGACGCCCCTGTCGACGGCGACGCCGATATGCACTCCATCGAAACTTGGATCGAACTCGAATTCGTCGATCACGTCCTGTCTCAGGAACTTGTCGTTCATGCACGCCTCCGTCAAAGCCAGTCCTTTTGAGCACACTTAATTTTGCCGATTGTTGGGGCCTTCGTATTGATCCACGTCAACTTACCTAAGCACATCCTGTCTATCGTTGATTGACCTTTGAGATCTACCTATGCGTGCTCAAGAGATCATGTCACGGCATGTCATCACGATTGGTGCTGACGCTCCAGTGACTGAGGCCGTCAAAACCATGCTATTTCATCACATCAGCGGCCTTCCAGTCGTCGACTCCTTCGGCAAACTGGTCGGCGTTCTGTCAGAAAGCGATTTCATACGACGCGCCGAGATCGGCACGGAGAAAAGACGAGGCCGCTGGCTTGCGTTGCTGGCCGGTGCCGACCAGATCGCGATCGATTTTGCCCGGCAACAGGGCCGCAAGGTCAGCCACATCATGACACCAAACCCGATCACGATCGGCGAGGACACGTCGCTTGAGCAGATCGTTCGCCTTATGGAGTCGTGCAACGTCAAGCGCTTTCCGGTGATGCGCGGCGACGAGATCGTCGGAATGGTGACGCGTGCTGACTTCTTGCCGGCCATCGCAAACTCTGCGCTCGACATCCCCGATGCGTCGGGCGTCGACGATGAGATTCGGAGGTCGATCATAGCGACCATATCGCATGCATCCTGGCGGCCGTGCGGGCTCAACGTGAGCGTTCACGACGGGATCGTAACCTTGAGGGGCGTCGTCAGAAGCGATAATGCCCATAAGGCGGTGATCATCGCTTCGGAAAATGTTCCTGGCGTCAAGAGGGTCGACGATCAGCTGTCAAAAATCATCCACCCGCCGCCGGAGGAAGACTACGGAGGCGGCGACATTGTTTCCTTGGAGGAAGAGCCCTCGACGGTGGATGACGAGCCATTGTGAACGGCAGTGCCAACGAAGCGCGCGTCGGCACGGAAAGTCAGATGTTTGACCGAGCGTGACAAGCTGTAGGCGATCTCGCTAGAGCGGCGCAATATTTGACCTATCGCAATGCTCACCGAAGCGCCAAGTGTAGCTTCTGCTGAAACCGTATGGGAGCAGAGCGATGAGCAATGGTGAGCGCGATCACTGTCCTTACTGTCACCGCAAGTTCGAAATCATGAAGATGAAGTTCAGCTTCGATGGCCCAGCGACGGTTTGGACCTGTCCGAATTGCGCGCTTGTGCGGACTGCGCCGTCGCGTCCCCTTTGCCTGGAAGCTGGCTTCTCGTGCTTTCGCCAAGGAGGCAACGATGCTCGCACTGTCGTTCGCTCTGGTGAGCGTGGGCTTGTTCGGCGCTCACGTGTGGGAGCTGTCTCTCCATAGAAGAAGGGAAACGGTTCGTCGACGCGATCAACGCGTTCCACGGTAGGTAAGGATCGGTGCCGAAGGCAGCGAAGCCCCCATCGCCTCACCGCCTGCGCGCTTGTTATTGGCCACCGCGATGAGGGAGGCAGCTCTCTTATGACTCGACATAACATCCCGTTAGGCAAGATCCTCGGTATTCAGATCGGTCTAGACTATTCCTGGTTTGTGATCTTCGCGCTGCTCACCTGGATGCTTGCGAGCAGCTACTATCCCGACGAATTCAAGCACTGGTCGCCGTTAATGTACTGGATGACCGGTGCGGCGACGGCCATCATGCTCTTCGTGAGCGTGCTGCTGCACGAGCTCGGGCACTCGGTGGTGGCGCTTCGGTACAGGATTCCCGTGCGCAGCATTACACTCTTCCTTTTTGGAGGGGTCGCACAGATCGGGGCGGAGCCGCCCAGCGCCGTCGCCGAATTCCTTATCGCGATCGCAGGCCCGCTCGTCAGTCTCGCCCTGGCGGCCTTTTTCTACGCGGCACAATCACCGATTTCCGGCGTCGAGCCTCTCCTCGGTCTGGCCAAGTATCTGGCCTACATCAACACGGCCTTGGTGTTGTTCAATTTGATGCCCGGCTATCCGCTCGATGGTGGCCGGGTCTTGCGAGCCGTCGTGTGGGCGATCACCGGAAACATGAGCCGGTCGACCCTCATCGCGGCAAACGTCGGCCGGTTTTTTGCCTTCTTCCTGATCTTTGCAGGCACCTGGCAGATATTCAGCGGCAATCTTGGTGGAGGGCTTTGGATCGCGCTGATCGGCTGGTTCCTCGACAGTGCTGCTTCCGCCCAGATACAACAGCTCGCGCTTCGGGGGCTGCTGACGGGCCATCGCGTTTCGCAAGCCATGAGCGCACATTACGCAATCATTCCGGAAGATCTAACGCTCCAGCAATTGGTGGACGAGCTGATCCTTGATAGCGGGCAACGCAGTTTTCTTGTTAACCGGGGAGATAAGACGATCGGTTTGATAACTCTGCATCAGATCAAGGAAGTGCCGCGCCGGGAATGGGCGACAAAGCGCGCTGCCGAGGTGATGCTTCCCTTCGAACAGTTGACCTGCACCAGTCCCGACGCCGAGCTGTGGTCCGCCCTCCAGAAGATGGACCGGAATGGAGTGAACCAAATGCCCGTCGTCCGGGCTGAACACGTCGTCGGCATGTTGAGCCGGGAAGACGTCATAACCTTTCTGCGCACGCTTCAGGATTTCGGAACCTCGACCGACACAACGACCGGACGCTAGGTGTCTCAATGCTTCATTCCGTGCGCAGCGGATTCGAGGCCCAGGCACCCGGTGCTCCCGCAACAAAGCCGATTGCGGCCGTCACCAGTACGAGAATGACGGCTCTGACATGGGCTCGATGACGTAAACGGGCTTGATGAAGTGCATCCAAAAGACAAAGTCGGCGACGCGCTGAGCCCACCCTGGCGCAACAAGCGCGGACCAGCAAAGATGCCGGCCGCTCAATATGATTCGACGACGAACCCCGTCTTGTAGACATTGATACGAGCATGAGTCATCTTTGTGATCCCTGGGTTTTCAGTTACGCTCCGATCGCATATTCATAGATGTCTTCCTCCTGGGCGTTATGGATGCGCACAAGGGCCTCGATCGATTCGATGACCCTTTGGGCGTCCCTGATCAGGTACGGATCGATATCCTCTGGCCGAAGTCCATCGGAGAGCCGTCGCAGGAGACGCGACAGGTGGATGATCTCGCGATGCGCCCGGCTCATCGCCCCAAGTCCATGCCGGTCCGCCAGGTACCTAGCGACGTGCGGATAGACCTGACTTTCGTCGTCCCGCTCGTGGGTTACGATCTCATTCGCAACGATTCGATCTGCTTCCGAAACCATGGCGACAGCGCCGGCCCCTTCTGCGCGGTCCAGCGCGTCTGCAATTTCCCTCAAGCGGTCGAGTGTCGGCTCCAATCGCTCGTGATCTGTTTGAAGAGAGCTCACCGCCTCGACGGGCATCGTTCGCCGACCGTTCGCATGCCCTGGCCTCAGCGCACGCAAGGCATTGAGGATGACGGCGACGTCGATTACTTCCTGCGTCAGGGCGCCGGCGACCGGAGGCAGCCATCCGATTGCGGCGAACGCCATTGCGAGCCCTGACAAGGCCATTCCCGAAATGATGCTCTGCAGGGCGATCGAGCGAGTCCGCTTCGCAATGGCGATCGCATCGGAGATGCGATCGAGACGATCGACGAGGATGACGACGTCGGCCGCCTCCGAAGAGGCGCTCGCACCTCGCGCGCCGAGCGCGATGCCGACGTTCGCAGCCGCCAATGCCGGCGCATCATTGATGCCGTCCCCGACCATGACTGTGACATTGCGGCGCTGTTCGGTAGCGACGGCATCGACCTTGTCGGCAGGCTCCCTGTCCGAAAGAACCGCATCTAGATCAAGTGCGGCGCCGATCGTCTCGGCTGCCTCTGCCCGGTCACCGGTCACCATCACGATTCGTGACACTCCGGCCGTCCGCAGTGCCTGAACGGCACGCGGTGTTTCGCGCCGAAGTTCGTCGCCAAGCAACAGGGCGCCGATCGTGCGCCCGTCCACGGCGACGAACACGCTGAGTGCCGAACGCCATGCGGCGCGTCTCAGGGCCCGAACCACCCATGCCTCCGGCTTCTGAGACCCGATGACGAGCTGATGCGATCCGACTCGGATCATGCTGCCGTCGATCACGCCCTCCAGACCCGCTCCCATGGTTTCGCGGACTTGTGACGCGGTGCTCAGTTTGAGGCCCTTCGCATTCGCGGCCTGGACGATCGCTACCGCAACGATGTGATGTGATGCCTGCTCCAGCGATGCGGCCAGCCGAAGGACTTCGTCCGCTCGATGGCCGGGAGCAACTTCGATTGCAACGAGGCGGGCGCCACCGACTGTCAGCGTGCCGGTTTTGTCGAACATCACGGTATGTGTTTCGGCGAGTGCCTCGAGGGGGCCGCTGCCTTTGACGAGAATCCCGCGCCTTGCGGCCCGTGCAACCCCCGATATGAAGGCAACCGGAGCTGCCAGAATAAGCGGGCACGGCGTCGCGGCAACCAGCACGGCAAGCCCACGGATGGGATCGCCAGACAAAAGCCAGGCGCCGCCGGCGATAAACAGAGTTATTGGCAACAGCAGGAGCGCATAGCGGTCTGCCAGCCGGATGAAGGGCGATTTTGCCGTCTGCGCAGCATTTACCATCCTCAAAATACCCGCGTAGGTGCTGTCGCCGGCGGTCGCTGAAGCGCGGATTTCGAATGGTCCGCCTGCGTTCAGCGAGCCGCTGCGCGCCGGTTCTCCCGCCGACCGCGACACCGGTATGGGCTCGCCGCTCAGTGCAGACTCATCGATGGTCGCCGTTGCGCTGGTAATGACCCCGTCGACCGGAACGACCTCGCCACCCCGCACCAGGACGACATCGCCGATGGCGACCTGCTCGATGGGCGTATCCGTGATCATCGATCCGGATCGGCGGTGGGCAATCCTCGGAGCGCGGTCAATTAACGACCTGAGATCGCGTTGGGCTCGAGCGACGGCAATGTCTTCGAGTACGTTGCCGCCCGCATACATGATGGCGATGACGATCCCGGCGAGGGCCTCTCCGAGAACAAGGGCGCCGGACATCGAGACGAATGCGATCGAATCAACGCCCATGCGACCTGCCCGGAGGTCACGCACCATCGTGGCAAGCAAACCGGCAACGACCGGAATGGTGCCGCCGACCCAACACCACTCTGCCAGATCGGCTACGCCGGCGCCCCACGCCGCCAATCCTGTAGTAAGGCCCGCGAGCGCAATAGCGATGAGCGTTCGTCGAAAAAATCTTTCAGACCACAGCAAGGGCAAGGGCATCCGCAGAGCTCAGGAGCTGACAGCGCCCGACATTGTCTCTGGGATTCCGACGTCCAAGTTGATTGAAATCAATGGGGACAATCCGCCAGGCGATCATGGACGACTTTGCTGCCGCAAACCGACCGCGCAAGTTCACTTGTGCCGGCATGAGACTGGACCGGGGGGCAGGAGATCGGGTTGGATCACGACGATCTTCGGCGAAAGCTGCACATCTCTAACGGTGGCTGGAGATAGACTTTCGACATCCCCCTCTCGCCGAGACGATTCTCTGCCTCATTCGCGCAGCGCGCTTTATCGGGAACAGGATCCGTTGCGAGCGTGAGACCGATACGCGACAGCAAGTCTCATCCCAGATATGTGATACCCGGATTGTCGTCCACACCCTTCAGGGTGACGCCCGCGCCGGTCTGCTCGGGTAATTGTCCGGAGCGCAGATGCTTGACGAAGACATCCCAGACTGGCGCGCCCTTCTGCTCGTTCACCGAAGCCCATCCGGCGACCTTATAGCTTTTTGCGGATTCAAGCGGACGTCCATCGGCAAGCTTCAAGTCGGAAATACGCCGTCCGACGCTTTCCGAAGGGGTGCACGCATAGGACAGGCCGCCCGTACGCACCATGTCACCACCTTGCTGGCGGTAGGGATCGGGATTGAAGATGTTGTCGCAGACGTCCTCCAACACATCCTTGATCTGGCTGCCCGTCATTTCCTGCACATAGGTTTCCGGATAGGTGACCGCGGTCTCCGACAGCACGTCTTCCCTCGTGATGGCCTGGCCAGGCAGCACGCTGTTGCCCCAGCGGAACCCGGGCGAAAAGGCAATCTCGGTATCGAATTCCGCCAGCAGCGCCTCGCAGATCAACTGATCCATGGGGCCCGAGAAGTTGCCGCGACGATAGAGCAGGTGCTCGGCGGTCGTGATCTTCTCCGCAAGCATGGAGGCATGGGGCGCACGCAGCTTGTCGATCAGCGTCGCCATTGGCGCATCCGGCTTCAGCAAATCCGAGAAGACCGGAAGCAGGTGGTAGCGCAGGTCGGTGAGCCGTCCCTTGGCGATCTCGAGATCGAGCACGGCAAGGAATTTGCCGGCCGAGCCGGCATTGGTCACCAGCGTCTTGCCACCGGCATTCTTCACGGGGATCGGCTGCGGGACGGCGTCGTGGGTATGGCCGCCGAGGATCACGTCGATGCCGGTAACGCGGCTGGCCAGCTTGAGGTCGACATCCATGCCATTGTGCGACAACAGCACGACCGCATCGACCCTGTCATTGCCGCGTAACCCGTCGACAACCTTCTGCATGGCCTCGTCATGAATTCCGAAGGTCCAGTCCGGCGTGAACCGCCTGGGATGAGCGATCGGGACATAAGGCAAGGCCTGGCCGATCACGCCGATGCGATAGCCGCCGACCTCCTTGATCGTGGCCGGCTTGAACACACGCCCAGAAGCCTGATCGAACGCCGGTGCGTCGTTGAAGGCGGCTTCATCGGTTAAGAAGACATTTTGAGCGAGGAACTCGCCCTTGAAGTGTGCAAGATTGTCGCGCAGCACCTGCTCGCCATAGGTGAATTCCCAGTGTCCCGTCATCGCCTCGATGCCGAGCAGGTTCGCGGCCTCCACCATGTCCGCGCCTTTCATGATGTTGGCGAGCGCGCTGCCCTGGCACAAATCGCCGCCGTCGAGCAGCAGGGAGCGGTTGGGTCCGGCATCGGCGCGCAGGCGATCGATCAGCGTCTTCAAATGGGCGAACCCGCCCAGCCTGCCGAAGCGCGGCGCCGCTTTCTCGAAATCAAGTGACGTGAAGGCATAGGCTTCGGCGCTACCCGGCTTGATGCCGAAGCGGTCGAGGAAGGCCGTGCCCACGAGATGCGGCGGATGACCCGCCATCGTGCCGACCCCGAGATTGACGCTCGGCTCGCGGAAATAGACCGGCAGCAATTGTGCGTGCGTATCCGTCATGTGCAGGATGCGCGCATTGCCGAAGCGTTCGAGATCGTAGAGGCTCGCGCTGTCAGCGCTGCGTGCGACGCGCGGGAAGCCGCCCGACAAGGCGAGCGCCCCCGAAAGTGCAAGGAAATTCCGGCGATGGATTTGCATCGCGCCTGCTCCATATCCTCTAGAGAGTTCAGCGAACTTCCGCGTCCTTCCAGCGGTCTTTTTCGCTGGCGGCCTGGAAGATAGCTGCTTTCGCCAGCGCCTCGGCTTGCTTTGCCGCCGCGATGGCCTGGTCAAAATTGCCGGCGTCGGCCGCCTTCCTGGCCGCCTTCAGCGCGGCTTCGGCAGTCGTCCATTGATCGCGGATGGCGTCCGCCTCCTTCTCTGCCGCAGCGGCTGCCGCGTAAGCTGACTTGAAATCGGCTTCGGATGCGGCAAAAGCCGGGGCCGAAGCCGCGAGGAGCAGGCCCGAGATCAGCAGCAATGAACGCATCATGCGTGTGCGGTTTTCGCTCATGGCCGCGAGCCCGGACCGGAAATCGGCAGGCCGTTGCTCACATAGGAGAGGTAATATTCGAGATCGCGATATTCCTCGGACTGCGGCTCCAGCGCGACGGCGCGCACCTGGCTGTTGCAGGAGACGAACCGGCGGCTGATCGTCCCCATGCCGCCCCATTCGGAGCGATAGATCGGCATGGCGTTGAGAATTCCCAAAGCAGGCGCGAGGATCTCGGCGCGAATGCGCTCACCGGGGTTCTGCACGTGGCAGCTTGCGCAGGAGAAGTTGAGCTGGCCGCGACGGGTGTAGAAGTAACGCTTGCCGTTCTCGTAAGCCGCAAGCGCGCGCGGGTCGTTCGGGATCTTGATGTCCATCAGCTTGCCGCGCGAGGTATAGGCCATATAGGCCGTGAGCGCGGCCATGTCGTCCTTCATGTAGGAAAGCGGCGCTTCCCCGTTGACCTCGCGGCAGCGATTCAAGGCAAGCTCTAGCGTGATGACCTTGCCTTCCTTCTCGTCGAAATAGGGATAGTTCTGGCGAATGCCGATGCCGCCGTTTGAGAAGCAATCCGCATAAGTCTTGCCGTTCTTGAACGGCTTGGAAAACATCTCCTTGCCAGCTTCCAGCGCAAATTCATAAGGCGGAAACTGCTCCATGTCCTCCCACTGCTTGCGCATGTCCTGATTCATCGAATAGGGACCATTGACGAAGTCGTCCGGCTTCACCGTGGGAAATTTCTTCACAAAATAGTCGCGAAACGCCTTGGCGTCGGCCACCGGATCAGGCGTCTCACTGGCTGGAGCGGCGCGCGCGTTCAGCGCGAAAACGGCCAGCGCCAGAGCGGCCAGCGAAAGCACGGCCGTGCCAAGGCGAATTGGAGGTCCCGCGCGCATTTCTACTGGATCTTTGCGATGGTGCTGTCGGTCGCACCCTTGTTGTCGACCCAACTGATCTTGAGATCGTCGCCCTTCTTGGCGCCCTTGAACGAGAACTTGATGTAAGGGTCCTTGGCAACGGCAGGTCCCCAGTTGGCGACCAACACATTCTTGCCGCCATGTTCGAAGACGAGCTGATCGATGAAATGCGGCGGGATGAGCTGGCCTTTCGCATCCTTGACGTAACCGGAATCCATCGGGTGCTGAATCAGCGCCTGCACTTCGGTGATGTCTCCGCTCGAAACTGCGCGTACGCGTATGGTCGATGCCATGTCGATATCCCTCACTGTTGACGCATGATCTCTCCGGAAAATCCGCCTGCAGTTTTCCGGATGATGCGCGTTAACCGCCGCAGCCGCCGACGGTGACTTTGACTTCCTTGGTTGCGCTGTAAAGCTTGCCGCCGGACTCTACGATTGCCGTCACTTTGGTGGTCTTCGCCATTTTGACGCGGTTGGAGACGTTCGGCAGCGTGCTCTCGGGAATCTGATAATAGGCTGCCAGCGCGTTCGGATTCTCGCTCACCAGGAAGGCAATCGAGGTTACGTTCGCAAGCGTGGTCGTCGCCGAGATCGGGACCACAGCGCCGTTCTCGGCGATTTCCGGTACATCGAGCGCAATCTTGTCGGAAGCTTCCGTCGTCTTGCCGTAAAGCGCCTGGATGGCGTCCGTGTCGCCCTTCAGCGTGAACGCCTTCCCCGGGTACTTGTCGGCAGCCGCGGCCTGCGCGGGCGCGACATCGAGGGCGACGTTGCCGAGGCCCGCCAGCGCAACCAGGCCGGCGCCTTGCAGGACGAGGCGGCGCGTTGCACGAAAGCCGTTGTCTGCGGTCATAAACTGGTTCTCCTTGCGGCGCATGCTCGCAGTTCACAGGGTTTGCAGGAAATCCACCACCGCATTGATCTCCTGCCCGGTCAGGACGTGATTTCGTCCAAAGGGTGGCATAACGGTCTGCGGATTGCGTTTCGTTTCGTCGGTGACGATGGCCACGAGGTCGTTACGATCAGGATATTTGCTCTTGAGGTCCTTCAGCTCGGGCCCGATCGAGCCCGGCAGGTCACCGCCCCTGATCTGGTGACAGCTCAGGCAATTGCCCTTGCTGCGATCGAAGGCGATCTTTTGGCCCTCGGCCGCCGCCGATTGCGCCCACGCCGAAGGCGCGCCAAACAGCAGCATCAGCGCGGCGATTGCAGTCGAGACTTTCTTGATCAAGGGTTTGGCGATCAATGGCGTCGTTCCGATCAATGTCTATTTTGGCTGCATCGTATCGAGCGGCCCGGTTGTCCGCGGGGTCAGATCCTTGCCTTCGGCCGTAGAGCCGATCTTGACGTCCGCAGGGGTGGCGCATGCGCTCATGCAGGGCTTGTCCGCGGTATCCGGCCGCGGGTCGATCCAGATGAAGTTGTCGTGGTTGGGCATCTTGACTTTCGGCAAGCTGTTGCGGTCCGCAACGAAATCGCTTGGCACGATGTCGTTGAGGTTGAGGATGTAGGCGGTCAGGGCATAGACGTCGTCCGCGGGCAATGCGTGCGGAGCGGGAAATGGCATCGCCCGGTTGATGTAGTCCCATAGCGTCGGTGCGAACGGCCAGTAGCTGCCGACCGTGGGCTCCGGTCGGTCGGCCTTCAGCGTTCCCTGACCGCCGGCGAGCTTTGGGTAACGACCTTCGCCCTCGCCAAAGGTCCCGTGGCACGCGGCGCATTGATCCGCAAAGACGTCCGCCCCTTTTTGCACCGTGCCTTTCCCAGGCGGCAAGCCCTCGCCGTCGTCGCCGCGCGCATCGATGTTCCAGCCGGCGATTTCCTCGGGCGTGGCAATTCGGCCCAGGCCGTAGCGTCCGACCTGGTTCGTTCCGGCGACCGCAGCGGGGGCAACGGCAATGATCACGCTCGCAAAAATCAGGCCGACGCCAAGCATCAAGCCGCCTTTAGGCGATCTGAACATCAAACACCTTTCCGTCCGGCTTGACCTGCCACGTCTGAATTGAATTGTTGTGGTAGACCGAGTTGGTGCCGCGCTGTTTGCGCAGCTCCGCCATCGTCGGCTGCAAGTATCCGGTCTCGTCGATGACGCGCGATTCCAGCAAGGCCGGCTTGCCGTCCCAGTGCCACGGCAAGCTGAACCTGGTCAGCGCTTTCGACAGGACCGGTTCGTGCAGGGTCGCGGTCTGCCAGTTCATGCCGCCGTCCGTAGAGACGTCGACACGCTTGACCTTGCCGTTGCCGGTCCACGCGAGCCCCCGGATTTCGCAAAAGCCGGGCTTTTGCAACGGCATTTCCGGGCAGGGGAAGGTAATCACGGATTTGGCGTCGATCTGCCAGGTGAAGCCGCGCGCGGTGCCGTCCTGCATCAGATCGGTGTATTTCGACGTCTCTTCACGGGAGTACCACGGCTTGTCGCCGACCTTGATCCGGCGCAACCACTTGATGCTGATGTTGCCTTCCCAACCCGGAACGACAAGCCGCAGCGGATAACCCTGCTCCGGACGCAGCGCCTCGCCGTTCTGGGCATAAACCACGAGACAGTCGTCCAGGCACTTGCTGAGCGGGATGCTGCGGTTCATATGCGCGGCATCGGCGCCTTCGGCCATCACCCATTTGGCTTCCTTCTTGATTCCGACTTCGTCCAGCAGAGTGGAAAGCTTGACCCCGGTCCATTCCGAGCAGCTGATCATGCCATGAGTGAACTGAAGCGAATTCAACTGCGCACTGCGCCATTCCATGCCGCCATTGGCTGCGCACTCGATGAAGTAGACGCGCGAAGTCGATGGGAAGCGCATGATGTCATTCATGGTGAGAATGAGCGGGCGCTCGACCAGGCCGTGGATCATCAGCCGATGCTGATCCGGATCGATATCCGCTCGCCCGCCATGATGGCGCGCGAAGAACAGACCGTTCGGCGTGATGATGCCATGCAAGCTCTGCAGCGGCGCAAAGCTGACTGAAGATTCAGTCCCTGCGGTGAGCCAGGGCACGTTGCGCCGGATGACGCCGGCCTCGAAATCAGCGGGCTTCCCATAAGGCCTGTCATCCACGCCTGCGCCGAGCGACTGCGACCAGGATGGATCAGCGGGCGGCGAAGGCGGCTCGCCCGCGCGGGCGATGGCATCGAACATCATGCCGCCGCCCGCGGCGGCCGCGAGCTTCAGAAGCGAACGGCGTCCGATCCGCGTTCGACTGGACTGGGATGGTTTGGACATGGCCTGCATGTCCTTCCAAAATCCACCTTGCACGAGACCTCCATCTGGAAAGATATTTTCATCCCGCTTCATGGGCGAATATAGCTCCAGCCCAATTCCTGCAGTTCAGTCAGACGGACCACGCCGGATGCAACCATTGAAGCCTCTGGGACGATTGGAATTGCGTGACCTTCCGCTTCTTCCATTTTTTTCCTGGTTACGCCGCAGGCGGAGAACTTCACGGTTGATGGAAAGCTTCCCTCCTGGATGCGCTTCAACCGATCTTTGACTGGCGACTTGTCTTCGCGCAGCATGTTCAGGCCGGGCCCGAAGGCTACGACTTCGATCTGCGCCTCCTCACCCTTGCTGTTGAAATATTCGGCGGTGTTCTCAACGTTGTTGAGGACAAGATTCATGAGCGCGGGATCGTTCTGATCGACTTGAATGGCGATATGATGAGTCTTGACGCGGTCGGCTGCATAGCTACGCAGTCCAAAAAGCATGGCGCCAGCCAGCGAGGCGATCACGAGAACATGGGCGATCGGTCGCAAATTCATGGCTCGAACCCCATCAGAGGTATGCGACGCCATCCAACGATGAGCTGATCTCGCTGCGCCGCAATGCCAGGCGCGCGTGTCAGCGACATCCGAAGGAGACAGTCGACGATGGACAGTCTGATTGGCTCAAGCGCGGACACGTAGCCGAACGACAGCAACGCCAATGCCCACTGCATTGATCGACTCATGCTTCCACCCTCTTGACGGGCTTTGCCCGCAAGCCTTGTTGACGGACCTACAATCCATCAAATTCATTTATTATGATATGAATGGATATTGGATCGATCGTCAAGTACAATTTTGGTTCTCTGGTACATATGCGAATTTACTGATAGGTTTTGGCGGCCTGTCCAGAAGACGTTCGAAAAAGCAAAGCGGGACCCCTCATCGCATTCGTAGCCGGGTACCGGCGCACGCGCGGGGAGAGGTTGTGTGCCCGAACGCACCGACCGCGCATCAGGAATTGACGATCCATGCCACTGCCGAAATTGCAAGAAATCGAAGCGTCCGCCGAACTGGAGCAAATGATCGACAAGGCGCGCGAAGCCAGCGAGATGCTGAAAGCCCTCTCGCACGAGTCGCGCCTGCTCTTGCTGTGCATCCTGGCCGAAGGCGAGAAATCAGTGACTGAGCTGGAGCAGTTTATCGGCGCACGGCAATCGACGGTGTCGCAACAACTGGCGCGGCTGCGGCTGGACCGACTGGTGACGACACGGCGCGACGGAAAAGCGATCTACTACAGCCTCGCGAACGAAGACGTTCGCAAGATTCTGACCGCAATCTATGAGGTGTTCTGCGAGCCGGTCCGCCGCCGACGCCGCTGAAGGAGCGGTCGAGGGGTCCGGACCGGCCACAAAACGACGAGGTCTTGGAGGAAATGCTCACGCCGTCCGTCATTGCCTCTGTCTGTGGCCTTGGAGCTGGCGCGGTTCTCGGCTTTGCCGGGCGGGCCGGACGCTTCTGCACGCTGGCGATGTTGGAGGATGCGTTTTTCGGCTCTGATCCGACGCGCCTGAAATCCTTCGCGCTGGCGGCGTCCGTTGCGCTGGTCGCCACGCAGATGCTTGCGGCCGCCGGTTTCGTGGACCTTTCGCGGTCGATCTATCTCACGCATGCGATTCCGCTGGGCGGCGCGATCATCGGCGGCTTGATGTTCGGTGTTGGAATGGCGCTGGTCGGCACCTGCGGCTTCGGCACTTTGGTGAGGATTGGCGGCGGCGATCTCCGCGCCATCGTGGTGTATCTGGTGCTCGGGATGTCCTCGCTTGCGGCGATGCGCGGCTTGACCGGCTCTCTGCGGCTTGCGCTGACCAAGCCGCTGTCCCTGCACTTGGCCGACCGCACCACTCAGGGACTCGACTCCCTGCTTGCTCCAATATTCGGCGGGGGAGCGCGCACCATTGTCGTCGGGCTGTTCGCCGCGGCCCTTGGCGGTTGGTCGCTTTCCGACGGCAAGCTCGTGAAGTCGCCGCGGTTGCTTCTGTCGGGACTTGCCGTCGGCGCGGCGGTGGCCTTTGGCTGGTTTGCCACCGGATGGCTTGGCAACGACGACTTCGACCCGGTCCGGGTGACCTCTCTCACTTTCGTTGCCCCGCTCGGCGACAGTCTTCTTTATATCGCCACTTTCTCAGGCTCGCGGCTCGACTTTGCGATCGGCACAGTTGCTGGCGTAGTGCTGGGCTCGTTCATCGCGGCGCTGCTCGCGAGCGGTTTTCGGTGGGAAGCATGCGACGATGCGCGCGAGCTGAAGCGTCACATGTTTGGCGCGCTTCTGATGGGTACCGGCGGCATCATGTCGATGGGATGCACCATCGGACAGGGCCTCTCCGCGTTCTCCACGCTCGCCGTCTCGGCGCCCATCACCATGCTCGCGATTGCCGCCGGCGCCCGCCTCGGTCTCGAATACACCATGACCGGCGAATGGCGGCCCGCGGTTCGCAACCTTTTCGGAATACCTTCATAGCATAGCCGGATGGGACTAAGCCTTCTCCCGGTGCACATGTCGTTCGCTAGAGGCGAAGCGCTTTGACTTTTTCGCGTGAGCGGTGAGAGAACTGCTCTTGCACGTTGTGAAGAGCTTCGAAGTTCGCCAGCACGCCATCCGCACGTGCCCGGTCGGGCGAGCCCTCGACAAAACCCAGGGCACTACGACCGATCCCCGATGTTTCAGTCGAAATAGTGCTGGCGGCGATCCGATAAGGCTTGGGCAGGGCCGAAATACGGCCTCTGTGCGGTATAGCCGTTTTGATTTGCGATAGATCAAAATGCTGCCTCAGTCGATGCGGCATAAGCTCATTTGCTGGGATCGCGAGCAGGTTTCCCACGCCAGCAGTGCCAGAGCGGGTCGCTCCCGTGAGCGCCAGGCGAAGTGGGCCGATCCACGGTGTGCATGCACCAGAACGGCGTCGGCAACGGCGCCGTTTCTGTTTCTGGCGGGATATGGCTGCGCATCGGCCATCTCGTTCCCGAAGGCGTGGAGCGCTCTCTCACGCAGAAGTCTTGGCGACCGGGGAACGCCTTCACCCGGAATAGTTCCGCACCGGCAAAAATATGCGCGGACGCGTTTTGCCGATGAACAAGGCTTGGGCCGCGAAGTTAGAAAAATACACTGTCCTCGCCGGCGTCAACGAGCCAAAGAAGAGCTGCCATGGCGTGCGCAAAGCCCGCGCGGAGGTCGCCGCTTATGCGGGCTCGAGAGCCAGATGATGGCCATGTTTGGTTGGACCGATCCGAAGATGCCCGCGCGCTACATCGCACCGGCGAACCGGGAGAAGCTCGGAATCAGCGGCATGGAGAAGATCGTCGCGTTCGATTGGACGTTTTTCACGACCGCCTCCGAGAAGTCATGCCCCATCCCGGGGCACGACTATCAGTCGACGAGAGTAAGATGGCGGAATCGCGAGCCACGGCCCCGCCGATGGGTGTAAGGGTGAGACTCGGTGATGCCCGACTTCATCTACAAGCTTGATGTGTCGCCACTGCTTTGCAAGCATGGTGTCTCCCATACTAGGGAGATTTTCACCTCGCGACATCGGTTCCTGCGTTACCTGGGCCTTCTGTTGTTCGGTCTTCTGACCGACCTGAACCAACCTGCATGTGCCATTTCGAAGGGATTGTCCGTTCCGGAAGATGATCCCATCAGGCAGATGACCGTAAGTCTGTACGGCGATCATGACGACTGCACCGGCGTGAAGATTGCCCCAAATCTCATTTTAACCGCCAGGCACTGCAGGCTAGATAAGTCCACCAGAGCGATATTTCCCGACGGGAGCTCTTACAAGATCGTGCAGCGGCTTGTACCAAATGCAAAGCGCACCAGTCGAAAAAATGAATACGATTTTGTCATTCTCATCATCGCCGCCAATGTCCCAGGTCCGGTCGCACTGATAGCGGATGAGGCTCCTGGAAACGGATCAATAGCGTGGATTGCTGGATACGGCGGAAAGAAACTGACAAGGACAGCCAACCCTCTGCGAAAACTTCCCGTTGAAATGATCGATAGGGACTATTCGCCCTCGGCCGCAACCGTCCGCACCCTGAAGGGCGGAGCCGTCTGCGACGGTGATTCAGGCGGTCCCGGCTACACGCAGGCGCGTGGCCAAATCGTGGTTTGGGGAATCGACAGCGCACCCCTCGGCGGCGGGCCTGGCTGCTCATCCCGAGAGCTCTACGCCAACGTGACCTCCGAACGCGATTGGATAAGAAAGACTATTGCGGGTAGCTACTGACCCGCGGAGGGCATCAGCCTGGTGAGGTGCCGATGATTGGGTTGGGTCAGTACGGTTGTGAAGTGGGAAATCGCAGCAAATCCAAATCAGACACGCAGAAAAATCTTGCGGCGATAAAGGAAGCGAGCGAGCAGTATCGCGAACACCAAGCCCAGCACACGCACCATGAAAATTCCGGTGCCCGGCGTTATCACCCGATCAAGCATTGCGGCAAAATCTCCTCCGGCGAAACGCGTCGCAAGCAGTTCGAAGGTCGACACTGTGCCGCCGGCGAAACGCAACGCGAACTGATCGGTGGTCACGTTGTTGATGAAGTAAAGCGTGATGGCATTCGCGCCGAGCCAGACGAATGCCGTTGCCCAGCGGCGGAAGCCCCAGACATCGATGATCTGATGCGAAATGCCCAGCAGAATCAGGCTGTATCCTCCGGCGACGAGCACGAAGGACGAGGTCCAGAGCACCTTGACGATCGGGAATTGCAGTCCCCAGAGATATCCGGCGACGATCAGCGGGAGGCCGGCCGCGATCAGCAACAGCGACTTCTGCCGTCCCTTTAGCCGCGGGTCCGTCAGGAGCAGACCAGCAAGCACGCCGAGCAGGCAGGTGCCGATGGCCGGTAGCGTGCTGAGCAGGCCTTCAGGATCGCGGGTGATGTCCCACTTCCAGCCGGGCAGGTAGTGGGCATCGATCCAGTTTGCGAGATTGGCGTCAGGTGCGAACGAGCCGGCGCCGATACCCGGTACCGACACGAACGTCATCAGCGCCCAATAGCCGACCAGCAGCATCACCAGCGCCAAGATGAGCCCGCGCACATGGAAATTCAGGAACAGGAGCGACGCAAACAGATAGCAGAGCGCGATCCGCTGCAGCACGCCGAGTAAGCGGATGTCGCTCCAGTGACGGCTAATGCCGCCGTAGAAGATCAATCCCAGCCCATACAGGGTGAGAGCACGGCGGAACACACGGACATAGGCCCACCCCCTTCCCTCTTTTTCGACCAGCCGCGGCAGCGACAGTACGATCGCGACGCCTGTGACGAAGATGAACAGCGGGAAAATGAAATCGTAGAACCGCAAGCCTTCCCACGCGACGTGGGTCATTTGCGTGTTGAGGAAGCCGCCCGCGATACTGAGCACCGGTCCCTTGTCCCGCAACATCCCGTCGAGCGACCAGACCACAGCGTCCGCGCCAAGTATCCAGAAGATGTTGAAGCCGCGCAGGGCGTCAACTGAGACGACACGCTGCGCCGTATTCGCCCGCGCTTCGAAGTGGCGCATCACCTTGCTCCCGCAATCCGTCCAGCCGGATTGTGCGGATCATCTGATGAAAATGCGAAAGCGCGCGTTGACCTGTGTCAATCGACCGCGCTCTGGCCTAGGGACGGGAACAACCTGGCAAAAGACCCTACGCGGACCACCACTATTGCGCGCGGTGTGCAGCGATCTCGGTCGCCGGCAATCTGCACCTGGCGGGTTCCTCCTGGACGCGGAAGTAATTCCGTCCAATGTATGACTTGTCGTAGTGCTGCCACGAGGTCGGCTGGCCCAGCGCCTGTACGCCGGCGAGCGTCACGGCAAAGACCGAGCTTTCCATGTCACGCTGCTGCCGGTCGAGGTTCTCCGGGAGCTTCGAGCTGGCATAATCGACGTAGGATACGAGACGGACGCAGGACAAATCGCTCGCCGCCGCGATCGCCGCCTTCGCGGTTATCAAATGATCAGAATGATCGCCGGGATTGATCTGCGGATCGAGCTCGGCCACGTTGATCTGCACCAATCGCGCCGGCCGACGCTCATAGTCGATGATCGCGCGCAGCGTCCCGACGAGGTCGTTCCAGCCGTGATAGGTGGTGCTGCCGTCGATAGCCGCGAGCGTGTCGTTATCGCCATCGGCGAGGCGCTTGAGCGATTGAAAGCCGGTATGCGCGTAGCCCGTGCCAAGCGGGCTGCCGTCTGGCACGTGCAGAAAATAGCTCACGGTATTGCGGTAGCTGACGCGGTGGATCGGGTGTCCGTTGAAGGTCATAACCGAGGCCGTGCCGCTGTCCGGCACCGCTTCGCTATCCGCCATGAAACGCACGGCCTGCTCGGCGCCATTGTCCCGTGCCAGATAAAGCGGTTGCTTGCGGTCACCCGTCCCAGTTCCGAGCCCGGCGTCGCCGGCGGTGACGTGGACGAAAACAGTCTTGGCGGCGCCGCCAATGACGTCCTGGAAGGCGGACGGGTTCATGAACAGCTGCCAGTCGTCCTGGTGGGCCGCAAAATAGAACGATACCTTATCGAGGCGTCCGTCTTCTGCTGCTGCCAACGCCGGCGCGCCGCCGAGGATTGCCGCGGCAAGAAAGGCATTTGCAATTTCGCGAAACATCGCTCGTCCCTCTGCGAGTGGCAGACAAGCATATGGCCATCGACGTTGGCGAATTCAATAAAGTGATCCAGCGAGACGCTGGCCTGATCCGTTGCGCGACGTGCGCGAGCATTACAGTCAGGAGTGCAATTGGCAGCGTCAGCACTGCATGACGGTATTTCGCGGCAAGCGAACCGTCGCCTCATGGAATCGCGTAGTGTGAAGCGCTTTCCGATAATGCGCGGCGGTGACGGACGGGCGAGAATTTGACATGAATCAAGGGTTGAGCGCGTGCCCCGGTTAACTTGGCTCAAATGAATCTGCCAGGATGCGAACAGACATGGTCAAGCGTAGCGAGAGCTGGAGGTCGCGTTCCCTCCTCAGTCGGTTTGCCCATGTTGCGGAGCGAACAGGACTTGCTCTAGCCGGCGGGTCGTGCGGACTGTTTGTGGCCGCACACGTCGCAAGGTCGGATATCAACCTGATCGGTTCAGCTGGCGTGATCATGCTCGTGATGATTTATGGCGCCTCAGGCTTCTATCTAGGTATCGATCTTCCCCCGCCTCCTGAGAGACTGAGAGAGCTGCCGTTGCGCCGTCTAGGATCAAGGGCGGATGCTGTCGAACTGCTCAGTGCTGCCGGCACTTTCCTGACGGCGATCGCCGCCGTCATTGCCGTCAGCAGCATCATCCTTGACGAGGTTGCGCGTCCCGGCGGCGTGATTGCGATCTTTCTGGCTTGGGTGATCGGTGCGTCAATGCAAATTGCCGCCGGGATCATCGCGCGATCACGCGCCCAGGCTTCTGCCCTTTGAGTTCCAAGAGAGGCGGCCAGAGGCTGCCCTCGCGGTTTGAACGCGAAGCTAAGCGCCTACCGCTGTGACTGCATGTGGGCGCAGCAGCGACGTGCCAGTCATCTGTACCGGCTTTGAGAGGCCCATTAGTTCGAGCAGCGTGGGCGCGATATCCGCAAGCCGCCCTTGCGCAAGCGCCACGTCGCCGGCGCCCATCAGCAAAAGCGGGACAGGGTTTGTCGTGTGGGACGTGTGAGGGCCGCCAGTTTCGGGATCGCGCATCATCTCGCAGTTGCCATGGTCAGCGGTGACAAGCAGGATGCCGCCAGTCTTGCGTATCGCCTCGGCGAGACGACCCAATCCTGTGTCGACTGTTTCGACCGCCTTGATTGCGGCCTGTAACCTGCCTGTGTGACCGACCATGTCGGGATTGGCGTAGTTCAGCACGATGAGGTCATACTTGGCGGAGCCAATCGCATCAACGGCCCTGTCAGTCAGTTCGAGAGCCGACATCTCCGGTTGCAGATCGTAGGTCGCTATCTTGAGAGACGGAACCATGATACGGTCTTCGCCTGGATATCGGACCTCCTCGCCACCGTTAAGGAAGTAGGTGACGTGCGGATACTTCTCGGTCTCGGCCATGCGCAACTGCGTACGGCCTGCGTCGGCCACCACCTGGCCCAGAACCTCGGGAAGAGGCTGCGGGGGAAATATTGTCTGGATGAATGCGTCCAGTTCCTCGCTGTAGTGAGTCATGCCGGCCGCGGCGGCGAAACGCATGGTTCGCCGGCGTGAAAAGCCGGAAAACCCTGGATCCAGGAGGGCCGCCAGAATCTCGCGCACGCGATCGGCGCGAAAGTTGAAGCAAAGTATGCCGTCTCCGTTCCTCATGCCACGATAGTCGCCGACGACCGCGGGCAACACGAACTCATCGCCTATGCCTTTCGCATAAGCATCGGCTATCACTGCGAGAGGGTCGGGAAAGCGTGGGCCCTCCGCGTCCACCATTGTGTAATAAGCTTTGGCCACGCGATCCCAGCGACGATCGCGATCCATGGCATAGTATCGACCGCAAACCGACACGATTGGAATGGATGGTAGCTGCGCCCTCAGGCGCGAAATGTACAGGTCTGCCGACCGTGGCGCAGTGTCACGACCATCGGTAATCGCGTGCACGACTCCGGTCACACCGGCTTCGGTCAGGATCTTCGCAAGCGCAATCGCATGATCCTGATGCGAGTGCACTCCACCTGGCGAGACCAAGCCGAGGAGGTGGCAGGTGCCGCCGGTCTGCCGCAGCCGCTCGATCAGCCAGGTGAGGGCGGACGCATTTTTGATTTCGCCGTCGGCAATTGCCGCGCTGATGCGCGGCAGGTCCTGCATGACAACGCGGCCCGCGCCAATGTTGAGATGTCCGACCTCCGAATTTCCCATTTGCCCTGGCGGCAGCCCGACATCGAGGCCCGACGCTTGCATGAGGGTGTGCGGGCAAATGCTCCACAGATGGTCGAAATTGGGAGTTCGCGCCTGACAGACGGCGTTGTCGGCGACAACGTCTCGCCAGCCCCAGCCGTCCAGAACCACCAGCATCACCGGTCGGCATTTCTGCATATCGAGCTACCCTTCGCTAAAAAACCAACTGGGAGCTGGATCATGATCCAGCCTCTCGCAAGCAATGTATCACCCGAGCCCAACCGCGACTCTGATAATTGCCCGAGTCTCCTCACCAGAAAGCGGACAGGCAACTGGCGAATCTCGACGCTACCCAAGATCTGCTGGATCAATTCTGTTATCAACTCATGTGAGGAGGTGAGATCGCGCAGCCTCTAGAAGAAGCCTTGCAGGCATACATAGGTTATTTGGCGGTTCCCTACCGCCAAGCCAGTGTAGAGCTAGCCAAAGAGAGGTGACGAACATTCTCGTTTCACCCTCTGGGGATTGGCTAGGGGGCACCGCAATGTTTGACGTCTATCTGAACGACAGGCGGGATATGCTCGTCGTGCGCAAGGGATATCCAATACCGATTGCATCGGGCCGATGGCGCAAGAGAAGGAAAATGGTAGGCAGTGTCAGCGAAGAAATCAGGCGTGCTGTGCTGAGCCAGGGCTATTACATGCGCAAGCTGAAGGACTTGAGGAAGATTTGAGGGTTCTACGAAGCCCACACGCCAGCGACTCGATATATCCCCTTTATGGCCCTGCCATGATGAACGGGCCGTTGTCCAGCGCGTCCTGCGCGCACTTGATGTCGGTCAGCGACAGAGGTGCTGGTTGCACAGAGACAACGACGATTCCGCCCGCATCGCGGTTTGACCGGGATCAACGGCAATCTTTCAGGCCATCTGTGCCCAATTCTCGTCACCGGTATGTGCGCTGACCGAACAGCCGGAACTTGCGGTTGACCCGAGGACTTGGGGGCGTCGCTGTCCCTGAACCGGCTCTGCTTTGACCTCGATCAACAAGCAGTCACCATTTCTGATTATCATTTTTAACAACAAGCAGCTTCGGAGGACCCCATGATGACGCGTCGGCAGCCTAACGCTGGACTTCTATCCGCTGCTTCAGTCGTCGCAGCCGGAGTGGCAACGGCTTCAGAAGCGAAAATCGTTCAGCTGCCTCCCGCGCGAACGTCGGGTGGAACGCCCCTGATCGACGCCCTGAAGCTCAGGCGTTCGACGCGCGAATATTCCACGCGGCCTCTCGAGCTCCAAGTGCTATCCGATTTGTTATGGTCCGCCTACGGCATCAATCGACCGAGTGGGGATCGAACCGCGCCGTATTGGCGGCACGTCATGGTCATCGATGTCTTTGCCGTGATGGAGAACGGAATGTGGCTTTATGACCCAAAGCGTCACGCGCTCGTCCTGCATCTGCAAGCCGACCTGCGCGCCAAAACCGGTCTGCAGGATTTTGTCGGAACTGCGCCGTTAGATCTCGTGTATGTCGCACACAGCTTGCGCATGCAGGATATCTCGGCCGACGAGCGGCGTCTTTACGCGTCGGTCGACGCCTGCTTCATCGGACAGAACGTCTATTTGTTCTGCGCATCCGAAGGACTCGCCACGGTGTTTCGCGGCGCTGTGGATCAAAAGGCTTTAGCGGAGGCGATGCATCTTGACGCCGGTCAGTTTATTACATTTGCTCAAACGGTTGGATATCCGGCATGGCAATGAGCCGGCACGCGTTCGCGCCGGCTCCCATTCTGGTTAGAAGTGATTGAACGGAAGTGCGAAACGCTACTGGCAGCGAAACACTTGAATGACGACGACCCTTGCAAAATTGCTCGTGCAAAAGCAGCAGCTGATCGAGCGGCTGGAGAAGAATCCCGGCCCAGAAGAATGCGAGGAAATTGAACGCCTGCTTGAGCAGATCAACGCGGCGTTGGATTCGCTCTGCGAGGTCGGGCCCGGCATCAGCAAGAGGGCATGAAGAACTCAGTCAGCATCTTCCACAATCGCGACCTCAGCGCGTTTCAGCGGGAGATATTGACCGCGCCCAGCAGCGTATTGATCTGTCCGTTCCCCCACATTGGCAGAAGCAATCTGCCAAAGCTGCGGCCGGAATCTTCAGTGATTCGAAGAAATGTTGGCTCGCCTGCTTCCAATGTGGCGCTGCTCTGAGCGCGCAAATAGCTGAAGCTTGTATCTATCGAGATCTCATCGATGAACCGGCCTGCCAATGCCGCCGTTTCCTGCAGGCCTTCGTCGAGGAATTCGAAACGGAAACGCTCCGGCAACGTAAAGACACTCAGGACAAAGGGTCTTGCAGACAATTTTGGCAGGTCAGAAAATCTCAGGTCATCCCCGAAGGGCATACCATTTTCTGCCCGTCTTAGCTCGTTCCAGAGAGAAACGACGGACTGCAGGTCTGGATCGGGCTCGTCGGGAATTGGAAAGGGATTGAGGCAGCGCATGACAGGGCTTCGCATTTGCAACATGAGGTCAGAGTTGCAGCTTAGAATAGCCAGTCGGGCTCGATGTTGATCTTCGTCAACAGGTGGGCCACCAAGGCAGATACTAATTTAGACGCTGACGGCGGCTCAAACTCAAACGATGCCATGACCGAAATTGTGACGATCACGCCTAATCCGGCAGTCGATGTGTCGACATCGGTCGAGAGGATCGTCCCGGTCTACAAGCTGCGGGGCACGTCGCAACAGCGCGATCCCGGGGGCGGAGGGATTAACGTGGCGCGCGTCATCAAACGTCTGGGCGGGGATGTCACCGCGATCTACCCTATCGGCGGCGCGACGGGAGATCTGCTGCGCCGATTGCTCGACAAAGAGGGCGTTCCAAACCAGACTTTCTCCATCACCGAGGAAACGCGCGAAGATTTCTTTGTCAATGAAACCAGCACCGGCCGGCCATTCCGCTTCATCCTGCCTGGACCGAGCCTCACTGACGGAGAGTGGCAACAATGCTTGACATTGCTTTGCAGGATCGAGCCATTTCCCCGCTTTGTGGTCGCGAGCGGAAGCCTGCCCCGAGGGGTTCCCGACGACTTCTACGCAAGGTTGACAAGAATTGCCAAGCGGCTTGGCGCCAAGATGGTTCTTGATACATCAGGCCCGGCGCTTGCTGCTGCCGTCGCCGAAGGCGTCGATTTGATCAAACCGAATTTGCGAGAAATGCGGGAGCTGACTGGCCGCGAGCCAAATGATGCCAGCGAATGGGAGGTCGCAGCGAAAGCTCTCGTCCACGATGGCAAGGTCGCTACCATTGCCCTGACCATGGGCCATCTCGGCGCGGTGCTGGTCACCCGCGACCAGGTGTTGCGAGCCGAGCCGCTTCCCATCACGCCGATCAGCGCAGTCGGCGCGGGCGATAGTTTTCTCGGAGCGCTGCTGTGGCAGTTAGCATCGGGAGGCAATCCCGTGGAATCCTTTCGGTATGCCGTCGCGGCCGGTGCAGCCGCGCTGCTGAATGGCGGAACCAGTCTCTGCCTGCCCGACGACGTCAAGCGTCTTGCGCAACAGGTTGTCCTCAAAGCGGCGTGACGGATTCGACGGGCATGGAGCAGCCAAACCCGCCACGCGGACAAGCCGCGCCAGAGACCTGACGCGCTTTCCCAAAATCGGCGCCACTCTTGATGCCGGTCGTCTTCGCGCTCCTCGGACATGATCAAATTAGACAGCTAAGGACCTATCCTCGCCAGAAGCTTGATCTTTCGCAAAAGCTGCAGTCGCCGGGCGAGCAAAATACTTAAAATTGGGTTGCAAATGTTGCCATGCGGGAGAAGCACCATGACCGCTTCCGGTTACACGCGGTGGTTCAAGGAGATCGGCCTCGAGGATGTCCCCCTGGTGGGAGGCAAGACCGCCTCGCTGGGCGAGCTCTACTCGGCGCTCGCACGGCAGGGGGTCAAGGTACCGAATGGCTTTGCGCTGACTGCATCGGCTTATCGCGACGCGCTGACGCAGGCTGGAGCCTGGGACGAACTCCGCCGACTCCTCGCCGACCTGGACAAGCGGCGCATTGCGGATCTCGCCAAACGTGCCCGTGAGGCGCGCGCCATCGTTTACGCGGCAACTGATCAGGACAACCTGCGCCGAGAAATTGGCGAAGCCTATCGGCAACTGGAACAGGAATATGGTGCCAATGTCGCGGTCGCGGTGCGCAGTTCGGCGACTGCCGAGGATTTGCCGACCGCGAGCTTCGCGGGACAGCATGAGAGCTTTCTCAATGTTCGCGGTCCGGATGATCTTATGATCGCGTGCCGGCGGTGCTTTGCCTCGCTGTTCACCGATCGAGCAATCTCCTATCGCATCGACAATGGCTTCGATCATTTCAAGGTCGCGCTGTCCGTTGCGGTCATGAAGATGGTCCGCTCCGATCTCGCGGCAAGCGGCGTGATTTTCACGCTGGACACCGAATCCGGATATCGCGACGTGGTTTTCGTCACCGGCGCGTATGGCCTCGGCGAAAACATCGTCCAGGGGACCGTGGACCCGGACGAATTCTATGTGCACAAGCCGACTTTCAACAAGGGTTTCCACGCCGTCCTGTCGCGCCGCATGGGGACGAAGGAAATGCGCATGGTCTACGCCAAGGGACGCGCAACCACCCGCAACGTGACGACGTCGAAGGCTGCTCGCAATCAGTTCTGCATCGATGACAAGGATGTGTTGGAGCTTGCGCGGTGCGCCATCGTCGTGGAGAACCACTATTCAGAAAAAGCCGGCGCGCCGACTCCGATGGATGTAGAGTGGGCCAAAGACGGCAGCGACGGCGCGCTCTACATCATTCAGGCGCGTCCAGAGACAGTGGCATCCCGTCGCAAGCCGCAAGCGCTCGAAAGCTATGTCCTCAAATCAACGGGCAAGGTCGTTGCCTCCGGACGCGCCGTCGGCGAGAAGATTGCGGCCGGAAAGGCTCGACTGATCAAGAACGATCGAGATCTTCGCGCTTTCAGGCCGGGCGAAGTGCTGATTGCCTCAACAACCAGCCCCGACTGGGAGCCAGTGATGAAGACTGCCGCTGCCATCATCACCGACCACGGCGGCAGAACCTGCCATGCAGCCATTATTGCTCGCGAGCTCGGCGTTCCGGCGGTCGTTGGCACCGAAAATGTCACGCGACAAGTGAAAACGGGAATGTCAGTCACCGTGTCCTGCGCGGACGGCGACATCGGCCATGTCTATGACGGCGCCCTGTCATTTTCGGTTGAGCGGATCGCAACTGACAGGCTGGCAAAGCCGCGCACCGAAATCATGGTCAACCTCGGCAATCCGGAAATCGCCTTTAAGACGGCAATGGCCCCGAACGACGGCGTCGGGCTGGCGAGGATGGAGTTCATCATCAACCAACACATCGGGATCCATCCGATGGCGCTTGCGCAGCCCGCCAAGGTCAAGTCCGCGCACGACCGGCGGTCGATCAGACTCCTGATCGAACGCTATCGGAAGCCATCCGACTTTTTTATCGAGAGCCTGTCGGAGGGTGTCGGAACCATCGCCGCGGCATTCTATCCACGCCCTGTCATCGTCAGGCTTTCCGATTTCAAGACGAACGAATATGCCAGCCTCCTGGGGGGAGCCGATTTTGAGCCGAAAGAGGAGAACCCGATGCTCGGGTTCCGCGGCGCTGCACGCTATGCTCACCCGGCTTACGCCGAAGGCTTCGCGCTGGAATGCGCAGCGCTGCGCCGTGTGCGCAATGCGATGGGCCTGACCAATCTCAAGATCATGATTCCGTTTTGCAGGCGCATCGAGGAGGCACGTAACGTTATCGAAACCATGGCACGTCACGGCCTCAACCGTGGTGAAGGTGGTCTCGAAATATTCATGATGTGCGAGATTCCGAACAATGTTATTCTAATCGATCAGTTCGCCAAAATATTCGACGGATTTTCGATCGGTTCGAACGATCTGACTCAGCTCACGCTCGGTGTCGACAGGGATTCCGATATCGTCGCATTCGACTTTGATGAACGCGATCCGGGAATGCTGCAAATGCTGACGATGGCGGTGACGGGCGCCAAACGCAATCGGCGCCATGTCGGGATTTGTGGTGAAGCGCCGGCAAACTATCCGGAAATCGCGAAATTCTTGACCGAACTCGGCATCGATTCGATCAGCGTAAATCCATCAAGCATCCTGCGTACGATGGCGATAGTCCATGAGGCTGAACGGAGCATGGCTAAATCAACGGCGATCGCAAGCTAGGCGCTGCTTGTCGCGTGCATACGAGAACTTCAGCTCTTCGCGAATTTCATCGTCCTCCAAGGCGTCCTGAAGTCGGCGCTTCTGCTCATTGACAAGAAGCGCCTTGCGGAAGGTCTTCGCCGACTGCGAACCGTTCGCTTCCCGCTTTTTCCGCATCGCTTTGGCCACTTGGGCATCCTCCGAGAAAGGAAGTATTTTAAAAATGCAGAACCCACCGCTGAGTGGACTGAGCGAGATCAATCTTTTTCTCTTTTTTGGAAACTAGCTTTTCGAAGCAAGAGGGTGGTGGCCGACTGCAAGAGGCAATCTCGTGACAGCCATCATGGTGGCTACCGATGGATCCGCAGGAGCAAGCCGCGCTATTGAAGTCGCGGCAGAACATGCCAAGGCATTGGCGTGCAATCTGCTGGTGGTGACCGTTGCGGATCGGCTCTTGGGAGAAGAGGTGCGACAACTGCCGCACACCGGAGTGAGAACCGGCGAGGTACTGGAGACTTTGACGGCCCAGACGTTGAGAACCGCTGAAGCCCAGGCGCACGAGCTGGGGGTGCAGAGGGTCGAAGTTAAGACATGCTGGGGTGACGTTGCTCAATCCCTGCTTGATATCGCTGTAGGCTCCTCAGTCAAAATGATCATCATCGGCCGGCGGGGTCGGGGCCAATTGGCCGGCCTGCTGCTTGGCAGCGTCTCTCAGAAGCTCGTTAGCCTTGTCCCTGCCCCATCGTCGTCGTTCCCTGGCACCTCATCCGGATAAGGCAGGCCGGCCTCATGCAGCGCGATCTGCCACCCATTTTGGATGCCGCAGCTTTCATTTTCCGTCTTCCTGCATACATGTGTGCTCTGACACTACGTTCACTTTATGTTCTGGCCAACACATGGACAATCGAGTTAATGAAATCCGCTGCGAAATCATTGCCTTGCGAGCAGAAATGGTGCTTGTCGAGGGCACTATGCGTGACCGGATCCGGAATGATCTGGACAGCACGGAGTCCGCGCTTCAGTTGATGGCGATGAGGACACAACTCGCTGCGCTGGTGGCCAAATGGAGGGCGGCCGGCGGGAGCGAACCATTGCCGACCCTTCGAGAGCGGTTCACAGCAAAGCAACCGATTGGCAAGACGCCAAAGACCGTACGCGTCGCTGATTGACGACCTTCCGAGTGGTCGATGGACCGCAATCCGGTTCTGGGATCGGGCAGCTGAAGGCGGCCGGTATAGGTCGGTAGCCTTCTTCTGATGCTACAGGTCGAACGCCTCACCCAATCGCGGCATCTCGACTCGATAGCCTTGCAAATGCTCGGCGAGCTGCCTCATCGCCGGTTCTTCGCTGTGGACGAGGAATGTCGTGTCGCACCCGCCAATTCCGCCCCGCCATGCAAGCAGCTCGCGTTGGTCCGCGTGAGCGGAGAATCCATTGATCGTGTGGACAGTGCTGCGGACCGGAATCTCTTCGCCGAAGAGCCGCACATGCTCGGCTCCGTCGATGATCTGCCGTGCAACCGTGCCCGCGGCAGCAAATCCGACGAAGATGACCGCCGATTCCTTTCGCCACAGATTGTGGCGCAAATGGTGGCGGATCCTGCCTCCGGTACACATGCCGGAACCAGCCATGATGATGGCGCCGCCGGTTATTCTGTTAAGGGCGATCGAATCGGCCGCCTCACGCGCGAAATGCAGATTAGCCGGATGCAGCGGATCGTCGCCTTGACGAAACATACGAGCCGCCTCCGGATCAAGGTACTCGGAATGGCGCTCGAAGATCTCGGTTGCCGAGATCGCCATCGGAGAATCGAGGAAGATTTGTGCGGCCGGCGGCAGCCTGCTGCGCTCCACACCCTGGTGCAGGACGTAAAGGATTTCCTGGGCGCGCTCGAGCGCGAAGGTGGGAATAACGACGTTGCCGCCCCGCGCGACCGCGCTACAGACGGCTGCGTAAAATTCCTCGATCGAGGCGCCGAAAGATCGGTGAAGCCGATCTCCATAAGTCGACTCCATGACGACTAAATCGGCGCGAGCGGGAGGCGCCGGGGGACGCAGCAGCGGGCGCCCGGTATTGCCGATGTCGCCGGAGAAAAGGACCGACCGGACCCGGTCGCCTTCATTCACCTCGATCCGGATGCTCGCAGAACCGAGAATGTGTCCGGCATCAAAGAAGGTCGCGCGAAGCCCCGGCGCGAGCGCAACCGGCTGCTCGTATTCGGCCGCTCTGCCAAACCGATCGAGACAATTGAAGGCGTCGAGGATGGTGTAGAGCGGTGCCCGCCCGCCGCCCTCGTCGCGCCTCCGGCCCGGATAGTCGTGCCGCCTCGCCTCTTCTTCCTGTAGATGCGCTGCATCGACGAGAACGAGGCGTACCAGCTCGCGGGTGGGCGGCGTCGCGATCACCTCGCCTCGAAATCCTCGCTTGGCGAGCAGTGGAAGCCTGCCGCAATGATCTAAGTGAGCGTGGGTAAGGAGGACATAGTCGATCGCCGCTGGTTCGAAGTCGAAAGCTACGCCATTCTCCTCGGCAAGCTCCCGACTTCCCTGGAACATGCCGCAGTCGATGAGAATGCGCCGGTTCAAGCATTCGAGCAGGTGGCAGGAGCCCATTACTCCTCGATCGGCGCCATGAAAGGACAATTTCACGATTCAATCTCCTTGCGGATGGACCGCGGCGCTTCCGATCAGGCACCTTCCGCGGGCAGAAGAAGCGGCCGCCCGACGGCCTCGTACCAATCGAGGATGTCCTGCCACGCATCTTCGGCCGACTCGGCAAACCAGAAGAGATCCCGGTCCTCCGGATCAATGACGCCTTCGTCGACCAGGAAGTCGGGGTCGAATACGCGACGCCAATACGATTCTCCAACCAATATCACGGGCACCGGCGCAATCTTCCGCGTTTGCGCCAACGACAAGACTTCGAACAGCTCGTCCAAGGTGCCGTAGCCGCCCGGAAAGGCTACGAGCGCCCGGGCGCGCATCAGGAAGTGCAGCTTCCGCATAGCGAAGTAGTGGAAGCTGAAACAAAGCTCGGGCGTGACATACGGATTGGGGTACTGCTCCCTCGGAAGCGTGATGTTGAGGCCGATGGATTCGGCTCCGGCGTCGTGGGCGCCTCTGTTGGCGGCCTCCATGATTCCCGGGCCACCGCCGGTCATGATCATGATACGGCCGCCGACGGCCTTTCCGCCGGGAGCTCCGACAATTTGGCCGAACTTGCGGGCGATTTCGTAGTAGCGGCTTTTCTCTGCGATGCTCCGCGCGATTTCGAGATGGCGCCGCAAGGTCTCATCATTCGGGCTTGTTGCGAGCGCCTTGGCGCACGACTCCACTGCTCGCCTGGCGGCTTGTGGTTCACGGATGCGCGTGCTGCCAAAGACGACTATCGTATGGGCCACCTGCTGCTCCTCAAGCAGGTTTTCCGTCTTGAGGAAATCGAGTTGCAGGCGGACGCCGCGCGTCGCATCGCCTCGCAGAAAATCGACATCCTGATCGGCCTCGCGATAGCTCGCCGAGTGCAAGATTCTGCGTAAAGCCTCCGGTGCCCGCGAATCATCCTCAGCCGGCTTGGGCTGCTGTCCTGGAAGGGCCTGGATTCTGTCTTTGGGATGCGCAGGCGCGGGCGTTGAACGCGAGCGGCCATGTCGCTGGCCAATTTCGTCTGTCATGGTCTTTCTCTCCACGCGATTGTTGCGCAGCCGAAGACGATCGATTCGGTGGGTTTTGAGCACGTGCGAAGGCCGGCCAGGAGTGACGGCAGGATGAGAAAGGAGCGTCAGGCTTCGTGATCAAGTGGCGTTGAAAAGCGCCCGGGCTGGGCTTCACGATGGTTGTCCGTTGCTACTTTTGCTGAACACGACTCAGATAATCGATAACAGCGAGGATGCGTATTCGCACGACGACTTCCGGGCTTTGTTCCGGCCCTGCCATCCTCCAATAAGACGGATCAACATTGTGAGGCAAGTTGACAATGGGGTTGAATCGATCCCCCCAAATCGGCATTTCACGATTGCCGTGAGCGGGAATTGCTTTCAATCCATATAAGATTTCATAAACAGCGTTCGTGGGAAAGACCCCGTTGTTGTTCTTGGCCAAGATCGTCAAATCGGGAGGCGGCACCTTGAGCTGCTCGCTGACCGGTCCGTTACCCTTTGCATCCGCACCATGACAACTCGCGCACGAAGACTGAAGTCGCGCTATCGGGAGAGGCGGCGTGTTTGATCACGTCATCGACTTGCAACCAGCCGCGCGGCCCGCCCGGTCGATCGCGAACCGCATATTGGCAAGTCCACCGGTTGAGAACGCGGTAGCGGCGGATCTCAGGCTGATGCGACCTCCCGCGAGCGCAATTTCCGCTCGCCGTGGTTGAGCCATTTAGCAATCCGGAGCCAGGAAACAGCGAGCGTCCTGCTGCCGACAAACAGGCCAAGATGGGTCGAAGGGGCGATCGCAGTTTTCATCAGTGCCGGCGGTGTGCCAAGCAATGAGGCGGTTGCCATCGCTTGCTCCGTCGGTACGATCTCGTCTTCGGCTCCAGCCAACAGAAAGACCGGCGCCGTCACCTGCTCCAGATGAAGCTGACGACCCAAGGCCACGAGCGATCCCCTGGCAATCCGATTCTCTCGAAAAATCCAGTTGACCGTCTGAAGGTAGTAAGCTCCCGGCAGATCCAGCGGCCGGCCATGCCAGCTCGCGAACCGGTCCAGCAATTCTTTCTCGCCGGCAATTTCGGGCGAAAGGCTTCGCTGCAACTCAATCTTGGGATCGGGCGGACTGCTCCAGAACTGGAGCAAATGGCCGCCCCTTACAAGGCCACCCTCGCCGTTCACAAATCCATCGAATGCAGCCTTCGACGCATTCGCCACCATCTGCGAAAGCTCGGACTTGACCGAGATATCGACAGGTGCGCCGACGAGCACGAGCCGCCGAACCTTCTCCGGGAAACGAGCGGCATAGATGAGCGACATCCACCCACCCTGGCAAAGACCAATCAGGTCGACGGGCGGTCCGATTTCGTCGATCGCAACATTGAGATCGGCAAGGTAGCTGTCGATCGACAGGAAGCGCATGTCCGGTGAGGCGGAGCGCCAATCGGTAACAAACACGCGATTCAGGCCCTGGCTCTGGAGCGCATCGACGATGCTATGGCCCGGCGCGAAGTCAGCGATCAATGCGCTGTGCAGCGCATAGGGCGCACAGACCAGGGCCGGAATCCCTGCGCGAGTCCCTGAGAAGTTGCGCAGACGCATGGACGGTAGTTCGAGCGCAATCTTATTTGGCGTCGTCCACGGCAACCCTGCTTCATCGCGCTCGCAAGGATTGCCCAATTGCTGATCGAGCCACCAGAAATACGAGTCGATTGCCGACCGCACCGGTGTCCATGGCCACCACAGGGGATCGAGCACACCGATGGATCCAGGCCGTTTACCCAAGCGCGCTACTCCGCCATAAACTTACCTCGACGACGACGATTCCAGTTCGAAACACTCACGGCTGAACCTCGGCTGCAGGCGACTTTCGGACAAGAATTCGAAGACCGCAGTCTCGGTCGGGCCGCATTCAAGATAGGCCTGGATCATGTTCAGCTGATAGAAGTCTGTGAGGTGCGAGCTTTGCAGGAATTCCATCAGCCTCGCTTCCTTGCTAAGACGCGCTGTCGGGGACGTGCGCGATCTTGTCGGCCGGAAAACGCTTCAAGGCCGCGACGACCTCCTCATCGCCGACCTGGTGGAAATCGCGGTAGAAGTAGCCGATCGCACCCAGTTCCTCGGGTGTATCCAGGCACACGATCGCGTCGACTTCGCAGTGCAGCTTCTTGACCGTGTCGAGCGGCGCCACAGGCACCGCAAGCACAAGCTCCTTAGGTCCCCTGCTGCGGACAGCTTGAATGGCAGCAAGAGTGGTCGCGCCTGTCGCAATACCGTCGTCGATTAAGATCGCGACCTGCCCCTCAACCTTGGCACGCGCCCGATCGCCGAGATAACGTTTGCGCCGCCGTTCGATTTCAGCAAGTTCTACCTTGCAGACGTCATCGAACTTCCGATCGCTGACGCCGCACGATTCAACGATTTCGTTGTTGCGAACAATGGTCGGCTGTCCGCCGTCGGTGACAGCGCCCATCGCAAGCTCCGGCTGGGTGGGCACGCCGATCTTGCGCACGAGCACCAGGTCAAGGGGTGCATCCAGCGCCGCGGCAACTTCGGCCGCGACCGGCACGCCTCCACGTGGCAGCGCCAGAATGATGGGATGGCGGCCTTTGTATTTCATCAACGCTCGCGCCAGCTTTCGACCGGCATCGGTTCGGTTCTGAAACAGCATGTCGAAGGACCCTCTACGATGCCCTGACCGTACCGAGCCCGACTGGGAGAATTGTTGATCAACATCAAGCCGAGCGGCTCATTGTGATGCAATCGGCGAAGCGTCCCTGCCAACAACGGCGCTGCTGAATCGATCTCAAGTTGGCGAGCTCACCGCACAGCTTGTCGTTTGGACTCTCCTCTGGTCCACCATGCAGGTTGTGACGTCGGAGCCTGCCACCGTGTCGACCGGTCGGATCTTGTGCTCGCCGTCTTCGAAACTCCGTTCCTCAAGGGCGCAGAGGTCACGGCCAAGCAAGTGCGTGACCTTCTTCCCGAGCGTCGATGCCGTGTAGCGCAAAGACACGCAGCCGCCCAAGTGCTGTCGAATGTATCGGGATCCATGTCCGCAAGGCGCAGGTCATCGGCGCTCAGCCCGTCCCTGATTGCGCGTGGTGCTTGACGTCGCCCCGCATGATTCTCGCCTGGTCCTGCAGTTGCCTGCGCGCGCGCTTGAAGGCCTCGTCGAGGGCGAATGTCAGGTCGGCGTAGCGTTCATCTTCCTTTGGTGTGCGCCCGATATTGACTTCCCGACCGTTCGGCAGCGCGAGCCAAATGCTCACCTGGTACTGACCGCCGGTCTCGTGACGGTCGCTCGGGCCCTTTACCACGACGCGGCCTGCAGTGACCCGACCAAAACGGGTCTCTAGCTCCGCAATGCGCTGATTAATAGCTGCCTGAAGCTTGGGTGAATTCTCGGCACTCTCGACTTCAATTTGCGCTGGCGTTTGCATGAGCGCCTCCAATTTTGCATCAAAAATTTGGACCATACCTCCGGGGATCGGCCTTGAGCAGGATCAACTCCCTGCCCTCAGCTCCGCTGGGTGTGTGACGGAACCCGAAAAGCATAGGCGAAAAGCGTAAGCTGCGGTCCATCGCCGGGTGGCGCCTGTCCTTCATGATCCGGCCATGCCGACACGTTCGGAAGTTTTAGCGTCCCCGATCTCCGCTTGAGAGATTGTAGCCTCGGATGTTTTGAAGCAGCAATCCACAGAGGGTGAAGGGAGGGTGTCCGCCGCCGCAAGCGCGCAGGGCTGATTCTGGACACTACGCGACCTATCCGGATTAGGCGGAGCCTGCACTGGAGTAGCTTGTCACCTTCATTGCCGGAATAAGCCTGCGGTCCTCGCCTTTGCGGCAGATCAAAGGTTGGAGGGCGCTTAGGGATATCAAGGTTGGCATGCCTTGGTGAGGTGAGTGCATGGACCGCAGGATGGCATTGGAACACTTGGCAACAACCGAGAAGGGGATCGCCCTCGGTGAGCGTCACATCGCGCGCGAGGAGCAGATGATTGCGGATCTGGATCGCGCGGGCGCGGATACGAAACTGGCGCTTGCAGTGTTGGCGACATATCGACAAACACAGGCCGAACATGTCGCGCACCGCAATCGGCTCCTCAAGATGCTGCGGGAGCCTTGCACTACTGCCACGATACCTTTGCCGGGTCGTTACGATCCTGCGGGGCCGCTCCCATGCAAGGGTCTAATGTCCGTTGATCCTGACGATCTGAGTGCTGTCGTGCGGTACGCGTTAGAATCGACCCATGCTACGGCAATATGTCCCTTTCATTCGGACGTGAGGGTTCGGGTTGGCGACGACGCGGCTGAAAGTCATGCCTGGGCTCGCGCCCGAAACATCGTCAAGAGCGACGGCAAAAAATGGAAAGCAGAAGTTCTCACCGAAGAGTTTGGTCAGCAGCTCTCGAAAGCCGCAGACGGTTATTGTCCTCAGTGTAGGCACGACAATCTGATTGATCCGAGACAGTGAAGCGCGCCACGGATATTGACAAGGAAGCCAAGCGTCCGCGTTCAGGCAACTGCGGTAAGGCTCTGGTGCAGGTGGGCATTGTAATATCGATAGCTTTTATAGCCCTCCTGGATCACGTTGTTGAGGTATCTGAATGGCCGTACCAACTCTCCTTACAGGTCCGGGCAAGCCGCTTCCGCTAGGGTTGAGCCAGTCGGATACCGGCTTCAACCTCGCAGTATTTAGTCGCCACGCAACAGGTGTCGGGCTGCTCGTCTTTGATAGCGATGACCGAGAGCCAGTCGAGGTTATCGCACTTGATCCAAGCAGCAATCGCAGCGGCGATATCTGGCATGCGCAACTAAGTTCCGATATTCGAGGCAAGGGCTACGCACTGCGGGTCGAAGGACCATGGTGTCCTGACCACGGTCATCGCTTCGATCCGCGGCTGCCATTGATCGATCCCTACGCGATAGCCCTGACGGGCACTTCCGATTGGCACAAAGTGGACGTTGATCTCCTCGGTAAGCAGCCAAATGCGTTAGTTCGCGCATTGGTGACTGACGTCGAATTTGACTGGCAGGGAGATACCCCTCCCCGGCTTCCTTGGTCGGAGACTGTGATTTATGAGACGCATCTCCGCGGACTGACCGTTCACCCGCTTTCCGGCGTAGTTCATCGTGGAAGTTACCTCGGGGTGATCGAAACAATTCCCTATCTATGCGTGCTTGGCATAACGGCCATCGAGTTGATGCCGGTGCAAGAATTCAGCGAATTTGAAATGGGACACCGGACGGGAAAACCCCTGCGCAACTATTGGGGCTACAATCCGGTCGCGCTCTTTGCACCCAAGGCGGGTTATGCCAGCACGAGCCGGCCCGGTGCGGCGGTCGCCGAATTCAAAACGATGGTTCGCGAGCTGCATCGGGCGGGAATCGAAGTTATCCTGGATGTGGTCTTCAATCACACCGCGGAAGCGGGCGAGCACGGCCCCACATTCAGCTTTCGCGGATTGGACAACTCAATCTACTATTTGCTGGAGCCGGAAACCGGCTGTTACATCGACTACACCGGGTGTGGCAACACGCTGAACTGTAATCACCCCGTTGTTCGTTCTTTGATCATGGACTGTCTGCGCCACTGGGTGAGTTCTTTTCACATTGATGGTTTTCGCTTCGATCTGGCATCCATCCTCGGCCGGGATACGGAGGGCAGATTGCTCGCTAATCCGCCTTTGTTGGGACAGATTGCCGAGGACCCATTGCTGCGTCACACCAAGCTGATCGCAGAAGCATGGGATCTCGGCGGCGCCTTTCAGGTCGGCCACTTTCCAGGTCGACGATGGGCCGAGTGGAACTCCTGCTTTCGTGATGATGTTCGTCGCTTTTGGCGCGGGGATCCCGGGATGGCGGGAGCGTTCGCAACACGACTTTGCGGAAGTGCTGATCTGTACCATCGAGATCAGGAAAGTCCGATTAACAGCATCAATTTCGTGACTTGCCACGATGGATTCACGCTCAGTGATTTGGTCAGCTATGCTCGTAAGCACAATGAGGCGAACGGCGACAACAATCGGGACGGTGTTACCGAAAACTATAGTGAGAACAACGGTGTTGAGGGTCCCACCGAAGATGATGCAATCGAGTCTGTCCGGCTGCGCCAGATCAAGAATTTTTTGGTTACTCTGCTGGCTTCGCGCGGCGTCCCCATGCTGCTGGGAGGTGACGAGTTACGCCGGAGCCAACGGGGCAATAACAATGCGTATTGCCAGGACAACGAGATTTCCTGGTATGATTGGAGACTGGCTCACGAGAACGCCGGCCTTCGACGCTTCGTCAGCCGATTGATCGCATTTCGCAAAGCACATTTGGTGCTCCGGGCGGAAGCTTTCTACTCAGACCTCGAAATCGCCTGGTTCGGGATCGACGGCGGCCCTCCGGAGTGGCACAGCCGCGAGAATCGAATCGGCTGCACGATCCGCGAAGGTTCATCGTCGGCGTTATGCTTACTGTTTAACGCGGGGTCTCGGCCGTGCCGGTTCGTGTTGCCGGCACCGCCAAGTGGCAAATGGCGAGTCGCAATCGACACCGCACAAACATCCCCTGCTGACATGCCCGATCGGGGCTGTGAGCGGACGCTGGTCGGCGAGGCAAACCTGATCGAACGCTCGTCAGTTATTCTAGCGTGCTGATGGCAAAGGTCCGCGCGGATGGCGCTGTTAGCCAGCCTGTCGCGATAGAGGAAGGACATTGTCCGTGCCCGCCTTGCCGCGTTGTTCATGTTGATGGCGAGTTTCCAAGACGCTGCCATGGTGTGAAGCCGAAGGCGGCGTGTCTCGTTCGAATTCCGTGGCAGCGGCGTTCGGTGCGATCTTGCGATAGATTGCGAAGTAGCGCCGCGCAGAGTCGCTCCAATCGAACCGGCGGCTCATGGCGCGCTGCTGCATCTTGCGCCATCGGGTCGGTCGAGCGTAAAACGCGATCGCGCGATCGAGGCAGCCCAGCATCGCCGAGGTAGTCGCCTCGCGAAAGGCAAAGCCCGTGGCACTGCCGCCGCGAATTGTCCATTCGGTTGCATCCACGATCGTATCGGAGAGTCCTCCGACGTGGCGTACAATCGGAAGCGTGCCATAGTGCATTGCATACAGGGGTGTCAGCCCGCACGGCTCGAAGCGGCTCGGATGCAGGAGAAGGTCTGCCCCCGCCTGCAGGCGATGGGCAAGCGGTTCTTCATAGCCGATCCGCACCGAAAGCCGACCCTTGTAGTGCTGCGCTGCGTCCTGGAGCTTTGCTTCGAGGATCGGATCTCCTTCGCCCAACAGGGCGAGTTGCACGTCGCGTTCAAGGACCATGTGCAATGCATGATAAACGACGGCGGCCATCTTTTGATCGGTGATCCGGCTGAGCCACGCTATCAATGGTCTGTCGGGATCGACCGTCAGCCCCAGTTCGTGCTGGAGAGCCAGCTTGCATGTACACTTGCCTGAAAGGTCGTCAGCCGTGAAATTTGCGGCAAGATGTTCGTCATGTGAAGGATTCCAGACGTCGTAATCAACTCCGTTGAGAATGCCGCTCAAATCGTTCGCGCGATGACGCAACAAGCCGTCGAGGCCGCAGCCATAATCGGGCGTCATGATCTCGCGCGCGTAAGATGGACTGACGGTCGTAATGCGGTCACTGAACTGAATCCCAGCCTTGAGGAACGATACATTTCCATAGAATTCCACGCCTCCCGAGGAGAACAGGTCGTCGGATATGTCAATCAAGGGCAAGACCGATCGCGGAAACAGTCCCTGATAAGCCAGATTATGGATCGTAAAAACGGTTGCCGGGCGATGGCCGGGCTGTTTCGCGAGCAGAAGGGCGAGCAGGCCTGTGTGCCAATCATTCGCATGCACAACGTCGGCCTGCCAATCGCTCACAAGCTCGCCACGCGCCAGACTGGCCGCAACGTGGCAGAAGGCGGCGAACCGCTGCGCATTGTCCGGCCACTCGCGGCCCGTCTCGTCCCGATAGGGGCCGCCCGGACGATCATAGAGGGCTGGGGCACCAACGAGCCAAACCGGCACTCCACTATCCGGCATCCGGCCACTGATAAGATGAATTGCGCCGTTCCGCGAGGGGATTTGCGCCATGACAGATTTGTCAGCCAAGGCCGACAAGGCCCGCCGATACGCCGGCAGGATCAGCCTCACATCAACGCCGAGCTCTCGGAGCGCGCGCGGCAGCGCCCCGCTCACGTCACCAAGCCCACCTGTCTTGACAATTGGATAGGCTTCGGCGGACGCGAAAAGCACGCGCATAAGATTCTCCAATTACAACTTCTTGATAGTAAAACGCGAAAATAATGGATCGACAGGAGCGACTGCAATTGACGCACATCAACTCTCGCCAAATTGCGCAATCCTAAATATCAAATGTGTGCCGATCCGGTCCCCTTGGCGGGGCGACGCCGTCGCAGGTTTGGCGGGCAAGGTGAGACGGGACTGTATGAGTTCTATTGAGCCATTTGTGCGGCGCACTCACATCGCATATTTCTCGATGGAGATCGCGCTCCGGCCCGAAATGCACACCTATGCCGGCGGCCTTGGCGTACTCGCCGGCGACACCGCTCGCTCGGCTGCCGATCTAGAACTTCCTATAGTTTTCGTGAGCTTGGTCAGCCGGGCCGGCTATGTTCGTCAGGAAATCGATGCCCAAGGGCGTCAGCTGACGGGCCCCAATCCATGGACTCCGGAGCAATTCACGGAGCCTCTCGAAGCCATGGTGGCGGTGTCAATCGAAGGACGCGAGGTGTGGATCCGCCCGTGGCTCTTTTGTTTGACCTGCCCAGTCGGCTACCGCATACCGGTGCTGCTGCTCGACACCGACCTCGATCAGAACAGTCCTGACAACCGGCGGATCACCGATCATCTGTATGGCGGTGACGAAGCCTATCGTCTCAAGCAGGAAATCGTGCTCGGAATCGGTGGCGCCCGCATACTGCAGGCGCTTGGTTTCAACATCGAGACCTATCATCTCAATGAAGGACATGCCGCGCTTCTCACGCTTCACTTACTTCGCCGCGTCCGTGAACCGGCTGAGGATGTTGCGTCGGGAGAGTCGCCGTACGATTACGCACGGGTACGCGAATATTGCATTTTTACGACTCATACGCCGATCGAAGCCGCGTTTGATAAGTTTCCCTATCCGTTGGTTGAGCGCTTGTTGGGCGACTACATCGAGATCACCGAAATCAAACGGTTTGCCGGCCAGGATCATCTCAATATGACCCAACTGGCGCTGCACCTCAGCGGGCGCATCAACGGCGTTTCCGAGCGCCATGCCGAAACAACGAGTCACCTTTTCCCCGGCTATCGCGTGCGCGCCATCACCAATGGGGTGCACGCGCCGACCTGGACCCACCGCAGCTTTGCGAATCTGTATCAGTCGCACTTTCCACACTGGGCCCACGAGCCGGAAATCCTGACGCGCGCAGACCAACTTTCTGATGAGTCGGTCTGGGATGCACATGAAGAGGCGAAGAGCGATCTGTTGGCACAGATCAAGAATAGGTCGGCCACCTCGTTGCGGCTCGATGTGCCGCTGATCGCCTTCGCACGGCGCATGACGCAGTATAAGCGCCCCGACCTGTTGTTCAGCGATCTCGACCGCATTACCGCAATTGCGCGTCAGCGCGCGTTTCAGGTCGTGTTCGCAGGAATTGCGCACCCAAACGACGAGTTGGGGCGAAGTCTGATCGAGACCATCAATCATCACATTCGTCAGATCGCAAATGCGATTCCGGTTGTGTTTCTGCCCAATTACGACATTCGGCTCGCGGCGAGCCTGGTTTCAGGTGCGGACGTCTGGCTCAATACGCCGCAGCCTCCGTTGGAAGCCTCCGGCACGAGCGGCATGAAAGCGGCGCTCAATGGCGTCCTGAATTTGAGCGTGCTGGATGGCTGGTGGCTGGAAGCTCATATCGAAGGCGTGACGGGTTGGGCAATCGGAAACGATGGTGGGACCACCGATAAGCCCGCCGGGGGTACCGACGATCTTTACCGCAAGCTCGAGCAAGTCGTGCTGCCGCTCTACTACGAAGACAGGCCGCGCTGGATCTGGATGATGAAGCAGTCCATCAGCAAGATCGGTTCCTATTTCAACAGCGCGCGCATGATGCGCCGCTATGCGACCGAAGCGTACATTCGATGAGCCGCAACAAGCGGCATTCACGAAACGACAACTAAGGCAGTTTTCCTTCTAGAGCGATGAGCGGTCGGACAACTGAAGTGCTTACATTTTTCCAATTGATTTGAGTCAACGACATCTCTTGGTCCCCGGTAGACTCAAGCCAGAGGTGAAATCGACCTTTGGAGATGCGCATGTCTTCACCAAGTGTTGTCGTCATTGGCGCCGGTATCGCAGGACTTTGCACGGCGGTTTATGCACGAAGATGCGGCTATCAAGTTGAAGTCGTTGAGCAGCACGACAGCCCCGGAGGTCTGGCGACCAGCTGGCGAAGGGCGGATTATACATTCGAGACCTGCCTTCATTGGTTCACAGGCGCCCGTCCCAAAGGAGCGCTGAATGCTCAGTGGCGGGAGGTATTTGACATTGAGAGACTGAGGTTCGCTTATCCCGAAGAATTTGCGCGAGTGGAGACCGAGCATGGCGAGCGCTTATGCATTTATTCGAATGTCGACCGGCTGGAAGCCGAGCTGCTGCACCAGGCCCCGGAGGATGCTGCGGAAATCCGTCACCTGATCGCGACGATTCGGCGGCTCAGCAACTTCCCGATGCCGGATCCAAGCGAGCCGCGGCCTCGCAGGGGATTAGAGCTCTTGCGGGTGGCGCGGTACATGCCGCTGCTGCGATGGTGGTCGGGTTTGAGCATCCGCGACTATGGCGAACGCTTTCATAACAAGCTCTTGAGATCCTTTTTCGGCTCCGGCGAGGGGGCGCAGCCCGGTAGCGAGAAAAACCCGCGCGTCAAGGGGCAACCGCGTCATTTTTGGCCTGTTCGCCTGATGTCTGCTCCGACAGCGGCGGAATAGCAGACATCCTCTCAAATACCGTCAGCTTCGAGCCTAAGTGGTTTAGCGTTGGTCGACACTCGGTTGTGACGGAGGCGGAGTGCGACGGACCAGCCAGACGCAGAAATTTGTCGCCGCGCCGAGGAATGTCGGCGGCTAGCCGACATCGGACCTGGCGCGAAGATGGGCGTTGATTACCTGAAAAATGGCCGAGTGCTATCAGACTTTGGCGCGAGAGGAGCTGCGCTAACGCCTCCCGCTGATCAATCCGGCTTGATATCAGCGCCGCGCTCGCCGCACGCAGAGTCCAGGTTATCCGTCTCAGAGGGTCGCACACCGTCGGGCCAGCGCGGCGTTTAAGCTGCGGTTCTGATCGCGCGCTAGGTCACGCCACGCCAGAGCGACACGCACCCAATTCAGCCGCTCAAGCTCGCAGGTGGCCGCAGCGGCCATCGCCATGGCCGCTTCCGCCTCAGCCTGATGATCGTCTTCAATGCCCATCATGACGAGTGATCTTGATCCGGGACGATTAACCTTCCACGACCGAAATTGGTTTCTCCGTAGAAATACTGCCCCTAGAGGGCCTCGTGTGGGCAGTTCCTCTCCCGACTTCAATCTCGCGCGAACAGCTCCGCGCCTCCTGCCGGCGAAGCGCACGTAAGTGCTGCTCTTCATGCAGTGTCGCGCGCTCGATCCCGGCGCGGAAGTCGTCGCAACCGTTGTCCGCTCTGAGAGACGGCTCGTTCGAGGTGGGCCTCAGTGGTCCAGAGTCTCGGTAGCGAAGGCGACGCTTTCGTTTACGCAAAACGCACAAAAACGAGTTCTCGCGTCGCCATTCTCAAACCAAAACGCCGTTCCCGAGTCTCTCGGTTCGGCAACCCAATCTGTCTTCGCGTCGCGAGAGACGCGATATGCTACCCCTCGCAATTGATCCAACTCCTTGCCGCGCGCTCGTACTATCACACAGTAGTTCATGGAGCGGCTCCCAGGTACGAAGATCTAGTCTGCGTCGCGACCAAATCAGAGGGCCTAAGTATGCCGTTTGCCCCAAGGCCTCGCGCTAACCTGTGTTATGGTTCAGGGGTCAGTTTCTTGCCTGAAAAGCTGAGCAGAGCTTCTTCACCCGTTCCCTCGTTGCGTTTGTGGCGCGGCTATTGGCCGGGCTTCGCGATGACCGTGTGGTGCGCTACTTGGGAACCGGGATGTGACGGTAGCGGCGCACCCGAAATGGCCCATACAGCAAGGCCCACTGCCACAGCGGTCGCAATGTAAAACAGCGAGTGCTTCACGGCTTGCTCCATCCCGTGCGGTAAAGGTAGCAAGACCGGTCGCCCCTGTGAGTTGGACAATCGGCGAATACGGGGGGTAGCTCGTTCGGACGGCGGTCGGGGTCATCTGCCACCGTTGTCATAAAAAAGAAGCCACCCCTTAAGGCGACCTCCCTCTCGCAGGACCTTCCTGCAAGCCCCGCGATTTGAAAATGATCGTGCCCAATCCTTGGCCTCATTGATTCAAGTCAACTTCACATTGAGGCACTTGTGTTGGACTTCAGCGTCACGACGAAGAAAGGCATGGTGTCAGCGGATTAGACCTCATGGACCGAAGGATGGAGTAGTACGACGATGAGCGAGAACGTACACCTTTCTCTGAAACTAAGTATCGTGTGCCTGTTGCTGTTTCTGAATGGTGTCACCGCTGTTATCCAGCATTCGAATTGGTTCGAATGATCGCAGGCCGCGGCTAGAATTATCCTATGAACCACTAAGGCGTGCAGGCCACGACCCTCGCGACTCATCGCCGGATGCGTCCTGTTGTTGATCTTCAACCGCCTCTCAGCCGTTCCGTACGCCTGGCAAGCGGTGCCTGTTGCGTCTCTCACGACGGTGCGGGCGGTGTGCCTGACTTGACCCACATCAATTCGAAAAGCGTCACGATCAGATATCGTGGATCTTTCGCCAATGGAGCGGCAAATGGTCGGAAAGCTTTTCTCCATAAGATTCCGCGTGGCGCCGATCGCATCGGTCATCGCGATGGCCGGCCTTTTTGGTGAGGCGGCAGCGCAACCCTTTGGTCCCGGCGGCGCCTTCATGGGTCCGGGCATGATGACGGGAGCCGGTCCAATGATGGGGCGCCATGGCTTTGGCACGTGCGGCCCGGCAGTCAGCGGTTTCGTCGAGCGGCGGACGGAGCGTCTTGTAGAGGACATCAAGCTTTCCGACAGCCAGCGCGCGAAGTTCGAGGAATTCAAGGCCGCCTCGGTCAAGGCGGCCGACACGATGCGTGCCGCCTGTCAGCAGGACATTCCCGGTACGATCATCGATCGCGCGGAGGCCATGGAAAAGCGAATGGATGCGATGTTGCAAGCCATTCGCGCTACGCGCCCCGCGCTTGAGGCATTTTACGCGACGTTGGATGAAGACCAGAAGTCAAAGTTGAATTCACCCACCGAACGGGGATGGTGGCACCGACGCAATTACTGGTGAGATCTACAAATCAAACTGCTCCTCGTGGCACTCCCAGCGTGCCAAGGGCATGGAGTCCTGTATGCACGCCCATCACATCATGACCCGCAAGGTAATTTCGGTCACTCCGGAGACTACCATTGTCGAAGCAGCAAACCTTATGCTCCGGAATCATGTGAGCGGGCTTCCGGTGGTAGACAAGGCGGGCGGCGTCGTGGGCATCGTGTCAGAGGGTCACTTCCTTCGCCGGGACGAGATCGGCACGCCGCGCAAGCGCGGTCGTTTGCTGACTTTCTTTCTCGGCTATGGCGGCTCTGCTGAGGATTATGTCCGCGAGCATGGGCGCAGGGTATCCGAAGCGATGACGCCCGCGCCGGTGACGGTCAGGGAGGATACCCCGCTGCCGGAACTCGTGTCTCTGATGGAGATCAACAAGATCAAGCGTATTCCGGTCAACAGCAGCCGGTAGCAGGCCTCGCTCTTGATGTGAGCCTGGCGGAACCAGCCGGTGCGCATCAGATGCGCAACTGGCGGAATTGGAATGCTTCACCAAGCGCGTCTTCCGGTCGCCCCGGCGGGACGGTTCGCAAAGGCCGCATCCTGATCCGTCAGCATTCCTGACGGGCCAGATTGTCCGCAGCTCGAGTGGGCCGCTGCCATTCGGAAATACCCTTAAGCAACCCACCCGAATTTCGAAAGCGGCCTTCTTGCGATATCAGAGACGTTGCCCACGCCTACCAGCAGTGAACTCAACTCAGGAGGCCAGCATGATCTCGACGCTTTCAAGAACCTTCGGTTCGCAAAATAGCTCACGCACTGACACTGACCGTCCGTTCTCGAAGCAGCGATTCATCGAATTCGAGCTTGAGCGATCCCGTGACTCTCGTCGCCGTCTTCGGGTTCTTTCAAGCGCCAGAAGACTGACTGCATTGTTTCACCACGATATGAAAGATCGCCATGGCCTCCGCTAGGAAGCGCTGCCACCGGCCCTCTCAGTTGGCCGGTCGAAACACTCGGTCAGGCTGAAGCGCGGCATCCGACGATAGAGCGGATACGTTGGGTAGCCTCTTTCGTACATGTCAGGACGGTCGATTTGGGCGTGTGGGATGTCGTGCATCTCCAGAGCCTGTTTGGTGATCTCACAGCGGCGACCGGTCTTCGCGCTGCTCCAATCTCTTGCGAAACAGGATGGCGCCATCAGCATGGCTGACAACACAGGCATGGCCTTTCGCAAAATGCCTCAGGCGTGCAGCGCACGTGTCGTCGGATCCGAACAGACGCTCATAGTCCCGTGCTGAGATTTGAAAGAGCCCTCCTTCCACGAGGCCGTCGAGCTTCTCCTGAAGCTCCGGCAAGGTGAAATTCCAGCGCAGCGGGGTCATTCTGCTACCTCATAGCTCGCCGAGCGGCCAAACTCGGCTCCAGGTCCGCACTCAATTCAAAGCGGCCAATCATGCCAATCACCTCGTCGGCGCAATGCGCGAACTCTTTGAACAAAAATAGGCGACTACGCAGCCCAGTCCTTGATTCAAGTCAACGCGGCGTCCTTTCCGATGAAACTATGCTTCACACGCAAGAGGTCGACTGATGATCAAGGACATCCTGGTTCACATCCCAACCGAGCGCCCAATGCGGCCCGCGATCGACGCGTCGATATCCCTAGCCGCAACCTTCGGCGCGCATCTCGATGCTGTAGCGCTCGGCTACATATCGACCGGCGCCCTCGCCTATCCCTTTGACGGAGGGGCGGCCACTGCCATTGCTGGCGTCCTTGAAAGGGAGCAAGAAAGAGCCGCCGAGCGCGCTACGACGGCGCTATCGGTCTTCGAAACCGAAGCGCGCCATGCCGGGATCCCCTACGAATGCCGACCCATCACGGATATCCCAGGAGATGCGGCCGCTTCAATCGGTGCTGCAGCTCGACTGCATGACCTTGCGATTGTTTTGCAACCGGAGGCGGACCTGCAAACATTCGACAACACTATCCCGACGGAAATTCTGTTGCAGGCTGGTGGTCCGGTGCTGTTTGTACCCTACATTTTCCGCGGCGCCTTCAAGGCCAAACGGATCGGCATCTGTTGGGACGGAAGTCGCCTTGCCGCCCGCGCTCTCAAGGATGCCATGCCCTTCCTGGCTCACGCTGATGCACTGGTCGCGATCTCAATCAACGGCGCCGACAGCGTGCCACCGGAGGCTTCGCCGGAGCGGCTTGCCAAGCATCTGGCACATGTCGGGCTACCGACGAGACTCATCAATTTACCGGCCTCACGCGCCGAGATTCAGCCCCTCATTCTCTCGATCGCCGCCAATCAAGGGCTCGACATGCTGGTGATGGGAGCCTACGGCCATTCCAGGCTGCAGGAAGGGATCTTGGGCGGTGTCACCCGTGCGATGCTGCGGACGATGACCGTGCCGACGCTGATGTCTCATTGAGGCGAGGCCACTCTGCGCGCATACCAGATCCGGACCGTATCTGAACTCACCAGAGGACGATGACCTGGCAAAGGCCGTTCCGTTGATCCTGAACGCATTTCCGACCATGCAAGTGATAGAGTGCGAATCGCATGATCGAAGATGATGTGCCCTCCGAACGACAATCATCGATTGTCCGCCTGCCCGGCGGCATTTGGGCGCTGGGCTTCGTCAGCCTGTTCATGGATATCTCGTCGGAGATGATCCACGGTCTGCTGCCGGTGTTCCTCACCTCGGTGCTCGGCGCGAGCACTGAGATGATCGGCCTCATCGAAGGTGTTGGCGAGGCGACAGCATCGATCTCAAAACTGTTCTCTGGCTGGGTGAGCGACAGGCTTGGCAAGCGCAAGGCGCTCGCGATCATCGGATATGGGCTGGCGGCCCTATCAAAACCCCTCTTCGCCCTGGCGCCGACCTCGTCACTGGTGCTCGCCGCTCGATTTTCGGACCGGATCGGCAAAGGCATACGTGGCGCTCCGCGCGACGCCATGGTAGGGGACATGGTGCCTGCCGGCCTGCGCGGTGCAGCCTACGGCCTAAGGCAGGCTCTCGACACCATCGGTGCCTTCGCCGGACCGCTCATCGCCATCGCCCTGATGGCGACACTGCATGACAATTTTCGGCTGATCTTCTGGCTTGCCTTGATACCTGGTCTGCTCTCGGTGCTCGTGCTCTTGGTCGGGGTGCGCGAGCCGCCGCACGAGGGCGGAGCAGCGCAGGCGCCCTTGAAGCTCGGTGACCTCAGAAGCATCGGCACCGCGTACTGGATCGTGGTCGGTATCGGCGCCGTTCTAACGCTCGCGCGCTTCAGTGAGGCCTTTCTGATCCTGCGCGCGCAGACTTTAGGGCTCTCGCTCGCGCTGGCACCCCTTGTCCTGGTCATCATGAATATCGTCTATGCGTTTTCGGCCTATCCGCTTGGCGCCCTGTCCGACCGGATTGATCGCAAACTGATGCTTGCGTTCGGCTTTGCAATCCTGGTCGCAGCCGACACCGTTCTCGCCATCGCCCCCAATCTCCCTGCGGTCATGGCCGGCGTTGCGCTCTGGGGCCTGCACATGGGAATGACACAGGGTCTGCTGTCGGCTCTGGTGGCCGACGAAGCGCCGACAAATTTGCGTGCAACCGCGTTCGGATTGTTCAACTTCGTGAGTGGAATGGCGCTGTTGCTGGCGAGCCTGATAGCGGGCGCATTGTGGGAGGTGATCGGCCCATACGCCACCTTTATGGCCGGCGCAGCATTCACCGCGATCGGGCTTGTCGGAACCGTGATGGTCCTGCGGCGATAAATCCTCAGTCATTTTTTCGACGATGCCGACGGCGGAACGGTTCATCGCCGCCTTGGTGAGGGCCGATTTCGGCCATCTGCGGCTTGATGCAGGTCAATCCTGAAAGTGACGTTAGACGCAATCATCTAGCCCAGACGAACGTCCAAGGAGAGCAGCAGACATGTCCTATTACTTCTCGAAATCCCTGAACGTGCCCCTTTCCGATGCTGTGGAGAGAGCAATCGACGCCCTGAAGTCGCGCGGGTTCGGTATATTGACAAGGATCGATGTTCAATCCGTCCTGAAGGACAAAATTGGAGTCGACTTTCATCCTTATGTGATCCTCGGCGCCTGCAATCCAAAGATGGCCCATCAGGCGCTCCAGGCCGAAGACAAGATTGGCACGATGCTGCCATGCAACGTCGTTGTCCAGGAAGTTGGTGGCAACACTGAAGTCGCCGCCGTGGACCCGGTTGCTTCCATGCAGGCAATTCAAAATCCGGCGCTTGAAGCCATCGCTGTCAAAGTTCGGGACGAGCTCAAGGCAGCCGTTCAGGCGATCTGAGTCCGGCTCTCCGGCAAGGGAAATGATTTGGGTCAATATGGTCCACGGCGATGCCGGTATCCTGTTGTATCCGCGACTGGATTCCACGGCTATGACCGAGATAACGCCGACCCGCCACCAGCTCAAAATCACGCCGCGTCAATCTCGATACCGGGCGCGAAAACGTGGCCGTAATTTCGCGACACTCGACGGCCCTGCGTCCGGAAGTGTTTCGCGGCTTCAGCAGGGTCGAGTTGCGCAGCAACTCGAAAGTGCTGTTGGCGACCGTCCTGCTAACCGACGATGATGATCTGGTGGGGCCAAACGAGCTGGGGCTGGCGGAGCCTGCCTTCCACCGCTTTGCAGAACCGATCGGCACTTACGTCTCGGTCACGCCCGCACCGTCCCCGGCAAGCCTGGACGCCGTGCGCGCAAAGATTTAGGGACGGACGCTTGGGGCTTCCGACATCCACGCAATCGTAGATGACCTCGCGCACTATCGTTATTCAGACATGGAAATCGCCGCGTTCCTGGTCAGCTCGGCCGGTTTCATGACATCGGGAGAATTACTCGCGCTCACCGGCGCAATGTCCAAAGCGGGCACGCAGCTCAAATGGAACGCAGACGTCGTCGTCGACAAGCATTGCATTGGCGGCATTCCCGGCAATCGTACCTCCATGATCGTCGTGCCGATCGTGGCGGCGCATGGCCTGACCATCCCGAAGACCTCATCTCGCGCGATCACTTCGCCTGCCGGAACGGCCGATACGATGGAGGTCCTGGCGCGAGTCGACCTCAGCGTGGAGGCCATGAAGGAGGTCGTCGCTGCTTGCAACGGCTGCGTCGTTTGGGGAGGTCATGTCAACCTGTCGCCGGCCGATGATATTTTGATCGGCGTCGAACGACCGCTCTCGCTCGACACTCACGAGCAAATGGTTGCATCCATCCTGTCGAAGAAGCTCGCGGCAGGGTCGACCCATCTTCTCATCGATCTTCCGGTCGGACCGAATGCAAAACTCACGAATGCGTCGGAAGCAATGCGGCTCCGCAAGCTGTTCGAATTCGTCGGTGATCAGTTTGGCCTTGAAACGGAGGTGGTGACGACCGATGGCCGCCAGCCGATAGGTAGCGGCATAGGCCCGGCGCTCGAAGCCCAGGATGTCATGGCGGTGCTTGCCAACGAACCTCTCGCGCCGCGCGATCTGCTGGAAAAGTCATTGAGGCTTGCCGCCCATCTTCTGGAACGTGACCCGGCTCTGCGGGGCGGCGCCGGCTATGCCCGCGCGCGCGAACTGCTCGAAAGCGGCGCCGCACTTCGACAGATGCAGAAGATCATCGAAGCTCAAGGGTCCACGTCGTATCGATCCGAAGTTGGCCCCTTGACGGCCGACATTCGCGCCGACCGCGATGGCGTAGTATCTACCATCGATTGCTTGCGCCTCAACCGGTTGGCGCGCACCGCTGGCGCGCCCCTGGACAAGGGAGCGGGGATCAAGCTGTTCAAGAAAATCGGCGACCATGTTGATCAAGGCGAGCCACTTTACCGCATTCACGCGTTTGAACCGTCCCAGTTTGAGCTTGCGTTCACGATGGCTCGGAGCGATCGCGGCTATCGGATCGATGGTCGCGGCTGCCCTGCCGGGATGAGACCATGACGTGCGCCGCGATCCAGTGGATGCCGGCCTCCGCCGGCACTGGCCGGAAGCTCACGGAGCGGCTTGGCGTTCCCGGGCATGAAATTGCCTTGCACCGATTTCCTGACAGAGAGTTGCGCGTTACCATCGGGCCGGCCGCACCGACGACCATCATTTGCTGCTCGCTCCATGATCCGAACGAAAAGCTGATCGCGCTGTTGTTTGCAGCAGAAGCATTGCGGCGTGGAGGAGCCAGACGGCTGGTGCTGGTAGCGCCGTATCTCGGCTATATGCGTCAAGACGCCGCCTTCCACTCGGGCGAAGCCATCAGTCAGCGCGCCGTGGGTGATCTCGTCGCGAACATCTTCGACCGTGTGATCACGGTGGAGGCGCACCTGCACCGCACTGCAACCTTGCACCACGTATTCCCTGAAATTGAGACCGACAATCTGTCCGCGGCGCCGGCGATCGAATCGAAGCTTCGCGCCGATGCGCTCGACCCCACTACTCTTGTCGTCGGCCCCGACACAGAATCCCGGCGCTGGGTGAGCGATCTAGCCGACCGGCTCGGGCTGGCCCATGCCGTCGGCGAGAAGATCCGTAGCAGCGATCGCTCGGTGCAGATCGTCTTCTCCGATCCCGCACGGCTTCTGCGTCGTTCGGTGCTCATCATTGACGATATCGCTTCCTCGGGCGGTACGCTTATCGCCTGCGCTGAGGCACTTGCATCGTCCGGCGCGAGCTCGATCAATGCGGTGGTGATTCATGCGCTGTTTCCGCCGAAGCTGTTGAATGAGTTCAGTCGCGCCGGCATTCGCTCGCTGCGATCCACCAACAGCGTGCCCCATCCGACCAACGCCATTGCGCTGGATGATATTCTCGTCGACGCGTTGCGGCGAGAGGTGGTCGGGCCATCGATGGCGGAGCATAGACCGTGAGCACCACCGTCCAGTTTTGCGGCGCAGCCCGCACGGTCACCGGTTCCTGCTACCTTTTCAGCACGCCCACAGGGCGCCTGCTGGTTGATTGCGGCCTGTTTCAGGGACCGAAAACGCTGAAGGCACTGAACTATACCTCGTTTCCGTTTCGTGCGGAGGAGATTGACGCGGTGTTGCTGACACACGCGCATATCGACCACAGCGGCCTGTTGCCGAAGCTTAAGCGCGAGGGGTTTGCAGGCCCCATCATGGCAACGCGCGGCACCATAGACCTTTGCTCGTACATGCTTCCCGATGCAGGAAACATACAAGAGGCGGAGGTCGCCGCGCTAAATCGGCGAAATACAGCCCGCGGTCGCGCCGAAGTAAATCCGATCTACACGCAGGCCGACGCAATCGCTACGCTGGATGCTTTTCGGCCGGTCGAATACCAGACATGGTTCGAAGCGATGCCAGGCGCCCGCGCCCGTTTCTGGAATGCTGGCCATCTGCTTGGCTCTGCCTCGATCGAGATCGAATTTGCCGGCCAGGCCGGAGGCGGAATGCCATTGCGCATCCTGGTATCAGGCGATCTCGGACCGGACGCCAAGTTACTCGAGCCGGGTCCGGAGGCTCCCGCCGGCTTCGACTACGTGATTTCAGAGTCTACTTACGGCGACAGTGACCGCCCATCGACAACGGCCTCGCTCAGGCGCGCTCACCTCGCACAGGAAGTACGCGACGCCGCGGCCGCCGACGGCGCGCTGCTTATCCCGGCCTTTGCCGTTGAACGAACGCAAGAGCTGATTGTCGATCTTGTCTACCTGATGGAACGGCGGGAGATACCGACCGCGCCGATCTTTCTCGACTCTCCTCTGGCGATCCGCGCGACTGAGGTGTTTCGCAGACACGCAGCAAGCTTCGATGCGGAGATCGACCTGGATCGGCTCCTGGCCTCGCCGCAACTGCGATTCACGGAGACCGTCGACGAGAGCAAGTCGATCGCCAGGCTGTCCGGCTTTCACATCATCATCGCGGCGAGCGGCATGTGCGAGGCAGGTCGCATCCGGCATCATTTGAAGCGCTGGCTGTGGCGACGCGAAGCCACAGTGTTGCTAGTCGGCTTCCAGGCGCAGGGCACGCTTGGGCGTTTTCTCCACGATGGTGCAAAGGCGGTGCGGATACAGGGCGAGGAACTCAAGGTCGCTGCGCGAATAAGATATTTCGACGAATATTCCGGCCATGCCGACGGCCCCGAATTGGCTCGCTGGATTGCCTCGCGGCGACCGATTCATCGTGGCCTGTTCATCACTCACGGCGAGGAGCCCGCGCTCAAAGGTCTCGTCGAACGGATAGCCGAGCGAACAATTCCGGCGGCCAGAATTTTCAATCCGGTGCTCGATGACATTTATGAGCTTTCCACGGCCGCACCGACACCTCTCGACGTCGTGCATCGGCGCAGGCTTGCCGCCGATGCCGTCGTCAATCTCGACTGGCACAACGACATGTCCAGGCTGCTTCTCGATATCGATGAACAAATGGAGGCAGCGGCGGACGATCGGGCGCGTGGCGTGATCATACGGAGACTGCGAAGGGCCCTCGAACAGGCGTGAACAACGTAACCGCAAGCGGATGCCGGGAAGAAGCTCGAAGGATTGACTCAAATCAACCGACGAAACGTGCTGCGCCACGATAGTGAGGTCGCGACGTCCAGAGTCGACTTTTTTGATGAGACTGCACCAATGCTGAGATCCATGGCCCTCCACACGATCGTCACCCTGACGCTTACGACACCTGCCCTGGCCACCTCACCCGCCGCACAGCGCGGCAAAATATTCGCGCGTCACAACTGCGCAAGGTGTCATTCGATAGATCGTGTCAGCCAGAGTCCGCTCAAGATCGCGCCGCCATTTCGCACCCTGCACAATCGCTATCCAATTGAATACCTGGGCGAGGCGCTGGCCGAGGGCATCGAAACTGGGGACCCGACCATGCCGGTGTTTCAGCTCGAGCCGGACCAGATTCACGACCTGCTTTCGTTCATCAAGACGCTCGAACACTAGGGAGAAAATGCGGCATGATCGGGATTTTCCAAGAGACCGGCACCTAATCAGCCTGGCACCCGCTTAAGCATCCAAACCCACCTTGACCACGACCTCTGGCAGCCGTTTGCATTCTCTGGAATCAAATTTCGATCGCTGGGATCGCCGCTCTCAGCGCTGCGTCTCGCGGATCAAACGGCAATTTGGTGCCCATGCGATTGGTGACATACGCATATCCGATTCCAGCTAGCGGGTCGGCAAAAGCAAACGAACCGCCCGCTCCTGGATGCCCGAACGAGCCGGGATGCCCGAAAAGCGCAATCGGACCCGGCTTGCAGAAGCCAAGCGAGAATTGCATCTCCGCTTTCATGCACTCATCATAGAAGCCATGCTCAGCGGGGATCGCCGGAGCCATCAACAGCCGGAGCGTTTCGGGGCGCAGCTGCAGTTCCTTACCGCCGGCCGCAAACACACTGTAGGCACGTGCAATCGCTCGCGCCGTACCGACGCCGCCGCCCGATGCTACTTCGAGGTTGCGCGAATAAACGCGCTGCGGGTCATTACATATTGCAGCGCTTGGGTTTGTTATAAGCGCTCGGTAGATGTTCGAGCGAGGGTAAAGCGTTGCGAAAGTTAGCCGGATCGGAAAACCCAATACCCGCGCAAGCACGCTTGGACTGTCGAGAATTGCAAATCTCGAATTGGGAATTTCCTCCGGCACGCGAATGTAGGTGTCGAGCCCCAGCGGTGAGGCAATCTCGTCCTGAAAGAACTGTCCGAGACTGCGGTGCAGCGGATCGATTCGCCGGAGCAATTCGCCTTCGTAAAACCCAAGGCTGATCGCGTGATAGGCTTGGCGAGTGCCCGGCCTCCAGGCGGGTGCTTGGCGAGCGAGCACAAGAGCTAACCGGTCAAGATCGGCAACGAGCTCTCGACTAACCGGTTCGTCAAACGCAAACAGCCCGGCCTGGTGGGCCAGGAGCTGGCGGATGGTGATCGTCTCCTTGCCGCGCTGGGCAAACTCCGGCCAGTAGGTGCACACGCGTTCTTCGTAGTCGAGCCAACCTCGGGAATGCGCAAGCGCAAGCGTCATCGCCGCCAGTCCCTTAGTTGCGGAGTGCACAATGGTCATAGTGTCCTCCTGCCACTGCTCGCCGGTCGCCTTGTTGCGAATCCCGCCCCAGAGATCGACAACCTTCTCTCCGTTACGGTACACGCAGCATGCGGCTCCCAATTCTCTTCTGCTGGAGAAGTTTTCGACGAAGGCCTCGCGAACAGCCTCAAAGCCCTTGCTGACGTGCCCGTGGATGCTACTGTTTCGGGCGTTTACCATCTGCGTGATCTTTCCTGGTCATAGAGACGGTGGGTGCTACTGCAATGACGGCCCCTCGGATGACAGCGAGACTGAGTCGTCCGTCGCAATCGCCTCGAACTTGCCGACCGACGCTTCGTGCGAGATTGGCAACTGACACCGTTCACCCTGGCGACTTGGCACGATGCTCCGAGGCCGGGCACAAGACGAGCTTACCCTCGAGACCGCCCGCTTCGAGACGGCGATGTGCCTCAGCGACCTCATCGAAAGAAATCCGCTCGGCAACGCGCGGCCGGATGGCGCGGGTCGCTAACAGCTCAAAGAGCCTCGTCAGGTCCTCCCGGAACCAACCAGGGTGTCGCGCGCGCATCGCATTGATCGAGTAGAAGCGGGCGCGCTTGCCGCCGGGCAACCACCTCCACAGATACAAGCGCCCAATCCACATCAACATGGTGATCATGCCAAGCTGCGCTTGCACCCCCGCCGAGTAGCCATACGCACAGAGCAGGCCGCCGCGCTTGAGCGCCTCGAACGAACGGCGATAGCCGTCCTCGCCGATGCCATCGAACACGACGTCGAATCCACCGGGCACAAGACGTGTGAAATCTTCGCGCTGGTAGTCGATCGGCGTGGCGCCGAGCTCGCGAATCAGCGCAGCATGCTCGCCGCGCGCGGCGCCCCACACCTCAAGCCCGGCCATCCTGCCCAGCGTGAGCAGCGCCTGGCCAACTGCGCCTGCGGCTCCATGCACGAGCACGCGCTGACCTCGTTGCACCCGGGCGGCGCGATGCAGGAGTTGGTATGCAGTCGTCCAGCTCAAGATCAGCGCAGCGGCCTCTGCTGCGTCCACACCCGCGGGCACGCGAGTGAGATCGCTGGCCCGGAGCGTGCGGTAGGCGGTGTTCGACCCGAGTACCGTCATATCAGCCACGCGATCTCCAAGCTGAAAGCCGCTCACGCCTTCGCCGACCTGATCAATTTCGCCGACGACATCATAGCCCATAGCGAACGGCGGCCGGCGAGCGGAAGTTTGCGGGTAAAGGTGGCGCCGAATTGTTACGTCCGTGTACTCAAGTCCCGACGCGAGCACGCGGACCCGCACCTCGCCGCGGCCGGCGGTCGGCAGCGGACTCTCGACCACCTCGAGTTCGTCGGGGCTGCCGAAGCGCCTGAGTTGAACGACCCGGTTGCGCGGCTCTCCCATGAGCGGTCTCCATGCAACTTGCAAAGTTGCTGCTCTTTCGGCTCGGAGGCGCCAGCACGCGTCTCATCGCGCGGAAAAGACGCTGCGTCGTTGATGATGATCAATTTGTCAGTACCTCTTTCCTTATCGCGGCCACCGGTTCAGAGGCGGCCTTTTCGACATGGCGAAGTCGGCGGTTGATTGCCGAAGATAAGGCGGATCAGGTTCGCACCAGCACGCCCCACGTGACAGAAATCGGGTGCGACATGCTGACAACCGGTCGGCGTTCCTCTGACAAATCACTGACATCGCTAAACAGCGTCCTGTCAGCGGCCATGAGGCAGTATCGGCGCGCACTTGAACGCGATCGAGATTTCAAGAAATCCTAATCCAACCAAGTCGCAGCAACGCTTGACCGAGATCAAAGTGCCAAGCGGGCGCCCGGAATAAACATGCACAAAGCAATCGGATTTTGGTCGCCAGCGGGAAATCGATGATGCGTTCTATTCTGACGACTCTGCGTCTCGCTCCATGGCCGAGCCGAGCTCGAACCATATTTGTATTGGCGCTTATCGGCCTGCCATCCATCGCCATGGCCGAGGATGCTATAAAGCTCAGCCCCGAGCAGGCAATGAGCCTGGGGGTTCGTGTCGTTCATCCGGTCGCGAGCCCAACCGACAAGACGCTGCCTTATCCTGCGCAGATCGTAATCCCTACTCCGCAATTGTGGGTCGTGAGTAGTCCCGTGGCCGGCATGGTGACCGGCCTTTCGGTCGCACGCGGTGACCGCGTTAACGCCGGTCAGTCGCTCGTTGTGATGGAGAGTCCGAGCTTCGTTTCGCAGCAACGCGATTACCTGCAAGCCATTGCGCAGGACATTCTGGCCACCCAGCAACTCAACCGGAACACCCAGCTCTTCCAGACAAACGCTGTGGCGCAGCGAGTTCTTGAGGCCAGCCAGACCGAAGCCCGGCAGACGAGCATCCTGGTTGCGGAGCGGCGACAAATGCTTCGGTTAAGCGGCCTCTCGGATGATGCGATTTCAAAGCTCACCAGCGAAGCCGCTATCGATGCGACACTTTCGGTCGTCGCGCCGCGGTCGGCGACCGTCGTTGACATCATGGTCTCTCCTGGCCAGCGCGTGGAGCAAACAGCTTCGCTGATCAAGCTCGCTCGGCTGTCTCCGCTATGGATCGAGATCGCTGTTCCCGCGTCAAACATCCGTGCCATCCGAACTGGCGCAAAGGTGGAAGTTGAAGGCTATGCAACGGCGGGCCAGGTAGTTCTGATCTCGGAAACCGCCGATGCCGCGACTCAAACCATCCTTGTCCGCGCGGAGGTGCCGAATAGCGGCGAACTGCGGCCCGGCCAGACCGCCCAAGCACGCATCGGCTTTGCGTCCTCGGCTGAAAGCGCTTGGGAGCTTCCCTATAGTGCGCTGATCCGGCGCGGCGAGCAGGCTTCGGTATTCGTGGCAATACCAGGCGGCTTTCGTTTGGTCGCGGTGACCCTGCTTGAGGAGGATCAAGAGCACGTCGTGGTCTCCGGTCCGATCACCGACAAGGACGAGGTCGCCGCCGGCGGCATCTCCGCACTGCGTGGAATCCTGCTCAAGCTCGGAGCCGGTTAGTCATGCTCACGCGCCTGGTCGCATTTGCGCTTTCGCAGCGGCTCTTCGTTTCGCTTGGCGTGCTCTTGCTGATCGGCGCAGGGCTGGTCATGCTGCCGAGCCTGCCGATCGACGCATTTCCGGATGTCTCGCCCGTCCAGGTCAAGGTCATCATGAAGGCGCCCGGCCTCACCCCTGAGGAAGTCGAGCAGCGGATCACGGTTCCAATCGAGCTCGAGCTGCTTGGATTGCCAAACAAGAAGATCCTTCGCTCCACGACAAAATACGCGCTTGCCGACATCACCGTGGATTTCGAGGATGGCACCGATATCTACTGGGCGCGCAACCAGGTCTCCGAGCGCCTCTCTAACATCGCGCGCGACCTACCCGAAGGCGTGACCGGCGGACTGGCCCCGATCACGAGCCCGCTCGGCGAAATGTTCATGTTCACGATCGATAGCTCCGATCTGTCGCTGGCCGAACGACGCAGCCTGCTGGATTGGGTGATTCGACCCGCGCTGCGGACCGTTCCGGGTGTTGCGGACGTCAACGCACTGGGCGGCTATGTTCGCGCTTTCGAGATCGTGCCGCTCAGCGATGCGCTCGCGGCCCGCGGAATTTCCTATGACCTGTTCCGTCGCGCCATCGACGCCAACAGCCGCAACGACGGCGCCGGCCGCGTCAACCAGGGCGAAGACAGCGCGCTGGTCCGGATCGAGGGCAGCATCCGCACGATCGAGGATATCAGGCAGATCGTTATCGATACCAAGGACAGCATTCCGATCCGGGTCAAGGATGTTGCCCGGGTCCAGGTGGGCTCGTTGACGCGCTATGGCGCCGTCACGACCGACGGTCGCGGCGAGACGGTCGAAGGACTTGTCCTTGGCCTGCGCGGCGCCAACGCCCGCCAGCTCGTCAGCGACGTGCGCGCACGCCTCGACGAGCTCAAGCCGTGGCTGCCCCAAAGCGTCAGCATCAACGTGTTTTACGACCGCAGCCGGCTGGTCGATCGCGCCGTCGGAACGGTGATCCGCGCGCTCGGCGAGGCGACTGTCCTGGTCATTGTGCTGCTGCTGTTGTTCCTCGGCAGCTGGCGCGCCTCATTGGTGATCGCTCTAAGCTTGCCGCTTGCGATCGTCGTCGCGCTGATCGTCATGCGCATCGTCGGGATGTCGGCGAACCTGATGAGCCTGGGTGGCCTTGCCATTGCGATCGGCATGCTGATCGACGCGCTGGTCGTGGTCGTCGAGAACGTCGTGGGCAATCTCAGCAAGGAACCGCGGGGCAAGGGCACGCCGCTCGTCCATATCATTTTCCGCTCGGTATGCGAAGTGCTGCAGCCGGTCGCCTCTGGCGTGCTGATCATCATGATCGTGTTCGTCCCGCTGCTGACTCTGCAGGGGCTTGAGGGAAAATTGTTCATCCCTGTCGCGCTCGCAATCATATTCGCGCTCGGCGCCTCGCTGCTCCTGGCACTCACGGTTATACCGGTAGCGACCTCCTTTCTCCTCAAAAACGCTTCGCACAAGGAACCGTGGCTGATTCGCACCGTATCGCGCGTGTATGCTCCCGCGCTCAGTTGGGCACTGAGCAACGAACGCAAGGTCATCATCGCAGCGCTGGCAGCCCTAGCTGCCGCAGGCTACGCCTACACTCAGCTCGGCAAAACGTTCATGCCGACCATGGACGAAGGCGATACGATCGTCAGCGTCGAGGCGTTGCCATCCATCAATCTCGACGAAATGATTGCGATCAATCAGAGGCTCCAGTCGGCCATCCTCGCGAAGGTGCCCGACGTCAAGGGAATCGTAGCTCGAACCGGATCGGACGAACTCGGCCTGGATCCGATGGGGCCTAACCAGACCGACACATTCCTGGTCCTAAAGCCCGCCAAAGAAAGAAAGACGACCAGCCAATCCGCGCTTATCGAAGAGCTACGACGCGTGCTGGCCGATTTCCCTGGCCTGTCGCTCAGTTTCACCCAGCCGATCGACATGCGCGTGCAGGAGATGATCAGCGGCGTGCGCGGCGATGTCGCCGTGAAGATTTTTGGGCCCGATATCAACAAGCTCAACGAGATTGCGAGCAAGCTGTCAACCATTCTGTCCAGCATCGATGGCGCCGAGGACGTCTACACCACCCTCAACGAGGGCGCGCAATATTACACGGTCGCGGTGAATCGGATGGAGGCCGGACGTCTCGGCCTGACCGTGGATGCGATCTCCAATTCGCTGCGCACTCAGATCGAAGGCCGCACGATCGGCACGGTGTTGGAAGAAGGACGCCGCACGCCGATCCTGGTCCGCGGCAGCGAGACCACGAGGGAAGCGCCCACGCTACTGGCGAGCCTGCCGCTGACGCTCCCCTCCGGTCAGCACGTCGCGCTTTCGCAAGTGGCGCGCATCCATCGGGTCGATGGTCCCGTGGTAGTTAACCGCGAGAACGGATACCGAATGAGCGTCGTGCGCACCAATGTGCGCGGCCGCGACATGGTCGGCTTCGTCGAAGCTGCAAAGCAGAAGGTAGCGGCAGAGTTGCCTTTGCCGCAAGGCTACCGGCTCACCTGGGGCGGCCAATTCGAAAACCAGCAACGCGCCGCGGCGCGTCTTTCGATCGTGGTCCCGGTTGCGATCGGGCTCATCTTCGTGCTGCTATTCACGACCTTTGGATCGATCAGGCAGGCGCTGCTGGTGTTGGTCAACATCCCATTCGCGGTGATTGGTGGCGTCTTTGCGCTGGTTCTGACCGGCGAATACCTGTCAGTCCCGGCTTCCGTGGGATTCATCGCGCTGCTCGGCATCGCCGTGCTCAACGGCGTCGTGCTGGTCTCCTATTTCAACCAGCTCCGCGCCCATGGACTGCCCGAAGGGCGGATCGTCGTGGAGGGCGCAAAGCGCCGGCTTCGACCCGTCCTGATGACGGCGAGCATCACCGCACTGGGTCTCATCCCGCTGCTGTTTGCGACCGGGCCCGGCTCGGAGATCCAGCGACCGTTGGCCGTGGTGGTTATCGGGGGTCTCGTCTCGTCGACGGTCCTGACGCTGATCCTTCTCCCGATTCTCTATCGCCGCTTTGGCGGAGTCGCGAAGGAGGCCAAATGAGCGCCGAACTCGTCTGCTTGACCCTGATCGCTGCCCGGTCGCTTCGCGATGAGCTGTTCGACTACCTTAGCGAGCAGCGCGACCTCGCGCCCGGTTTCACTGCTTCCGATGTCGCTGGACATGGACCCGACGTACGATTGCAGACCTCGGCCGAACGGGTCAAAGGCCATGCCGACGAACTCATGTTGCGGACAATTCTTCCAGCGCAAGATGCCGCGCAGCTACTCGATCGGCTGAAGGCGGCCTTCGCCGGATCCAGGGTTGTCTATTGGATCATGCCGGTCTCGGAATTTGGTGTGATCGATGTCCCCAATCGATGAGCCTCGCCGATTCCCAGCCGTTATGGTTCAGACCGAAGAGGACTTCTTCTGGGACGCTCTGGCGGGGTGCTGCCGGGGCAGTGGGTTCTGTGCGTTCATGGGCGGGGTAACGCTTCAGCAGGCCGCCAGAGCCACTCCGATGGAAACGGCGTCAATAAGACCGCGGTGAACTTTGCTCCGAAGGCGCTGCCTTAGCCGCGCTGGAGCTCGAGCCATATTACCTTGGTTTAAGCGTTGCAACATAGGCTGCAATATCCGCAGCCTCCGTCCGTGTAAGTGACATATTGGGCATTTTCGGGTGAGGGTCGAGCAAGAAGAAAGCCAGCTTTTCCGCGTTGAAGCCGGGATGCTGTGCAACGCTCACAAAGGGGGTCGCTTCAGTTGTAGGCCCCTTTTGATTGCGCTCAACAAGGTGGCAGCTAGCACACCATTGTCTCGATAGAATCGCGCCGTTGCGGGAATCTGCTGCGAAACAGCAAGTCGAGTCGAGGCCGAGCAATAACAGCGCAGCACCACCACGAATAATATGCTTCATCATTCCCAAGCCTCATGAAGGTTCTAATGTGACATCATGAGGCAACATGATGCCTCATCCAACAGCCCCCGGGTCATACCTCCGAATATCCATTCGCCGAGCCGGCTATGGCCATAGGCTCCAGTGACGATCAGATCAGCATCGTTCTCTTTCGCGATACGAATGAGGTGACGCGCGTCGGATTCGGCCATGTGGACACGCACATCGGTTTCGGATTTCACGCCATGACCCTGCAGATACTTGGCAACGTCGCGGACACGCCGCCGCGCCTGATCCTGTTCATCCGACGTGCAGATCTCGACAATCGTCACCTGAGAAGCTTTCCTCAGGACCGGCAGAGCATCGCGAACGGCGCGGCGAGCTTCTCTCGTGTCCTTCCAGCCGACCACGATACGATCGGCCCGCAATTCATGGATATGCTCCGGCACCAGAATGGTCGGCCGCCCCATTCGCAGCACTGCTCCTGCCGGATCGATCAAGTGATAGGGGTCTACGTTCGCGCGCCTGCTTTTTGTCACGACCAGATCTGCCGACCTGGCCTCATTCGTGAGAAAAACGGTTGGATACTGGACGTCCCACCGCCACTCGACCTTCTCCTTCGGGAGGCCAACGACATCCCGAAACCACTGCTCTTTTTCGGCAAGAGCGGCCTTCATCCGCTTGAGGTCCTCCGGCGTGGTTTCTTCAATGATCACGCCTTCGGCGACGAAGCTGGGTTCGACCGCAAATGCAGACACGCCAGTGATCGAAGCGTCGAATCTGGTCGCGATGGATCGGGCAACCCGCACCTGCTCCTCTGCCTGTTGTTCAGGATCAACGTAAACCATGATTGTAGCGACTGTCATAACCTTGCTCTCCACCAACAATACTATTCTCGTCCATATGTCGCGTCGTTTGGTTGACGTGGATCAACCAAGGACACGCAGGCAAAATGCGGTCAATTTCGAAAGCAAGGTTCGCTGATGTGCCCGCCACCGCTGGAACGACGATGATGTCGGAAACCGTGATGCAGAAGACCGCCAAGGGACGGCATTGTGAGGTCCCGACGACGAACATGCCTGCCAAGGTGAAGCCCCGAGCACCATTGCTCGTGGCCATGAGGCGCCTCATTCGCGCTTTCGGTCTGCATCGCCGTTTTCGCGATGAGGGTTCATTCGCAAATCGCGACCCGGCTTGCGGTGATCCCAATCCATGGCAGGCCCCATCCGCTCTATCACTCGTCGCTCGTTGCTTTCTTCGCCCGGTTGCCGATTGGCAGGTACGGTAGGGCCAGGTCGAGCCTGCACGGGCTGCGATTCGGTGGCTGGGGCCTTTCCTTGATCTTGAGCCAGCAAGGAAGATGCGCCGAACGACGTCAACACAACTATCGTGAGAGTGAGTGCGCGCATGGAGTGATCTCCTGTTTCAGGCCGCCTCGATCACCCGTTGGTTGCCATCGCCGAGCTTGCGAACAAGGCAAAACGTGCCTCGTTGACCCGCTTCCCGCGTGAACATGGACGTATGGCCGGGCTTTCATCGGCGCGCAGAAATCTCGGATGTCGCGGGCCGGCATGGTTTGATTTAGATCAGAGGCGCGGTCGATCGGGACGATACAGGCCCTTGAGTAGGCGGTCCTGCGGAAATCGTCGATCTACCACCGCCGAAGGGCCGATTTGATCTTTGTCAACGCTCTCGCGAAATAATGTAGGTCGCGCGTAGCGAACCGGGCCGTGAGGTCCGTTGGGTACTTTGGCGGCGAGCTGCGCTTGCGAAATTTAGGCGCGCGGCCCTTAGGCAGTTGGTGGCATTCGGATGTTGAGGAGATTGGCAACCGCGCTAACCAACCGTGCCACTGCGAAGGGCTTCGAGATTAGGATACTGTTCGGAACACCCTCTGATGCCCATTCTTCTGCGGACGAACCAGTCACGTAGACGATGGGGAAGGCCGGTTCTCTTTCTCTGATCCGCCTTGCAACCTCCCACCCGCTCACGTTGCCGCGCAGCCGAACATCGATTACCGATGCCCTATAAGTGCCGGTGCCACCAATGAAGAGCGTCAGGGCTTCTTCGCCTGAAGACACACTTTCAGTGGCAAAACCGGCATCCGTTAGTGCCTTCTCCAGATCGGCCTGCAGAAAGTACTCGTCCTCAACGATGAGCACCGAGCGTAGTTCGGACAACGTTTCCTCCTGATCGCAGAAGTGCCTACAATAGCTTCGAGTTCCAAAGGTCGCACTAACTTGCGTTAAGGTGCGTCGGTTCGCCTTCTCGGGTTCGGCTTCGAGTGTCATGTCCCTAAGCAGCGGTTCGTGTGTCCTGCGACCTATGAACGTGTCAGGCGCTGGCCTAGATAACAATTCTTTGGATGCGACCACGATCTGGTGTGTGCGGGCGATGACATCCCTGATCCGCGCGCTCTCGGCTCTAATGAAGTTGAGGCGAAGTTCGACCGTCACGGCGCGCTCCCTGATCATGCAGGCGGGAGCGCTGTCGGTCTCTCAGCCACCGACGCCCACGGACGAAGCCTTGGTCGGTGATGGAGAAACAATACACGCGTCTAGCGAAATGGAACACCGTTAAGTCGAGTGTCGGTTGAGGGTCATTGTCTGAATCCCGAATCGATGCTGCTTGCCGATCGTGCCTCCGACGCCGATTGGGTTAGAGAGCTGTCATCAGTTGTCATGGCTGCTCCTGAATTCAGGCTCATTTATGCGGCGCGTTGTTCGAACGCGATGTGACGGGTGTCCGACTCTCGCCAGGGTATAGCTTCCTTTCGATCGCCGCAGCCGACAACCTGCGGTAAAGATCGCGTCGTCGCGCGATCGGCCACCAATCGTAAAGAAAAATCTCAAACGGTCGCCAGTTGGCGACCCATCCCAAGATCAGGAAACTTTCCTCGACCATCTTTTTGAACGACGCGTCGGCGAGGAACCCAGACGCCAGGTTTGATGCAAGCAAACAAGCGACGAGAATCGCCACGCCTATGGCAAGAGATCGGCGACCGATTCGGAAGAGCTCGTTGAGGTCGCCCTGAATGACGCCCGCACGACCTGCGAAGTATTTGCCGAGGGCTTCCGGCAGGTCTCGCGCCAGATCTGTATGCGACTGATCATCCGGAAAGTGGACAACGATCCTGAATGGTCGGTCCACCGGTAGTTCTCTGGCCCATCCTACAATGTATTCCTCTGCTTCCCGGTCGAGATCCTTCTCACGAAACGGAAATGGATCAAGCGTGTGGAAGAGCTGTGCGATGTCATCGACGCGGATTTCGACAACATTCTCCGCATTTTTCGAGGTCATCAGTTCGTCCGATCATAGGCCAAGAATTTGTGCGCCAGTCGTGTGCTGTCCGTCCCGGTGCTGGTTTGCGGTGTTGGCGGCATCCAAGTGTTGATCGAGGTCAAGAACCTCCGGCCAACTCGCCCGCCTTTCGCGGCGCGACACGCACTCCCGAGGCGACGCGATCGCTGGGATAGACGATGACAGCTTCGTCTTGATTCAAGCCGGAGGCGATTGCGGCGAAACGTCCCGAGCGGCGAAGCAGCTGCACCTTGCGGATCTCGGCACGCCCATCTTTCACGACGTACACGTTCCAGCTCTCGCCACGGCGAAACAGGGCTCCAGCCGGGACGATCGTGGTGTCCTCCTTTGTGAACACGACGATTTGCGCGTCGATCTGGTAGGCGTCGCCGAGGCTTGTCCACTGCTCGGCAGGTGAGACGAGGTCGATGAGTACGTTGACCCTTTGCTCTTCCACGCCGAGCGTTGAGATCTTGGTGAAGGCCGCAGGCTCAACCCGGCGGACACGCCCGATGAGTGCTCCTCGTCCACCCCAATGGACAATCGACACCTCCGCGCCCGGCCGCATCTCGACGGCGTCCGTGCTAAGCACGTCCACGACCACTTCAAGGTCGTGGGGATCGCCGATATCCAGGAGCGGTGTGCCAGGCTGGACGATTGTCTCGCTTTCCTGGGCAATCTTCAGCACCACGCCGGCGACCGGCGCAGCGACACTACAACTTTCCGGAGACTCATCGGTCTTCGTGTTACTGCCATATCGCGCCAGCAGGGCGCGCATCTGGCTGAGCTCATGCTCGGCCGCGTGGTCTAGAAACTCTGCTGCGCGCAAGTCTCGATCGGCCAGGCGAACCGAAAGCTCGGCATGCTCCAGCGCCTGAGCGGTCGCGGCCCCTCGTTGGGCCAACGTCCGTGTTCGGGCAAGATCGGAATTGGCCTGGTCGCTTTGGGCCCGCGCCCGCTCGACGCCGGCCTTGGCCCTCTCCACGTTTGCCTCAGCCGCGCCGAGCCGCTCTTCGATCTCGTTGCGGGTGCGCGGATCCATCAGCGGCGCGGGCGATGGAGTGATCGTCGCTACGGCATCATCAACTTTGATCGGGTCTCCGACCTTGAAGCGAATCCGGCCAAGGCGGCCGGCGAGCGGCGCGGCGACGACATAGCGCTCGCGGACACGGGTCTTGCCGTCCTCGTCGACGCTGGCGACGAACCGGCCTTTGGTCACGGGTGCCGTCTCGACCGGCACGGGTCCCGGCACCACTGCCCAAACCACCACCGCGGCGGCGGCCAGAAAGCCTGCAATGATCGCGACGTGGCGGGTGGCGATACGCATGCTCGTTCCCTCGTCTTCAGTGCTGCGACCATATCGAGCTGGTCGACACGTCTCCGCACGATAAACGCGCTGGCCGCAGCCGCGGTCAGGACGACGCCGGCCGCGATCAGGTAAGTCCGCGGCTCGATCACAGGTGGTATCTGGAAGCTTTCGTTGGAATGGAATCTGGCGATCAAGCCGATGATCCCGTGCGACAACCACAGCCCAATCGGAATGCCCAATGCTATTTCGACCGCGAATTCGCCAAACAGGATGCTTGCGACTTCGCCACGGGTGAAGCCGAGCACGCGCAGGCTTGCGAGTTCCCATGCCCGCTCCTGCAGGCCGATGCGAGCGCTGTTATAGACGACGCCGACCGTGATGATGGTCGCAAAGGCGGTGAGGATGCCGGCACTGACGAAGACAAGCCCGGCGATCTTGTCCAGAAACGACGACAGCGTGTAGACCTTCGTGCTGACGGACTCAATCGTCGGCAGGTTCTTGAACCTGCGCGCCAGCGCGGGAAGCGCGCTCGGCTCGACATAAAGACTGGCGGCGGAAACGACCGCGCCTTCGCCGGTCAGACCATTGAGCGTCACGATATCCATGTAGGACGCCATCCCGATCGATTCATCCACGGTAGCGCCTGCCGCGAATTCCCGCTTCAGGCGCCGGCCCTCCATGGTTTCGACCGTGATGAGATCGCCCGGCTTCACATCGAGGCGCTCGGCCAGCCGGCGGGTCAGCGTAATTCCATCGGGCGACGCGGTGATCGGGCGCAGTGCGGAATCATGCGGGCGCCGCAACTCATCCGCGGTCGAAAGACCGATCACCGAGGTCAGATAGCTGCGCTGTCCGGCGCGCAGCCGCACCGGTACGATCCGCTGCCCTTCGACGGCCAGGACGCCGGGCAGCCGTGCCAGATCCCGAATGATGGCGCGGTCCATTGGGTGCGGAAATGTTACGGCGATATTGCCTCGTTCGACTAGGTTTAACTGCAGGACGATCATTTGATCGATGGCGTCGCGCCAGAAGATTCCGAGCACCATCATCGGAACTGCGAAGGCGATCCCGACGACCGTCAGCACTGACCGAAACGGGCGCCCCGCGACATTGCGCAGCATCATGATCCATCGCGCCTTGATTGCCTTGCCCGGCACCAGCGCTTCGATGAACGAATGGCCCAGCGGTGCTGCGGGCCGCATGGCGACAGCCGGAGCAAGCCCGATGACTTCCTGCAACGCGGTCAAGACGCCGAGCGACCCGGCAGCCAGGCTGATCGCGATCCCTGCCACGACCGACCACGGCGTGAGGACGAATGGCAGGTCAGGCAGCCGGAAAAAGCCGTGATAGCTTGCCATCATCGCCTCTCCGAAACCGAAGCCGCCCGCAATCCCAAGCATGGATCCGATCAGCACGATGACGAAAACGAGCTTCAGATAATGCTGGGTAAGGGTGACAGTAGAGAAGCCGAGCGCCTTGAGCGCGGCGATCTGTTCGCGCTGTGCGGCCACCAGCCGGCCAAGCGCATTGTTGAGCAGGAACGCCGCCACCCCGAAGAAGATGACGGGGATGGTGATGGACATGACCCTCTGCTGATTCAGTTCGTCCTCGAGGAACCGGTTTGAAGGCTGGTCGCGCCGTTCGACGGCTCCGACCGAACCGTAAGGCTCCAGCAACCGGTCCAGTTCTTCGATGACTGGGTTCGGATCGACGCCAGGCACCAATGTAAAGACGGCGTCGTTGAACGCGGCCTTCATGTCGAAGGCGGCCTCCGCCGCACTGCGATCGACCCAGAGAATGGCATAGAGCCGATCGTCCGGAATGGGCAGACCCGGTCTCACCGCATAGATGTATTCCGGTGACAAGGCGATGCCGGAGACATGAAAGCTCTGTACTTTCCCATTGAGCACGACCCGGATGTCATCGCCGGGTTTGACGCCGTTGGCTTCGGCAAAGGCTTCGTTTACCGCCGCGTCCCTTTGAGAACCTGGTTCGGGCGCGGTACCACGGCGCAGATACAACCGCGCCAGCTCTTCGTCGCCGGCATGGTTCAGTGAAACCATGCGCGCTGACACCGGCTGTGAGGCAGCCGGCCAATCGACGATGACTTCACGCACGATACGCGGTTCGACGGCAACGACGCCTGGAATTGCGTTAAGCCGAGGAACGATCGACAACGGCGCCCGTTTGAGCGTGACGAAGACCTGCGGAAACCGCGCCGCCGCATAAAACTGCTCGCACCCGGATCGTAGCGACACATAAGTCGAGACCGATCCCACAAAAACCGCAACGCCTGCGGCCACCAGCAGCGCGATGGTAAGCACCTGCCCGCGCATGGCGCTGATGTCGCGTACAAGTTTGCGGTCCAACAGGCTCACCAGTGCACCTCATCGGCAGAGAGCCGGCGCGCATTGCGCTCCTCCCCTACGATCCGCCCACCACCAAGCCGCAGCACACGATCGGCCATGCCGGCAATCGCCGCGTTGTGCGTGATGATGATAATCGTCGTGCCGAACCGCTCATTGGCGCGCGCGATGGCCGCCAGGACCACCTTGCCGGTCTCGTAGTCCAGCGCGCCAGTTGGCTCGTCGCAGAGCAACACATCGGGCGATTTCACAATGGCTCGGGCTACGGCGACGCGCTGCTGCTCGCCGCCGGACAATTGCGATGGAAAATGGTCGACGCGGTGTTCGAGGCCTACCAGCTTGAGCACCTCGCGCGGATCGAGCGGCTTTTCAGCAATCTCGTTTACCAACGCCACATTTTCGAGCACCGTCAGGCTTGGAATCAGGTTGTAGAATTGAAATACAAAGCCGACATGCTCGCGCCGATAGCGCGTCAACTCGTCGTCGCCTGCTCCGACCAGATTATGATCACGCCAATGGGCCTGGCCCGACGTCGGACTGTCCAATCCGCCAAGGATGTTCAGGAGAGTCGACTTGCCAGAACCGGACGGGCCGAGCAGCACGACGAATTCACGCTCGAGAATATCAAGATCGATATCACGAAGCGCGTTCACATCGACTTCGCCCATATGATAGGTCTTCGACAGGCCCCTCGCGTGAAAGACCGGAATCGCGGCCGGCTTCTGCATGGCCGCGGCGTTCCCCGTCACGTCTCGCGTGGTATCTTCGGTCGGTTCCGGCGCTGCCACATCTTCCACCGTCGATTAATGGGAAAAAAGAATGGGGAGCGGCGGTTGCGACAACATGCTCCTGGTTGCGCCGCCAAGGATGAATTCGCGGAATCGGGAGTGCCCGTATGCCCCCATCACCAACAGGTCCGCATTGTGGGAGGCCACCTCCCTCGTGAGCACATCGCCGATCGATCGGCCCGCCGCATCTACCCGGTCAAGGATGACATCGATGCCGTGTCGCGCCAGGTTCTTGGCAAGTTCCTCGGACGAGTGCTTGGCATCGATGACTTTCTCGTTCATCACTGTGACGATGCGCACCTTCTTTGCCTTCTCCAGTATCGGGATGGCGTCGGCAACTGCCCGGGCCGCCGAACGGCTGAAATCCCAAGCGACGACGGCGGTGTTCAACTCGAACGGCGCGGGCGGCGGGCTTTCCGGCAACACCAGGGTCGGCCGCCCGGATCCGAAGATGATGGCTTCGGCATACCATTGATCATAGGATTCCGGCACCGACACGATGGTGAGATCGCGCAGCCGTGCATACTCCACCAGCCGCTCCGGTACGCGATAGCTCAGGCTTTTCTCATGGATGATCTCGTGCAACACGCCAACCTTTTGCGCAGATGCCTCAAAGGCGGCAAGGAGTGCTTGCGCACTATCATGGCTCCGGTGTGCCTCACCGGCAGCGATTGCCCCAGCTGCTCCAAAAGAGATCAAACTGCCGGGGACCTGGATGTGAACCTCGCACGAGATCGCTGCGATATGCGCGTTAAGCGACGAGGCGAATGACACCGCGCAATCAATGACCGAAGCGGGTGTCGCGTCAGGGTAGCTCGTCAGGGTGAGCAGAACATCTCTGACAGTCATCGAACTCTCCGGCGGGATTTCAAGAATAATCCTAGCTTCTGCCTTGCTGGGCCGATTTGATCTATCGCAGAAGACCTGGATCGCCGGATCAAGCCCGAATAGAGCGCTGATCAGCCCGGTTCGCGGCTTGCTTTCCGCCGTTCCAGCAGCGCGATCGTGACGAGCGCAATACCGCCCAGAACCATATTGGCTCCCAACAAGAGCCCGGGAGCCCACAGCGCGGTATCTGGAAGGTCGAAGAACATCAGTCCGGCAAGTACGATATCGAACACGCCGCTTGCTCGAATCAATGCGCGATACCTCGGCAGATATCTGGAGCGCTCCAGCGGATAAGTCAGCTTGGCGGCGCCCAGGAAGGCAAAGCAAACAATGAGGATCACGGTGAGCGAGATAGCCGCGCTCCACGGCTTTACGAGCAACGCGATTCCTGCAAAGACCGCCATGATCGCGGGAAGAAGCAAGTAGGTAAATCCCATCGGCGGATACTGCCGAAAGCAGGCAATGATAGTCGCCATCCCGCCGAAGAAAAAGACCCAACCGAGCGCCGCAACGATGCCGAATGACATGAGTGGCGAGATGAAAAGTGCAAACACGCCAAACACAATGAGCGCAATTCCCTCGGTCAAGAGAATCGGCCAGTGCGATCTGGCCGCATGCTCGACTCCTTCGAGCAGCACTTCAGCTTCGTCGAGAAGATCGCCTAACTCTTTTCCCCTCTTGGACATGCTCGTCGACACGAGGCGCTCCGATGAAATCTGCCAATCGAAGAGCATTAAAGATCGCAGGTCGGACTCTTTCTTTGAGGTGGATCAAGACAATCCACAAACCTTGACGCCGAGGGGTTGCCTATGTCGACGGCCAAGCTCGGCGTTCGCCGAGTATCCCCTCGATGTAAATCGCGTTCACTGCGACAAGCAGGACGACAGCGAGCGGAGCCGCCAACAGCACGCCGACGGGGCCCAAGAGAAGGCCAAAAGCCACAGTCGCGAAGAGCGTGAGAACCGGCGGTAGTTCGACTGCCTCTGCCTGGACCAACGGATTGACGATGTTACCCTCCAGAAAGTGGATGCCGGCGTAGAGGGCAACGACATAGCCCATTAGGATCGGCCCCTGCATCGTGGCCATCAGGATCCCGGAGGCGGACGCCAGGATGGGGCCGACATACGGAACGAAGGCAAACATGCCGGCGATCAGGCCAAGTGCCACCGGCGCGCTGACGCCAAGCAACGCCAAACCGATTGCGGTCAGCGTGCCGACAACCGTCATCGTTATTGACTGGCCAATGAGCCAGCGCCTGAGCGTGGTTCCAAGGAGCTCGAGCATTTCGCTCGCGCCGGCCCGACGGGACGCCGGCACCAACCGCAACAGACCGTCAACATATCGAGTGGGCTGCGCCGCGAAATACAGCGCTGCAAATAGCAGAACGGCGATGTAAGCCACGGTCCGGACGACGGACCCAAACAATGCAGCAACGTAACCCGCAACTGGCGCGCCGGCGTTACCAAGATTGATGTCCTGCGCATGCCCGAGAAGCCATGCACCCCATGAACTCGATCCGAATTCACGGGCCAGCTGCGTGAGGCTTTGCGGCAGGTCCTTTGCGAGCAGGTTAAACTGTGATGCGATTTGCGAGCCAAACAGCCAGCCTATAGCGACAATGGATCCGAGAAGCGTGAACACGACCGGCACCACGGCCCAGGGCTCGGGCATTCCCGTCCGTCGGCTTAGCTCGTGAGCGAGGCCGCGCAACAACAAGGCCAGAAGAGCGGCCGCGAAAGCCAGCACCAGCACATCCGAAAGCTCCCAAACAGCAAAGCCCGCTACAGCGACAACGCACAGCACCAAAATGGCGCGCGCGAATGAGGGAGCAGTCGATTCGATCCCCTCCATGGCCTGACGCGCAACGACGATGTCCAGCTTTTCCATGCTCATTCCGAAAGCTGCGCAAATTCGCTAGCGACACATCAGGCCACAATAGAGGCTTTCCGCTTGATTCAGATCAACTTCGCCCGCTCTGGCCGGCCTATTCTTGCAATAGAGGTCGAGCCATGAAGAACGTAGCGAGCGATGACTATGGCCCTGTCGCCAAGACGTTGCATTGGATAACTGTCCTTCTCGTTGTCATTGCCTGGACGTTGGGCATGTTCGGCGAGGAATTTTCTGAAGAGTCGGCACAACAATCTGGATTGCTGACGCACATCTGGATCGGATTGGCGATACTGGTGATCGCAGTCGTGCGAATACCCTGGCGCATTGCAAATCCGCCGCCAAAGATCGTTCACACCGAGTTCGGCAGGTGGTTGGTCGAATGGACCGACCCGGCATCCCGGTTGATGCACTATCTCCTCTACGGATTGTTGGTCGTGGTACCTGCTTTCGGCATCTCGCTGCAGTTCGCGCAAGGTCATTCGCTGCCGCTATTTGGCTTAAGCGAAATTCCATCGCCTTGGCTCGCTGACAAAGCGTTTGCGCACAGCATCAAGGAAGTGCACGAGGTCCTGGCCAACGTTCTGGTAATCCAGGCGGTATTCCATATGACCGCCGCCCTCGTTCACCATTTTGTCTTTGGCGACAACACCCTGCGGCGCATGCTGCCATGGTTGCGCAAGCAGACGTGAAAGCCGTCGCATGGCATGACCGGAAGGACTCTATGATGATGAGCAAAGGATCGATCCTATCGACATCTCGAGCCGTTTTTTTGACCACGATCGTCGCGTTGATGCTCACCACATCGGAGACGCCGCTTGTCGCAGCGCCGGCGTTAAAGGTTATGTCGACAACTGCCGCATCGAGTCGCGCCACGGATTTCAGCGCAGCAGCCCGCCGCCACCGGCACTACCATCGACGGGGAAATGCGGCAGGGGCGGCTTTCGCGGGGATGGCGTTTGGAATGATCGCTGGCGCGATAGCGGCCCAACAACGACGTGAATACTATGAGCACTATGGCTACTACTATGGCCCCGGGTACTATTATGGATCCGGCTACTACTACGGCGGGCCATACTACTATGGTCGTCGATATTACTATCCGCCCTACTAGGCCGTAGTGAGAAATCGCCAATGGCTCGCGCTTCGCTTCCCGCTGCGGCCTCGGTCGGCGCTTAACTCATGTACTGACCGCCATTGATCGATAGCGTCGAGCCGGTGATGAAGCCGGCGTCATCGGCAGCGAGAAAGACGACGGCGCGTGCGATTTCCTCTGGCCGGCCGAGCCTACCGACCGGGATTTGCGGCAGGATGGCGCTGGCCATGACTTCGGGTGAAACCGCATCGAGCATCTCGGTGTGGGTGTAGCCGGGGCAGATCGCGTTGACGGTGATTCCCGCACGGGCATTTTCGAGCGCAAGCGCGCGTGTGAATCCAAGCTCACCCGCCTTTGCGGCGGCGTAGTTCGTCTGGCCGAACTGTCCTTTCTGGCCGTTGATCGACGAGATATTGATGATCCGGCCAAACCTGCGGGACCGCATGCCCTCGATCACGGGCCGGCACATGTTGAATAGCGCGTTGAGATCGGTGTTGACCACCATGTCCCACTGCTCCTTCGCCATCTTGTGCAGGGCGCTGTCGCGGACGATCCCGGCGTTGTTGACGAGGACGTCGATCGGCCCGAGCGCCGCCTCGACCTGCTTCACCCCCGTCGCGCAGGCGGCGAAGTCGCCGACATCCCATTGAAAGACGGGTATCGCGGTTTCGGCGTGAAAGGCGTCGGCGGCCTTGGTGTTTCCGGCAAACGTTACGGCAACTCGATAGCCCGCAGTTTGAAGAGCCCGCGCGATTGCGGCGCCGATACCCCGGATCCCGCCCGTAACCAATGCAACGCGTGCCATGCCAATCCCTTTCCTGGCTTCCTGACCTCTGCTTGCACGCATAACGAAACGAAGGCCGGCAGCCTTTGATGTGGGTCAAAGCGATTTGCAGCCTCACCTACGCGGAGCATGTCGCTGCGGACGAGTAGCGCGTCGCTCGCACATTCGCGCCAGCTACGCACGAAATCGCAGCAAGTTGAGCCAGGTCAAACGCCGCACATGCGGCAGTGCGAAAGTGCTATAGCTTTCGCAATTCAAGGCGTAGACGATGGACGTTCAAGACGAGCGACTCGACAAAAGCCAACAGCTCCTGAAAGAGTCGCCTTCGCTGGTGCCGTTCGAGCCCCCGCATCTCCCGCCAGCCCGCAGGACAGGATCCAGGCGGCGTCGATCACGATGGATCGCTGTCGCGCTTCTCATCCTGATGTCCTGCGCCGGTGGCGCTGGCTACTATGTCTGGAAGCAGGCTCATCCGCCGCTTCCTGTCGGCATCAGCCTGGGCAACGGCCGCATCGAAGCGGACGAGATCGATATTGATACCAAGTATGCCGGCCGTGTCGCCGAATTGCTGGTCGACATCGGCGACATGGTTTCGCCGGGTCAAGTTATGGCGCGGATGGATACCCGCGATATTCAGCAATCCCTCTCCAAGTCGGAAGCGCAAATCAGACAGGCGCAGCACTCGGTTGACGAGGCGCAGGCCAATCTCACGCTACAACAGACGCAGAAGACCCTCGCCGACCAGGAGATGAATCGCACCCGAGCGCTGCTGAAGAACGGCTGGACCACTCGGGAGATCGCAGACCAACGGCAACAGGTACTCGATGGCGCAGTGGCCGGACTCAATGCGGCGCAAGCCAGGGTTTTGGTCGCCCAGCACGCGCTGGAGGCCGCTCAACACGACGCCGGCTTTTACAAAGTCGAAATCGCGGACAACACGCTGATCGCGCCGAAGGCCGGTCGCGTTCAATATCGGCTGACCAACATCGGCGAGGTTCTCCCGGCGGGCGGCAAGGTGTTCACGATGCTGGATGTGTCCAATGTCTACATGGACGTCTATTTGCCCACGCTCGAAGCAGGCAAGGTCAAGGTCGGCACCGATGCGCGGATCGTTCTCGATGCCTATCCGGATCATCCGATCCCGGCAAAGGTTACCTTTGTCGCAAGCCAGGCGCAGTTCACGCCGAAGACCGTGGAGACGCAGACCGAGCGCGATAAGTTGATGTTCCGCATCCGCGCTCGCATCGATCAGAAGCGCCTGCGGGCACACGCAGATGCAGTCAGAAGCGGCTTGCCGGGAGTGGCTTATATCCGCTGGGATCCGGCAGTTGCCTGGCCCAACAATCTGCAAGGTGCGCCATGAGCGACAGCGACGACGCTGTCGCTGTCGTCACGGATCTCTCGCATGCCTACGGCTCCGTAGCGGCACTCGACCGCGTATCGGTCAGGCTGCCTGCAAGTCGCCTCGTTGGCGTGATCGGGCCTGACGGCGTCGGAAAATCCTCGCTGCTCGCCATCCTGGCTGGCTCCCGTCAGATCCAGCAGGGTGAAGTCCGTGTTCTCGGCGCCGATATTTCCGGTGCCGCGGCCCGTAAGTTGATATGTCCGCGGATCGCGTACATGCCGCAGGGGCTCGGCAAGAACCTCTATCCCGACCTGAGCGTCAAAGAGAATATCGAGTTTTTTGCCAGGCTGTTCGGCCAGTCGCGCGAGGAACGCGACTGGCGCATCAGGGAGCTTTTGGAAGGCACAGGGCTTGCGCCCTTCGCCGATCGGCCGGCCAAGAAGCTCTCCGGCGGCATGCGGCAGAAGCTCGGGCTCTGCTGTTCGCTGATCCATGATCCTGATCTGTTGATTCTTGACGAACCCACGACGGGCGTGGATCCGTTGTCACGCCGCCAGTTCTGGGACCTCATCGATCGGCTGCGCGCGCGCAAAGCTGGAATGAGTGTGATCGTTGCAACAGCCTACATGGAGGAAGCCGAACGTTTCGATTGGCTGATTGGCATGAACGACGGGAAAATTCTGGCCATGGGCTCGCCCGCCGACCTGAAGTCCCGGACCGGGACGCAGTCGATCGAAGACGCCTTCGTCACCCTGCTTCCACAGCGTAAGCGCTTTGCAGCGGTCAAGGCCACTTATCTTCCGCTCGACGGCGATGCCGAACATGTCATCGTCGCGAAGAATCTGACCTGTCGCTTCGGCGACTTCACGGCGGTCGACCGGGTGAGTTTCTCGATTCGTCGGGGGGAAATCTTCGGATTTGTCGGCTCGAATGGATCAGGCAAAACCACGACCATGAAGATGCTGACGGGCCTTTTACCTCCTTCGGAGGGCGAGGCGCTGATTTTCGGCGGGGCGCTGGAGGCCAGCGATCTCGAGGCGCGCCGGCGCGTCGGCTATATGTCGCAGTCTTTTTCTCTCTATGGCGAATTGACTGTCCGGCAGAACCTGTCACTGCACGCACGTCTGTTCCAGTTGCCTCACGCATTCGCAAACAAGCGGATCGCGGAACTGGTCGAAAAGTGTGATCTCGCCGACCATCTTGACGACCTCGCATCCGCGCTTCCTCTCGGAATCAGGCAGCGGCTGTCGCTCGCCGTCGCGGTGGTGCACAAGCCGGAGCTTCTGATCCTGGATGAGCCGACGTCCGGCGTCGATCCCCTGGCACGCGACCAATTCTGGGAGCTCCTGATCGACCTGTCGCGCAATCAAGGCATCACCATCTTCGTTTCCACGCATTTCATGAATGAAGCGGCTCGTTGTGATCGGCTGTCTCTCATGCACGAAGGACGTGTGCTTGCGACTGACGCGCCAGCCGGCCTCGTCGCGGCGAGGGGAGCCAGGAATCTGGAAGACGCCTTCATCAGATTCCTTGAGCAGGAGGCAACCGGCACAGTTCCGGCAATGACCCTCAACCAGGCGCAAGCAACCAGGCGTGGTCGGGATATGGCAGCGAGGGCGGCACCACGCAGCTCCTCGTTCAGCCTTCAGAGGCTCTTCGCCTACGCGATGCGCGAGGGTCTCGAATTGCTGCGCGATCCGATTCGGCTGATCTTCGCGCTCTTTGGAACCGCACTATTAATGATCGTTTTTGGATTCGGCATTTCGACCGATGTTAACAATCTTACCTTTGCCGTGCTCGACCGCGACCAGACGACCGAAAGCCGCGCCTATCTCGAGGAGCTGCGCGGCTCCCGCTATTTCGTGGAAAAGCCCCAACTCACCGACTATGCGGATCTCGATCGGCGGCTTAAGAACGCCGACATCAACGCCAGCATCGAGATCCCGCCGAACTTCGGCCTGGACATCAAGCGGGGACGCCCGGTCTGGGTCTCCGCATGGATCGATGGCGCCATGCCGTTCCGGGCGCAGACCATCCGGGGCTACCTGGAGGGCATGCATCAGCTCTATTTGAGTGACCCTGCCGTGAAGACGACGCAGCCGGCAGCGCCTCTCCCGGCCAACGTCGAGATCCGATTCAAATACAACCAGGATTTTGACAGCGTCTTCGCGATGGTGCCCTCGACTCTTGCAATGATGCTCGCTCTGTTTCCCGCGATCCTGATGGCGCTAGCCGTCGTGCGTGAAAAGGAACTCGGCTCGATTACCAACCTCTACGTCACTCCCGTGACGCGGCTTGAGTTTCTGGTCGGCAAGCAGCTTCCTTACGTCGCAGTCGCCATGATCAATTTCCTCATGATGTTCGCGATGGCGATCTTCGTGTTCGACGTGCCCTTGAAGGGCAGCTTCCTGGCCCTTCTCGCAGGCACCGTCATCTACGTCTTCACCACGACCGGCTATGGCATGGTGATTTCAACATTCTGCAAGTCCCAGATCGCAGCGCTGTTCGGCACGGCCATCCTCACCATCGTGCCGGCCCAGCAATTCTCCGGCATGATGACGCCGGTGTCTTCACTGTCGGGCACGGCCCAAATCATTGGTCTCTGTTTTCCGATGAGTTACTATCGCCCGATCAGTGTCGGTACCTTCACCAAGGGACTTGGATTCGCCGATCTCGGATCGAGCATCCTGACGCTCGTCGCATTCATTCCGGTGCTGATCTTGATCAGCCTGCTGCTGCTTCGCAAACAGGAGCGATAGTTTCGATGCGCTCACTGTCCAACATTTTCTGGCTCGGAACGAAGGAGCTGCGCAGCTTCTTCAGCGACTGGGTGCTGCTGGGCTTCGTGATCTATTCGTTTTCGCTTGCCGTGATCAGCCAGGCGCAGAGCAATTCGCAGGAACTCTATCATGCTTCGATCGGGGTGGTCGATGAGGATCACTCGGAGTTGTCACGGCGGATTACCCATGCGTTTCTCATGCCCTATTTCAAGGAGCCGGTTGCGATCGCGCAGTCCGATGTAGAGAAGCTGATGAATGCGGGAAAATACACCTTTGTCGTGGACATTCCGCCAAACTTCCAGCGCGACGTGCTGGCGGGGCATCGACCGGGTCTACAGATCAATGTCGATGCAACCGCGATGGTGCAGGCCGGATTGGGGTCGGGCTATGCGGAGCAGATCATCGACTCCGAAATCGCCCAATTCCAGTCGCGCGCGGAGCCCACGCCGTTGTCACCCGTGAATCTTGCGATCCGGATCGCGTTCAATCCAAACGTGATGACCGCCTGGTTTACCAGCGTCATGGGCATCATTTCGAGCGTCACCATGCTCGCAATCATCCTGGCCGGCGCCGCCCTGGTACGCGAGCGGGAGCACGGCACCATGGACCATCTGCTGGTGATGCCGCTCAGCCCGTTTGAGATTGCGATGTCGAAAATATGGGCCAATGGCTTCGTCATCGCCATCGCGGTTGGCCTGTCGCTCTACCTTGTCGTCAAGATGCTTCTGGAGATCCCGATTGCCGGATCAGTCCCCCTTTTCATGTTCGGCGCGGTGCTTTATCTGTTCTTCGCAACCGCCATCGGGCTGTTTCTGGGTACGATCGCACGATCCATGCCGCAGCTCGGCCTGCTCTATATGCTGGTTGCGGTCCCGATGAACATCCTGTCCGGCAACGCGACGCCGCTTGAGAGCATGCCGCGGTGGCTCGCCATCGCCATGCAAGCCTCGCCTTCCACTCACTTCGTTTCGTTCGCGCAGGCGATCCTGTACCGCGGCGCCGGCCTGGACGTAGTGTGGCCGCAATTCCTGGCCGTCGCCGCTATTGCTGCGCTGTTTCTATTCCTGTCGCTCATTCGGTTTCGGGGCGCGCTCAATTCGGCAACAACTTGACGATGTGCCGCGGATTGCTCGGCAAAGCATATAGCCGTTCGCATTCAGCGATCGCTTGAAGCGGCTGGCGAAGAAACTTCCGCAGGCGCGCCATCGCATCGCGGCGCGTCCTCAAGTGCAAGTTGAGGCCGCCTGAGTTGGATAGACAATGCTTTCTCAGCCGGACCAAACCGATTGGCTTTTGCGGGACAGCCTTCAAGCGTTCAGCCGGCTCAGTGCTGCGCGATTGCGGAATTGGATGCGACGCGAGGTTTCGAGCGCGATCACCCCGGACTGCACGAATTGCGTGAACGTGCGCGACACCGTCTCGATCGTCAGTCCCAGATAGTCGGCGATGTCCTGACGCGACATCGGCAGCTCGATCGCGGTGCCACTGGCGCAGCGGCTTGCCATCTCGAGCAGGAAGCCCGCGACGCGCTCCTCAGCGCTCTTGATCAGGACCAGGGAATGCTGCTGTACACGCTGCAGCTCGCGCACCGTCAATGTCCAGAGCTGCCTGGAGAGATCGCGTTCATGCTCGGCACGGGCCATCACGCTTGAGCGCTTGACGACCAGAACCTGGGAATCGCTGACCGCCTCGGCCGAGCTCAAATGCACGTCGCCCGCTTCCACCCCGAAGATATCGCCGGGGAGATAGAACGCGACGACCTGGCGGCGTCCGTCGTCCAGCATGCGGTAAGTGCGCACCGCTCCAGTCACGACCTGGTAGAGAAATTCAGCCGGCTCGTCCTCGCCGTAGACTTCCTCGTTGCGGCCAAACCGCATCGGCGCGCCCATCAGACCGAGCGGCGCCTCCAGCAGCGTGGCTGAACGGACCGGAGCGGACGGGCGGGAGAGCATCGGATGCTTGGCGGCTGCGGTAGCGGTGAGCATGGCAGAACTCCGGTTGGGATGTTTTCGTGCCCGGAAGTCTGCCTGTTTCCGAAAATTTCGAAATTCGGGTCGTTCCCCTAAGTAGAAACCCGTAGGCATCCGTAAACTTACGGAGCCTGGCGGAAGCCAGCGATCTCTTGAGCCAGGTCAAAGCACGACCGCGGCGATAGCCCGAGATTTGGATGAAGCAATCCAAAGCGGTTATGTCACCATGGCCTGGCTCAGCTCACTCTTGTCCCGTTTCACCTGCGCCTCCGAATGGCGCGAGATCGAGACAGCCCCGTTCGATCGCGAGCTCGAGCTCGCCGTCATCGACGGCGGCATCGGCGTGCTCCACTTTTGCGGCATCCGCCATGGCGACGGCTGGCTCGACGCGGAGACTTTGAGGCCCGTCGATGTAGCCGCGACGCACTGGCGATTTCGGCAACCGGATTTCTTCCCCATGAGTTGTTGCTGACGCCGCGTCCCCGCGATCAAAATGAAGGAGCAGGATCAGTGAAAAAGATGCTCGCGTTCCTCTTGGTGGAATCGCGGTTCCACCCGCGCCGCAAACCGATCGACTGGACACTGGTGCTCTGCTGGGCCGGCATCGCGATGGCGTTATGGATCCTGCTAGTTGTTCGATGAACGCTCTGGCTCGTCGTCGGCGATCGCACGCCAGGCCGCGCCGTCGAGATCGTCATACTGGCCGTTCTTCAGCGACCACATAAACCCCACTAATCCAACCGCCCCCAGCGCGATTGCGAGCGGAACGAGAAACACAAGGACCTCCATCAGACTACCTCCTTTGGAGGGATACGCGCGCGCAGCGCGTTGAGCATCACCAGAACTGACGAGCCGGACATTGCGGCGGCGGCAATCAGCGGGGTCACAAGTCCAACAATGGCGATCGGCACCGCGAGCGCGTTGTAAACCACCGCAAGCCAGAGATTCTGACGCATCAGCGCGCGCGCTTTACGGGAGATCGCGATCGCCGTGGTGACCGGAGCGAGCCGCTCGCCGAGAAACACGGCATCAGCCGCCGCCTGGCTCAGATGCGTCGCCGTGACCGGCGACATCGAGGCGTGGGCCGCCGCCAGCGCCGGTGCGTCGTTCAGACCATCGCCGACCATCAGGACCTTGAACCCCTGGCGCGTGAGCTCGTCGATCCGTGCGATCTTGTCAACCGGAGTCACCTCGGCGCGCCATTCGCATATGCCGAGCGACTGCGCCGCCGCCCGTACCGCCGGTTCGCGGTCGCCTGACACCACCTCAACCGAGATGCCCTGCTTGTGAAGCGCTGCGACGACGGCCGCGGCATCCAGGCGCAACCGCTGCCTGACCGCGAAGACATGACAGGCTGCGCCTTGCCTGAAGGCGACCACCGACGCCTCGGGATCGCGGCTCAGGATCGCGTTCGCCTGTTCATCGGCGCCACAATAAGAAGGCCGGCCGAGTCGGATCTGTTGCCCATCCAGCATGCCATGCACGCCCTGCCCCGGCATTTCCTCGATCCCCTGAAGCGGCGAGGTCGCCTTCGCCGCGCATGCGACGGCGGCCGCGACGGGATGGCGGCTCGACAACGCGACGCGACCGGCGAGCGCGAACACGTCGGCGGGAATCGACGCGGCATTGGCGACGTCAAGCTCGGGCAGGGTCAGCGTACCTGTCTTGTCAAAGATCACGCGATCGACCTCGGCCAGACGCTCGATCGCTTCCCCCGAATTGAGCAGCACGCCGGAGCCGAATAGCGCGCCCGACGCAATGGTCTGCACCGTGGGAATGGCAAGACCGAGCGCGCAAGGACAGGTGATGATGAGGACTGCGATCGCAGTCACGATGGAATCATGGAGAGTCGCGCCCGCGACAAGCCAACCCAGGAAGGTCAGAAACGCGGTCGCGTGCACGACCGGCGCATAGAGGCGCGCCGCGCGCTCGGCGAGGCGAATGTAGCGCGAGCGCGACTGCACGGCGTTGTCGAGCAGGCGCGAGATCTCCGCCAGAAGGGTTTGGTCCGAGGCAGCGGCGACGCGAACGCGCAACGTTCCGGACCGGATCAGCGTGCCGGCATAGACCGCGCTACCAGGTACAGCCGTCGCAGGCAACGTCTCCCCGGTAATCAGGCTCTGATCGATCTCGGACCGGCCGCTGATGACGTTACCATCGACCGCGCACCGCTCGCCGGGACGCAGCAACACAATATCGCCGGGCTCGATCGCGGCGACCGGGACGGTGCGCACCTCGTCGGCGGCGACGAATTTCGTCGCCGTCTCGCCCTTCAGCGCTGCGAGATTGCCGGCAAAGGCGCGGGTGCGGCGCCGCATGTTCTGGTCGAGATAGCGGCCCGCCAGCAGGAAGGCTATCAGCATAATCGCAGCGTCGAAATAGGCGTGATCGGCGTGTGAGGCGGTCTCGACCAGCGACATGCCGAGCGCCAGCGCAATCCCGATCGAGATCGGCACGTCCATGTTGACGCTCCGCGCGCGCAGCGCGGCAAAAGCGGACGCGAAGAACGGCTGCGCCGAATAAGCCGCGGCTGGTAGCACGATCAGCGCCGACAACCAGTGGAAGAAATCGCGCTGCTCCGGCAGCATGTTGTTGACGTTGCCAGACCAGACCGGGATGGACAGCATCATCACGTTCATGGCGGCAAAGGCCGCCACACCAAGTCGCCGAAGAAGCGACCTTGCGCGCTCGGCCTCCCGCGTCTCTGCATCGGGCCGCTCGAATGGGTAGGCCTTGTAGCCGAGCTCGGCGAGGCGATCGACGAATATGCCCGGATCGATCGCGCCCTCCTTCCACTCCAGCGCCAGGCGGCGATCGGTCAGGTTAACCCGCGCCGATGTCACGTCCGGGATCTTTGCGAGATTTCGCTCGATCCTGGCCATGCAGCCGGCACAACTGATCCCCTCGACCGCGAGATCGAGATGCACGAGGCCAGCGCCTGCGCTTTTCAGATAGTGTGAAAAATCGAGCGTCGAGGCCATGGCGCCCAGCCGGTCAGTTCAGCACGATGCGATTGCGCGACAGGAACATACGCTTGCCCGCCCTGTCGGCTTCGATCACCAGCTCCCACTGCCCGGGAGCCACGCCGCGCGCGATACCGTGATAGCTTCCGCCCGCGCCTTCTGCGATGTCGAAGGCCTGATCGGCGCGCCGGTCCGTCGGCCGCTCAAGGCGTCCGAGCAGGGAGAGCCCGGCAAGCGGGGATCCGTCTGGCGCTTTCGCCAGGACATCAAGAGCTGCCGTGCCGTCGGCGTGACGCTCGATATGTGCGTCGACCTTCCAGTTGCGTCTGGACTGATCGCGCGCAGCCGCGATCTCCTTGTCGTAGGCGAGGCCCTCGCTATAGGGGTTATCGACATCGGTACCGGGAAGGGTCGAGACCGCAAGCCGCGCCATGGTTGCGTTAACGCCGATCACAATGCCGAAGAATGCAATCAGCATGACGAGAACCTTGCCCCCGGTGAGCCGCCATTCGGAATTGCGCCTTGGCATGATCGAAAACTCCCGCAAAAATTCAGGGCACGACAAAGTTGTCGGTGACAGATGCGACCACGCCGAGGCCGATGTCGGTGACGTGGAAGTGAACCGGGATGGATTTCTCCGGCTTGTCCGTTTCGGGTGCCGTGACGAGCAGCCGCAATTCGGTGGTCTGGTCGCGTCCGATCACGATCTCCGGCCGATCCGGGACCACCGAATCAGCGCCGACCACGTGCAGCGTCGCATTTGCCGGGCCGTCGATATCGATGGCGATGACACGGTCAAAGCCGCTCTTGTTGAGGAGACGCATGGTATAGGCGTTGCGGATCGAGCCGTCGGATAGCTTCACGGCGACCGGATTGCGATCGTGCAGTACGTTGGCGTCAAGCAGCGAACGCGTCGCCAGCGCGTAGAGCATGATCCCGCCGACGATCACGATGACGAGGCCGTAGATGAGGGTGCGCGGGCGGACGATCCGGTAGACCGGTGGCTTGCCCTGCTGGCGGCGCTGGATGTTGATGTCGTTATCATAGCCGATCAGGCCGGTCGGCCGGCCGATCTTCGCCATCACATTATCGCAGGCGTCGATGCACAATCCGCATTGTATGCACTCCAGTTGGGCGCCATCCCGGATGTCAATTCCGGTCGGGCAGACCGCAACACACTGATAGCAATCGACGCAATCGCCAACGTGCTCGCCGAGCGCGCGAAGTTCGGCCGCCTTCTTCACTGAACAGCGCTTTTCGCCCCGATCAAATTTGTAGGTGACATTCAGCGCCCATTCGTCGGTGAGTGCTGCCTGGATACGCGGCCACGGGCACATGTAAGTGCAGACTTGCTCGCGCATATGGCCGGCGAGCAGATAGGTCGTCGCGGTGAGGATACCGATCCAGAGATAGGCGATCATCGGTGCCTGGAAGGTGGCGAGATCCCTCACCAGGGTCGGCGCATCGGAGAAATAGAGCACCCAGGCGCCGCCGGTCCACCAGGCGATCAGGACCCATGTCGTATGTTTTGCGACCACCTCATAGACGCGCCGCGCCGTCCATCGGTGAGCCGCGGCGTCCTTTTTCATGCGCTCGCGGCGATCGCCCTCGAAGAAGCGTTCGACCGCGTAGAACAGATCGGTCCAAACCGTCTGCGGGCAGAGATAACCGCACCAGATGCGGCCGCCGATCGCATTCATCAGGAACAGGGTCACTGCCGCCAGAATGAGCAGCCCGGTGAAGTAGTAGACCTCCTGCGGCCACAGCTCGATGAAGAAGAAGTAGAACCGCCGGTTCGGAAAATCGATCAGGACTGCCTGGTTGGGCGCGTCAATTCCGCGATGCCAGCGCACGAAGGGCAAAAAATAATAGACCCCCAGGCAGGCCGCCATCAGCGCCCATTTGATACGGCGGAATTTGCCGGAGACGCTCTGCGGATAGACCTTCTTGCGGGCGGCATAAAGCGGCCCGTAATTGTCGTATGACATTTCCTGGGGTGTGATGGGCTTGTTCATTGCCGGCCTCGCGTTGGCGTCAAAAGCCTAATGCCGCGGCCGCTGAGGGAGCTTGATCCAACGCAAGACGGATGAGGCTTTATTGCAAGCGTGTCATTTTCCTCCGCCGAGTGAGTGGACATAGACCGCCATCGCCTTCAGCGTCACCGGATCGAGCCTTCCCTCCCAGGCCGGCATCACACCACCGCGGCCGTTGGTGATAGTCTCGATCACAGTTGCCTCATCGCCGCCGTACAGCCAGATATTGGCGGTGAGATTCTTCGAGCCGACCTCCGGATTACCCTTGCCGTTCTCGCCATGGCAGGCAACGCAGTTGTCCGCGAAAATCTTGGCGCCGGCGGCCGCATCATATCCGGGGCGTGTCGATAGACCCGACAGGGCGCGCACGTAGTTCGCGACCGTGACGATCTGATCCGGCTTCAGCACGCCGTCCCTGCCGAAAGCGACCATCTGGCCCTCGTGGGCCTTCGGGTTGCCCGAGCGCGCGCCGTACCGGATCGTCTGCAGGATCTGGTCAAGGGTGCCGCCCCACAGCCAGTCGTCGTCGTTCAGGTTGGGAAACCCCTTCGAGCCGGTCGCACCGGTGCCATGGCAGGGCGCGCAATTGTCGCCGAACACCGTCTTGCCGCGGGCGCGCGCGAGCGCGAGCAACTCCGGATCCTTTTCGATGTCGGCAAGCGAAGCCGCGCCCAGCGCGGCCAGCTTCTCGCCGCGAACCCTGTCGAGTTTGGCAAGCTCGGTGGCGACATCGGCTCGCGAGGAGTAGTGCAGGATGCCGGGCGTGTTGCTCCACAACAGCGGCCACGCCGGATAGAGTACCCAGTAGCCGATCGACCAGATGATGGTGAGATAGAAGGTGATGACCCACCACCGCGGCAGCGGCGTGTTCAGTTCCTTGATGCCGTCCCACTGATGCCCGGTCGTCGCGGTGCCGGAGACTTTATCGATATCGTCGCTGTGATCGGTCATGGCTCAATCCTCGCGCAACGGCATGCGCGCCGCCTCGTCGAAGGCTTTCTTGTTGCGAGGCCAGAGGGCGTAGGTCGCGATCGCCAGAAAGATCGCGACGAAGATCGGTGTCCAAACGGTCGTGACGAGTTCGGATGCGAGATTGTGGACCGTCATGATGGCTATCATCGTCAAGACCCTCGTCAGCGCAGGTTGGCTTTCTCATTGTAGAGCTTGAAGTCGACGAGCGTGCCGAGCATCTGTAGGTAGGCGATCAGCGCGTCCATCTCGGTCGGGGCGCCGCCCTTGCCGTCGAAATTGCGGATCACCGCCTTCGGATAGCGCTTGGCGAAGGCATCGCCGTCGGGGCTATCCGGATCGTCCTGCGCCTTGAGGTCGGCGGCGGCGTTGTGGATCTGCTCGTCGGTATAGGGCACGCCGACGTCGCGCAGCGTGCGCAGATGATCGGCGATGAACGACGTGTCGATCTCGGTATGGGCGAGGAAGGCATAACTCGGCATGATCGACTGCGGGACGACGGAACGCGGATCCGACAGATGCCGTACATGCCAGTCGTCGGAATACTTGCCACCAACGCGGGCGAGATCGGGTCCGGTGCGTTTCGATCCCCACTGGAATGGGTGGTCATACATGCTCTCGGCCGCAAGCGAATAGTGGCCGTAGCGTTCGACCTCGTCGCGTAGCGCACGGATCATCTGCGAGTGGCAAAGATAGCAGCCCTCGCGCACATAGACGTTGCGGCCCACAAGTTCGAGCGGCGTATATGGACGCACGCCGCCGACCGCCTCGATTGTGCTTTTCAGGTAGAACAGGGGGGTGATCTCGACGAGACCGCCGATCGCCACGACGACAAGAATGCCGATAATCAGGACGATCGAGTTCTTTTCAAAGATATGATGCCTGGTCCAGAAAGACATTGAGGAACTCCCTCATTCCGCCGGCTGAAGTGCGACGGGCGCCGGCACCTCGACCTCGCCGGCGCGCACCGTCATCCAGAGATTGAACGCCATGATCAGCGCACCGATCAGGAACAGCGCGCCGCCGGCAGCACGAATGATGTAGAAGGGATGCATGGCCTCGACGGTCTCGATGAAGGAATATTCGAGGAAGCCAAGCGAGGTGTAGGAGCGCCACATCAGTCCCTGAAGGATGCCGGACACCCACATCGCGGAGATGTAGAGCACGATGCCGAGGGTAGCGGTCCAGAAGTGCCAGTTGACGAGCTTCAGGCTGTAGAGACCCTTGCGATTCCACAGCCAGGGCACCAGGCAATACAGCGCACCGAAGGACACGAAGCCGACCCACCCGAGCGCGCCGGAATGTACGTGGCCGATGGTCCAATCCGTATAGTGGCTGAGGGAATTGACGACCTTGATCGACATCATCGGCCCTTCGAAGGTTGCCATGCCGTAGAAGGCGACCGACACCACCAGCATGCGCAGGACGGGATCGGTGCGCAGCTTGTCCCAGGCTCCCGACAGCGTCATCAGCCCATTGATCATGCCGCCCCATGACGGCATCCACAGCATGATCGAGAACGTCATGCCGAGCGTCTGCACCCAGTCCGGCAACGCCGTGTAGTGCAGATGGTGCGGGCCGGCCCAGATGTAGAGAAAGATCAACGCCCAGAAGTGGATGATCGAGAGTCTATAGGAATAGACCGGACGCTCCGCCCGCTTCGGAATGAAGTAGTACATGATGGCGAGGAAGCCGGCGGTCAGGAAGAAGCCGACGGCGTTGTGCCCATACCACCATTGGAACATCGCGTCCTGCACCCCGCCCCAGACGATGTAGGACTTCGAGCCAACGATAGAGACCGGCAGCGCGGGATTGTTGCCGAGATGCAGCACCGCGATCGTGATGATGAAGGCGAGATAGAACCAGTTCGCAACGTAGATGTGCGGCTCCTTGCGCTTCATCAGCGTCGCGACAAAGACGAGCAGGTACATTACCCAGACGATGGCAAGCCAGAGGTCGGCATACCATTCCGGCTCGGCATATTCCTTGGACTGCGTCACGCCCAACAGATAGCCCGTGCCCGCAATGATGATGAAGAAGTTGTAGCCGAGCACGACGAACCAGGGCGCGATATAGCCGGCGAGCCGCGTGCGGCAGGTTTTCTGCACGACATAGAACGAGGTGGCGATGAGAACGTTGCCGCCGAAGGCGAAGATCACCGCCGAGGTGTGCAGCGGCCTCATGCGGCCGAAGCTGGTCCATGGCAGATCGAGGTTCAGTGCCGGCCACGCCAGTTGCGAAGCGATGATGAGGCCGACCAGGAAACCGGCGATGCCCCAGAACATGGCGGCGACCACTCCGAATTTGATGGGTCCCATATTGTAATTGGGCCTGCCGTTGATCTCCCGTGGCGGAAGCTCGGCCGCGCGGTCGTAATAGTTGTTGAGGATCGTGAACGCGGCCCACAGGCTTGCCGCAGCGCCGAGCGAGGCATGAAACGCAAAGGCAGAATCGTGTGCAAATCCCGCGCCAATCACGCAGAGGAAGGCTAGTACGGCAAACAGCGGCCAAAGTAGCGCTTCGCCCGTTGTCATCGACTTAGCAGCAACGGAGGCGTTCGTCATGGCGGCGACTCTCTTTCGAATGGGACGTATCAGGGAACCACGCCCGCATCGCGGGCCGCTTGATCGACATCAATGGCGGATTGCATGAGATGCGAGAATTGGACCTGGCGCCGGCTTGGCAGCGCCAAGGCGCAGCGTATGCAGGGTCTCTTCGTTTGGGCAGTATTTTGGCGGGATGATCTGCCCTCGCCTCAGGTCCGCGGCACAGCGCGCCTTGGAGGCGCATTGGCTGCAGACGCGCTGCAAATCGCGAAGAACAGCGCAGTCGGAGACCGCGAGGGCCTCTTCGGACAGACCGGCAAGCGCCAGGCGCTTTTTCAATGACTCGAGCGAGGTCGGTGCGGCGATAGCCAATGAGTTGAGTTCAGAAAAAGAGAGGTTCAGATCACGAGCAAGGGCCTCGACTTGCCCTGCATCCAAACGGCCGATCTCGCCCCACCCGGAGAGCGCCTTTCTTGCGCGCCGCGCAAGATCGCCAAGGAATGAGTGGCTGTGGCTTTCGCTCGGTTGAAAACGCATGACATGGCCCCTTTCGCATTCTCCTTAAACCGACGTGGGGCACCTTCGTTGATGCAGATCAAATTGCCTTGCTGAACTGCGCGGCCTGCGGACGCCGGTACCTGTCGAAGGCGGCAGCGATGACCCGCACGACGGCCCGGCCGGCGTCCGTCACCCTAAGCTTCGTGCCATCGATGTCGAGCAGCCCATCCCATTGCATGGGGGCCAGCATCGAGAGCTCCTGATGAAAGTCGGCTGCCGGCGCGATCGCGTCGAGATCGACGGCAAAATCGCACATCAATCGTTCGATGATGTGCGCGCGCTGCCGATCGTCCTCATCGACGCGGCAGCCCCGGGCGGAGGCGAGCGAGCCGGCCTCGATGGCCCGAATGTATCTCGGGACGTCGGAGGTGTTCTGAACCAGTCCGTCCGCGAAGGTCGAGATCGACGATGCCCCCAGTCCGAGCAGAACGCGGCTTGGGTCGTCGGTATAGCCCTGGAAATTGCGATGCAGCTTGCCCATGGCGGAAGCCCGCGCCAGCGGATCGGCCGGCTTGGCAAAATGATCGATGCCGAGCTTCATATACCCGGCGCGAGTGAGCTCCGCAGCCATGGTCTCGGCCTGATCGATGCGCTGATCTTGCGAGGGAAGCTTGGCCTCGTCGATCCTGCGCTGATTAGCCTTTAGCCGCGGCAGATGCGCATAGCCGAAGCAGGCGATGCGGTCAGGCGCCATTGCTGCAACGACTGCGCAGGTTTTGCGGACCGAATCGGTGGTCTGCAGCGGCAGGCCATAGATCAGATCGAAATTGAGATTGGTGACTCCCGCCGATCGCAGATATTCGACGGCACGTTCCACCACCGCGACCGGCTGCACCCTGCCGATCGCGGCCTGCACCAGCGGATCGACGTCCTGCACCCCGAGGCTTGCGCGGGTGACGCCGAGCTCCGCAAGCGCAGTTGCGAGTGTCCCAGTCACATGGCGCGGATCAAGTTCGATGGCGTGCTCGAAGCCGTTCTCGAACGGGAAGTGACGGCCGAGCGCGGCGACGACGGATCGTAACCCATCGGCTCCGAGAATGCTCGGCGTGCCACCACCCCAGTGCAGCCGCGCAATCCCCGGCCTTTCCCCGACGAGGCTCGCGACGAGACCGATCTCGGTCTCCAGAGCGCGGCGATAGGCATCGATCACATCGTCGCGCACCGCCATCTTGGTGTTGCAGCCGCAGTAAAGGCAGATCTCGCGGCAATAGGGCACGTGCAGATAAACCGATATAACCTCTCGCGCGTCGAGCCCGCGAAGCCAGGCTGCATGCTCATTCGACGTGACAACAAGTGTGAAGTCGGCGGCGGTCGGATAGGATGTGTAACGCGGCACCTGATAGGCGGCGTAGTGTCGGACGACGTTGTTCAAGATCTCGCCTCGCTTACGAAGCCCAGGCCCGCTCCAGCGCGGTCGGCGACCGAAACTCCACGGCATCGGCGAAGATGGTCCAGTCATGGACCTGTTTCTGTCGGCAGAAATCAACCTCCGCGCGCCGAACTGCGTCCGTCAGCGACGGGGCCTCAACAGTGAACGTGGCTTGGCAGGCGCGGTGCTCGTGGCCGGTGTCGTCACAGACGGTCTTGATAAAGCGCACTTCGAATGAAGGCATGGTGGTTTCTCCTGATTATCAAATGTCCCGACGAATCGTCCAGCCAAACGCCACGATCGCAAGGCCGATGATCAGGACCACCGAGACGACGGTGACGATTTGGCCAAGGTTGTCATGAACCATCACGGCGGCGATCAACGCCGGCAACGTGAGAAGGACTCTCCACATCATGGACCTGCATTCCTTCGCATCGGAGGCAGGTTCAATCATATGGTTTTCGCGACGAAGGCCGTTTGACGCAGATCAACGCGAAACGCGATTGTTCGCTGCAAATGTCGTCTCAACTTGAACAGGAGACGATCTATGTCCGTTTCGACCACCATCATGCTTGCTGGTGTGGTCGCTGCGTTTGCCGCGCTCGCCAGCAGGCCGCCGCAAACGCCTCGCCCCGCGATCGCAAGCGAAGCGACAAGGGGTTACAAGAGCCGGCCTTTTTAGCTCCATTCACATTGCCGCGGCTCACAGATTTCGAACGGCTGAGTCATGGGCAGTATCGTTCAGTTTGTAGCAATGCCATTCGACCTGACCGACAAAGGCCTGGTCGCAGGAGAACCGTTCAAATGCGCCAGTCCGGGAGCCGCGATCGAGCGCGCCAAAGGCTATTGGAAGACATTGGGTCACGCTGGCGCGATCGCATTCGTCAGCATTGACTATCCGGTGACGAGGACCACGCTGCTCCGAAGATTTGGCAACGTGCCGGCCCTGCCATTTGAGGACGCCCCTGAAGATTGAGATGGCAGGAAATTCCGCTACGCCGAGAGTTCGCTCGCGATCAAGTCGTCCGCCGTCGCATTCAGTTCGCTGCCCAATCTCGCACGCGCCGCTTCCCAGATCCGCGCCGCGAGCTGCGGTTCGCGGTCCATCAGGCCATGCAGATCAGACGCATCCAGCGCGAGCAACCTTGTGGATCGCAACGCGACAACCGTCGCGGAGCGGCGCGATTGCCGCAGCGCTGCGACCTCGCCGAAGAAATCGCCGGCGCCAAGGCGAACGTGCCGATGATGGAGCTTGATCTCGACTTCGCCATCCACGATCAGATACATGGAGTGGGCGGGCTCGCCGCGCCTGGCAACGATCGTTCCCTTGTCGACCTTCTGTGCGCGCAGGATCTTCATCACGTCGGCGATCTGCAGGGCGCTTAGTTCACTGAACAGGGGAATGCGCGCGACCAGCCCCCAGGTCACGACAAAGTCTCTGCGGTGCACTTCGTTGGCGAAGGCCGTGGCGACGATACCGACCGGCAACGCCACCATCAACAAGCCCACGAAAATCGTCAGTCCCGCGACCAAGCGCCCCGCCACTGTCACCGGCACGGCGTCTCCGTATCCGATCGTGCCGAGGGTCACGATGGCCCACCACATCGCGTCCGGGATGGTGCCGAACTTGTCGGGTTGGGCTGCGCTCTCGGCAAGATGCATCAGCGCGGCCGCAACCAACGTCGCCCCTAACAGGATAACGAAACAGCCGACGAGCGCGCGGCGTTCGGCGTAGAGCGCCTCCAGCAGTGAACGCATCGCGGGCGAATAGCGGGTCAGCTTGAAGAACCGGATCAAGCGCAACACCAGGAGCGCCTTGAAATCGGCCGCTATGACGAATGAGAGCCAGAACGGCAGTACGGCCGCAAGATCGATGAGCCCCGCGGGGCTCGCAGCGAAACGCAGAGCAGATCGAATTGCGCCAAAACGCCGCCACGGCGGATGTTCGACCGCGGTCCATAGCCGCGCGACATATTCGAGCGAAAAGACCATCAAGGCAGCGTATTCGACAGCGTTGAATGCAGCACCGTAAGCTGCCGCGAGCCTCGGCACCGATTCGAGGACGGTAGCTGTGAGGGTAACGATGATGAGCCCGATCAGAGCCCAATCCGCTGCAGCGCCGAGACGATCAACGCCGGGACCTTGATCGAGGATTCCATACAGGCGCTGCCGCAAACGGGCGTGCCTATGGAACAAAGACACTGCGTCCTCCATCTGCCCGGCCGCTTCAGCTCGAGCGATCAACATGCTCGACCGTGGTGAAACCGAGTACTCCGTACGATCGACAGTACTCGAAAGTGCGCGTCACGATCAGAAAAACGCCGGCCAGGACTGCCGGGACCCAACCTGGCATGATCACGCCGTCCTTTGCGATATAGGCGATGACCGCGAGGCCAGGCATGAAGCCGATGACCTGATCGATGGTACCGATATTACGGGGCATGTTGCGGTCTCCCGATTGATCGCGTTCGAGAGCCTGCACCGCAATGTCATAGCCTGCTTTGATCTTCCTCAACTGGCAACGCCGGGCAAGGCTGGAACACAAACCAGGATCTAGTCCTTCCGATGCGCCCTTCGACGCAAATCAAGGACGACGGAACGAAGGCGGCGGTTTGGCGTCATAGATACCACTCCGCCGCACTCCTTCCTGCCTCTCCGACTTCGTACTCTAGAAGAACCCAAGCTTCTTCGGGCTATAGCTGACCAGAAGATTCTTTGTCTGCTGGTAATGATCGAGCATCATCTTGTGAGTCTCGCGCCCGATTCCCGACTGCTTGTAGCCGCCGAACGCCGCATGCGCGGGATAGGCGTGATAGCAGTTGGTCCACACCCTGCCCGCCTGGATCGCACGGCCGAACCGATAGCATCGGTTGGCGTCGCGACTCCAAACCCCGGCGCCGAGGCCGTACAGCGTGTCGTTCGCGATCGCCAGCGCCTCATCGTCCGTTTTGAACGTGGTGACGGAGACAACCGGACCAAAGATCTCCTCCTGGAAGATCCGCATCTTGTTGTTGCCCTGGAACACCGTGGGCCGGACATAGAAGCCGCCCGCGAGATCGCCCCCGAGCTTGGCGCGCTCGCCGCCGGCAAGCAGCTTGGCTCCCTCCTTCTTGCCGATATCGATGTAGGAGAGGATCTTCTCAAGCTGCTCGCTCGATGCCTGCGCACCGATCATGGTGGCTGGGTTGCGTGGGTCGTCCTGCTTGATCGCGGCAACGCGGCCGAGCGCTCGCTCCATGAAACGATCGAAGATATCTTCGTGCACCAGCGCCCGGCTCGGACAGGTGCAGACCTCGCCTTGGTTGAGCGCGAACATGACGAAGCCTTCAATGGCCTTGTCGAAGAAGTCGTCGTCCTCGGCTGCCACGTCCTTGAAGAAGATGTTGGGCGACTTGCCGCCGAGCTCGAGCGTGACCGGGATCAGATTCTGGCTGGCATATTGCATGATCAGCCGTCCCGTCGTGGTCTCGCCGGTGAAAGCGATCTTGGCAATCCGGGGGCTCGAGGCGAGTGGCTTGCCGGCCTCGAGGCCAAAGCCGTTGACGATGTTGACGACGCCGGGCGGCAGCAGGTCGGCGACAAGCTCGATCCAGATCATGATCGAAGCCGGCGTCTGCTCGGCCGGCTTCAGCACCACGCAGTTGCCCGCCGCCAACGCGGGTGCGAGCTTCCAGCACGCCATCAACAGAGGGAAGTTCCATGGAATGATCTGCCCGACGACGCCGAGCGGTTCATGGAAGTGGTAGGCGACGGTGTCCTGGTCGATCTCGGCGAGCGTGCCTTCCTGCCCGCGGACCACGCCGGCGAAATAGCGGAAATGATCGATCGCAAGCGGCAGATCGGCGGCGCGAGTCTCGCGGATCGGCTTGCCGTTGTCCCAGGTTTCGGCAACCGCGAGCCGCTCGAGATTGGCCTCCATGCGGTCGGCGATGCGGTTCAGGATGATGGCGCGCTCGACCACGCTAGTGCGACCCCAGGAATCCTTGGCGGCATGCGCGGCATCCAGCGCAGCCTCGACGTCGGCCGCTTCCGAACGCGCGATCTTGCAGACGACCTTTCCGGTTACCGGCGAGATATTGTCGAAATACTTGCCCGATCGCGGCGCCACCCATTGGCCGCCGATGAAATTGTCATAGCGCTCCGCGAAGGGAGACCTGGTCGTGGTGACGAATTCCGGCTTGTTCATAGCTCACTCCCGCTGTTGTGTTGCATTATCCGTCGCCGGCGCTTGCCCATTTGCGGCGCGCTTTCGCGCCTTGCGACTTGCCTGCTACGATCTCGCGGAGATGGCCTTCTGTCAGCCCGAGCGTGGCATGTCGCATGCGGGAAGTGTCGCAGAGTTGCGACACTTGCCAGGTGCAGCGAACCGGATGAGGACTTTTGTGGGAGAGGCGTGAGGATCGCTCAGTGCGACCCGAGCTCGAACCGCTTCAGCTTGCGATGCAGCGTGGCGCGGCTTATGCCGAGCGCCTTGGCCGCAGCGGATACGTTGCCGTTGGCCCGCATCAGCGCGCGATGCAACACGCCACGCTGGACGTCGCCGAGATGCTCGCTCGCCTGGCCTGGTCCGCCAAGCAGGTCGGCCGCCGGAACCTGACGGAATGCGCGTTCGGTCGGAAGACCCAGGGCGAGGCGCGCCGACCGCGTTGCGCCAATGACGAGATCGTCGGCATCGACGGCAAGCAGTCCGCCGCACTGTCCGTCGGTCGCCGGCAGCAACACGATCCGCGAGGTCGCGAAAGCCGATCTGAAAAGCTCGGCCTCGATGCGGCGGACGGCTTCGCCAACGGCAAGCCTGATCAGGTCGGCAAACAGGTCCGTGCGGTCGGCACGGCACGAGGAGACGTCAAGCGCGCCCGCCAGATTTGCGTTTTGATCGTAGACCGGAGCTGCCGTGCAGCTCAGCAGGGTGTTGCGGTCAAGGAAATGCTGATCGCGGTCGATCGTCAGGGGCCGCTTCTCGACCAGACATGTGCCGATGCCGTTGGTACCTTCGTGCTCCTCATCCCAAATCGCGCCGGTCCAGAGTCCCCAGGATTCGAAGGTCTTGTTGCGCATTCCGGTGAAGGCGACCATGGATTCCGACGCATGGCGACCACTTGATCCGGTCGATGACGACCAGGGCGGCGCATGAGCGAGATGGCGCCGTTGGATGCAGGTTTTGATCTCAGTATTCGAGGTTTCGGTCAAG